>CAZRNE010000070.1:0-1518 GCA_964601365.1 uncultured Opitutaceae bacterium | reverse complement strand
GGATGTGGCCGTAGGCCACGACGACACTCAGGTCCGGCTCGAACGCGCGCAGTTGGGCAAGGAACTCTTCGCCGCGCGGGCGGTCAGGCTGCAGGACCGGAATGCTCTCTTCGAGCGCGACGGCCTTCACCGGCGGCGGCACCAGCGTCGAACGCGACCGGCCCTGCGGACGGTCCGGCTGAGTTACCACGCACACGACGTCGTGCCCCTCGCCGATCAAGGCGCGAAGCGTGGGAACGGCGAAGTCTGGGGTGCCGAAGAAGGCGAGACGCATCGCCTTCAATCTATGCTCGCGCGCCTAGAGCGCGTCGTGATGCGCCGCAGGTGCGTCGCTTGCCGCTGCGCGGCCCTTGGGTTCGTCGGTGTCACCCGGCTTCAGGATGCGCAGCAGCCCGGGGTACTTGTCCTTCTCGTCGTCCCAGGCGTTCATCGCCTTGCGGCGGTTCAGGAAGCTCAGGTGGTCGATGAACAGCTTCCCGTCGAGATGGTCGAGCTCATGCTGGATGCACACCGCGAGCAGCTCGCGGCCCTCAAGTTCGAAAGGCTGCCCGTCAAGCCCGATCGCACGGACCTTCACGACCGCGCTGCGCTCCACCCAGCCGAAGACCTCGGGAATGGAGAGGCAACCTTCTTCCCACTTGATCTTGCCTTCGCGGGCGATGATCTCGGGGTTGATCAGCACCGCCGCCACGTCACCGACCTCGACCACGCACATGCGTTCCGTGCGTCCGACCTGAGGCGCGGCGAGGCCCACGCCTTCGGCCGCGCGCATCGTGTCGAACATGTCGGCCGCCAGCTGCCGCAGCTCGTCCGTCACCTCGGCCACCGGCGTGGTGACCTGACGCAGGACGGGGCTGCCGAGGACGGTGATCGGGAGGACGGCCATCGTGCTTAGGCCACCGCTTCGCTGCCGCCCACCGAGGCGATGCGGCTGCGCACGACCACCAGGCGCGACTCGCCGCACTTGATCGTGATGTGGTCCGTCAGCGACGGCCCCTTCTCGCCCGGCGCGGCGATGTGCACGACCTCGCCGACGAGCCCGCCCGCCGTGACGATCTGGTCGCCCTTCTTCATCGCGAGGATCGCGGCCTCATGCGCCTTCCGCTGCTTCTGCTGCGGGCGGATCATGAGGAAGTAGAAGATCGCGAAGATCGCGCCGATCTGGATGAAGAAGACGCTCAGGCTGCCGCGCGGCGCCCCGCCGGCGGCGGGGGCGGCGGTGGTGGCGGTCTGGGCGAACAGGAGGAGGAGCGGGCTCATCGGAAGGTCACGGGGGGGCGGGCGCGCCGCGCTTCTCGGCGTTCCCGGCGTGGAAGCGATGGAGCCAGTCGCGGCTCCACGCGTGGAAGGTCCCGGCGCGGATCGCCTCGCGGGCGCGGCGCATCAGCGCGATGAGGAAATGTACATTGTGCAGGCTCAGCAGGCGGAGGCCCAGCACCTCGTCCGCGGTCACGAGGTGGCGCACGTAGGCCCGCGAGAAGCGCCGGCAGGTGGAGCAGGCACACCCCTCCTCCAGCG
>CAZRNE010000069.1:0-1559 GCA_964601365.1 uncultured Opitutaceae bacterium | reverse complement strand
TAGAGCAGATTCGACTTAATCGAGGTCGTATCCTGTAGCTGCGAAGTAGTTGCGGCACTCGGCAGGCGTGAATGCGCCGATGGCGTCTGCGATGGCGGCCCAGAGATCGGGGACGGTTCGCGCGGCGGCTTTCCGGAGCAGGGCCTTGAGCTTGGAGAAGGCCATCTCGATCGGGTTGAAATCGGGGCTGTAGGGCGGCAGGTAGAGCAGGGTCGCGCCGGCCGTCTCGATCGCCTGACGGACGCCGGCGACCTTGTGAGCGGGCAGGTTGTCCATGACGACGATGTCGTCGGGCGAGAGCTCCGGCACCAGGACCTGCTCTACATAGGCGAGGAAGGCGGTGCCGTGCATGGCGCCGTCGAGCAGCATCGGGGCGGCCAAGCCCGACAGCCTGAGGCCGGCGGTGAAGGTGGTCGTCTTCCAATGGCCATGCGGCACGCCGGCGCGACAGCGCTCGCCGCGGAGGGCGCGGCCACGCAGGCGCGCCATCTTGGTGGTGGCGCCGGTCTCGTCGATGAAGATCAGGCGCTCGGGGTCGAGCTCGACCTGCCCGTCGAACCACCGGCGCCGCTTGGCGAGAACGTCGGGGCGCTGCTGCTCTGCCGCGTGCGCCGTCTTTTTTTGTACGTGATGCCGCGCTTGGCGAAGAAGTGCCAGACCGTCGACGGCGCCGCCCGCACCCCACATGCCGCCGCCAACCGCTCGGCGATCTCGTGCAGCGCGATGTCCGGCGTCGCCGCCACCAGCTCGAGAATCAACGCCTCATGCGCATCCAGCTTCGACCGGCTCGGCTGGCCCTGACGGCCAGGCCGCGCATCCCCCGTCGCCCGCCACCGCCGGTACCAGGCTCCCGCCGTCGAGATCCCGATCGCGAACCGCCGCGCCGCAGCCCGCGTCGACAGCCCTCCTGCGATCGCCGCGATCACCCGCTGCCGAAGGTCCACGCTCAGCGCACATGCCATATCTGCCTCCCGAGCAACCCCGGAACACAGAATCATGTGTCGCGACCCTTGGGAATCCCCCGCGACTCCGCTTTCGCGAAAAAGGCTCTAGCCCGGATTTCTCAAGATATGGAGTTCGGTTGCGCCGGGCGCCGGTTCGGCGTCCGTGATGTCGAGCCGGCATGGCGGGGGGGAAGGCCGGGGCATGCTGGACCGTCCGCCGTCGGGCGGGTTGGGTCGGCTCGGTGCTGTTCCTGTGCTGTGTACGGGAATGGTTCGATTGAGCCGCTTACGCTGCGGCGGTGGATAGTCGTTGGTGGGCGGCGGTGAACTCGCCCTGGCAGGGGAAGGCCGACGGCATGGCGAGGCGGATGCGGCGCACGCTGATGCGCACCAGGGCGGCGATCTTCAACAGCTTGAGCCGGATGGTGCCGCAGGTGGCCCTGGCGAAGCGGGTATGCGCGAGGCCGATGCGGCGAAGCGCGCAGAGCAGCACATAGGCCATCGCGGCGAACCACAGGCGGAGCTGGTTGGCGCGCATGGACCGGGCCGAGGTGCGGTCGGCGAACAGATCGAGCTGGCACTCCTTGATCCTGTTCTCCATCTCGCCGCGGGCAC
>CAZRNE010000068.1:0-1604 GCA_964601365.1 uncultured Opitutaceae bacterium | reverse complement strand
GCTGGGCGAGGAAGGGAAGGGGTTCGTGAACTTCATGAAGACCCTCGACGCCGGTCGTGTCGGCATCGCTGCGCTGTCCCTCGGCGTTGCCCAGGGCGCGTTCGACGAGGCGCTCAAGTACACGGGTGAGCGTCGGCAGTTCGGTAAGCGCATCGCCGAGTTCCAGGGGGTGCACTTCCAGCTCTCGGACATGGCCACGGAGCTCGAGGCGGCGCGTCATCTCGTGTACCACGCGGCCTGGCTGAGCCAGAACGGGCAGCCGTACTCCAAGGAAGCCGCGATGGCCAAGCTGTTCTGCTCAGAGCTGGCCATGCGGAACACCATCAAGGCCATCCAGCTGCACGGCGGCTACGGGTACACCAAGGACTATCCCGTGGAGCGCTTCATGCGCGACGCCAAGATCGGAGAGATAGGTGAAGGGACGTCGGAGGTGCAGCGTATGGTGATCGCCCGCCACCTTATTGCCGGCCTGGGCCGCGAGTAGCCCGCCCCGCACAGTTGCGCCGATGGGCGCCATCCCCCACCATTACAGATACTTACGGGCCCCTTGTCGGGGCCCTCGCTGTATCTGGGCGAGTCCGCCCACCCCCTCGCAACTGCACGCCATGAACCTGGGTCGTACGTCGTCCCGACTTTTCCCGGCCGCGCCGGCCGCCCTTCGTGGGCGGTCGGCGATGACGCGCCGGGCGGGTACGCCGTGGTCGATCCTGTGCGCTGCGGGGATGTCCCCACTCCTTGGTACGTATGAAGCGCGAGATCCTGATTTCCGCGACGCAGCGCGAGATTCGCGTCGCGATCCTCGAGGACGAACAGCTCGTTGAACTGCAGGTCGACCGTCCGGAGAACAAGCGGATGGTCGGTGACATCTATCTCGGGAAGGTCGAAGCGGTCCAGCCCGGACTGCAGGCGGCCTTTGTCGGCATCGGCACCGAGAAGAGCGCCTTCCTCCACAACTCCGACCTCGCCTACGACGAGGAAGGGGATGATGACGAGGATGACGACGACGCGGACGATGACGAGGGGGACTCGGCCGACGCCGATGCCGCCGAGACTGCCGCCGACGCGGGCGACGGTAAGGACGCGAAGGACGGCGAGAAGCCCAAGGGCGGCCGCGGCCGCGGCCGTGGCCGCGGGGGCCGCCGTCGGCGCAAGGAACCGCCCCAGATCCAGGACGTCCTGAAGCGCGGCCAGTCGCTCATCGTCCAGGTCAGCAAGGAGCCCATCTCCACGAAGGGCCCGCGCGTCACCGCGCAGGTGTCGCTGGCCGGCCGCTTTCTCGTCTACATGCCGTTCGCGGCCCGCCGCGTGGGCGTCAGCCGGAAGATCGGCGAGCGGGCGCAGCGCCAGAAGCTCCGCGAGCTCGTGGAGGGTGTGCTCCCCAAGGATGCCGGCGGCGTCATCGTGCGCACGGTCTCCGAGGGCGTCACGCAGGAGACCTTCAAGCGTGAGCTCGATACGCTGATCGGCCAGTGGAATCGCATCGTCAAGAAGCAGAAGTTCGTGGGCAACCCGCCCAAGCTCCTGCATCGCGAGACCTCGCTCACCCGCGGCATCATCCGCGACCTATTCTCGACGAAGGTCGACCGCCTGACGGTGGACTCCAA
>CAZRNE010000067.1:0-1712 GCA_964601365.1 uncultured Opitutaceae bacterium | reverse complement strand
GCGAGAAAGTGGAGAACTACGCGGAAGCCGGCGCGCCGCACAAACAGGCCTTCCACGACGCGATGGAGTCGCTGAAGTGAGAATTCTCCAGGGATTCTGCTGAAACGAAGTTACCATGACCTCGAGGAAGTCTTCGCTTGCGGCCATCTACGCGGCACCATGTGCAGGCGCTCGTGAACCCAAATCGCCGGATAACTTTGAGGTATCGGCCTCGGCCGGCACCTCGGGGCGTTTTTTTCGTTGTGAGTCGCCGTTTTTGGGGCGGGGCCGGCGTGTTTGACCGATCCGTGACAAGGTCGGGGCCCGAACCGCGGCGTTTGGCGTGCGTTTCTCCGCGGCGCGGGCACACCGGTAGCTTTGCGAGTTCGGGCTCGGCGGCGGGCGGTGCTAGGCGAGAGCGGCGCGGAAGGCTTCGAAGTGGGGATGGCCTCGAGGGAGCTTGAGGCACACGCGCCGCGCGTGGTACGTGACGAGGGCGGGGATACCCAGCAGCCGGAACAGAAGGGTCTTGAGCCGGCCGTTGCGGTAGGGTTCGGGCAAGGTGGTTTTCAGGGCCACGAAGAGGTTGTAGGCCAGGGTCATGATCCGCAGGTATACGGCATTCACGAAGAAGTCGCCCGAGGGCAAGACGCGGGTTTCAAAATCCCACTTCAACGCCTTGATTTGGTTCTCGCATTGGCCGCGCCGGCGGTACCACGCGATCTGCTCTTCCAACGGCAGGTCCATGTTGGTGATGAGGGCGTGATAGGCGTAGGGGCCGTAGAAGAGATCGTCCTGGAGGCGTTCCTTGCGCAGCACGATGAGGCGGTAGGCGTATGGGGAGTCGTTGAGCGTATGGACGGTCTCGCTGGCCCACTCGCGCACGTACGGTTCGGGGTCGGCCGGGTCGGCGATGAGATGAAGGCGCTGCCAGTCCCCTGCCTCGACCTCCCTCGTGGCCTGCTTGACGGCCTCGTCCTGGTCGGCGCCGATGCAAAAGCGGTGGCCCTTTTCCTGGCAGTAGTCCATCACGCCGACCTGATACCAGGCCGAGTCCGAGCGCAGGTGCACCTCTCTTACTTCGGGCGGCAACTGCGCCAGCGTCTCCTGGAAAAAGGCCAAGGCCTCGCTGCCGGGCGAGGCGTTGCCGTTGCGGAAGTCGTCGTGCACGATCATGCCCAACTCTTCCCAGAACGCCAGCATGGGCATGTAGCCGCGTTCGCCCTTGTAGCTCATGCGCGCGTTGCGGCCTGTCGAGGTGTACAGGGAGGCATCCACGTCGAGGGTGGCCGTCGTCACCCCGGCCGATTGGGCCGTGCGCCGCAGCATCCGGCGGCGCGCGCGGGCCAGCCCCTCGAGGCCGTCGTAGCGGATGCGGCGCAGGAAGTCGTGCGCCGTCGACGCCGCCATCACGTTACGGCCCAGCAGACGCTGCAGACCCGGGTCCCGGCGCAGTTGATCCAGGTCCTCGATGCATTCGGCCCCCGACAGCGGAATCGACATGAGATCGAACACCGCCGCGCTGTTGGCGAACCCCCGGTCGCGCGCCTTGGCAGGCAGAAAGTCGTCGAGATCCTGCAGCAGCCCCAGACGGTCCGCCAGATTCGCCAGAACGGCCGCCCCCGGGAAATGCGTGACCGCCGCATCCGTTTCGTCCAGCTTTACCGAGATCGCGCGCTGACGTACATCAATAATCTTGAAAAAAATCTCCTTATAGCTGGCATTGCCGGTAA
>CAZRNE010000066.1:0-3515 GCA_964601365.1 uncultured Opitutaceae bacterium | reverse complement strand
CTAAGAAAACGAGGTGTTCAGCTGCCGCCCGTTCGACAAGCATGTGGTGGCGGGATTGCTGACCAAGCTGCCTTTGGCGAAGAAGGGAATGGCGCTTGTGGTTGAGTAATCTCCGCGTTCTCCGTGTTGAAAAAATCGGGGCATTAAGCCCCTCCTACAGCGGAAACAGGCAGGCCGATTCTCGCCGGTCGGCGAGAATTGGATGCCCCGGTTCCCTACCTTTTCGAATAATCCCGGATCAGGCGTGCGAATTCCCGTTGGCCGTCGTCCTGCACTCCGCGGTCTCCGCGTCCTCTGCGTTTAATCAGATCGGGGCGTCCCGTTCGACAAGCTCAGGGCATGGCTGCAGGAAAGCCCCTCCTGCGCGGCGGCGCGCGCGAGCGCGCTGCCTACGGAGAGACTCGGCTCGTCGGGGACGACTCGCCCTACCCTATTTCAATTCGAGATCATTCACGCGGACTTCTTTCACCGCCCATTTGGTCACCCGCCTTCGCGCGAGGCTTCGGCGCGGCAAGCCGTAAGGCCTTATTTCAACTCGAGATCGTTAACCCGCACTTCTTTGACCGCCCATTTCGTCACCGTCAGTCCTTTGGATGTGCGGGTGCTTACAGAAATAGGTGTCAGATCAAAATCTATCTCCCTAATTCTAGCTCCTGATCTGCCGTCGAGCGAGACGTGGATGCTCTTCGGCATGTCCTTCTCCTTGTCGGCGACGTGCAGCCAGACGAGCTTCGAGCCTTCGCTCTTGGCGAGGGGGTAGAGCTTGTCGCGGCTGAGGCCGCCGATCTGGAATTTCTTGGCGAAGGTTTTTCCGTTGGGGCCGTCGCGATACACCATGGTGTAGAACTTGGTGTCGCCGTCCTTGGGCCAGACGGCGACGTGCCGGATGTCGCGCCCCATGAAAACCTTGTCGCCCACCTTCGACACCTTGAGCGTGGCGTCGCCCATGATGCAGAGCACGGAGTCGAGGATGGTGCACTCCTGCACGAACTCGTGCTGCCGCCAGTTGAGGCCGATGAAGCCGTCCTCGCGGTTGACATAGAGGCGCTGGTTGGCCGTGACGACGTCCGAGGCCTTGATCTCCTCCAGCTCGTCGTAGCTGGTGCGGCGCTTGAGGCCCTTGCCGTATTTCTCCTGCAACTGCTCGAACCACGCGACGGCGTATTCGGTGAGCTTCCGGAGGTTGGCCTTCGTCTCCCTGATGCCCTCCTCGATCTTCTTGATGGCCTCGTCGGCTTGGAAGCGGTTGTAGGCGGAGATGCGCTTGATGCGGATCTCGGTGAGGCGGGTGATGTCGTCGTCGGTCACCTCGCGGCGGAGCTGTTTGAGGAAGGGCTTCAGGCCGGTGCGGATCTCGGACAGCACGCTCTCCCAGGTCTTGGATTTCTCGATGTTCCGGTAGATGCGCTCCTCGATGAAGATGCGTTCGAGTGAATCCCAGTGCCACTGCTGCTCGAGTTCGCCGAGCTTGATCTCGAGTTCGCGTTTGAGCAGCTCGCGCGTGGCCTCGGCGCTGGCCTTGAGGATGTCGCGCACGCCCATGAACACGGGCTTGTCCTGCCCGGTCTTGGGGTCGCGCACGATGACGCAGGCGGCGGGGTTGATCTGCACCTGGCAGCCGGTGAAGACGTAGAGCTGCTGGATGACCTTGTCCGGCTCGGAGCCCTGCGGAAGGTGGATGAGGATCTCGACCTTGTCGGCGGTGTTGTCGTCGACGTGCTTGATCTTGATCTTGCCCTTGGCGTTGGCGGCGAGGATCGACTCGATGAGCGACTCGGTGGTGACGCCGTAGGGCAGCTCGGTGACGGCGAGGACGTATTTGGAGCGCTCCTCGATCCTGGCGCGGACCTTCACCTTGCCGCCGCGCTCGCCGTCGTTGTATTCGGAGAAGTCGGCGGTGCCGCCGGTGGGGAAATCGGGGAGGATGCGGAAGGTTTTCCCCTGGAGGTGGTTGATGGCCGCGCGGCAGAGGTCGTTGAAGTTGTGCGGGAGGATCTTGGTGGCGAGGCCGACCGCGATGCCGTCGGCGCCCTCGAGGAGGACGACGGGGAACTTGGCCGGGAGCGTGACGGGCTCCTTGGTGCGGCCGTCGTAGCTGGCCTGCCACGTGGTGGTCTTGGGGTTGAAGAGGACGTCGCGGGCGAAGGGCGTGAGGCGGGCCTCGATGTAGCGGGGGGCGGCCGCGTCGTCGCCGGTGAGGACGTTGCCGAAGTTGCCCTGCGGCTCGATGAGCCAGCCGCGCTGGGCGATGCCGACGAGCGCGGCGCCGATGGAGGCGTCGCCGTGCGGGTGCAGCTTCATGGTGGCGCCGACGACGTTGGCGACCTTGTGGAAGCGGCCGTCGTCCATGTCCCACAGCGTGTGGAGGACGCGGCGCTGCACGGGCTTCAGGCCGTCGTCGAGGTGCGGGACGGCGCGGTCGAGGATGACGTAGGAGGCGTAGTCGAGGAACCAGTTGCGGTAGGCCTGCGCGAGCGGGGCGGGTTCGTCCTGGACCTTCTGGCCTTTCTTGCGCTTCGGGGGCGGAGCCTCGGGCTCCGGGGAGTCAGCGGTGAGCGGCGGGCGCTGGGCGGCGGCCGGCTCCGGCTTCGCCGGCTTGGATTCCGGCTGATTGCCGGCAGCTGACTGCTGGGAGCTTTCCGCCGCATCGAGCGGCAATTCGGCCTGGTCGGAGGGTTTCTTGGATTTCTTCTTGGCCATCAGGAAAGGTCAGGGCGTGAGTTTGAGTCCGTGGGGGACGAAAAGGCGGAAATCGGTCGCATTACCGGTGGCGAGTTCCGCATCGGCCACGATGGCGGACGAGGCGATAAGGCAATCAAACTTCAGCCGGCGCAAGCGGCCGATGCGGTTGAAGAGGTCGGCTGCGCGCTCAGCGTGTGCTTCCTCGAAATCCGCGCATCCTCCGGTCAGAAAAGCCCGGGCGGTGGCCACCTGGGCGGGTGTGACGGGACCGTTGAGAAATTCGCTCCAAGTGATGGTGGAGCACGCGATGATCTCTCCATTCAGCAGCCATTGCTGGATGGCGGACGCCTCCGGCGTGGTGCGTTTGACACCGCTGATCAGGTAGTTCGAATCGAGGTGAATCACGACGGCGTGCGTTCACCCCAAGCGGCGCGATCTTCCCGCAACTGCTGAATGTAGGCGGCGGCTTTCTCGTCGTAATCGGGTATTTGGTCGGTCAGCTCCCAAGCACGGTGCAATGCTTCCAGGGCTTTTTGATTGGGTTGCTTCTTTCTGACCGGCAGCATTTCGGCGATTTTTTCTCCCCGGTAAGTAAGCTCAAGCGTCTCGCCACGCTTGAGACTTTTCACAATGCCCTCCAAGTCGTTGCGCAGGTCGACTGCGGTGATTGTTCGCATGAGTTCAACTTGATGTTCAACTTCAACTTTGGGTCAAGCCGCGTTTGCGAAGCGCACGCTTGCCGTTGGTCAAAAAGCCCCGGCCGCCGGTCAATGCCGCATCGCCGCCTGCGGACGGCCCGGGCCAGATGCCGGCGGATGAGCACGCTGGTGAGT
>CAZRNE010000065.1:0-3606 GCA_964601365.1 uncultured Opitutaceae bacterium | reverse complement strand
AGAAATCCGTGTGCGCAGCATCACAGCAGGCGTACTTTTTTCACCCGCTGCTGTCAGGAAATTCCGGACAGCGCACCCGCCCGCAGCAACACCCGTCGCGTCGCACGCAACCATCTCGAGGACACTCATATGCTCGTCGTCACCACCGACACCATCGAAGGCCGCCCCGTGAAGAAGACCCTCGGCTTGGTCTCGGGCGAGGCGATCCTCGGCGCGAACATCTTCCGCGATTTCTTCGCCGGCATCCGCGATATCGTCGGCGGACGGTCCGCCGCCTACGAAGAGGAGCTTCGGAAGGCGAAGGACATCGCGATCGCCGAGATGCGGCAGCAGGCGGCCGAACTAGGGGCCAACGCCGTCGTTGGCGTCGACCTCGACTACGAGAACATCACCGTCGGGCAGACCGGCGGGATGCTCATGGTCAGCGCGAGCGGGACGGCGGTGGTGGTCTGAACGGCCGCGGCGCCACCAGCGGGACACGCGGTGAAACCGCGAGGCGCGAGCCGCGGTAGATTAGAGATGGCCAACCCCGGCAGCCGCCGCGGTGTCTCATCCCATTGTGAATGACTTGATGCGTACGCTTCGCTCGCTTCTCCCCCTGCTCTGCGTTGTCGCGGTGGCTGCCTGCGCCCCTCGAGGCGGCGTGGCAACCGGCTCGACGCCGATGACGGAGGCCGATCGCGTGCGGGCCGACTCCATCCGCCTGCCTTACACGGAGGCCGATGTCACCTTCATGACCGAGATGATCGGGCACCACGCCCAGGCGATCCTCATCTCGCGCTGGGTTCCGAGCCACACGGACGATGCGGAGATGCGGACGCTCGCCGCCCGCATCATCAACGCCCAGACCGACGACATCGCACTGATGCGCCGCTGGCTGGCCGAGCGCGGCAAGCCGGTGCCCAGCGTGACACCCGAAGGCGTGCTCGTGCCGCCGCCCGCCGACCCAAACGACGAACACGCGGGGCACGATATGAGCGGGCACGACCACTCCATGATGGCCGGCATGCTTTCGCCGGCGCAGCTCACCGAACTCGACGTCGCCCGCGGCGATGCGTTCGACATCCTGTTCCTCCAGCGGATGATCAACCACCACCGTGGCGCCGTCACGATGGTGCAGACGCTCATCCGCGACGGCGGCGCGATCGACGAGACCGTGTTCCGCTTCGCCGCCGACGTCGAGGTGGACCAGTCCACCGAGATCCGGCGCATGCTCACCATGCTCCTTGAGCGCGACGGGCTTCCGCCCGCATGACGTTGCAGTTCCCCCAGCAGGATCACCAACAGCAGAGGGTTCCGATGAAGCAGATGTTGCATCGGGCCGCGCTGGCCGCCGCCGCGATCGTTGTCGCCGCGTGCACCCAGCCGCCGGTCCAGACCTCGCCCGCCACAAGCCCGACGAGCAGCCAGCTGCGCGGCCCGACGGGCACGCGCTTCCAGAGTGACGCCCGCGTCGGCCTCTCCGCCGGCCTCTTTGACGCCGGTGTGGCGACCAGCGGCATGCGCGTCGTGGCGTCCGCGCGCTCGCCCGAAGGGTTCCTCGGCATCACGAACTCCGACCTCGCCTTCAGCGGCAACTACGTCATCCAGGGCAACTACAACGGCCCGGTCATCTGGGATATCTCGAACCCGGCCAACCCGACGCTCGTCGCCGCGGTCACCTGCCCGGCCTCGCAGAACGACGTCTCGGTCTACGGCAAGCTGCTGTTCCTCTCGGCCGAAGCCTTCAACGGCCGCACCGATTGCGGCACGCAGGCCCCGACCGGCCAGTCGAACCCGGCCCGCTTCCGCGGCGTCCGCGTCTTCGACATTTCCGACATCCGCAACCCGAAGCTCGTCGCCGGCGTCCAGACCTGCCGCGGCTCGCACACGCACACGGTGGTCGAGAATCCGCGTGACCGCGAAAACATCTACATCTACGTCTCCGGTTCGGCGCCGATCCGCCCGGGCAGCGAGCTCGAAGGCTGCACCACCGACGACCCGGCGCAGAACCCGAACTCGTCGCTGCTCAAGATCGAGATCATCAAGGTGCCGCTCAACAATCCGGCGGCCGCCGCGATCGTGAACCGCGCCGACATCTTCACCGGCCTCACCGAGTCGGCCTCGCACGGCCCGACGCAAGCCGAGCGCACCGTCGCCATCACCCGCGCCGACTCGGCGCGCCGCGCCGGCGGCTTCGTCGCGCAGAATCCGCAGACGAACCTGCCGATCATCCTGAATCCTAACTTCGTCCGCGCGCAGCTCGACTCGATCGTGCGTGCGCGGGGTGGCTCCGGCGCGCCGACCGGCGCCGACAGCACCGCGCTGCGCACCAACTTGCAGCCCATCGTGAACCGCCTCTTTGGCCAGGGCGCCCAGCCCGGCGGACCGATCGGCCGCGGCCAGCAGTGCCATGACATCACGGTCTACCCGGCCCTCGGGCTCGCGGGCGGCGCCTGCGAAGGCCATGGCATCCTGCTCGACATCTCCAACCCCGAGCGCCCGGCCCGCATCGATGCGGTCGCCGACTCGAATTTCGCCTACTGGCACTCGGCCACCTTCAGCAACGACGGCTCGAAGATCCTCTTCTCCGACGAGTGGGGCGGCGGCGGCGCGCCGAAGTGCCGCGACACCGACAACTACGAGTGGGGCTCGAACGCGATCTTCCGCATCGAGAACCGCAAGATGATCTTCGAGAGCTACTACAAGATCCCGACCGTGCAGACGGCGCAGGAGAACTGCGTCGCCCACAACGGCTCGCTGGTGCCGGTGCCGGGCCGCGACATCATGGTGCAGTCCTGGTACCAGGGCGGCGTCTCGGTGTTCGACTGGACCGACCCGAAGAACCCGCAGGAGATCGCCTTCTTCGACCGCGGTCCGGTCGATGCCAACCGTCCGTCGATGGGCGGCGCCTGGTCCACGTACTGGTACAACGGCGCGATCTACTCGTCCGAGATCGCCCGTGGCCTCGACGTCGCCGAGCTCACGCCGACGCAGTACCTGACGCAGAACGAGATCGATGCGGCCAAGACGGTCCGCTTCAACGAGTTCAACGCGCAGGGTCAGCCGCAGCTCAACTGGCCGCCGAGCTTCGCGCTCGCCAAGGCCTTCCTCGACCAGGCCGAGCGCAACAACTGCCTCTCGGCCTCGCGCGTCGGCGAGGTCCGCACGGCGATTGCCGCCGCGGAGCGCGCCACGGGCACGGCGCGTCAGCAGGCGCTGCAGGCGCTGGCCGGCACGCTCAACCGCGATGCCAGCAACAGCTGCGACAACAACAAGAACCAGCAGCTCCAGCGCGCGCTCCAGCAGCTCGCGGGCGTGACGATCTCCTAAGTCCGTCGGTTCCGTTCGACCCGACGCCCCCGCGACCGCAAGGTCGCGGGGGCGTCGTGCGTCCGGCCGATGCAACCGACGCCCGTGCATCGGCGTACAATACTGCGACTGTCCTCTTCCACTCGCGTTCGCTCGAGAGACTCGCATGCACCTGTCCAGACTCCTGCCCTTCCTCGCCGTCTCGACCCTCGCAGCCTTTCCGCTCAGCGCCCAGCAATCGGCACAATCAATCGCCGACCTGCTCAAGCGCCCCGCCGACCCCGCGCGCATGATCGGCAGCGGTGAGACCAAGAC
>CAZRNE010000064.1:0-4051 GCA_964601365.1 uncultured Opitutaceae bacterium | reverse complement strand
GTGGCGTAGGTGGAGAACTTGTAGCCGCGGCGGTATTCGAATTTTTCGACGGCCTTCATCAGGCCCATGTTGCCCTCCTGGATGAGGTCGAGGAAGGAGAGGCCGCGGTTGGTGTATTTCTTGGCGATGGAGATGACGAGGCGGAGGTTGGCCTCGACCATCTCGGTCTTGGCCTGGTGGGCCTCGCGGATGTGGCCGCGCGCGGTCTTGAGGGCGGCCGAGAGGTTCTCGTCGGTGATGCGCAGGTCGCGCTCGATCTCCTTCAAACGCGCATGGACGGCACGGGTGTCGATGGTGGCGTCCTTCTTGGTCTTCGGATTCTTCGCGCGGTTGAGGTCGCGGTGGCACTTGTCGATCTCCTGCAGGGTGGGGCGCAGGCCCTCGAGGAAGTCCTCGTAGATCTTCAGCTTGAAGTAGTATTTGACGTAGAGGGCGCGCAGGGCGTTGTCGCGCTTCTTGAAGCGGATGTGGGCGAGCTTGCGGGAGCGCTCGTCGCGGGCCTTGTGGTAATCGAGCCAGGCCTCGGTGGCGGCGGTGTCGTTGGCCCGGGTGGTGTCGACGAGTTTCTGCAGGCCCTTGAAGTAGGCGTCGCGGCTCTCGATCTTCTTGTCGATGACGAGGCGGTCGAAGCGCTCGGTGCGGAGCAGGAGCTTTTCGCCGAGGTCGGAGAGGTATTTGCCGAGCGGCCCGATGGCGAAGAGCGCCTCCTGGGCCTTCATCTCGGCGGTCTCGATGCGCTTGGAGATCTCGACCTCCTGCTCGCGGGTCAGCAGCGGCACCTGGCCCATCTGCTTGAGATACATCCGGACGGGATCGTCGAGGATGTCGTTGTTGGAGGAGCGTGATTCCTCCTCCTCGGCCTCTTCCTGGCGCTGCTTGTAGCCCTCGACCTCATCGGGGTCGAGGATGTCGATCTCAAGGTTCTGCAGGATGGAGATGACGTTCTCGATGTCCTCGGGATTGTCGACGGACTCCGGCAGGGCCTCGTTGATGTCGGCGTAGGTGAGGTAGCCCTGTTCCTTGGAAAGGCGGATGAGGTAGCGGATCTTGTCGTTGAGATCGCCGGAGAGGTTTTCGAGGGCCTTGCCCTTGAGGTCACGGGCGGCGGCGGAGAGGGCGGCCGAATCCTCGACGGCCTTCGCCGTGGCGGAGGTGCTCGGCTTCAACTGCGGGGGCAGCACGGCCGCGGCGGCGGGGGCGGCATGGGGCTTGGTCGGGGCAGGCTTGGCGGGTGCGTGGACCGCGGGCTTGGTCTTGGCCGGTTGCGGGTGTTTTTTGGCGGAAGAAGCGGCGGGCTTTTTCTTGCTCGGCATAAATGGAAACGGGTGTCCGTGTGCGGGTTAACTCTCCGGGCGCTGGCGGCTTCCGCTCACCCTTCGAGGGTGATCCTGGGCGGATTTTGAAGCTGCCGGGTCATTTCGCTGCGCTGTTTTATGAGTGAAAATAAGTCAGCGTCACTGTCCGGTCGTTTCGAGGCTATTTCAAGTTCTATTTGCCTCAGGCGCGGCTCGAGGAAACGACGCTGCATGGAGCGCAGGCCCTCGTTGGCGATCTTGGCCAGTTCGTCGACGTCGGGGCTGTCGAAAAGCAGGGCGGCCACCAGGGCTTTTTCCTCTTGGCTCTCAAGGAGTTGGTCCAATTGCTCCCGCCCCCCCCAACCGTTGTGCAGAGCCTCGTTCAGGAGCCGGTCCAGCAGCAGGCCGGCCACGCTGCCGCGGTCGATCCACTCATGCGGCAGGCGCTGGGCCAGCACGCTCAGCAGGCGCTCGTCGTGCAGTGCGATGAACAACAGATGCTCCTCCGTGGTCTTGCGGCCATCGTCGGCCTTGGGCGCGGGCGCGGCGGGCCGCACGGTCTGGGCGCGTCCGGCATTGGCGCGGAGATCGCGCTCCAGTGCCGACGGCGACACCCGGAAATACCCTGCGGCTTCCGCGATGAAGCCGCTGCGCGCGACCTCCGATTCGGCCTGGGCGATGATGTCGGTCAGCTCGCGCGCCGCGCGGGCGCGCTGCTCGGGCGTGGCGGTGCCCACATCCGGGAGGATGGAGCAGCAGGCGAACTCCATCGCACCGAGCGCGCCGCGTCGCACCCGCTCGTAGGCCGCCAGCCCCTCGGCGCGGAACAGCGAGTCGGGATCCTCGCCCTTGGGCAGCACGAGGAATTTCACCTCAAGTCCGGCCTTCAGCGCCATCGGCAGGAAACGCATCGCGGCCTTCTGCCCGGCGGCGTCGCCGTCGAGAAAGCATTCCACCCGCGGGTCGTAGCGCCGGAGCAGCGCCAGTTGCCCCTCGGTGATCGAGGTGCCCTGCGGCGCGATGGCGGTCTTCAGCCCCACGCTCCAGCAGCGCAGCGCGTCGAGCTGGCCCTCGACGAGGACGAAGGGACGGCCTTCGCCGACGTGCGTGCGGGCCCGGTCGAGGTTGAAGAGCAGGTTGCTCTTGGTGAAGATCGGGGTCTCCGGCGAGTTGACGTATTTGGCCTCGTGCGACGGGTCGTCCTTCGGCGTGATCTCGAGCTGCCGCGCCGTGAACGCCACCACGCGCCCCTGGTGGTCGCGGATCGGGATCATCAGGCGCCCGCGGAAACGCGGCCGCAGCGCGCCCAGCGTCAGCACGGCGCCGTCGCGCATGAAGAAAAGCCCGCACTGCCGCAGCGCGTCCTCGGAGAACTTGCGTTTGAGCAGCTGCGCGGCGAGGGCGCTGTCCTCGACCGGGGCGAAGCCGATCTTGAACTCCTCCGCCAGCTCGGGCGCGAACCGGCGGTTCTCCGCCCAGTAGCGCCGGATGAATCCGCCGTGCGGCGTGTCGGCCAGGAAGGCCTGCCGGTAGAACTCGGCGGCAAGGTCGTGGATCTCGAAGATCTCCTGGCGCAACGACCGGTCGCGCGCCGTCGGGGCGCCGCTGCCCTCCTCGTATTCGAGCGTCACGGCGAAGCGCTGGGCGATGGCCTCGACCGCCTCCGTGAACTGCAGGCCCTCGGTCTCCATCACGAACGAGATGACGTCGCCGGCCTTGCCGCAGCCGAAGCACTTGTAGAAGCCCTTGTCCGCCGTGACGTGGAACGAGGGCGTCTTCTCGGAATGGAAAGGACACAGGCCCTTGAAGCGCCCGGAACCCGCCTTCTTCAGCGCCACCGTGCGCACGACCACGTCGTGGATGTTCACGCGGTTCTTCAGGTCGCGCAGGCTGCTGGCTTTGATGACGGGCATGACGCGGGCCGGGCAATGTGGAGCCCGCATTTCCCGGCGGGAAGATTAAACTTTTGTCGTCCGGGCGGGTCTGTCAACGTGCGCGCCCTTTGTCACCGCCCGCGGCCCGCCTGCGTCTCCACCAAACATGAAGTCATTTTCCCTCCGCCTGCTGCTGCCGTTGGCTTGCGCCGGCCTCCTGGCCGCGGCCGACGCGCCCAAAGACCGGCCCGCTCCTGCCGCCCGCCAGCCGGTCTGGGAGGCGCAGATCGGCGACTTCTCCGACGCCGCCTACCGCTACGCCGTCGAGCAGATGCTGCAGGGTTTCGAGCAAACCTCGGGCCGCAGCCTAAAGCCGGGCGCCAAGGGCAAGGTCGGGCTCAAGATCTACACCGACTCCGGCCCCGGTCTCGCCACGCCCGTCCCGCTGGTGCGCGCCGTCATCGCCGCCCTCGAAAAGCGCGGCTACGCCAAGGAGAACATCTTCCTTGTCGGCCTCAACCCCCTGCGCCTGCGCATGACCGGCTACCTGCCGTCCTACTCGACG
This sequence comes from uncultured Opitutaceae bacterium, assembly GCA_964601365.1. GTDB lineage: Bacteria > Verrucomicrobiota > Verrucomicrobiia > Opitutales > Opitutaceae > Didemnitutus. The sequence goes on along the minus strand of CAZRNE010000064.1, from coordinate 317 downwards.
GGTGAGGCCGCCCTGCCGGGCCACCCGCTCTATGTCCTCGAGTCGGGAAAATTCTACGATCCGGCCTGGTTCTATGACAGCCCGCTGCCCGCGCGCTTCGATCCGCTGCTCAACGAGCGCGCCGCCGAGGCCGCCGCCGGCGGCAAGGCCGAGACCACCAAGGACGAGGACCGCAAGAGCTTCCTCGCCACGCCGCTCTTCTTCGACGCCGATTTCTGGATCAACCTGCCCGTCTACTCCGACCACCCGGTGCTCGGCGTCAACGGCGCCCTCGTCAACGCCACCCTCTGGAACGCCAGCAACACCTTCCGCTTCTT
>CAZRNE010000063.1:0-4911 GCA_964601365.1 uncultured Opitutaceae bacterium | reverse complement strand
CGTCACGAGCGCCTTGCCCTATGCGAACGGGCCGATCCATATCGGCCATCTCGTCGAATACATCCAGACCGACATCTGGGTCCGCTTCCAGAAAATGCGCGGTCACGAGTGCTGGTATGTCTGCGCCGACGACGCGCACGGCACGCCGATCATGCTGAAGGCCGAACAGGAGGGCGTCTCGCCCGAAACCCTGATTGCCCGCGTGTGGGAGCAGCACACGGCCGACTTCGCCGGCTTCGCGATCGGCTTCGACAACTATCACACCCCGCATTCACCGGAGAACCGCGCGATCTCAGCGCTGAGGATCTGGCCGCCGGTCAGCGCGGTGTGGTCGAGCCCGTCTATTTTGAATTCGACCGTTTCGCGGTTCCCTCCGGAGAACGTGGCAAGCTCGACAAGGCCGTCCAATACCTGAAGGACAATCCCGAGCAGCGTATTCTGCTCGAGGGCCATTGCGATTGGCGTGGCACCGCCGAATACAATCTTGGCCTTGGCGATCGCCGGGCCAATGCCGTGCGCAAATACCTCGAATACCTCGGAGTCGATCCCAAGCGCCTCGAGATCGTCTCCAAGGGCGATCAGGAGGCCAAGGAAGGTGCAACCGAGGATGAGATGAAGAAGGACCGTCGCGTCGAGTTCATCGGCCTGAACAAGTGACTTTTTGATTGCTACCCCTAGGAAAAGCCCCGGCCTCGCGCCGGGGTTTTTCTTTTGCGCGCCACCCAGGACATGAAGCCGATATTCACCGACCGCCTGAGTCTGAGCGAATTCACCGAAACAGATGCGCCCTTCGCGCTGTCGCTGCTCAACGAACCGGACTTCCACCGTTACATCGGTGACAAGGGCGTGCGCACCGCGGCCGACGCGGAGCGCTACCTGCGCGAAGGCCCCATCGCCAGCTATGCGAAACATGGGCACGGCCTCTGGCGCGTAAGCCTGCGCGCCACCGGCGAGCCCATCGGCATGTGCGGACTGATCCGGCGCGACTACCTCGACGCTCCGGATATCGGCTTCGCCTATCTCGCCCAGCACTGCGGGCGTGGCTACGGCCATGAGGCCGGCGCCGCCACCCTGGCTTACGGCCGCGAAACCCTGGGCCTGCGCCGCATTCTCGGCATCACCCAGCCCGACAACGCCGCCTCGATCGCCCTGCTGAAGAAGCTCGGTCTGTGTGAAGAGGGCACGCTGGTCGCTCCGTCGGATGGCAAGACGCTGCTGGTCTTCTCCACCAGTCCACGGGCCGCGGCGATCAGTCCTTGAGCCGCAGATACACCGGGCGGTGATCGCTGGCCTCGGCGACCCCGGGGCCGTCATGGATGTGGCCGCGGCCTCCCCGGATCAGCTTCTTCAGTTCCGCGGAAACAGCCAGATAGTCGATGCGGCTGTAGGTGTCCTCGCGCCGGTAGAAATGGGTCCAGGTTTCGCCGCGTGAGTCACCCGCGCGCAGGATTTCCGCCACGTCGGCATCCCCGCGCTTGGTGATGGCCCGCACGGCCCGGCTGCCGCGGGTGTCGTTGAAATCACCGCAGATGAGGAACAGGCCCTTGGCCGGATCGGGAAAACGGGTGAGCACAAGGTCGCGCACCGCTTCGGCCTCGGCACCGCGCTGCGCCACGCCCTCCGGATCCGATTCGTCCTCGGTGCGCCGGCTCTTCAAATGCACGACGAAGATCGTCAGATCACCGTGCCCGGTCGGGAACGTCGCCTCAAGCACGCCGCGCTTCACGATGTCGCGCTTGCCGTTGTAGCGCACGGCCAACCTGGCGTGCCGCTGGACGCTTTTGGGCGGAATCTTGCTCAGAAATGCGACGTGCCGGTCCTCGTCGCCCGCTTCAAGCACCTCGGCGTAAGGATAATCCTGCCCCTCGGCTCGCAGGTCCTTTCTCAGCTCCTCCAGGAACGGCCGCTTGCCCATCTCCTGGATCGCCAGGATGTCGGGCGCGATGGCCCCGATGACCCTGCGCAGCGCCGCCTTTTCCGATTCGGGTTTGGGATAAGCCTGCCGGAAAACACCCTCCACCATCCGGTCGGTGACGAGGTAGTTCTCAACATTGTAGGTCGCGACCGTCAGGGCCCGTGCGGCGAGGACACAGAGGAGGAATATGCCGGGCAGACGGAGTGCTTTCATTTTCAGCGGTTGAGCGCACGCTGGCGTTCGAGAACGGTGGGGTGGGAATAATAGAAGGTGCTGTAGAACGGATGTGGCACGAGGTTCGACAGGTTCTTCTGGGCCAGCTTGTGCAAGGCCCCCAACAGCGGAGCCGGGCCGCCCATGGCGTCGCGCGCGAAGGCGTCGGCCTCGTATTCGTGCTTCCGGGAAATCCAGTTGCCGATCGGCGCGAACCAGAACGTCACCAACCCTCCGAGCAGGCCGAACAGGAGGAATGCGGGCGCGGCCTCACCCGGAGCGAAGCCGAAGGCCGGGTTGAACCACGGCGCTCGCATCAGCCACGCGACCAGGGCGAAAGCGGCCAGTTGCGTCAGGCCGATCGTCGCCAGCCGCTTCGGGATGTGGCCCCGCTTGTAGTGGCCGATCTCATGGGCGAGCACGGCCTCCAGCTCGGGTTGCTCCAATTGCTGGACGAGGGTGTCGAATAGCACGATCCGCCGGAATCGTCCGAAGCCGGTGAAGAAGGCGTTGGAGTGTGCCGAGCGCTTCGAGCCGTCCATCACCTCGATCGTCTGAGCCTTGAATCCGGTCCGCTCGGCCAGCGCCAGCAATCGCGCGCGCATCTCGCCCTCGGGCAATGGGGTCAGTTTGTTGAAGAGGGGCAGGATCAGCTTCGGGTAGAGCACGATCATCAGCAGCTGGAATCCGAACAACAGCGCGAAGCCCCACACCCACCAGTTCGCTCCCAGCCAACCCACCAGCGCCACCAGCGCCCAGGCCAGCGGGAATCCGATCACCAGGCCCAGCAGCGTGGATTTCAGCTGGTCGGTCACCCAGAGCTTCGGGGTCGATTTGTTGAAGCCGAACCGCTCTTCCAGGCGGAATTGCCCCCACCAGTCTAAGGGCAGCCCGGGCAGACTGAGCAGCACGCCGGCGACCACCAGGAACAACGCGCCGCTCCAAGCGGTGCCCGGTCCCCAACCTGAGATGATGCTCCACAGCCATGGGAGCACGCCGCAAAGCAGCACGCCCGCCAGCACGAGCGAGTCATAGAGCAGCTCCCACGAGGCAAAGCGGCTTTTCGCCATGGTGTATTCGGTCGCCTTGGCAAATGTGGCCTCATCCATGATGCCGGTCATCGCACCCGGCAGCACACCGGCATGCAGGCGAGATTCGGCCCGGTTCAGCCATTCCAGCAGGAGTTGTGCAGCCAGACGAGCGGCGATCAGGGCCAGGACGGTGGCGGTCAGCCAATGCATGACGGGCGACTCCAACGGTTTTGCCGTCCGCGCCAATGCCAAACACGCCGCCGGCGGGGTGAAAGTTTGTTTGAAATCGCCCCCGCCCGGCGCATTTTCGCGGCGTGGAACCGGACAAACACGCCAAGCTCAGCTTCGAGGCCGCCCTCACGCGCCTGGAATCGCTCGTCGATGCCATGGAACAGGGCGAGATCCCCCTCGCCGACCTGCTCGCCAAATATGAGGAGGGCACCAAGCTTTTGCGCGCTTGTGAGGCCCGCCTCAAGGAAGCCGAGCTGAAGATCGAGAAACTCAAGAAACAGAAGGACGGTTCGGCCGCCTTCGAGCCGCTGGCCACCAACCGCGCCGGCTGAATCCGCGTTCCGCTGCAATGACACCTGCTCCCTCCTCCCCCGCTTCGCGCCTGCTCGACAGCATCAAGGGCCCGGCCGACGTGAAAGCCCTCGCCCCGGCCCAACTCCCGCAGCTCGCGCAGGAAATCCGCGACGAACTCATCGCCGTCTGCGCCAGGAACGGCGGGCACATCGGCCCCAACCTCGGCGTCGTCGAGCTGACCATCATGCTGCACCGCGTGTTCGACTCGCCCACCGACCAGCTCGTGTTCGACGTCGCCCACCAAGGCTACGTGCACAAGCTCCTCACCGGCCGCGGCGGCAAGTTCTTCGCCGGCCTGCGCAAGAGCGGCGGCGCCTCCGGCTTCCTCTACCGCGCCGAAAGCCCGCACGATGCCTTCGGTGCCGGGCATGCGGGCACCGCCCTATCCGCCGCCCTTGGCATGGCCACCGCCCGCGACCTGCGCGGCAGCGGCGAGCACGTCGTCGCCATCTGCGGCGACGCCGCCTTCACCTGCGGAGTCACCATGGAGGCGCTGAACAACATCGTCGGCTCGACCAAGCGCCTCATCGTCATCCTCAACGACAACGAGTGGTCCATCGCCAAGAATGTCGGCGCCATCGCCAGCTACCTCAACCGCGTCAGCACCAACCCCACCTACAACAAGCTGCACCACGACATCGAGGCCTTCTTCCGCAGCTTCCCCACCGGCGTGGAGATGAACCGCGTCTACATGAAGTGGAAACGCGAGACCAAGGACTTCTTCGTCGAGTCCTCCCTCTTCGAGAAGTTCGGCCTGCGCTACCTCGGCCCGGTCGACGGCCACAATTTCGACGCCCTGCAGAAGAACCTCGAGTTCGCCAAGCACTGCGACGTGCCCGTGCTCATCCACGTCCTCACCAAGAAGGGCAAGGGCCTCGAGGCCGCCGTCTCCCAGCCGGAGAAATTCCACGGTGCCGGCCCCTTCGATCCGGTTACCGGGGAGAGCATGAAATCCGCCCCCGGCACGCCGCCGAATTATCAGGATATCTTTGGACAAGCCCTCGTCCGCTTTGCCAAGGCTGATCCGAAGATCGTCGGCATCACCGGCGCCATGCCGAGCGGCACCGGCCTGTCCTACCTGGCCAAGGAGGTGCCCCAGCAGTTCTTCGACGTCGGCATCGCCGAGGAGCACGCCGTGCTCTTCGCCGCCGGCCTTGCCACCTAGGG
>CAZRNE010000062.1:0-5558 GCA_964601365.1 uncultured Opitutaceae bacterium | reverse complement strand
ACGGTGAAGCTGAAGATCTACAACCGCACGGAGAGCGCCAGACTCTTCGTCGCGATGGACGGCCAGCGCAACTCGGTCGTGACCGAGGGCCATCCGATCGAGATCTCACTCTCCCCCCGCAAGCTCACCCTCGCACAGCGGCGCGGCTACTCGCATTTCGAGGTCATGCGCAGCAAGCTCAAGTGGAGCGGCGGCCTGACGGACAAAAAGTAGGTGGGTTCGCCCCTAGGATCCCCATAGTTCAAGACCTGCCACGCCAGCATGCCCAAGGCTACGTATTGAATTATTTCCGTCCGAGAATTGCGATTAGCTGAAACAGCGCGGACAGCCCCAAGATAACGACCAGTATTGGTTTTGCGAAAGCCTGCCATGGATCTTTTGCCGCCTCGGAAGACCGCTGGTCATTAAACGAGGTCCTAATTTCGTTCAGCTCTAATGGTGTGATCAAATTACGATATAGGCAAATGTCATAGAGCCGCTTCACCAAGGGATCAGTCTTAAGTCGGCCATCTAATCGCACAGCCAACAAAAGCACCTGTCGGGCTATTTCGTGTTTCTCATCTTCAATGTGCTGGATCGCCTCCGCAACAAGCTCGGTGCCACGCTTTCTGCCCCATTTTAGAAAAAAGAAAAACGGGACTCCTATAGCGACAGTCACCAGGCAAATAACTCCTAGAATTGGAAGTATACTGGAATTCATACCACTTGAATCGGATTGGCCAGTTGATCTTTCTAGCGGTGGTATTAGTCGAAAGCTAAGGAGCCAGGCAAGATAAGGCAGTTGAGGTCAGGATTCATCGGACGCAGTATTAGACCACAAGCCGGCGAAGTCGCGTTGCTAGTTTATCCAAGCGCTTCAGCCATACAAAAAAGCCCCGGCGGGTGGCCGGGGCGGCAGGAGTGAACTGAAGGCGGGTCAGTTCTTGTCCGACTTGGCCTTCTTGGCCTCTTTCTCGGCTTTCTTGGCTTCCTTCTCGGCCCTGGCCTTTTCCTTCATCGCGTCCTTGTCGGCCTTCATGGCCTCCTTCTCGGACTTGCTGAGTTTGCCGTCCTTGTCGGCGTCGTATTTGGCCAGGTCCTCGGCACGGCGCTCGGCTTCGCGGGCTTTCTCGGCTTCCTTTTTGGCCGCCTTTTCCGCGTCGCTCAGCTGGCCGTCCTTGTCCGTGTCGTATTTCGAGGTCTTTGCCTTCTTTTCTTCGGCGTAAGCGTTGGAGGCAAACGCCAGCGTCAGGGCGCAGGCCACCAACGCGGTGAGGTAACGCAGTAATGGGGTTTTCATAGCGCCGCCAAATTAGCTCTGCCCGGGGTCGAGGCAAGTCCACGCGGCTACAGGAAATCCTGTAGACGCGATGGTGCAGGATTCTGCAACTCAGGAAGTCAACTCCACCAACCTCTGGGTTTCACACAAAGGAAGCAAAGGGCGCAAAGACCTTGGATTTCGAACCTTCGCGGCCTTTGCGATCTTGGGGTGAATTCTGAATCAGATGCCTACGGGCGGACGACCAGCTCGACCTCGCGCCGCGGATCGAACCAGGTGCGGGCGAAGGCCTGGAGGTCGGCCAACGTCACGGCGTCGATGCGCGCGTCGTAGTTGCGCCAGTCGTTGGCGGGCAGGCCGTAGAGGACGTTGAGCGCGGCCTGGAGGGCGCGGGCGGCGTTGGTCTGCATGGCCATGCGCTTGGCGGCCTTGAGGCGCGTCTGGCAGCGGCGCAGCTCCTCGGCGGTGACGCCGCCGGATTTCACGCGCTCGATCTCGAGGGCGAATTCCCCGAGCACCTCCCCGGCGGTGGCGGGGTTGGTGCCGGCGAAGAAGTAGAACATGGCGGTGTCGAGCCCGGTGACGCGGGCCGAGCGCACGAAGTAGGCCAGGCTCTTCTGCTCGCGCACCCGCTCGAAGAGGTTCGACGACATGCCGCTGAACAGCTCCTCGGCGACCTCGCTGACGTAGTAGCCGGGGGTGCGCAGGCCGGGACCCGGATACGCGCGGAAGACGACGGCCTGATTCCGGGGCTGCACCTCGACATGGCGCCCGGACGCGGAAGGCGCGGGAAATTCATCCGCCGGCGCGGCACCGCGCGGCAGGCGGGCGAGGAATTTCTCCAGCGGCGGGCGGAGCCGCTTGGGGTCGAAGTCGCCCGCGACGGCGAGCACGGCATTGCCGCTGACGATGAGGCGCGCGTGCAGCGCGCGCAGATCGGCCACCTGCACGGCGCGCAGGCCGGCCTCGTGGCCGATGCTCTCGAAGGCGAACGGATGTGCCCCGAAGAATTTCTCGCGGAGCTTCTTCCGGCCGACGGTGACGACGTCGTCGAGGCTCTCGCGGAGGTGCGCGAGGGCGGCGTCGCGCTCGATCTCGAGGCGCGCGGGGAGGAAGGCCGGCTGCAGCACGGCGTCGGCGAGCAGTTCAAGGCCGAGCGCGGCGTCGCCGGGCAGCACCTCGACGGACAGGCCGAAGCTGTTGTTGCCGGTGAAATCGGAGAACGAGCCGCCGACCTGCTCGATGGCGGCGGCGACCTCGTCGGAGCTGCGGCGCTTCGTGTCCTTGGTCAGGAGATTGGACATCAGCGCCACGGCGCCGCGCTTGTCGGGTGTCTCGGAGAGCGGGCCGCCGAGGAAGGCGAGGCGCAGGTGCAGATTGGGCAGGTTCTTGTTCGGCTGGAGGAGCAGACGCGCGCCGTTCGGGAGGCTGATCTCCTCGAAATCGAGCGGGCTCCGGTTTTCGCCGTCACCCCGGCGGGCGACCGGGGCTGCCGCCCCGGCCGGGTTGGATGACACGACCGTCAGGCGGTGGTCGACGAGGTAGCGCTTGGCGGCGGCGGCGAGGTCGGCGGGGCGCAAGGCGAGCAGGCGGTCGAAGTAGCGCCGGGTGTAGTTAAGGTCGCCGACGACGACCTCGGCGGTGCCGAGCTTGGCCGCCTGCCCGGCCATGGTCTTGCGGGAATTGATCTCGGCGGTGACGGACTGGCGCACGGCCTTGGCAAGGAGGCGCGGGGCGACGCCCTTGTCCACGATGCGGGCGAGTTCCTTGAGCACGGCGGCCTCGGCGGCGGCGCGCTTGTCGGGGTCGGCGATGAACGAGACGAAGAAGAGGCCGCTCGTGCCCGGGTTCCACGTCATGGCGTCGATGGTGTGCACGAGGCGGGCCTTTTCGCGGACGGCCTGCCAGAGCAGCGAGCTTTCGCCGTGGCCGAGGACCATGGCGAGCATGTCGAGGGCGGGCGCGTCGTCGTGCGCGAGGCCGGGGATATGCCAGCCGAGGCCGCAGCGGGAGACCTGCACATCCTCGACATTGTGGAGTTCGCGCCGGGAAAGCGGGGCGGGCTCCTCCTCCACCAGCACGGGGGCGAGGCGGCGGCGGGGCACGGCGCCGAAGTGCTTCGTCACCTCGGCGAGCGTGGCGGCGGGGTCGATGTCGCCGACGATGACGACGACGAGGTTGCCGGGCGTGTAGCGCTCGCGATAGTAGCCGACGAGATCGTCGCGGGTGTTGGCGGCAAAGACGTCGCGGTGCCCGATGATGGGCTGGCGGTAGGGATGCGCGCGGAAGGCGGTCTCGAACAGCGCCTGCCCGAGCCGCTGGTCGGGATCGTCGAGGCACATGTCGATCTCGCGGAGGATGACGTCCTTTTCCTTGGCGACCTCGTCGGCGGGCAGCGTGGAGTGCAGCACGGCGTCGGCGAGCAGGTCGATGGCGACGCCGGCGTGCTCGGCGGGCATGTCGATGTAGTAGACGGTGCGGTCGAAGGTGGTGTAGGCGTTGATGTAGCCGCCGTGGGCCTGCACGGTCGCGGAGATCTCGCGGCCGGCGCGGCGCTCGGTGCCCTTGAAGAGCATGTGTTCGAGGTAGTGCGAGAGGCCGGCGCCGAGGTGCGCGCCCTCGTGGATGCTGCCGGTCTTCACCCAGACCTGCACGGAGGCGATGGCGGCGGAGCGGTCGGGCTTGAGCAGCACGGTGAGCCCGTTGGGCAAAACGTGCCGGTGGACAGTCTCGGTCCAGAGATTCTGCAGCAGCGCCAGGTCGCGCGCCGCCGGGGAGGAGGGCGGTTTCGGCATGGAGAGGGAGCCGGCGGCCGGCTAGTTGGAATTCGGCGCAGCCGAGGCCCGGCGGCGGGGCCGGGCGGGCTCGAAGGGTTTCACGAAGGCGTCGTCGAAATCGTAGATGTCGGCAAAATCCTCGCGGCGGTCGCTCTCCGTCTTGCTGAAGACGTTGTATTCGATGAGATTGAAGACGATGTCGCCGAAATCGGAGCAACGGCGCACGCCCCAGTTGTTGAGCACCGTCTTGGTGAGGGGACCGAACTGGTCGAGGGCGTAGGCGCGGATGCCGTGCAGCAGCTCGGCGCCGGAGACATGGGCCGACTTGCGGGTGCGCTCGGGGTGCTTGGTCTTCAGTTCCTTGACCGTGTAGTCCAGCGCCTGGCGCACGAAGGCATAGGCCTTGGGGTTGAAGCGGGGATCCTCCTTGTGGATGAGGCCGACGATTTCCGTAAACTCAAGGTCTTGCATGGAATGCGCATTTGGTAGCACAGCCTGCCCCGGTGCGCAACTCCGCAGCGGGCGGAACCATCCGTCATGCGGGCGGTCCCGCCGGTCAAACGGTGGTTGTCGGCTCTCCAACTTCGCCTCGCCATCGGGCAAGTTTTGTGCAACTTGCAACCCATGATTGCCGCCACGCAGTCTAATCACCCCCTCGCCACGATCACGACCCCGACCGACACCCGCAGCGTGCTCGAGCTGGCCTGCGCCAGCCTGCGTCAGGCCGGGATGCGGGTGACGAAGCCCCGCATCGCGCTGCTCAACGAACTGATCCGCCGCCAAAAGCCCGCCAGCATCGAGGAAATCCACGATTCGGTGAAGAAGTCCGGCTGCGACCTGGTCACGGTCTACCGCTGCCTCTCGGCCTTCGAGCGCCTGGGCTTGGTGCACCGGAGCTTCCGGCACAACGGCACGGGGCTCTACCACATCGCGATGGGATCCACGCCGCGGTATCACGTGGTTTGCAAGCGCTGCGGCAGCTTCGAGCCGGTCGAGTATTTCCCCGCCGAAGGCGTCGAACGGATGCTGGCCTCGCGCGGCTACACCGAGGTCAGCCATGTGCTGGAGTTCTTCGGCGTCTGCCCGCAGTGCAGCGTCCGCGAGGCGCGCGCCGGCATCGGTGCGCCGGCGGAGCGCCAGATGCAGCCCGGCCCGGCCCAAACGGAGTGAGTCCGCCGGAGGCCCGTTTTCCGGCGGGGCCGCTCAGTTGATCCGGCGCCAGGGAACGTCCGCGGTGCTGCGCGAACCGACCTGCAGCTGCTCGGCGAATTCCAGCAGGCGGATCCCCTCCTCCGGCAGGGGCGCGAAGCCGGTGCGGCGGCGCGCCGCGTTGATGCGCTCGGCCATGAGCGCGTCGAGCACGACGGGGTCGGCGCTCAGCCACACGCGCAGCTCGGAGACGGAATAGAGCGAGTTGAAATACGGCCCGCCGATGAACTGGTAGAGTTGGAGGCTGACGATCGTCAGCGCCCAGCTTTCGCGCAGCTCCGGGATGGCGGCCATCTCCGCCACGGCGGCGGGGG
>CAZRNE010000061.1:0-6115 GCA_964601365.1 uncultured Opitutaceae bacterium | reverse complement strand
AACATCCAGGACTGGTGCATCAGCCGCCAGCTCTGGTGGGGCCACCGCATCCCGGTGTGGTATCGCGAGGGGCTCGACCGCGAGAAGCTCACCGAGGCCGACCTGCGCGATCCCGCCAAAGTCCACGTGTCGCTGGACGGCCCGGCGGACACGGCCGGCTGGGTGCAGGAGGACGACGTGCTCGACACCTGGGCCTCGTCGTGGCTCTGGCCCTTCGCCACGCTCGGCTGGCCCGACGAGGCGAAGATGAAGGAGGCGGGTTTCCATTACTTCTACCCGACGAGCACGCTGGTGACCGGCCCCGACATCATCTTCTTCTGGGTCGCGCGCATGATCATGGCCGGCCTCGAATACGCCAACCCCGGCCAGCCGCTCGAGCGCCGCATCCCCTTCCGCGATGTCTATTTCACCGGCATCATCCGCGATGCGCAGGGCCGCAAGATGTCGAAGTCCCTCGGCAACTCGCCCGACCCGCTCGACCTCATCGACAAATACGGCGCCGACGGCCTGCGCTTCGGCATCATCTCCATCGCCCCGCAGGGACAGGACATCCGTTTCCAGGAGGAGCGCATCGAGGGCGGCAAGAACTTCTGCAACAAGCTCTGGAACGCCTGCCGTTTCCGCCAGATGAGCGGCCCCATGGCCGACAATTCCTCGCTCCTGCAGATCTTCAAGCGCATCGATGCGGGCAAGTTCGACGCCGACGACCACGCCATCCTCGACCGCATGCTGGCCACGACGCGCGAGGTTGACCGCTGCTTCGCGAACTTCGAGTTCAGCGCGGCCGTGCAGGCGCTCTACGGGTTTTTCTGGAACGATTTCTGTGACTGGTATGTGGAGGTGTCGAAGGCCAAGCTCCAGTCGCCCGAGCTGCAGGGCAACTGCCTCGCCGTGCAGGACCTCGTCTTGCGCCAGACGCTGCTGCTGCTGCACCCGTTCACGCCTTTCATCACCGAGGAGCTGTGGCACCTGCTGGGTTACGCGACTAACGGCGCCCTCCTGACCGACACCCGGCACAGCGACGCCTCCTTCTTCGCCAGCACGGGCGAACTGCACGGGCTGGTCATCGACCAGGAGGCTGCGGCCGAGATCGGCCGCATCAAGGAGACCGTCACCCTCCTCCGCGCGATGAAGGCCGAGCAGGGCGAGGGCGCGAAGAAGGATTCCGAGTTCGTCGTCGAGGCCGCCGACCGCCAATGGGAGGCCCTCGAAGCCGGCCTGCCCAAACTCAAGCGCATGGTCGGCGCCGCCGTCATCCGCCGCGGCACCCTCACGCCCGGCGCGCCGGCCTGCCTGACCCCGCACGGCTCGTGGAACCTCGTCCGCCAGCTGAAGGCCGGGGACAACGCCGCCGAGCGCGCCCGGCTCACGAAGGAGATTGAGACCGTGACCAAGCACATCGCCGGCACCGAGGCGCGGCTCGCCAACAAGGCCTTCGTCGACAAGGCGCCGCCCGCCGTGCTCGACGGTGCGAAGAAGCAACTGGCCGATTTGCAGGCCAAACGGGTCGAGCTGGAGCGCCTGCTTGCCGCGTTGGGGTAAAGTCATGTTCCGGGTCCTGTCCCTTCTGGCTGCACTCCTCGCGCTGGGCGCGGGCGCAGCCGCGGCCGATTATGCTGCCCCCATGGAGGGTGACTTCGTCCTCCGGGACTTCAGATTCCGCTCCGGCGAGGTGCTGCCGGAGCTGAGGATCCACTACCGGACCATCGGCACGCCCCGGCGCGATGCGGCGGGCGTCGTGCGCAACGCCGTGCTCATCACCCATGGCACCACGGGCAGCGGCGCGCAGTTCATGCGGCCGGAGTTCGCGGGCGAGCTGTTCGGACCGGGTCAGCCGCTCGATGCGACGAAATACTTCATCGTCCTGCCCGACGGCATCGGGCACGGAAAATCCAGCAAACCCAGCGACGGCCTGCGCGCGAGGTTTCCCCGCTATGGCTACCTCGACATGATCGAGGCGCAGCGCCGCCTCCTGGTCGAGGGTTTGGGTGTGTCGCATCTCCGGCTCGTCATGGGCACCTCGATGGGCGGCATGCACACGTGGCTGTGGGGCCAGGTTTACCCCGACATGATGGATGCGCTCATGCCGCTGGCCTCTCTGCCGGCGCAGATCTCCGGCCGCAACCGCGCCTGGCGCCGCGTCGTGATCGACGCCATCCGGCACGACCCCGAATGGCGTGGCGGGGATTACGAGCGCCAGCCGCAGTCCTTGCGCACCGCCGCGCAGATGCTGTGGCTGATGAGCAGCAACCCGGTGCAGCGCCAGCTGGCGGCGCCCGACCTCGCGCGCAGCGACGCCGTGTTGGATGAGTTTGTGGCCAATTACCTCAAGACCGGCGATGCGAACGACTTTCTCTATGCCCTCGAGGCCTCCCGCGACTACGATCCGGCCCCGGGCCTCGAACGCATCAAGGCCCCGCTGCTTGCGATCAACACGGCCGACGACCTCATCAATCCGCCGGAGCTCGGTCTCCTCGAGCGCGAGATCGAGCGCGTCGCCCGCGGCCGGGCCATCGTGTTGCCTTTCAGCGATAAAACCCGCGGCCACGGCAGCCATACGCTGGCGGCGCTGTGGAAGGACGAACTCGTCCGGTTGCTCGCCGAGTCGGAGCCAAAATAATCGGGCTGGCCAAGCGGCGCGGTGGCGCACTCAATTTCCCCGATGAAAAAAGCGCTCATCACCGGCATCACCGGGCAGGATGGCTCCTACTTGGCGGAGCTGCTGCTGGAGAAGGGTTACGAGGTCCACGGCATCATCCGCCGCGCCTCGTCCTTCAACACCAGCCGCATCGACCACCTCAATTTCGACCGCCACGCCAACGGCGCCAAGCTGACCCTGCATTACGGCGACCTCGCCGACGCCGTGCAGATGGTCAAGCTGCTCTACGAGCTGCAGCCGGACGAGATCTACAATCTCGCCGCCCAGTCGCACGTGCGGGTGTCCTTCGACATCCCCGAATACACCGGCGACGTCGACGGGCTCGGCGCCCTGCGCATCCTCGAGGCCATCCGCGAGGCCGGGCTGGTGAAGAAAACCCGTTTCTACCAGGCCTCGTCCTCGGAGATGTTCGGCAAGGTGCAGGAAGTCCCGCAGACGGAGACGACGCCGTTCTGGCCGCGCTCGCCCTACGGCTGCGCCAAGGTCTTCGCCTACTGGCTGACCGTGAACTTCCGCGAGAGCTACGGCCTGCACGCCAGCAACGGCATCCTCTTCAACCACGAGAGCCCGCGCCGCGGCGAGACCTTCGTGACCCGCAAGATCACCCGTGCCGCCACCCGGATCAAGATGGGCCTGCAGGATTCACTCTACCTTGGCAACCTGGAGGCCAAGCGCGACTGGGGCTACGCGAAGGAATACGTCGAGATGATGTGGCTCATGCTCCAACAGGACAAGCCGGACGACTATGTGGTCGCCACCAACGAGACGCACAGTGTGCGCGAATTCTGCGAGGTGGCCTTCGGTTTGCTGGGCCTCGACTGGCAGAAATACGTCAAACACGACTCCCGTTATGAGCGCCCCGCCGAGGTCGACCTGTTGATCGGCAATCCCGCCAAGGCCAAGCGCCAGCTCGGTTGGCAACCCAAGGTGCTGTTCAAGGACCTCGTCAGGATCATGGTCGAGCACGACCTGGAGCTTGCGAAGCGGGAAGCGCAGATCGCCCGTTTGCCCGCCGCCGGCAAAACCCATCTCGCATGAGGATCTTCGTCGCTGGGCACAACGGCATGGTCGGTTCTGCAGTCGTGCGGCGCCTGCAGAACGAAGCTGGTGTCAGCCTCCTCACCCGCTCGCGCCGTGAGCTCGACCTCACCGACCAGGCTGCGGTCGGGAAGTTCCTCGCGGCGGAAAAGCCCGATGTCGCCATCATCGGCGCCGCCCGCGTGGGTGGCATCCATGCCAACAACACCTACCCGGCCGAGTTCGCCTACGACAACCTCTTCATCGCGGCCAACTGCATCCACGGCGCCTGGCGCGCGGGCGTGAAGCGGGTCCTCTTCCTGGGCAGCTCGTGCATCTACCCGAAGCACGCGCCGCAGCCGATGCCCGAGGACTGCCTGCTCACCGGGCCGCTCGAGCCGACCAACGAGGCCTACGCCATCGCCAAGATCGCCGGTCTCAAGCTCTGCCAGTATTACCGCCGCCAATACGGCGTCCTCTACCACTCGGCGATGCCGACCAACCTCTACGGCCCGGGCGACAACTACCACCCCCAGAACTCGCATGTCCTGCCCGCTCTCATCCGGCGCTTCCATGAGGCGAAGGAGGTCGGGCAACCCGAGGTCGTCGCCTGGGGCACCGGCAGCCCCCGCCGCGAGTTCATGCACGTGGACGACCTCGCCGACGCCTGCGCCTTCCTGCTCCGGCAGGATAATCCGCCCGACTGGATCAACGTCGGCACGGGCTCCGACGTTACCATCCGCGAGTTGACCGAGATCGTCGCCGCGACCGTCGGTTACCGCGGCCGCATCACATGGGACGCCACCAAGCCGGACGGCACGCCGCGCAAGCTCATGGACACCTCCCGGCTGGCGGCGCTCGGCTGGAAGGCACGGATCGGCCTGCGCGACGGGGTGGAGAAGGCGTATGCGGCTTTCCTCGCCGAGAAGGCCGCGGGGCGGCTGCGCGGCTGAAGGTTTGGTTCGACAGCCCCCGGGGGTCCTGTCATCCCTCGTTCACACACACTACCCCTATGAGCGACCAACCAGCTGGTGCGGAAAAGAAAATCGCCGCGGGCATCTGCGGCATCCTCCTCGGTGCCCTCGGCATCCACAAGTTCATCCTCGGCTACACGAAGGAAGGCGTGATCATGCTGCTCGTCACCGTGCTGACGCTCGGCTTCGGCGGCTTCATCATGGGCATCATCGGCCTGATCGAGGGCATCCTCTACCTGACCAAGTCCGACGCCGACTTCGTGACCACCTACGTCACGGGCAAAAAGGGCTGGTTCTGATATTGCCCTCGCCCGGCCTCGCTACCTCGGCTTGGGCGCGGCGGGAGGGGTGATTGGGAAATCCGTCCGGATTTCCAATCGGTCTGTTTGAACTGGAGCAGCAGGCCGTGCGTCTCTCCTGCTGCCATATGCCCCTGACCGCGCTTGCCCCAACCGCTGCCGGACCTGAGCCGGCGTCCCGTCCTTCCCGCTCCGGGAGATTCACGTTTCTCCGGTTTCCGCTCATTCCCTTTGGCTCCATCCAAAGCACGGGGTCCGTAACACGTTCCGAGGAATTCAAGTCGCATCTGGCCAGGGCCGATTACTCGATCCGACTGCTGCGCTATTGGTGGGCAGGCCAAGCCCTGGCGGCTGAAGCAAGGAAACAAGGCCGGCCGCTGACCGTGGTGGACCTGGGATGCGAGCGCGGGTGGTTGAAACACTTCACCCCTGTTGGGTCCGTCGCCCGTTGGATCGGTTTGGATTGGAAACCGAACCCTGAGGCGATCGACCTCATGCGCTATGACCGGGTCCTGCAGGCGAATTTCGACGAGACCTTGCCCGTCGAAGCGGCATCGGCGGATGCGGTCGTTAGCCTGCATGTCTTCGAGCACCTGCCGAGGCCGGGCGCCACCATGGCGGAGGTCGCGCGGCTGTTGCGGCCGGGAGGAATTTTCCTTGGCGGCGCCCCGACGATGCCGGACTGGCTCGCCCGCCGGCGGGAGGATTACTTCCGGCGGCAGCATCGCCGGGGATTGATCGCTCCAGGTGGACATATCACCGTGCTCTCCCCGGAACGCTGGAGGTCGCTGGCGGTGAACGCGGGCCTGGAGGTCGATTTTGTCACCGGCAGCCACCTTGTGCGCATGACCGGGAGCCGCTGTGAAGACTGGAAATGGTGGATTCGTTTCAACCAGGCTTGGGGGGCTCTGTTGCCCTCGTTGGGGTCAGAGTGCTGTGTCCAAGCCCGGCGAGTGCAGACCAAGCAGGATTATGTTCCGCTTTCCGCCCGGGACCGGCATTGGCGACCCGCTTGGTTGGCCTTGGGTGGCGTGCTGGCTTGCCTCCTCCTGGGAGCCTCGGTGGCCCTGAGCTCAGCGGTGTCCGAGTCACGCAGCCGACAACTGACCGAGTGGATTGCGGCCCATCAGGACGGGGACGAGTTTTTCATCGCCCTCTATGAACCA
>CAZRNE010000060.1:0-6624 GCA_964601365.1 uncultured Opitutaceae bacterium | reverse complement strand
TCGTCGGCGATCAGCACCGCCGGGTTGCAGGAGAGGGCCATGGCGATCATCACCCGCTGGCGCATGCCACCGCTGAGCTGGTGGGGATATTCGTCGACCCGCTGTTCGGGGGCCGGGATACCCACCCGCTTGAGCATCTCGATGGCCCGTGCCCGCGCTTCCACCCGCGAAACCTGCTGGTGCAGCATCACCGCCTCGGCGATCTGGTACCCACAAGAAAGCACCGGGTTGAGGCTGGTCATCGGCTCCTGGAAGATCATCGCCAGGTCGGCCCCCCGCACCTGGCACATCTGGTCCTCGGGCAGTTGCAGCAGCTCGCGGCCCTTGAGCAATACCTCCCCCGATTCGATGCGGCCCGGGGGCGTGGGCACCAGGCGCATGATCGACAGGGCGGTTATGCTCTTGCCGCAGCCGCTCTCCCCCACCAGCCCCAGGGTCTGGCCCTGTTGCAGGTCGAAGGAGACCCCGTCCACGGCGCGGCCCACCCCGCTGTCGGTATGGAAATAGGTCCGCAACTGCCGGACCTGCAGGACAGGCGTTTCAACCATGGTTCAGCGCTGCACCGCCCCGGTCCAGGCCGGGTCGCCATACTGGGTTTGCATCAATTCCCCTGCCCGTTCCTGCTCGGCGGGGCTGAGTTGCCCCGGCGCCATTTCCACCCCCAGGCAGCGGCCGAAGCCCTCGGCCAGGCACGCCGCCAAACGCCCCAGGTCCACCGGGCCGGCGGCACACTCGGCGAGGAAGGTGCTGCCCTCCTCCAGGCGCCTGGCCCCCTCGCCGCCTGCCGCACCCGGGGGCAGCAATTCGAGCAGGCGGCGGTGCCGCGGCCCGGTGAGCAGGGAGCCATGCTGTAACACCGCCCCCCGCACCCGGCGCTGGGCACTGCCGATCAGCTTGCGCCCCCGGCATTTGACCTCCCACCGCGCCAGGCTGGAAAAACACGGTTCGCTCACCCCTGCCACCCGCGGCCGCAGGGGCCGCGCCGGCGCCCGTTCCAGCGCCGCCTCCACCCCGTACAATCGCAATCCCGTCACCAACGCCTCCCCGATGCGGCGATAGGTATGGCTGATGGGACCGCCGCACTGGGGATCGTCCTCCCGGCAGAGGACGCTGTAGGTCAGCTCGTCCCAGTGCAGCACCGCCCGCCCGCCGGTGAGCCGCCGCACCACCTCGATGCCCGCCGCCCGGCACTTGTCCAGATCGACCTCGCGCCCGGGCTGCTGCCCGTAGCCGAAGGAAACCGCCGGCGGCTGCCAGCCGTAGACCCGCAGCGCCGGCGCTCCGGCAGCCACCCCTTCGAGCAGGGCCTCGTCGGTGGCCATGTTGAACGCGCCGCAGGCCGAACCCGTGTCGAGGAAACGCCAGGTGTTCACAACGCGCCCAGGCGCTGCAGGGCATCCTTGGCGGCCATCTGCTGGGCTTCCTTCTTGCTGGAACCGCGCCCCTGGCCCACCAAACGGCCGGTGACACTCACCTCGACGCTGAAGACCTTGTTGTGCTCAGGGCCTTCCTCGGAACTGACCTGGTACTTGGGATGGCCGGCGCCCAGCCCCTGGGTGTGCTCCAGCAGCTTGCTCTTGAAATTGGTGTGCTCCTCCTCGGCGATCACCTCACCCAGGCCCTGCAGCACCACCCGCTCGATGAAACGGCGGCTCGGTTCCAGGCCCCCGTCGAGGTACATCGCCCCGATCACCGCCTCGAAAGCATCGCTGAGGATCGAGGGCTGCCGGCCGCCGCTGGACTGGCGTTCCTCGTGGCTGAGCAGCACGAACTCCTCCAGCCCCAGGTCGCTGGCCTTGCGCGCCAGCACCGCGCGGCTGACCGCCACCGACTTGGTCTGGGTCAGATTGCCCTCGCGTTGGTCGGGGAAACGGCGAAACAGGGACTCGGCCACCACCAGATCGAGCACCGCATCGCCCAGGAATTCGAGCCGCTCGTTCGACTCCAGGCCGCGGCCCTGGTTGGCGTACACGTACGAACGGTGTTTCAAGGCGTGGACCAGCAACTCGGGGCGGCGGAAGCGGTACCCGAGGCGCTGCTCGAGGGCCCGCAACTGGGCCACCGGCAGCACCGGCGGAAGCCGACGCCAGGGGCGGAGAAGCGCGCTCAGCCAGCTCATGCGCCCCCTGGTCTCAGCCTGCCGTTGCCGTCTCCGGGTTCATCCCTCAAAACGCCCGAAGACCAGGGCCGCATTGTGGCCCCCGAAACCAAACGAGTTGTTCAAGGCGTAGCGCACCTGGCATTGCCGAGCCTGGTTGGGCACATAGTCCAGGTCGCAGGCCGGATCGGGGGTCTCGTAGTTGATGGTGGGCGGCAATACGCCGCGCTTGAGCGCCAGAATGCAGGCAATGCTCTCCACCGCCCCGGCCGCACCCAGCAGATGCCCGGTCATGGATTTGGTCGAACTGACCGCCAGCTTGCCCCCCTGTCCCAGCACCGCCTTGATCGCCGCCGTTTCCTGGCTGTCGCCGATGGCGGTGGAGGTGCCGTGGGCGTTGACGTAACCGATATCCTCGGGGCCCAGCCCGGCGTCCTTGAGAGCGATGCGCATGGCCCGCGCCCCGCCCTCGCCTTCTGGGGCCATGGCCGTCTGGTGATAGGCGTCGGCGGTGAAGCCCAGGCCCAGGAACTCGCCCCAGATCTCGGCGCCGCGCCGGCGGGCGTGCTCCAGCTCCTCCAGCACCAGGGCCCCGCCGCCCTCGCCCAGCACAAAGCCGTTGCGGCCGGCGTCGAAGGGTCGGCTGGCCCGTTCGGGCTCGTCGTTGCGGGTGGACAGCGCCTTGGCTGAGCTGAACCCGGCGATGGCGATGGGGCTGACCGCCGCCTCCGAACCGCCGGTGACCATCACCTCGGCCTCGCCGTACTGGATCTTGCGGGCCGCCTCGCCGATGGCATGGGCCGCCGAGGCGCAGGCCGAGACCGTGGCGTAATTGGGCCCTTTGGCCCCCAGCTTCATGGAGATCATGCCCGGAGCCATGTCGCTGATCATCATCGGCACGTAGAAGGGACTGACCCGGTCCGGCCCCTTCTCCATGAGCACCGTGTGCTGATCCTCGTGGGTCTGGATGCCCCCGATGCCCGAGCCGAAGATCACCCCCACCCGCTCCGCATCGGTCTGCTCCATGCTGAGGCCGGCGTGGGCCCAGGCCTGGGTGGCCACGTACACCGCGTAGTGGGTGAAGGGATCGTTGCGCCGGACCTCCTTGCGGTCGAGGGCGGCCTCGGGGTTGAAGCCCTTGACCTCGCCGGCGATCTTGACCTCGTGCCTGGAGGTGTCGAAGCGGGTGATGGGGCCGATGCCCGAGCGGCCCGCCAACAGGGCCGCCCAGAAGGACTCCAGATCGTTGCCATTGGGGGCCAGAGCCCCCATGCCGGTAACTACTACCCTGCGTCTGGACACTGCCGCTCTCCTGGCTGCGACTTCAGCTCTTGCTGTGCTCTTCCAAGTACCTGATGGCGTCGGCGACGGTGGACATCTTCTCCGCGTCCTCGTCGGGGATATCGAGACCGAACTCCTCCTCGAAGGCCATGACCAGCTCGACCGTGTCGAGGGAGTCGGCCCCGAGATCGTCGATGAAGCTCGCACCCTCGGTCACCTTGTCCGGTTCGACCCCGAGATGCTCCACGACAATTTTCTTCACCCGCTCGGCAATGTCACTCATCGTTCGAACCTCTATTTTTCAGGATAGGCTCGATCGTTGAAGCGATCGGAGCCGTCGCGGCACGGCCTTCTCACGCACGCCCTGCATTGCGCGAGACGGGCAATGCGTGACGAGGTTGGCTGACCCCGGCCACCGGCGCAATGCCCTTGTGTCCGCAAGCCCCCCACCCGGCCGTGGTCCGGTTACCACACTTCAAAACCGTTGGCCAGCATCGCAGCGGCCATCCCCAACCTCTTGTTCGCGCCTGTTTATCCGCTTCAGATCACGGCCCGTCAGATCATGGCCATGCCGCCGTTCACGTGCAGCGTCTGGCCGGTGACATAAGACGCTTCGTCGGAGGCGAGGTATACCACTGCACCCGCGATATCGTCGGGCGTCCCGAGCCGGTTGGCGGGCACCATGGCCATGATGGCTTCGCGCTGCTTGTCGTTGAGCTTGTCGGTCATCGGCGTGGCGATGAAGCCGGGCGCCACGCAATTGGCCGTCACGCCGCGCCGCGCATATTCTTTCGCGAGCGACTTTATCATGCCGATCATGCCGGCCTTGGCGGCCGTGTAATTGCCCTGTCCCGGATTGCCGGTCACGCCGACCACTGAGGTGATGCCGATGATACGCCCGTAGCGGCGACGCATCATGGTCTTCATCGCCGCGCGCGCGAGGCGGAATGTCGCGGTCAGGTTAACGTTGATGACGACGTCCCAGTCCTCGTCGCGCAACTGCACGAACAGGTTGTCGCGCGTGATGCCGGCATTGGCGACGAGGATGTCGAGCTTCTCCATCTTCTCTTCGGCCTGCGGCACCAGCGCCTCGACCTGGTCCTTGTCCGACAGGTCGCAGGGCAGCACATGCACGCGCTCTTTCAGTTCGGCGGCGAGCTGGTCGAGCGCCTCGCGCCGCGTGCCCGAAATTGCGACCGTCGCGCCCTGCCGGTGCAGCGCCCGCGCGATCGCCCCGCCGAGGCCGCCGGTGGCGCCGGTCACGAGCGCGGTCTTGCCGTTGAGTTCGAACATGGACGATTCTCCCCGCGCTCGTGTTCAGCCGCGCGCCGCCTTGTAGGCGGCAATGTCGTCGGGGGCGCCGATCGCGACCCCGGAGGCACCTTCCGCGATGCGTTTGACGAGACCGGTGAGCACCTTGCCGGCTCCCGCCTCGTAGAATGTCGTCACGCCGTTCTGCGCCATGTAGGCGATGCATTCGCGCCAGCGCACCGTACCGGTAACCTGCGCGACGAGCGCGCGCACGATCTCCTGCGGATCGCTGATCGCCTGCGCGCGCACATTGGCGACGACCGGAATTGCCGGCGCGCGCACGCTGACTTTCGCAAGCGCCTCGGCCATCGCGTCGGCGGCCGGCTGCATCAGCGCGCAATGGAAGGGCGCGGACACCGGCAGCATCATCGCGCGCTTGGCGCCCTTGGCCTTGGCGATCTCGCAGGCGCGCTCGACCGCGGCCTTGTTGCCGGAAATGACCACCTGCCCGCCGCCATTGTCGTTGGCCGCCTGGCAGACCTGGCCCTGCGCGCCTTCGCGCGCGGCCGCCGCCGCATCCTCGAACGACAGGCCGATGAGCGCGGCCATCGCGCCCTCGCCGACCGGGACCGCCTTCTGCATGGCGTTGCCGCGGATGCGCAGGAGCCGCGCGGTGTCGCTCACCGAGAGCGCGCCGGCGGCGGCAAGCGCCGAATATTCGCCGAGCGAATGGCCGGCGACGAACTTGGCGTCGCGCGTCAAATCGAGGCCGGCTTCCGCCTCCAGCACCCGCACGACTGCGACCGACACCGCCATCAAGGCGGGCTGGGCGTTCTCGGTCAGGGTCAGCTTGTCGGCCGGGCCCTCCCATATGATGGCGGAAAGCTTTTCACCGAGCGCGGCGTCGACCTCCTCGAACACCGCGCGCGCGGGCGCAAAGGTCTCGGCCAGCGCCTTGCCCATGCCGATCGCCTGGCTGCCCTGTCCCGGAAAGGTAAATGCCGCCGTCATAAGCCCTCTTGCGCCCGTTGCGCCCTCGCCGCCCGTCAAATCTCAATATCTGGATCTGGCCCGAAAACGGGCCGAAAGACACCGCGCGCCCGGCGCTGTCAAGGCTGGCCCAGAGGGTCCGCCGCACGCCTTGCCTTCCCCGCCGGAATGCTTATAACCCCGGCTTCCGCTCGTCCCCGGCCGAAGGCTGAACGGACGGCCGCCAGAGCCGGTCAACGGCGCCGCGGCAGGGCCTGAAAACCCGTCGTCCCGTGTCTTCGCCAAGAGAGCATCGAGCCTTTCCGAAGGTCTCGTTGGGCTTTGCGCCGGGGGAGCCATAGCGAAAGAAGGGCAATCCATGCCGCTCTACGAACACGTCTATCTCGCGCGCCAGGACCTGAGCGCGCAGCAGGTCGATGACATGACCACCCAGTTCAAGGGGGTGATCGAGGGTCTCGGCGGCAAGATCAGCAAGACTGAATACTGGGGCCTCAAGTCCCTGTCCTTCCGCATCCGCAAGAACCGGAAGGCCCACATGACGCTGCTCAATGTCGATGCGCCGCCGGCCGCCATCAACGAGGTCGAGCGCCAGCAGCGCCTGAGCGAAGACGTTCTGCGCTTCATGACGGTGCGTGTCGAGGAACTCGAGGAAGGCCCCTCGGCGATGATGCGCAAGGCCGATCGCGACGAACGCGAGCGCGGCGAACGGGGAGATCGCGGCAGCCGCGGTCCGCGCCGCGAGCGTGACGGCCGCAGCCGCGACGACGACGCGGTGGTCGAGGAAACCGAAAAGGTGGAGGAATAAGCCATGGCCTTTGGTGGTGGTGGCGGCGGTGGACGCCGTCCGTTCTTCCGTCGGCGCAAGAGCTGCCCGTTCAGCGGCGCCAACGCGCCGAAGATCGACTACAAGGACGTGCGCCTGCTGCAGCGCTACGTGTCCGAGCGCGGCAAGATCGTGCCGAGCCGCATCACCGCGGTTTCGGCCAAGAAGCAGCGCGAGCTGG
>CAZRNE010000059.1:0-6866 GCA_964601365.1 uncultured Opitutaceae bacterium | reverse complement strand
TCGTGTGGACGACATCGCTGTCCTCGAAGCAGCGGACGACCTGCACGATGGCGTCAACCTCGCGGATGTTGGCGAGGAACTGGTTGCCGAGGCCCTCGCCCTTGCTCGCGCCGGCGACGAGGCCGGCGATGTCCACGAACTCGATGGCGGCCGGGATGACGACGCTGGTCTTGGCAATCTTCTGGAGGACGTAGAGGCGGTCGTCGGGCACGGTCACGACGCCGACGTTCGGATCGATGGTGCAGAACGGATAGTTGGCCGCCTCGGCCTTGCGGGAGCGCGTGAGGGCGTTGAAGAGGGTGGACTTGCCTACGTTGGGTAGGCCGACGATGCCGGCTTTGAGCATAGAGCCGGGCAACGTCGCGCCCGCCCCGGGGTCGGTCAACGAAAATGCCCCTAATCCAAGGCGAATGGGGGCTGGTTCCTTGCGCCGGACGGGGCGGGCACAGGGAGACTTTTGGGGGCTTGACAAGCGCCCTTCGCTTTCGACCCTCTGTGCCCTTTTCCACTCGAACAACCGCTGTCCAACCAGCCGCACCTACATCCGCTAATGGCCCTCAAGATCCGCTTCTCCCGCTTCGGCACCAAGAACGAGCCGCATTACCGCGTCGTCGTGACCGAGGCCCGTTCCCGCCGCGATGGCGACGGCGTCGAGCAAATCGGCGCCTACAACCCGCGTTCCAAGGGTAACCCGCTGACCATCAAGCTCGACCGCTACGACTACTGGGTCTCGAAGGGCGCCAAGCCCTCCACCAGCCTGCACGCTCTGGTCAAGCGCGCCAAGCGCTCCGCCGCCGCCAAGGCCTGATTTTTCACACCAAGCAAGCAAAGAACGCAAAGAGTTCGTCCGCTCCAACGGCCCCGGAATACACCGGGGCCTTTCATTTAGCTACTTGGCGATCTTTGCGATCTTGGTGTAACTCCTCATTGTGCGCATCGACGTCCTCACGCTCTTCCCGGCCATGCTCGACGGCTTCCTGGCCGAGAGCATGCTCGGCCGCGCGCGCGAGGCGAAACTGCTGGAAGTAAACGTCCGCAACCTCCGCGACTGGGCCACCGACAAGCACAAGACGACCGACGACCGGCCCTTCGGCGGCGGTCCCGGCATGATCCTGAAGTGCGAGCCGGTCTTCGCCGCCATCGAGGAGCTGCAGACCCCCGGTTGCCGGCGCATCTACCTGACGCCCGACGGCGTGCCCTTCACCGCGGCCAAGGCCGAGGCCCTCTCGCACGAGAAACACCTCATCTTTCTCAGCGGCCACTACGAGGGCGTGGACCAGCGGATCCGCGACACTCTGATCGATGAGGAGCTGAGCATCGGGGATTATGTGCTTACCAATGGCACACTTGCGGCGGCCGTCGTCATCGACGCGCTGGCCCGCCACATCCCCGGCGTGCTCGGCGAAGAAAAGTCGTTGACCGAGGAAAGCTTCGTTCGCAACTTGCTCGACTTTCCCAATTACACGCGTCCCGCCGTTTACCGCGGCATGTCCGTGCCGGAAGTGCTCCTCCAGGGCAACCATGGCGAAATCGAGAAGTGGCGGCGCGCGCGGCAGTTGGAAAAGACCCGTTCCGTCCGTCCCGATTTACTCAAGAAACAGCCATGAACCAGATTATCAAAGACATCACCGCCGCCCAGGTGAAGACCGCCAAGGCCGCCTTCAAGGTCGGCGACGCCGTCCGCGTCCACACCAAGGTGCGCGAAGGTGACAAGGAGCGCGTGCAGGTCTTCGCCGGCGTCGTCATCGCCCACAAGGGCAGCGGCATCAACGAGACCTTCACCGTCCGCCGCATCAGCTATGGCGAGGGCGTCGAGCGCGTCTTCCCCGTCAACTCGCCCAACATCGAGAAGGTCGAGGTCGAGCGCGAGTCCGAGCCGGGCAAGGCCCGCCTCTACTACCTCCGCGAGCGCACCGGCAAGGCCGCCATGGCCGTGAAGGAGAAGCGCCTCGAGGAAGCCGCCGCCAAGGCCTGAACCTTCGGCGACAATTCAAAGCGATAAAGCGAACCCCGATGGGTTCGCTTTTTTTGCCCTCGAACCGGGAAACTGGCTGCCGCCAGCCACCA
The DNA here is from genome assembly GCA_964601365.1 of uncultured Opitutaceae bacterium. Classification (GTDB taxonomy): domain Bacteria; phylum Verrucomicrobiota; class Verrucomicrobiia; order Opitutales; family Opitutaceae; genus Didemnitutus. Next base: position 4,799 of record CAZRNE010000059.1, on the reverse strand, counting down.
CGAGTCCTCGTCGTCCGTTCACCTTTGTGCTCGGTGGCCTGGCCCGGTCATACGCTAATAGCCGACTTAGCGAGCCACTCGACCCTTCCCGTCGAATCGCACTAGGATTCCGCGGTGCGTCGGCACTGTCCGAAAACTGAAGTAGACGATCCACGGCTCGCCGTTGTTGAGCAGGTTCTCGACGCGCGCCGTGAATTCTTCCCGGGAGATCTTGCGCAGGTCGGTTTCCTGTCCGGTGGACTGAACCGGCGTCAGCACATACATATCTCCGGAATAGCCATTGAACTCCGGCCCGGTGCCGCTCGGGATTGCCCGGCGGGTGAGCGGATGGGTATTGATCATCCACCAGCCATCGAGCTGCTGCATGACCTCGCCCAGCGACATTCCCGCCTTAATCTTCCCGGCGCGACGCTCCAGTGCCCACGCCTGCAGGAAGGCGACAACAGTAACGGCCACTACTACGGCCACGGCCGCGCTGAGCAAAAACTTCTTCGCGCGTCTCATGCGGCTAGACTAAGGTCGCAACAGATTCCAAGATCAAGCCGCTGGAGCGAGCAGCGTTTCTTGTGCAATTCGGCTTTGCAGCGCCGTCGGGCCGGCCGTTACCCTCAGTTTCATCATCCCCAGTCAAATTTCATGAAGCTCAACACCGAGATCCTCACCCAAGCCTGCGCGCAAGCCCGCGGCCTCGCCATCGACGCCGTCCACAAATGCTCCTCCGGCCACCTCGGCCTGCCGCTCGGCGCCACCGAGATCGGCGCCGTCCTCTACGGCCATGCGCTCCAGCACAACCCCGACGAGCCCCGCTGGCTCAACCGCGACCGCTTCGTCCTCTCCGCCGGCCACGGCTCGATGTTCCTCTATTCGTGGCTGCACCTCAGCGGCTACGACTTGTCGCTCGACGAGCTGAAGAATTTCCGCGTCCTGCACAGCAAGACGCCCGGCCACCCCGAGTTTCACGAGACCCCCGGCGTCGAATGCACCACCGGCCCGCTGGGGCAGGGCGTCGGCAACGCCGTCGGCTTGGCCATGTCCGGCCAGATGGCCGCGGCGCGTTTCAACACGCCCGAGCACACCCTCTTCGACCATCACGTCATCTGCCTCGCGGGCGACGGCTGCATGCAGGAAGGCGTGGCCATGGAGGCCTGCGCCTTCGCCGGCCACCAGGGCCTCGACAACCTCATCCTCATCTACGACGCCAACGACGTCACCCTCGACGCCATGGCCGACAAGACGCAGAGCGAGAATACCGCCGCGCGCTTCAAGGCCATCGGCTGGGATGTGCAGACGCTCACCGACGGCCACGACCTCGCCGCCATCCTCAAGGCGGTCAACAAAGCCAGGAAAACCAAGACCGGCCGCCCGCAGCTCATCATCGCCAAGACCCAGATCGCGCGTGGCATTCCCGAGGTCGCCGGCACGGCCAAGGGCCACGGCGAGGGCGGGGCGAAATTCGCCGACGCCGCCCGCAAGGGCCTCGGTCTTCCCGAAGAGCACTTCTTCGTCAGCGCCGCGGTGCGCGAGTATTTCACCGCGCACAAGAAGCGCCTCAAGCGCGCCTACAACAAATGGAGGAAAACCTACGAGGCTTGGCGCGCCGCCAATCCCGACAAGGCCGCCTTGCTCGACTCGCGCAGCGCCAAACCGGACGCCGCCGCGCTGCTCGCGAAGATCCCCGCCTTCCCGGCCGACGCCAAGCTCGCCACCCGCGCCGCGGGCAAGGACGTGCTCCAGCCCCTCGCCGCCGCGCTCCCGCTGCTCATCTCCGGCTCGGCCGACCTCCACGGCTCCACGCTCAACTACATCGCCGCCGACAAGGACTTCGACCGCACCAACCGCGCCGGCCGCAACCTCCGCTACGGCATCCGCGAGCACGCCATGGCCGCCATCAGCAACGGCGTGGCCTACGACGGCATTTTCCGTGCCTCCTGCGCCACCTTCCTCGTGTTTGCCGATTACTCTCGCCCCTCCATGCGCCTCGCCGCGCTCTCGGGCCTGCCCGTCGTCTACATCTACACTCACGACTCCGTCGGCGTCGGCGAGGACGGCCCGACGCACCAGCCCGTCGAGACCGTGAGCGGCCTGCGTGTGATCCCGAACCTCGACGTCATCCGTCCGGCCGACCCGGAGGAAACCGCCGGGGCCTTCGCCGCCGCGATGGAGCGCACCGGTGGCCCGACCCTGCTCGCGCTCACGCGCCAGGCCGTGCCGATCCTGAACGAAATCCCCGTTGCGGCCCGCCGCGAGGGGGTCCTCAAGGGCGCCTACATCGCCCTCCGCGAGACGGCCCCGCTCACCCACATCCTGCTCTCTTCCGGCAGCGAACTCCAGTGGGCGCTGGCTGCGGCCAAGCAGCTCGGCGGCGGAGTCCGGGTGGTTTCCGTTCCATCCTTCTTCCGCTTTGACCGCCAGCCGCAGGAATACCGCGACTCCGTGCTGCCACCCTCATGCCGCAAGCGCGTGGCCATCGAGGCGGGTGTGACCGGTCTCTGGCACAAATACGTCGGGTTGGAGGGCAGGGTGGTCGGCATCGACCGTTTCGGCCTCAGCGCCCCCGGCGGCACGGTGATGAAGGAACTCGGCATCACCGCCGAGGCCGTCGTCGCCGCGGCCAAGTCGCTCTAGCCGCTCTTGCCTCCCTCTTGTTGCCAGCTGCTCGCGGCTGGCCGTCGCCTTTCGTGGGGTCTTCCCCCTGTTTGAGGGCCTGAATTTCGCCTTTCGGCTAGATTTCACCAAACGCAGCTTGCGGAATTCGTTAGGAGGCTAACCATCACGCCTTCCTGCTCATGCCGCACCTGCTGCTCAAAGACCTTCCCCGCTACGAGTGCCTGCTCGAAGCCGCCAAACTTTACCCGGCCCTGGACCCCTCGGCCTGTGAGGCGATGCTCCATCTCCTGCGGGCCGGCGACGAGGTGGCGGCCATCATCGAACGCGAATTGGGCGAGCATGGCATCTCGCACGGCCGATTCGGCGTCCTCATGCTGCTCTGGCAGGCCTGCGAGGAGCAGCATCCCTCCGGTCTCACCCCGGCCGAGCTGGCCGACAAGGCGGGTGTCACCCGCGCGACCATGACCGGCCTCGTCGACACGCTGGAACGCGACAACTTGGTCCGTCGCCAGGCGGACGCCGAGGATCGCCGCATGATGCGCGTCGTCCTCACCACCAAGGCCCGCAACTTCCTCGAAAAGATCCTGCCCGGCCATTTCCGCATCATCGCCGAGCTCATGAGTCCCTTGTCCGAGACCGAGCGCAAGACCCTCGCCCGCCTGCTGAACAAGGTCCTCCAGCACTCCGCGGCGCTTGATCCTGCCAGCCCCGCGTCCCGCTAGTCCTTTTTCGCGCCTCTCATTCGTCCTAACCCCCAGCCACCATCTTATGTCCAAGAAATTTGCCTATTCCATCGCCGGCGCGGTCATCCTGATCGTCGTCGCCGTCGCCGCCGTCAAAAAGAAGCAGTTTGCGCCGCCGCCGCCCTTTGAGTTCCCGCCCGAGGCGGTCACCACCGCCGTCGCCGAGGCCCAGCAGTGGGAGCGCCTCGTCAGCGCCGTGGGCTCGTTGCGCGCCGACCAGGGCGTGACCGTGCCCAGCGAGGGGCAGGGCGCCGTGCGCCACATCAGCTTCGAGTCCGGCCAGAAGGTCGCGGCCGGCGCGCCGCTCATCGAGCTGGATGCCGACGTCGAGCGCGCCCAGCTTGCCTCGGCCCAGGCCCGCGCCGAGCTGGCCCGCCTCAACCTCGAGCGCGCCAAGGAGCTTTGGGAGCGCAACGCCATCGCCAAATCCGAGTTCGACGCCTCCGATGCCGCCTACAAGAGCGCGGTGGCGGATGTCGCCTCCATCCAGGCCAACATCGAGAAGAAGCTCATCCGCGCGCCTTTCGCCGGCCGCACCGGCATCCGCATGGTCAACCTCGGCCAGTTCCTGGACCGCGGCAACCCCGTCGTCACCCTGCAGTCGCTCGATCCCATCCACGTCGACTTTTCGCTGCCGCAGCAGCGCCTCGCGGAGGTCCGCACCGGCTACGAGGTCCGCGTGACCAGCGACGCCCTGCCGGGCCGCGTCTTCACGGGCAAGGTCACCGCCATCAATCCCGAGGTCGACACCGGCACCCGCACCTTCCGCGTGCAAGGCACCCTGGCCAACGCCGACGAGACGCTCAGCCCCGGCATGTTCGTCAATGTCCAGGTCGTGGCCCCGGAGAAATTCGCGGTCACCGTCGTGCCCGCCACCGCCGTGTATTTCCAGGCCTTCGGCGACAGCATCTTCGTGGCCGTCGAGGCCAAGGACGAGAAGACCGGCCAGACCGTCAAGCGCGCGGAGCAACGCTTCGTCCGCCTCGGCGAGGCCCGCGGTGACTTCGTGGTCATCGAGTCCGGGGTGAAGCCCGGCGAGGAGGTCGTCACCTCCGGCGTCTTCAAGCTCAGCAACGGCACCAAGCTCGCCATCGACAACAGCCTCGCCCCGGCGGCCTCGCTCACCCCGCAGCCGAAGAACTCCTGACGCCGCCGTCTGCGCCGCCCCGCCATGAAATTTACCGACATCTTCATCAAGCGCCCGGTGCTGGCGATCGTGGTCAATCTGATCATCATCATCGCCGGCCTGCAGGCCATCCGCTCGCTCAACGTCCGCCAATACCCGAAGAGCGAGAACGCCTCCGTCAAGGTCACCACGCCCTACATCGGCGCCAACGCCGACCTCGTCCGCGGCTTCGTCACCAGCCCGCTCGAGCGCGCCGTCGCCTCCGCCGACGGCATCGAATACATCGAGTCCCAGAGCTCGCAGGGCGTTTCCATCATCACCGC
>CAZRNE010000058.1:4624-7509 GCA_964601365.1 uncultured Opitutaceae bacterium | reverse complement strand
CGTCGCCAGCCGCTGAAATGACTGTTGCAGGCCACCGACGAAGCATGCGGCTTAGGTCACTGCTTTCGTGACTGGTAGGTGTCGCACTTGCCCTTTATGGGGGTCAGCAAACAAAGGAGCTGCTATGGTTTTGCTACATGGCACCAGTTGGTTGGATCGTCGAACCATCCTATTTTTCAGACCAGATTAGATTAATTCTGTTTCTGCCTTTTGCTAGGCACGTTTGGTATCAAATGATGCTAGCGATATTTGAGCCAAGAAAGCAGGCTGTGTTGATGATCGTCGCACTTGGGGGCATACACGCGGAGCATCTTGTCGCGCTGGACGGCCTAGCATTTGTCTCCGTTGCGTCCATGATAGTATTTGCTTCGGATCTCTTCGCCGAATTTCTGCAATATCGGCGAAACTCGGAGACACGCGAGGTTACTTAACACCCTCTCAGGCCCGCGGGTGCGCCTTGGCGTAGATTTCCTTGAGTCGCGCCCGCTGGTGTGGGTGTAGACCTGCGTCGTAGGAGGTGGCGGGTCAGAATCGTTTATCGTAGTTGGCGTGCGAGCCGATCCACTCCCAGACGAATTCGTCTCCATGGAATCTTCCAATGGCGCGGTAATGCTGACCGACGCGCGCCGACCAGTTTGGTTTTCCAATCGGTTTGAAGTGGAGTGACGGGTGGAAGGCGTTGGCCTGCCAGAGCCGGTAGTTCTTCCGCGCCACCTCCTTCACCTCCGCTGGCAGCGCCCGGTAGAGCCGCCAGAATTCCGGCGTGCCGCTGCTGGCGATTCTCACGACCTCAGGATGTCACCCAGCGGCTTGGTCTGGCCGACCCGATAAGCTTGGGACGCCTCCTCATTGAGGGCGCCAAACTTGCCCGCCGCAGCGTCGGCTTTCATCTGCCGGTCCCAATCGTCGTCCGCCCAGCCGCACAGCTCGGCAACCAATGCCGCCCGTTCCTCCACCGGCAGGCGGTCGATCGCGGACTTGATCTCTTGCACGGTGCTCATGGACGGCAGGAAAACCAGTCACCTTCGCAGGGCAAATCTCAATTCCGCGGCACTCACGCCCTAGGGTGCGCCTTGGCGTAGATTTCCTTGAGGCGCGCCACGCTGGTGTGCGTGTAGACCTGCGTCGTCGCGAGGCTGGCATGGCCGAGCAGCTCCTGCACGGCGCGCAGGTCGGCCCCGGCGTTGAGCAGGTGCGTGGCGTAGGAGTGCCGCAGCTTGTGCGGCGACAGGTCCATCGGCAGGCCGGCGAGCGCGAGATATTTCTTCACCAGCTTCTGCACCGCGGCGGGCGTGAGGCGCCGGTGGCCGGCCGTGACCAGCACGGGCGCGTCGGGCCCGGTGTCGCGCGCGAATTCGCGGCGGAATTTCTCCAGGACGGCCATCGCCACGGCGCCGACCGGGCAGACGCGCTCCTTGCGTCCCTTGCCGAGCACCCGCACCGCCCCGGCCCCGGCGTCCACCGCGCCGTAGTTCAACGCCACCAGCTCGCTCACGCGCAGGCCGCCGCCGTAGAGCAGCTCCAGCGCCAGCCGGTCGCGGCAGGCGGTGAAGGCGTCCACCGTCTCGTTGGCCAGCAGGCGGTCGGGGCCCTGGAGCAGCTTCCGCGCCTGCGACTCGGTCAGGAATTTCGGCAGCGTCTTCTCCAGCTTCGGCAGCGGCACGCCCTTGAAGGGATTGCGCGCGACCTTCCCCTGCCGCTGCCAGTAGCGGTAGAAGGTGCGCAGGCCGGCCACGTGGTTGTGCAGCGTGCGGCGGCCGAAACGCCGCTGCGCCTCGATCACGAAGTCGCGCGCCTCGCGCGGGGCCAGCCGCGCCGGGTCGGAGTCGTGCCCCGCCGTGCGCAGCCAGCGGTGGAAGTCCTCGAAGGCCTGCCGGTAGTTGCGGACCGTATAGGCCGAGTAGCGCCGCTCCTTCGCGAGGAAATCGAGGAAGGGCTGCAGCCACTCGCGCCGGACCGGCTCCGGCAGCGGCTCAGGCGCGGGCTTGGACGGCGGCTTCGACATGCTGCATGACGCGCGCGCATTCCTTGCGCAGCGCGGTCTCGGGGTCGATGCCCGCGCGGCGGCAGGCGCCGGCGAGTTCGAACAGGAGGCGTCCGGCCGCGGCTTCGTCGAGACCGGCGGCGCGCCGCGCGATGGCCGCACCGTCCACGGCGCCGTCGGCGGGCAGTTGCTTCTTCTCGATCTGCTTCAACACCGCCTCGGCCAGCATGAGCGCAGGCAGACGCGGCGGCTGCGGCTTGAAGACGGCACCCCCGGCGGGACCGTTCTTCTTCTCGCCGGCCTTGATGTCCTCCCATTTCGAGATGACCTCGCCCGCCGTGCTGAGCTTGGCATGGTCGCCGAAGACATGCGGGTGGCGGCGGATGAGCTTGGCGTTGATGTCGCGCGCCACGTCGTCGAAGTCGAAATGCCCGCCCTCCTCCGCGATGAGCGCGTGGAAGACCACCTGGATGAGCACGTCGCCCAGCTCCTCGCGCATGTGCGGGTAGTCGCGCCGGTCGATAGTGTCGAGCAGCTCGCTGCACTCGTCGATCAGGCAGCGGGTCAGCGACTCGTGGGTCTGCTCGCGGTCCCACGGGCAGTCCTGCCGCAGGCGCTTCATGGTCTGGCGCAGCTCTTCAATGGGCGTCATGCGACCACCGCCATACACACCGCCCGGGGAAAATCACCCAATTTCCGCTTTGCAACCCCCGCCACTCGCCCCACTGGTTGTGCGCGTCTTGCGACAAGCCTCAGCCTGGCCCCGCTGGTCGGGCTTCGCGCAAATCGAAAATCCGAAATCGAAAATCGAAAATTCCAGGATGCCGCTGTCGCCCTCCGCCACCCGCGACCTTCTCGCCCGGCTCGGCCACGCGCCCAAGCGCTACCTCGGGCAGAATTT
>CAZRNE010000058.1:0-4614 GCA_964601365.1 uncultured Opitutaceae bacterium | reverse complement strand
TCGACGGCAACATCGTCCGCAAATCCCTCGAGCTCGCGGGCGTCGCGCCCGGCGACGCCGTGGTCGAGATCGGTCCCGGCCTCGGCACGCTGACCTCCGCCCTGCTCGGGGCCGGGGCCGAGGTCTGGGCCATCGAAAAGGATTCCACCCTCGCAACCCATCTCCGCGCCACCCTCGGAGCGGACGCACGCCTCCATCTCACCGAGGGCGACGCCGTCGAGCAGCCGTTGGCCGGGCTGCCCGCCGGCCGGCCGTTCAAGATCGTCGCCAACCTGCCCTACGCCATCTCGACCCCCTGGATGGACGCCGTGCTCTCCGGTCCGCTGCCGGAGCGCATGGTGCTCATGCTGCAGCTCGAGGCCGCCCAGCGCTACGCCGCCGCGCCCGGCACCAAGGATTTCGGCGCCATCTCCATCTTCATCCAGTCCGCCTACGCCACCGGCGAAGGCCACCGCGTCTCGGGCGCCTGTTTCCATCCGCGCCCGGACGTCGACTCCTGCCTGCTCAACCTCGCGCGCCGCCCGCAGCCCTTCGTCTTCGCCCCGGAGGTGAAGGCGCTCATCCGGGCCTGCTTCCAGCAGCGCCGCAAGCAGATCGGCTCGCTCTTGCGCGGCAAGATCCCGCCGGAGGCCGCCGCGGCGTGGCTGGCCCGCCTCACTGCCGCCGGGCTCGGCCCGCAGGCGCGCCCCGAGCAGATCCCCGTGGCGGTCTGGCAGCAGCTGGCCGTTTGACCCCCCGCAGCGCTCTTGTCACCGGGGCCGACTTGGCTTTCATCGCCTTCTTCATGTGCCGGCTTCTCCGCCTTCTTGCCTTGCTGACCTGCGCGACGACGGCCTTCGCCCAGACGGCGGGACTCGTCGGACGGCTCGAGGGGGAAAACTACGTGTCCCCGACCGGAGCCTTCAGGATGCGCGCACCCGTCCTGCCGGAACTGGGCGGCGAAATCACCGACACCGAGAACGTCGTCACCTTCAGCGACGACTTCGGGACGCACGTGAGCGTGGCCTGCTTCCCGTTGGATCTGACGCAGAAATGGGAGCTCGAGACCCGCGGGCTCAAGGACTACCTGGCCTACTTCTTCGCCACCTTCGTGCTGGCCGATTTCCAGGCCCGCTTCCCGGGCTCCCGCATCGAGACCGCGCTGTTCTCGCCCGAGCTGGCCGGAGGCGCTCTGCTCGTGCATGTGCTCCTCCCCGGCGGCTCGTTCTTTGACCGCGCCGAGTCCGTGGCGGCCGAGCCGGTCACGGCCAAGCGCGGCAATCTCTGCTTTGTGCACGCCAACCACGTCTACGTCATCAGCACCGAGCTTTCCGAGCGCGCCATCCAGCGCTCGGCCCACCGGCTGACCCCGGAGCAGGAAAACGCCAGGCTGCGCGAGCGCCTCATCGCGCTCCACGGCCGCATCACCTTCACCCCCGCCAAGCCGGCCGCCGCCCGCTGAACCGCCATGGGCGACGCCTACGAGGAAACCATCGACGGCGAATGCATCGACCGCCGCCGCCAGTCCGAGACCCATGATGTGCTCGTCTCGCGCCTGCATCGCCTCGTCGCGGAGAGCTTGCCGCTGAACTCCGCGCTGCGGCTCCATCCGCCCCAGACCGGTCTCATCCTCACCGACCACGTCACGCTCCGCCCCGACCTCACCCTGTTGCGCGCCCGCCGCCTCCCCGGCTCCGACACCGTCGCCTACGATGCCTACCTTGTCGCCGAAGTCCTCCAGCCCGGCGACCACCACCTCGACACCGTCGTGAAGAAGCAGATCTACGCCGATCACCGCCTGCCCCGCCTCTGGATGGTCGACCCGCGCTATCTCAACGTCGAGATCTACGCCGCCGGCGAATACGGTTTCACCCTCCTCGACATCCTCGCCAACCATCACCCGCTCACCGATCCTCATCTCCCCGGCCTCAACTGCCCCATGCACACCCTTTTTGCCGACCTCTAAGCCGCCCATTGCTCATGACCAACCCTACGCACCTTCGCTCCCCCGTCTTTTCACCGCAGCTCCGCTGCGGACGAACCCGAAGACTTGTCCTGCGTAGCCTTGGCGAAGCAGGAAGCTCCGCCCTGCGGAGCGTTGGATGGGCCACCACCCTTATGCTCAGCCCTCTGATCCTCACCGCCGCGTCGTTCGAACTCGGCAAGACCCAGCCGCCCGCCCCGGCCAAGAAGCCCAAGGATGTCACCGTCCACGAGGACAAGCGCATCGACGACTACTTCTGGCTGTGCGAGCGCGACAATCCCGAGGTCATCAATTATCTCGAGCGCGAGAACGCCTACACCGAGGCCGTCCTCGCCCCCGCCAAGGAGCTGCGCGCCGCGCTCTACCGCGAGATGGTCGGCCGCATCAAGGAGGACGACTCCAGCGCCCCCATCCCCTATCTCGGCTACGAATATTACACCCGCACCGAGAAGGACAAACAATACAACATCCACTGCCGCCGCGCCCTCACTCCGGGCGCCCCGGAGGAAATCCTTTTCGACCTGAACAAGCTGGCCGAGGGCAAATCCTACATCGCCGTCGGCCATTTCCGCGTCAGCCCGGACGGCAAGCGCCTCGCCTACTCCATCGACTGGACGGGTTACCGCCAATACGAGGTCTTCGTCATGGACCTCGCGACCCGGCAGCCCGTCGCGCAGCAGATCGGCAAGGTCGCCGACCTCGAATGGGGCGCCGGCCACGACGACCTCTACTACGTCACCGAAAACGAGTCCAAACGCTCCGACAAGCTGCACCGCTGGACGCTCTCGACCGGCCGCCACGAGCTGATCCGCACCGAGACGGATGAGCTCTACAACATCGACCTCACCCGCTCCAACGACGGCCGCTGGCTCTTCAGCACCGCCGAGAGCAAGCTCGGCGCGGAGGTCTTCGCCGCCCCCGCCGACGGTTCGGGCCCCTGGCGCTCGCTCACGGGGCGCGACGACAACGTGAAATATTTCGCCGAGCACCGCGAGGGGCGGCTCTACTTCGTCACCAACCGCGACGCGAAGAACTACAAGGTCGTCTCCGCCCCCGTCACCGACCCGCGCGCCCAGACCGACCTCATCCCGCACAACCCCGCGGTGAAGATCGAGGAGCTGCACATGTTCGCCGGCCATGCCGTCATCGAGGAGCGCGAGAACGGTCTGCCGCAGCTCCGCGTCCATGACTTCGCCACCGGCCGCTCCCGCCGGCTCGAGATGCCCGAGGCCGCCTACGAGGTCTCCATCTCCTACGACACCGGCAACTGGGATTATCATGCCCCGGTCGTGCGCTTCTCCTACCAGTCCCTCGTGCGCCCGCCCTCGGTTTACACCGCCAGCCTCGCCACGGGAGAGCGCACGCTCGTCAAGCAGACCGAAATCCTTGGCGGTTTCGATCCCGCCAACTACGCCTCGGAGCGCCTCTGGGCTGAGGCCCGCGACGGCGTGAAGATCCCCCTCTCCGTCGTCTACCGCCGCGACCTCGACCGCACCAAGCCCCAGCCCCTCTGGCTCTACGGCTACGGCTCCTACGGCGTGTCCCTCCCCATCGCCTTCAACTCCGCGCGCCTCAGCCTGCTCGACCGCGGCCTCGTCTACGTCATCGCCCACATCCGCGGCGGCGGCGAACTGGGCGAGGAATGGCGCGAGGCCGGCCGCATGGAGAAGAAGCAGACCACGTTCAACGACTTCGTCGACTGCGCCGAGTGGCTCGTGCGGAACCGATGGACGTCCCCGCCGCAGCTCGTGATTTCCGGCGGCAGCGCCGGCGGCCTCCTCATGGGCGCCGTCCTCAACGCCCGCCCCGATCTCTTCCAGGCCGCGCTCGTGCAGGTGCCCTTCGTCGACGTGCTCAACACCATGCTCGATGCCACCCTTCCCCTCACCACCGAGGAATACATCGAGTGGGGCAACCCCAACAAGCGGGACGAATATTTCTGGATGCGCGCCTACAGCCCCTACGACAACCTGAGGGCCGCCGCCTACCCGCACGTGCTGGTCACCGTCTCCTATCAGGACAGCCAGGTGCCGTATTGGGAGGGCGCCAAATACCTCGCCAAACTCCGCGACCACAACACCGCCAAGGACCGCGCCCTGCTGCTCCGCACCACGATGGGCGCCGGCCACGGCGGCGCCGCCGGCCGCTACGACGCCTTCTACGACGTGGCCCGCAACTATTCGTTCTTTTTGAGCGCGTTGGGTCTCTCGCAACCCAAGTAGCCTCACATGCCACCAGTTGGCCTAATCGCCGTCCCTCCTATCGCGAAACCCTGCGTAGCCTTGGCGAAGCAGGGCTGACAGCGGCTACCGTGGCGCAACCAACGCGAACTCAGATGACGTCTCGCTTTGCGTTCTTTGCGAACTTGGTGTGCAGTTCTTCCGCACAATCAATAATCTTCATGCCATGCTCTCCCGCCTCGCCCTGCTCCTCACCCTCACTGTCACCATGACCGCCGCCGACCCGAAACCCTACGGACTCGTCATCCACGGCGGCGCCGGCGTCATCCGCCGGGAGACGATGACCCCGCAGCTCGAGGCCGAATACCGCGCCAAGCTCACCGAGGCCCTCCGCGCCGGCTACGCGGTCCTGGAAAAGGGCGGCCCGGCCCTCGACGCGGACGACGACGCGCATGAGCCCGCGCTGCGCGG
>CAZRNE010000057.1:0-7549 GCA_964601365.1 uncultured Opitutaceae bacterium | reverse complement strand
AGCATCGAGTGCGTCTTGCCACCGCCGAAGTTCGTCTGGAGCTGCACGACCGGGTCGCCCCCCTTGCCCGCCAGCCGCTGGATGCCGCCGGTGAGGAGCTGCTTCAGGCTTTCAGTCAGGAAGGTCCGGCGGAAGAACTCCGCAGGTTTCCTGTATTCATCGGAACCCTCGCCCAGATGCACCTGCCACAGGTCGGCGGCGAACTCCGCCTGCTGGTAGCGCCCGGTGGCGACATCGGCGTGGGGGTTGACCACCTCGCGCCACGGCTTGAGCGCGCCGCTGGCCGCGGCCTCGATCAGGGAGCCGCCGGCCTTTTTCTTCTCGTTGCGGACCTGCTGGTCATACATCTCGCGCCGCAGCTCCTGCTTCATGTGCCGCACCTCCTCGGACTGGGCCGCCGACACGGCGGCCAGCAGCCGCTCCATCGAATCCAAGGCCCGGTCGGTGTCGTCGCTCGAGAAATTCTCCTGATGCGCCCACCGGTCGCGCACGGTGCGGATTTCCGACACGAGCGAGCGTTCGGCGTGGCCCAGGGTCCGGCCAAACACGTCATTCCACGATTCCCACATCAGCCGCAACAGGGCCGCTACATCCCACTCGGTGATGGGCTTGTTGCCCCGCAGGCGGTCGGTTGCCAGATAGCGCTGGGCCTCGGCCAGCGCCTTGTCGCCAAACTTGCTTTGAAACTCCCGCTGGGCGAACTCCGACAGACCGCTCCGCAGGAATTCAAGCCCTTTGCCGACCCGTTGCTGGTTGCTGATGGCCATGGTTACTCAGGGTCGTCAAACATGGTTTCCTGTTGGCCGGCGGCGAGTTTTGATTTTCCGCCCTCCTGCGCCAGCCGGACGATTTCCGGCCAGCTTTGCACCAGGCCGTTGTAGGCGAGGGCTTCGGCGGCGCGCTTTTTTCGTTCACAGAGGGTGTAGAGCCGGTAGGCCAGTTCGCGCGCTGTCTCGGCTTTGGTGCCGAGCTTGGCCACCAGCACCGCCGCGGCGGATTCGCCGCCGCTGCCCAAGGCGCGGATGAGTTGATGGACCGTCTCCCAGCCCGTGAGGCGGGCATCGGTCGCCGGGTCCCAGTCGGCGGGCAGTTCGTCGGGTTTGAGCAGGCGGACTTTGCCGCGGCTGGACTTGAGGATGCCGGCGTCCGCGAGCCCGCTCACGCTCGTGTTTTTCGCCTTGCTGAGCTTCTCCGCCTCGCCGAATTCGCCTTCCTCGAAGCCCATCTGCTCGAACCAGGTGAGCGCCCAGCGGCTGTCGGGATCGAAGTCGCCCTCCTGCTCGGCCAGCGCGGTGTCGAGCGTCTCGTTGATGAGCGCCAGCGCCTCGCGCACCCGCATCGCGTGGCCCTGCGCGTCGAGCACCTGCGCGTAGCGGGTGAAGACGGCCATGCCGGGGCCGATGGCGGCCTGCGCGAGGTCCACCGGGGCGATGTTGCCCGCCTGCAAATGCCGCAACGCCTCCGGCAGCTCCCGCTGGAGCGCGGCCACGAACTCCCGCCGCGTCGCCTTCGGCGCATCCGCCGCTCGCGGGCGGCAGACGAGGACGATGCTGGAGGCAAGCGCGTTGGAATCGAAATCCCGCATTCTTCCGGGTCGCTCGGTTCGCATAGGCCAAGTGCCGGTCGTCGAAAAGCCCGCCGCGATAACAGCGTCGAGAAACGTCTCCCAACCCGTGCTGCTTGTGCCTGACTCCTCTTCTCCCTCCGCTTGTTTGAAAGCGTAGTAGATCGTGACAGGAAAAGCAGAATGAGCCTGCTCTGCGAGACGATGCATCGCTTGAGTCATTCCAGTTAGAAAAAAAGCCTCAGCCTTTTCTGTCCCGCCGTGACGATGTGGTGTCGCTACCAACTCCTCATTCTTCGGCACAGCGAGCGTCGCGAAAAGCTGCGGAAAAAGGGGCCGAAGCGCGCGGCGAAGCCACACGTAGAAGAAGTCCGACAGATCAGCGTAGCCAATGTTGTCATAGTAAGGCGGATCGGTTGAAACTACACGTCTGCTGCTCAGCGTTTGAACCGCTGCGTCGGCTTGCAGCACACTCGCCGGAGTTACAGAGCGTTGGTCAGCGAGGTATTTGCCGATGTAATCGAGTTGCTTGGTAATGTTGCCGCCAGAGTCGCAGAACGGATTCGCTTCAGCAAAATCCCAGACCATCTGGACGGTCTGCCGAGAGAACGAATTCCCAACGATTTCGTTCTTCGGCTGATTGAGCCAAGGGCACAGCGAATTCCAATAGACTGCGCTCTTGTCGAGGGCGAATGCGAGATAGACTGCTACCGCGTCAGCATAAGCTGCCGCACCCGATCCCCCGCTATCCAACGAATCGTCGCCATTCGCAAGCCCTGCACTTGGCGCACTCTGCCGCACGAGATCCCGAGCCTCGCGCGCCACGTCCGCAAAGGTCGTCAACGCCGTGATCTGTCGTTCGCTAAACAAGTCGCTCCATTTCGTCATCCCGTAGTTGCCTACACGGAAGCCGAGCGCTTGCTGGAAGAACTCAACGTCCGGCATCCACTCTGGCTTCGCCTTTCCTGCCGCCGCCTCGTGCTCCGGCGTGGGCGATAGATAGACACGCCCGCGTTGGCCTTCCGCCACGATGGCCATGAGACGTGCGCCCATGCGCCCCGCCTTTCCCTCGGCCTTGATGTAGTCGCCCGCGATGGGTGTGCCGGACATCACGCACTGAAAGTTCGCACCGCGTTCACCGAGCTTGGTGCCGGCTTTCGCCGCCTCCGCATTCTTCGGCTTGCCCGCTTTCACCGTGAAGCGATAGCCGCCGTCCTCGATGACCGGCTCGACCCAGGCTTCCTTACCCGGCTTCGACGCGAGCATGAAGGTGGAGGCGAGCGGCACGTCCACTTTGCGGAACGCCGGGTTCGGGCTTTTCACCGTGCGCGCCCAGAGCCACGCGATGACGGTGAGCTTTTGCCCGACGAGCGGTTTCAGGTCGGGCCGCTCCTTCGCCATCGCGGCGGTGATCTCGATCTTCGGGTAGAGATGCCCGATGCGCTTCTCCGCCTCGTCGCGCATCCACTGGCCGTAGTAGCGCACGTCCTCGGCCAGCCCCTGCGCGCCGCGCCACGTCTTCGTGCCGAGCTGGCCTTTGCGCGACTCCGGGTTCACCGGCGGCCGGCCCGCGAACTTCGGCGGAATCTCGATCATGGCCTTGTTGATGAGCACGGCCACGGGGTTGAGGTCGCTGGCATACGCCTCCAGCCCGAGCCGCTGCGCCTCCAGCGGCAGCGCCCCGCCGCCGGCAAAGGGATCGTGAAACGCGGGCAGCTTGTGCCGGTCGAACAGCTCCTTCGCGCGCGGGTGTCCGGCATTCTCCGCGCAGGTCCGCCGCCAGCTCTGCCAGATTTCTTCGCGCGCCTTTTTCAGCACGTCCTCGTTCGTCGTGTTCTCCCACTGCACGAGCTCCTCGATGATGCGGAAAAGCCGCTGCCGCTCGACCTCCGCGAGGATGTCGTCGAGCTTCGGCTCCGGCCCCGGTTCCGGCGCGCTGAGGCCCGCTTCCTTGGCCTTTTTCAGCACCGCCGTGGCTTCCTCCCACAACTTGTGCCGTTGCTTGAGGATGCCCTCCGCCTGCCGCTTGAGTTTCGGGTCGCCCTTGAGCTGATCCACATAGCCCGAGGGGTCATCCACCATCTGCGCAAAGATCACCGCCCGCGCCGCCGCCAACGGCCGCCGCGCCCACCACAGGTGGAGGGTGCTCGGATGCCCGTGCCGGATGGATTTCTCCCGCGCCGAGGCCTCGTTGATGGCCTGAAGCGGCAAAGCGACTTCGATGAGTTTCTTGCGGAAGGGGGCGGACATCGGAAAGTGGCGGGGTTACGGCGCGGGCCAACGCTGGATTTCTTTGCCGGCATCGTCACGAATAACCACCGACATGGGGGTATCAATGGCGGAGGGAAAGATGATATAGTTAACCCCGGCAAGCTTACGTGCCACCGCTGCGTCGGACGGTGCGCTGATTGCGGCAAACCGGGTTTGCAAAGACACGGCGTGGCCTAGCCGTTGGGTAGCCGTCGGCGCCAAGGCAAATTCCCACTCGGCCGCCAAGTCGGCACGTGTCAGGCGCAAATGCTGGAGCGTGGCCGTGTCGCTCAGATCGAGGACGGGGAGAGTCGCCTTGATCGAATACAACACTTGCCGTGGTGGAACGCGGTCCTTTGGTATTTGCGCGAGCCGCCGATCAAGTTCAGCACCGGCAATCGTCGCGTCCTGGGAGGCGTAGAAGGCGTTAACTTTTTTGGGATTATAGCGTCCGGGGTTGCCCGACGTGAAAAGGTAATCTGGGGGTAATTTCTTCTCCAAATCACCCTGGGGGACAAAGCGATAAAGCAATAATTCCTGAGGTGGCGGGGTCGGCAAATCGGCCAAAAGTTTATGGAAAGCGGCGGGCATCAGCTAGGTTGACCGGTAAGGATATTGAACACGAACCCGCCGACATCCTCAGCACGACCATCGCGAATCCAGTCCATGGGCGAGCGGTTTTTCATGTGCTCGTTGGAAGTGTTGAGCCACTTGCGGAACTGCGCGTCACCAAAACCATCGGTGCGAAGCAGCGCGATGTCCGAAAACGGCTTCAGCGCCTCTTGCAGCGATTCCGCATCGGGGGTTTTGCTGAGCGCGGCCTTGTTGGTCCGACCGATGAGACGCCCCAACTCAATGGTTTTCAGCCCAAAGAGGTCGGCGACCCGATCAATCGAGAGACGGCCACGGCTTGAGCGGAGGTCGGCATTGGGGACGCGGAGCACAGGTGCGGCGTGTTTCACGGCCGATTCGAGACGTGCCTGCGCCTTCCTTTGCGCCATGAATTTGAGCACGGCGGAGCCGAAGTCGGGCTTCCCGACCAAGTTCGACATCACATTCGAGGGATTGGGAAGTGTCTCGTAAATGCGCTCAACCACGGTGTGCGGCACCGCACTGCCGGAGATGAAAATGAATGGCTGCTTCCCGGCATCCTGCTGCAAATGCGCCAGGCGCTGTAGCACGGCTTCAGCGTAGCCGATCTTGGGCGATCTGCCGAAGTTCACCCACATGAGATCGGGCGCAGGGGCCAGATCTTCGATGGCGTCGAGTGCCCACGATGAAATCTGCCATTCATGCCGGGGAAGTGCCTTGGCCACTTCGGGCGGAGGTGCAGCGCGACCGGGCGCAGCGTAAGCGAATTGGAGGTTAGCCATGGTCATAAGTCAACCGATAGTTTACCGATAGTCAACCCATGATTGAGGTGACATGGGGATGGGCGTGAGCTTCAGGCATATGGAAGCGGACATGGTCGGCTAGAGTGTGACAATCCTCTCCAAGCTGGCGATGTAATCCGGGTCCAGGGCCCATTCTTTGGCGCCATCCATGATGAGACCTTTGTATTCGGCGCTTGGGAGCGGCGGATTCCTTTGGGCGTTCGCCACGAACGTCAAGACGGCGCGCGATTTCGCCGGGTCGCCCTCATCCAAGACAGTCACATTTTTCGGGAGATACGAGTTGCTGTTCCTGCTTCGGTTCCGTTTGTAGCCCTCACGTTCCTCAAGCTTCGCCCGCTCGGCTTCCGGGATGCAATACACCCCACCCCAAACAAAATCGCCTGCAGACGGTTCGATGCTCGCAACACCACAATTGCGACCGACGGATTTTCTTGGAAAGATAAGACGGTGATTCGTGAGTTTGGCTCTGCACTTGCGCTCTGCCGATGGACAGGTGCGCTGTATCTCGGATAGCTTCAGGTTCGAACCGTAGGCGAAGTAGTGAAAGATTGCAGGCATGCTGAGGGCTGGCGGATTGCTCAGGATGGCGACTCCCCTTTAGCGAGCAGCTCCGAGAAGTCGTAGTTGACGCTGGTGACGCCAAAGTCCGGCTCGCGCTGGAAGGGCCGGCGCACATAGTGGACGCGATGGCTGCCGTCCGGCAGAAATTCGACGATGGCGAGGATGAAGTCCTCGGGCTTATTGAGGGAGTAGAGAATCTCGTTCCTTGTCACCGTGATGGTGGCCGCGCCAGAAACCCGGCCTTTCACCTCGATGAAGCGGAGCTTCCCCTTGTTCGGGCCGTCGCGCGGGTCGCGGCTCTCGATGTCGTAGCCGAGTTTTTCCGTTTCACGGTCGATGGGATTGAAGCCGAGCGCCTGCTCCACCGCCATGACGATTTCGCGGGCGCGGGCCGCGCTGGCCTGGGTGTCGGCCGGGGGGGCCGGCCCGCCGCGCAGCGCGGCGATGAGCCCTGCCGGCACGACCAGCAGACCGCCGAGCACGACGGGGGGAAGGGCGGAAATCTGCGCCTCGCGGTCGAGTTCGACGAGCCGCTTCTCCAGCCGGGCCTGAAGGTCGTCGGCGCGGCGGCGGGCTTCGCCCGAGTTCAGGCGGGCACCGGGCCTGCCGGCGGCTTCCTGCGCCTTGAGTTGGGCGGCGCGGTGATCCCAGTAGGCGATTTCCTTGGTGAGCCGGTCCTTCACGGCCGCGCGGGTCTTCTCAATCCAAGCCAGCCGCCGGCCGCGAACCTCCTGGATGTGCTCGGGCACGACCGTGGCGATGGCATGACCCTGCGCCTTTTGTTCCAAGCCGCGGGCAAGCCACGCGCACTCCGGCCGGGCAAGAATCTCCGCAACGGCGGGTTCGCCGGCCGTCAACGGGCGATAATCCAGATAGGGCGCATAATGCAGGTGCCGGGTCCGGCCGGTCCCATCCATCTCCACGTAGAGCATCCGCTGGGAAATGGTGCGGCGCTCTCCCGAGGGCAGGATGCTCGCATCCTGGATGGAGTGCTCGAGGAAGAACAGAGCCCGGGGTGTGGTGCCGGGGTCGCGTTCATCCACGAGCACGGTGCCCCGCTTGAGCAGGTCGCGGTGGCGCTCGAGGGTGAGGTCGAGGACGGAATCGAGCAGCGGATGACCGGGGCAGACAAAGGCCCCCAAGGGTTGCCCTTGAACGGAAATCAGGTCTTTCTCGAAGACAACGCGCTCGTAGCGCGACAGCACCGGATCCCCCTGGCCGATCTGGCGGTCGCGGTTGCGGACCGGCGCCGGCACATGCGTGACCTCAAATCGTCTGGGCTCGCGCTGCCGCACCGTGCCGCCGAGGTGCTTGAACGCCTCGATGAAGAAAGATTCGATGTAGTGCGGCTGGAGCCGGCGGGCCTCGGCCCGCTCCATATCCTCCCGCACCCGAGCGACGCGGCTGGCATCCATCGCGTCATGGGCGAGGGCACGCTCTTCCAGCAGGTCCTGGAGATGGGGTCGGTCCACACCATGCTCGATGGCTTGATTAAGCCGGGCTTGCACCTCGGGCCGGTCGCCATAGCGGATGGCCTCAATCAGCAGATCACGGAGCGGTTTTCCATCGAACTGCAGGCGCCCCAGCACGTCGAACACCTGGCCGCCGAGGGCCTGCCGGGCCTCCTCCAGCTTGTCGAGGAGGCGGTGATAGACATCCCCTTCGCGCGTCTGCGCGGCGACCAGATTCCAGAGGTGGCAGACTTCCCGCTGACCGATGCGGTGGATGCGGCCGAAGCGCTGCTCCAGGCGGTTTGGGTTCCACGGCAAATCGTAGTTCA
>CAZRNE010000056.1:0-7578 GCA_964601365.1 uncultured Opitutaceae bacterium | reverse complement strand
GGCACCCCCAGCCTCAATCCGGCGGAGCACACGGAGGGCATCGTGGGGCAGTCGCCGGCGATGCAGGCGGTCTTCCAGGCCATCGGGCAGGTGGCGGCGAGCGACGCGACGGTGCTGGTGACGGGCGAGAGCGGCACCGGCAAGGAGCTGGTCGCGCGGAGCGTGCACCGGCACAGCCACCGCGGGGGCAAACCCTTCATCGCGGTGAACTGCTCGGCCATTCCCGAAAACCTGATCGAGAGCGAACTGTTCGGGCACGAACGCGGCTCCTTCACCGGCGCCACCGCGCAACGGCTGGGCAAGTTCGAGCTGTGCGACGGCGGGACCATCTTCCTCGACGAGGTCGGCGACATGACGCCGGCCACGCAGACCAAGATCCTGCGCGTGCTGCAGGAGGGGGAGATCCAGCGCGTCGGCGGCACGGAGACCATCCGCGTCAACGTGCGCGTGATCGCCGCGACCAACAAGGACGTGGAGGAACTGGTGCGAGCCGGCCGGTTCCGCGAGGATCTCTATTACCGCCTGAACGTCGTGCGCATCCGCATGCCGGCCCTGCGCGACCGGGTGGAGGACATCCCGCAGATCGTGGATTTCTTCCTGCAGAACCTGCACAAGGCGAAGAAGGCGAAGGTGCGCCGCGTCTCGCCCGAGGCGCTGGCCATCCTCTGCCGGCACAACTGGCCCGGCAACGTCCGCGAACTGGAGAACACCATCTACCGCAGCGCGGTCATCGCCAGCGGCGAGGCCATCCTGCCCAAGGACCTGCCGGAGGAGGTCAAGGCCCCGTCAGCGGAGGCGACGGCGTCCGATGTCGATGCGTTGATCGCGTCGCTGCGCCGGGCGCTGCCGGATCACTCGGCCGATGAGATTGCCGCGCTGATTGCGGGGAAAGCGGAAGACACCGGCGCGCCGGCTCCGGCCGCCAAATCGAAAAAAGCGCCGAAGCGGAAATAGAACGCGTCGGAGGACTGCCGCCGCTCAGATCTTCGTGCCCTCGCTGGTCACCCGCTGGCGGAAGGCTTGCAGGACCTTGGCGAAGACGGGGCCGGGTTTGCCGGAGCCGATGACGCGGCCGTCCACCTTGACCACGGGGATGGTCTCGGCGCCGGTGCCGGTCAGGAAGACCTCGTCGGCGCACCAGACGTCGTAGCGGGTGAGGTTGGTCTCGCGGATCCCGATGCCCAGGTCGCGCGCGATGTCGAACACGGTGTCGCGGGTGATGCCGCGCAGCGCGCCGTGCGAGGCGGCCGGCGTGTGGAGGATGCCCCGGTGGACGATGAAGATGTTGTCGGCGGTGCACTCGGCGACATAGCCCTGCTCGTTGAGCATGATGCCCTCGAGGGCGCCGGCCTGCCGGGCCTCGATCTTGCCGAGGACGTTGTTGAGGTAGTTGAGCGACTTGATGGTCGGGGGCAGGGCGGCGGGGCTGATGCGGCGCGTGGGCAGGGTGACGATGGCCAGGCCCTTCTCGTAATGCTCCGGGGGGTAGAGCTGGATCTGGCTGGCGATGCAGTAGAGGGTGGGCTTGGGGCAGTTCCACGGGGCGATGCCGAGGTCGCCGGGGCCGCGGGTGGCGACGAGGCGGATGTAACCGTCGCGCAGGTTGTTGCGGCGGCAGGTCTCGCAGACGATGTCGGAGAGTTCGCGACGGGTGACGGGCAGGTCGAGCAGGATGGCCTTGGCCGAATGCTCGAAGCGCTCCAGGTGTTCCTCCAGGCGGAAGACGTTGCCCGCGTAAAGGCGGATGCCCTCGAAGATGCCGTCGCCGTAGAGGAGGCCGTGGTCGAACACGGACACCTTGGCCTGTTCCTGCGGGACATACTGGCCGTCCAGATAGATGATCATCCTTCCACCACAACAGATGGGCGGATGCTTGCCAAGCCGCCAGCGGACTATGACGAGCAGCTAGCGGGAAATCTTCTCCGCTGTATTCATCCGAGGCCGCCGGGCGCCGGCGGAGGCGGAAAGTGGAGCCAACAGTCGGATTTGAACCGACGACCCACGCTTTACGAAAGCGTTGCTCTACCAGCTGAGCTATGTTGGCCCGGGAGAGGGGCGGGATATCGCGCAGCCCGGCCCGGCGAAGCAAGTTTTTTCAGGGGGGTAACCTGATCTTTCGCGGTCTAAACCAGCGCCTCGCCGGGTTGTGGTGCCATCGGACGGCAGGCGCGGTTGGCCGCAAAAACGGGTCATAACCTAGGGGAGAACAGCGGCTCGTGCGTCTTTGGTATTACACCCCGAACAATAACCCGCACCTGCCTCCCATGATCGCCTCCGCCTCCACCTTCGCCCGCAACCCCGGGCTCGACCGGCCCGCCCTCACGCCCGCCGAGCAGGACGTGCTCACGCACCTGCTTTCCGGTTTCTCCAACAAGGAAATTGCCTCCGCGCTCAACAAGGCCGAGCCGACGGTCAAGCACCAGGTCAGCTCGATCCTCCACAAGCATCGTGTGCCCAGCCGCGCGCGGTTGATCGCGATGTTGCGCTGAAAATAATATGTCGCCTCACCGTGCGGCGGCGAGGGTGTTGGCGGTGTTGAGGTGCTCGTCGCCGGTGTATTTGGCGGACTGCTCGTCGGCATGGTAGCTGGAGCGGACGAGCGGGCCGGATTCGATGACGCCGATGCCGAGCGCGAGGCCGAACTCCTTCCAGCGGGCGAACTCCTCGGGCGGGGCCCAGCGGTCGATCTTCCAGTGCTGCGGGGTGGGCTGGAGGTATTGGCCGAGGGTGAGGATGTCGGTCCTGTCGCTCGCGATGTCGCGGAGACACTGGGCAATCTCGTGCTGCGTCTCGCCGAGGCCGAGCATGATGCCGGTCTTGGTGGTGAAACCGCGGCTCTTGGCGTGGCGGAGGACGGAGCGGGAGCGGTCGTAGCGGGCCTGCACGCGGACGGGGCGCTGGAGGCGTTCCACGGTCTCGATGTTGTGGTTGAAGATGTCGGGCTTGGCGTCGAGGACGATGTCGACCTGGTCGAGGTTGCCCTTGAAGTCGGGGACGAGAACCTCAATGGCGCACTGCGGGTTCTTGTAGCGGGTGGCGCGGATGGTGGCGGCCCAGACGCTGGCGCCGCCGTCCTTGAGGTCGTCGCGGGCGACGGAGGTGATGACGCAGTGGCGGAGGCCCATTTTCTGCACGGCGTCGGCGACGCGGGCGGGCTCGCCGAGGTCGTATTCGGTGGGGCGGCCGACCTGGATGGCGCAGAAGTTGCAGGAGCGCGTGCAGATGTTGCCGAGGATCATGACCGTGGCCGTGCCGCGCGACCAGCACTCGCCGATGTTGGGGCACTGGGCGCTCTGGCAGACCGTGTGGAGCTTGTTGTCCTCCACGAGGCGGCGCGTGGCCTGGTAGCCGGGGCCGGAGGGCAGCTTGGCGCGGAGCCAGTCGGGTTTGCGGAGGGCAGTCATCTAGTGGAGGCCACGGATGGCACGGATAAACACGGATTTTTCAAGACCACTGTTCCGCGCAGATGAATATCCGTGCCCATCAGTGTTATCCGTGGCGAAAAAACTCCGGCAATTGCCGCCAGAACTCGGCGGCGAGGGCAGCCTTGACCTCGGCGAGATCCATGGTGCGCCCCAACTCGGCCTGCAGGGAGGTGACGGTGCCGTCGGCGGCGGTAATGCCGCAGGGGACGATGCCGGCAAAGTGGCTGAGGTCGGTGTTCACGTTGAGGGCGAAGCCGTGGTAGGTGGTCCACTTCTTCACGGCGACGCCGATGGCGGCGATCTTGCGGCGTTCGATCCAGATGCCGGTCTTGCCGGGGTTCCTTCCCGCGGTGAGGCCGTAGCGGGCCACGGCGGCGATCATGACGTCCTCGAGAAAGCGCAGGTAGGCGTGCAGGTCCTTGCGCGGGGCGAGGTTCACGATGGGGTAGCCGACGACCTGGCCGGGGCCGTGGTAGGTGATGTCGCCGCCGCGGGTGGTCGGGTGCACCTCGATGCCGCGGGCGCGGAGCATGTCGGCGGTCCAGAGCAGGTTCTGAGCGGCGCCGCGGCGCACGCCCAGCGTGTAGACGGGCTCGTGCTCGGTGAAGACGAGGGTGTCGCCGATCTCGCCGGCGTTGCGGCTGGCGACCAGGTCCTCCTGCCGCGCCAAGGCCTCGGCATAGCGCGTCCGCCCCCAGTCAAGGGTGGCGGAAGCGGGTGTGAGGGCGGCGGATGGCATCGGCCGGAAGCTAGCCGCCGGCCGATTGTCCGCCAGCGCGAAGATGCGCCGTGGTGCGCCTACTTTCCGTTTGCCCCGTGGAGCGGGCGGCACCTAGCTTGGCCCGCTCCATGAGCGAGATTCCCCAGGACATCACCCACGACCAGTTCGCCGTGCGGCACAAGAAGCTGCAGGACCTGCGCGCGGCCGGGGCGGACCCGTTCCGCGCCAACTGCGAGCAGACGCACTTCTCGGCGGAGGCGATGAAAGCCTACGTCGACGGCCAGGACTACGCCGTGCCGGTCAAGGTGGCCGGGCGGCTCGTGACGATCCGCGACATGGGCAAGAGCCAGTTCGTCAAGATCCTCGACCAGCAGGGGCAGATCCAGCTCTACGTGAAGAAGGACCAGGTGGGCGACGCGGCCTACGCGGAGTTCAAGAAGCTCGACCTCGGCGACTTCATCGGGGCCGAGGGCACGCTCTTCAAGACCAAGACCGGCGAGATCACGGTGCGCGTGGACCGATACACGCTCGTCGCCAAGGCGCTGCGGCCGCTGCCGGAAAAGTGGCACGGTCTCACCGACCCCGAGCAAGTCTACCGGCAGCGCTACCTCGACCTCGTGGTCAACCCGGAGTCGCGGGAGCGCCTGCTCCAGCGCAGCCGCATCGTGGCCAGTCTCCGCCGCACGCTGGCCGAGCGGAAGTTCATCGAGGTGGAGACGCCGGTGCTCGAGGCCGTGCCCGGCGGCGCGGCGGCGCGGCCCTTCACCACGCACCACAACGCCCTCGGCGTGGACTTCTACCTGCGCATCGCGCTCGAGCTGCGCCTCAAGCGCCTGCTCGTCGGCGGCATCGACCGCGTCTTCGAGATCGGGCGCATCTTCCGCAACGAGGGCATCTCGCGGAAGCACAATCCCGAATTCACCATGCTCGAGGTCTACCAGGCCTACTCGGATTTCCGCGGCATGATGGACCTCGTGCAGGCCCTGGTCAAAAACGCCGCGCAGGAGGTGGGCGGCTCGCTGCAGCTCAAGCACGCCGCCAGCGGGCAGACCATCGACCTCGCCGCGCCCTGGCGCGAGGCCCGCTACCTCGACCTGATCGACGAGGCCGTGGGATTCAAATTGAGCGCGCTCCGCGGCACGCCGTCCGATTACCGGGCTCGGGCCATCGAGGCCTGTCAGAAGCTCGGCTTGGAGGTGCACGGCGGCTGGGAGACGCACGAGATCGTGAACGAGATTTTCTCCAAGAAGATCGAGCCCGCCCTCATCCAGCCGACCTTCGTCACGCATCTGCCGAAGGAGCTGTGCCCGCTGGCCAAGCTCAACGCGCAGGATCCCGGCCTGATCGACGTCTTCGAGCTCATCATCGGCGGCATGGAGATCGCGCCCGCCTACAGCGAGCAGAACGACCCCTTCGTGCAGCGCGAGATGTTCGAGAAGCAGGTCGGCGAGGACCAGCAGAAGATGGACACGGATTTCCTCCTCGCGCTCGAGCACGGCATGCCGCCGGCCGGCGGCATGGGCGTGGGCATCGACCGGCTGTGCATCCTGCTCACCGGCGCCGAGAGCATCCGCGACGTGATCCTGTTCCCTTCACTGCGCCCGAGTGGCACCGGAGCCACTGCCGGTTGAAGTAGGAAGTTGAAGTTGAAGCACCAACCTGCGGTGTTGGTGTCCGAGCAAGTCACCTCAACCTAAACTTCGAACTTCAACTGGCGCTCCGCCGATGCCCTGGCCGATCTACCTCGCCCTCAAGCAGCTTTTCCCGACCGGGCGGGTGTCGTTCTTCACGCTCATCTCGGTGGCCGGCGTGACGCTCGGCGTGGCCCTGATGCTGGTCTCGACGAGCGTGATGGGCGGCTTCGGGCACCAGATCAAACGGATGATCATCGACACGCAGGGCGAGGTGGTCGTGCGCGCGCGCCAGCCGATCGATGTCCCGACGGCCGGCGCGGTGGCGGAGGCCCTGGCCAAGGCGCCGGGGGTCGCGGCCTACGCGCCCTTCGCCGCGGGGGTCGTGATGGTCGAGCATGAGGGCCGGCCGGCCTTCCCGGCGGTGCAGGGAGTGGACGCGAAGGCGATGCAGAAGGTCGTTCCACTGGGCCGCTACCTGGTGGCGGGTTCCTTCGACGACCTGGACGATGACTCCATGATCCTCAGCTCGATCCTCGCCCAGGCCATCGGCGCGCGGGTGGGGGACACGGTGGCGGTCTATTCGCCGCTGATGCTCGACAAGATCAAGCGCAACGAGGTGCTGCTGCCGCGCGAAGTGCGCGTGGCGGGCATCTTCCAGGTCGGCCATCAGCAGCTCGACAGCTCCACGGTCATCTGCTCGCTGCGGCTGATGCAGGATTTCTACGGCTTGGAGCAGCACGTGCACGGTTACAGCGTCCGGCTGGAGCCGGGGACCGACGAGAACGCCGCGGCCGCGGCCCTGAACGGCGTGCTGCCGGCCGGCACGCGGGCGCTCACCTGGCTCGAGGCCAACGCGGATTTCCAGTCCATCCTCAGCTTCGAGCAGAACATGATCTTCTTCCTGCTCACGTTCATCATCGTCGTGGCGGCGTTCTCCATCACGAGTTCGCTGCTGATGTCGGTGGTGCGCAAGACCCGCGAGATCGGCCTGCTCGCCGCCATGGGCGGCAAGGCCCGCGACGTGGCGCTGTGTTTCTGCGCGCAGGGCCTCGTCATCGGGCTCGCCGGCACGGCGGCGGGCCTCGGCCTCGGTTTCGCGCTCCTGCACTGGCGCGACGCGCTCGTGCAGTTCATCGCCCGGCACACCATGGGCCACGATGTCTTCGTGAAGTTCTACCAGTTCGCCGACCTGCCGGCGCACACCTCGGCGCGCGACGTGACCGCCATCATCGTGCTGTCGCTGGTCGCGGCGACGCTGGCGGGGCTGATCCCCGCGTGGCGCGCCGCGCGGCTCAAACCCGTGGAGGCCCTGCGCAGTGAGTGAACCCGTCCTCCAGGCCCGCGGGCTCCGCAAGAACTACGCGAGCGGCGACACGACGCTCGAGGTGCTGCGCGGCGTGGACCTGGCGGTCGCGCCCGGCGAGAGCATCTCGATCCGCGGTGAATCCGGCTCGGGCAAGAGCACGTTGCTCAACCTGCTGGCCGGCCTCGACCGGCCGGATGCGGGCGAGCTTCTCTGGGGTGCGGAGGCGGCGCACAAGCTTTCGCCCGGGCACCTGACGGCCCGGCGGGCCCGCTACCTCGGCATGGTCTTCCAAGCCTACTACCTCATTCCTGAGATCGATGCTTTTGCGAATGTGCTCATGGCCGCCCGGGGGGCCGGACCGGTGGGCGTGGCCGAGCGGGCCCGCGCCGCGGCCTTGTTGAAGCGGGTCGGTCTGGAGGCCCGCGCGAAGCAGGTCCCCGCGCACCTCTCGGGTGGCGAGCGGCAGCGCGTGGCCGTGGCCCGGGCCCTGGG
>CAZRNE010000055.1:0-7610 GCA_964601365.1 uncultured Opitutaceae bacterium | reverse complement strand
CCCCCCCCCCCCCCCCCCCCCCCCCCCCCCCCCCCCCCCCCCCCCCCCCCCCAGAAATCCGATGTCCATTTCCGCCCAGACGGCGGCGTGGTCGGAGGCGGCGTTGGCGTCCTTGGTGACCTCGGGGAAAGGAGTGACGCCCTTGGCGACCATGCCACGGCGTTCGATGCCCACGGCCTTGATGGCGGCGAAGAGCGGGGCGGACACGAGCAGGTAGTCGAGCTGCTGCTTGCCGCTGTGATAGGTCCAGCGCGGCTGGCCGGCGAAGACGGGCGCGTCGCATACGTCGCGCAGATGCGGCGTGGCGAGCAGGGGCGCGATGGAGGCGTGGCCGGGCTTGGCGTTGAAGTCGCCGGCCACGGCGATGAGGTCCTTTGTCAGATCGAAGCGGGCGAGGATGGCGCGGACGCGCTCGGCCTGCTTCAGGCGCTTGGCGTCGTTGCCGGCGGGCGAGCCGTAGCCCTGGCTCTTGAAGTGGTTGACGAGCAGCCAGAGCGTTTTGCCGCCGGGCAACCCGATCTCATACTCGGGGCAGTCGCGGCTGAAGACGCGGTAGGGCTTGTTGTCCTTGCCGATGTAGGTGTCGTCCACGTGGCTGCGCACGCTGCGGATCGGGTGGCGGCTGTAGACGCCCACGTCGATGCCGCGCGGGTCGTTGCCGTCGACCAGCAGCGTGTGCGGGAAGGCGGCCTGTTGCGGCTTGAGCACCTGGTCGTTGAAGCGCACGAGGGCGGGGCGGCTCTCCGCCTCGACGACGGCGAGCACGTCGGGCTGCACGGCGGCGATGACGCGGCCGGTGTTGCGCGTGGCTTCGTCGTTCACCTCCTCGGCCTTCAGCTCGACCCAGCCAAGCCAGTCGGAGCGGCTGGCGGCCTTGAGGGTGAGCTTGCCCTTGCTGGCGGAGAAGAGCTTGGACTTGGCCTGGTTGACATCGAACCACGGGTTGCCCTTGCCCGAGGCGAAACCGTATTTCGTGAGCAGCGCGATGATCTTGGCGCCCGTGGCGCCGGCGTAGCTGTCCTGCGCGAGCAGTTCGGAGAGGGTGTCGACATCCTTGAGCACGGGCCGGGCCGTGGCGGAGAAGCCGGGGAGCTGGAGGAGCTTGGGCCGCCGGAAGAGGTTGTTGAGGTTGTAACTGGCGAGGCGGAGCTTCATGGGGTGCACCCCCAGAAACGAAACCACGCGGGCGATTCTTTCACAAGTATGCATAATGCCCGTGGTTTTCCTTTGCCTGCGGCAAAGGCTTTGCGCTTTCGTGGCCCCGCATGTGCGGCATCGCCGGCATCATCCAGAGCAATCTGCCCGCGCCGGAGCGGGAGACCGCGGTGCGCCGGATGACCGCGCGGCAGCGGCATCGCGGGCCCGACGACGAGGGGCTGGTGTCGTGGGAGGACGGCACGCTGGGCATGTGCCGGCTGGCCATCTTCGACCCCGCCAACGGCCGCCAGCCGATGACGACGCCGGACGCGCGCTTCCGCCTCGTCTTCAACGGCGCCATCTACAACCACCGCGAGCTGCGCGCGGAGCTGGAGGGGCACGGGCGGGCCTTCGCCACGCATTGCGACACCGAGGTGCTCCTGCACGCCTACGCGCAATGGGGCCGCGACTGCCTGCCGCGGTTGCGCGGCATGTTCGCCTTCGCCGTGTGGGACGAGGCGGAGCGCGTGTTCCTCGCCGCGCGCGACCCGCTCGGCATCAAGCCGCTCTACTACGCGCGCACCGAGGATGGCGGCCTGGTGTTCGGTTCCGAGGTGCGCGCCGTGTTGGCCAGCCGCCTGGTGCCGGCCGAGATCGATCCGGTCGCGGTGGGCGACTACCTCGCGTGGTTCGCCGTGCCGCCGCCGCGCACCATCATGCGCGGCGTCTACAACCTGCCCGCCGGGCACAGCCTGCTGCTCGGACCGGACCGGCGGGCGCAGGTTCTGAAGTGGTGGCGGTTGCCGGAGGTGGCGCCGGCGGCATCGAAGCCCGGGGCGGAGTTTAGGCGCGAGCTGCGGGCGCAACTCGAGGACACCATCCGCGCGCACCGGCTGGCGGACGTGCCGGTGGGCGCCTTCCTGTCGGGCGGGCTGGATTCGACGGCCGTGGTGGCGCTGATGCGGCATTGCGGGGCGGACAAGCTCAAGACCTTCTCCATCACCCACGAGGAGCCGGAATTCGCCGAGGGTGCGCATGCCCGGCTCGCCGCGCGCGAGCTGGGCACCGAGCATCACGAGGAGGTGCTGACCGGTGACCGGCTGGCCGCGGAACTGCCCGCGATCCTCGCGTCGTTCGACCAGCCCACCGGGGACGGCATCAACAGCCACTACGCCAGCCGGATCGCACGACAGGGTGGGGTGAAGGTTGCGCTTTCCGGTCTGGGCGGCGACGAATTGTTCGGCGGTTATCCCTCGTTCCGCGACATGCCGCGTCTCGCGCGGTGGTTGCTGCGCTGGCGGATGCTGCCAAGGGGCTTGCGCGATTTGATCGTGGCCCGTCTCCGGCTCGGATCGTCGCGGCAGCGCAAGCTGGCGGATTTTCTCCAGCACGGGCGCGACCTGCACGATCTCTGCGCGCTGCGGCGCCGGGTGCTGTCGGAGTCCACCCGCCGGGAGCTGCTGACCCCGGAGGCCTGGGAATCGGCGGCGCGCCAGGGGCCGTATCATCCGATGTTGGACGATTTCGTCGGTGAACTGACCGGCGCCGACGCGAACCAGACCGTCATGGCCTGGGAGATGCGCACCTACATGTCCGACGTGCTGCTGCGCGACAGCGACGTCTTCAGCATGGCCAATTCGCTGGAATTGCGGGTGCCTTTCGTGGACGAGCGGCTGTTGCGCTGGTGGTGGAACCAACCGGCGGCGTGGCGGCTGCCCCCGGGGCCGCCCAAGGCCGTGCTGGCCGAGGCCACGGCGGACCTCGTGCCGGCGGCGGTGCGGCAGCGCACCAAGCAGGGGTTCACGCTGCCGTTTCCGCTGTGGATGCGGGCGCAGTTGCGGCCGTTCCTGGCCGAGGTGTTCAGCGCGGGTTCGCTCGCCGCCTGCCCCTGGCTGGATTCCGCCCGCGTGCACGCGGAGTGGGCGGCGTTTGACGGCGGAGCGGACACGCGGAACTGGTCGCGGGTCTGGACGCTCGCGATGCTCGTGGCGTATGCCAACCGGAGGGACCTGGCGGCATGAAGACCCTGCTGCTGGCGCCGGAACTTTTCCGCTCGGAGGGCGGCATCAGCCGCATCCTGCGGCTCTATCTGCGGGCCCTGGGCCATCTCTCGGGTCCGGCCCGCGGGACGGGCTACGTGGCGCTGAACGACCTGCCCGGGCCCGACCCAAGAGCCGCGGAACTCGCGCCCCGGGGCCTCGCCTGCGCGGTGGGCTGCGACCGGGGCAAGGTTGCGTTTGCACAGGCCGTGTGGCGGGAAGGATGGGACGCGGACCTGATCGTCTGCGGGCACCTGCACCAACTGCCGGTGGCGTGGCTGTTGTCGCTGGCGCGACCCGGCCTGCGCTGTGTGCTCGTGGCCCACGGGATCGAGGTGTGGCGGCCCTATTCGTGGATCGAACGGCGTTCGTTGCGCGGCGCGGCCCGCATCCTCTGCATCAGCGAATTCACGCGGCGGCAGGTGCTGCGGTTCGATCCGGGTCTGGATCCGGCGCGGCTGGTCGTCGTGCCCAACTCCTTCGATCCGGGGTTTGAGACCGCCGGCACGGCTCCGGAGACTGCGGCGCGCTCCGCCGGCGGCCCGGTCATCCTGACCGTCGCCCGCCTGACCAAGGCCGACACCTACAAGGGCGTGGACACGGTCATCGAGGCGATGCCGCGGGTGCTGCGCGTCCTGCCGCAGGCGCGTCTGCGCGTGGTGGGCGAGGGCGACGATTTGCCGCGCCTGCGGGCGCTGGCGCAGCGGACGGGTGTCGCCGGCGCGGTGCATTTCACGGGCTTTGTCGACGACGCGACCCTGCGCGGCGAATACCGGCGCTGCGACCTGTTTGCGCTGCCGAGCCGGAAGGAAGGCTTCGGGCTGGTTTATCTGGAGGCCCTGGGCGGCGGCAAACCCTGCATCGCCGCGCGCGCCGGCGGGTCGCCCGAGGTGGTGGACCACGAGGTCGGCGCGCTGGTGGACTACGGCAACAGCGAGCAGCTCGCCGATGCGGTCATCGAGCTGTGGAAACATCCGCCGCCCGTGGAGAGGCTGCGCGCACGGGCCGGGCATTTCTCGTTCGGCAGGTTTCAAGAGCGCCTCAGCGCGGCTCTGTCCGCCTTCCTCTCCTGAGCGAGCACGGGTGTTGCACAGGCCATGCGAACCCCTCCACTGTAGCCCCTCATGGCGTCCTCCCCGCAATGCTACCTGGTGACCGGCGCCGCCGGGTTCATCGCCTCCCGGGTCTGCGAGTTGCTCCTCGCGGAGGGGCACAGCGTGGTCGGGGTGGACAATCTGAACGACTACTACGACGTCCGCCTCAAGGAATGGCGCCTGTCGCGTCTGGTCAACGGAGCGGCCGCCGAACGGTTTCGTTTCCACAGGCTCGACATCGAGGACCGGGCCGCGCTCGAGGCGCTGTTCGCGGGGCAACGCTTTGATGCGGTCATCAACCTCGGGGCGCGCGCCGGCGTCCGCGCCAGCATCGAAAATCCCGAGGTCTACCGCCGCACGAACGTGCTCGGGGAGGAGAATGTCCTGCATTGCCAGGTGAAATACGGCGTGAGGAAGCACGTCCTCGCCTCCAGTTCCTCGGTGTATGCCGGATGCGCGATGCCGTTTGTGGAGTCAGCGCCCCTGGGAAAAATGCTTTCGCCTTACGCCGAGACCAAGCGGCAGGCGGAGCTGCTCGCCGAGGAGTATCACCGCCGCCACGGCCTCGACGTGACCGTGCTCCGGTATTTCACGGTCTTCGGCCCGGCCGGCCGGCCCGACATGGCACCGTTCCGTTTCATCAAATGGATCGCGGAGGGCACGCCGATCACGCTCTACGGCGACGGCACGCAGGCCCGGGATTTCACCTACGTGGACGACATTGCGCGCGGCACCATCCTTGCGCTCAAGCCCGTGGGCTGCGAGGTCATCAATCTCGGTGGCGGCCGCAATCCCGTCCCGCTGCACACGATCATCCGCTGGATTGAGGAATCGTTGGCCGACCAAGGACGGAGAGCGGAAGACGGGTTTCCGTTGAAAGCCAAGATTCACGGCGAGCCATTTCATGCCGCCGACATCAAGGAGACCTGGGCCGATATCGCGAAAGCCGGGCGCCTGCTCGGCTGGAAGCCCGCGACCAGCCCGCAGGACGGATTCCGGCGCGCGGTGGACTGGTATCTCGCCAACCAAAGTTGGCTGAAGGATCTCAAGGTGTAATACCGGCTGCATGGCGCGATTAGAGCGTCGGGCCGGGCCCTGTGGCCGGGTTGCGGTCCGCCGACAAGCGGCGCCCTGCATCGCGTCAAAGCGAGTCGTAGATGGCATTGGCACCCGGGCGACCGGGCAGCCTCCGTGAGGTTGCACTGAAGCTCGTCCGGATCAGAACGACTTCGTGTAGATCGCGCCGTTGCTGTCCTCGAAGGTGAGCGTGCTGGGAGAGACGCCGGTGAGCTTGAGGCCGAGTTCGGGCACGACGTAGTCGCCGAGCCGGTAGACGCGGTCGTTCATCAGCACCTTGTTGTCCTTGGCGGCGGCGCCGGTGCGCACGCCGAGGACCTTGAAGCCATCGATGGCGGTCAGGGCCCGCGGATCGGGCTTGGCGGCGGCGACCCGCGGGGGTTCGGGAGCTGGATTCTGCGTTGTGGTCGCAACCGGCGTGACGGTGGGCGTGACAGCCGGCTGCGTCTCGGGGCGCAGGGTGAACTGCGGCTGTGCCTGATTCGTGCCGGGTTGCGAGGCTGAGACGGCGGGGATATTGGCCGGCGCAGCGGGTTCGGGAGGTTTCTGCGCCGGAGTCGTGGCCGCGGCTGAGGGGGCTTGCTTGGCGGGTTCGTCCCCGCCGCCGGATCTCCAGAGCAAGGCAACCACGAGGCCGACGATCACCACACCGCCCACGATGGCGCCGAGCTTGATGAGCATCGGGTCGGGACCGCCGGAGCGCGCGGGGCGCACGTAGACGTAGGGTTGGGCCGGGGGCGGAGTGGACGCCGATGTCTCGGGCGCGGACGGCCGGGCCAGCGCGTCGGGGGTGCGCTGGCGCTGGGCTTTCTTGAGGGCGTCGTTGATGAGGCTCATGGGGTCAGTCGGTCAGGCGGTCCATGTCCTTGGCGGCGCGGCGGGCGTCCCAATAGGTGACCTCGTCGGAGTCGCGGATGAAGGCGGACAGCAGGGCCTTGTCGCAAAGATTGTTGATGATGCGGGGAATCCCGCGGCTCTGCTTGTGGATGTGGCGCAGCGCCCACTGGGTGAAGCGCGGACGGCCCATGCCGCCGGAGAGCGTGAGGCGGTGCTGGATGTAGTGGTCCATCTCCGCCCGCGTGAAGGGGCGCAGCTCGTAGTGCACGAGGATGCGCTGGCGCAGCTGCCGCAGCTCCTCGGCGGCGAGCTTCTCCTTCAGCTCGGGCTGGCCCATCAGCACGATCTGCAGAAGCTTCTGCTTGTCGGTCTCGAGGTTGGAGAGGAGGCGGACCTGCTCGAAGACCTCGAAGGAAAGATTCTGCGCCTCGTCGATGATGAGCACGATCTCGCGGCCGGCGGAGATCTTCTCGAGCAGCAGGCGGTTCATCTGCGCCACGAGGTCGCTCTTGCTGCGCTCGAGCTTGGACTCGCCGAGTTCGGTGAGGATGGCCTTCAGCATCTGCGTCTCGGTGACGCGGGGGTTGAGGACGAGGGCGATGTCGAATTTGCCCGGATCCAGCTCGTTGATGAAACGCCGGCAGAGGGTGGTCTTGCCGCAGCCGACCTCGCCCACGAGCACGATGAAGCCCTTTTTCTCCGCCACCCCGTATTTGAGGTGCGAAAGGGCCTCCTGGTGGGTCTCACTCAGGTAGAGAAACTTCGGGTCCGGAGTGATGTGGAAGGGCATCTCCGAGAACCCGTAATAGCTCTGATACATCGTGCGCGGAGTATTTGAACGGCCCCGCAAAAAGCACGCAAAAACCGCCTACTCGCTGCCGACAAAACAGTTGCGCGGGCCGGAGGCCGAATCTTTATCGTTTCTTCACGGATGACCAACTGGCCGAAAATCGTGACGGGAGCCTACGCCGCGCTGTTTGCGGGCGTGGCGCTCTGGGCGGCCTCGTTCTTCCTCCAGATCCACCGCGAGGTGGCCGCCCTGCGGGCCATCGAGGCCGCCAACCGCGCCCGCCTGGCCGCGGCCGAGGCGCGCCTGCAGCAGCAGCAGAAATACCTGGAGCAACTCCGCAACGATCCCGCGCTCGTCGAGCGGATCATCCGCCGCAAGATGGGTTATTCGCGGCCGGACGAATTCGTGTTCCGTTTCGAGGAGCGGCAGTGACCCCATGAGTAAAGCCGACGACGAACTGATGGCACGCTACCATGCCGCCGGCCAAGGACAGGTCTTCCATTTCTGGACGGAGCTGGACGGGCCGCAGCGCGCGCGATTGGCCGCGCAGGCCGCGGAAATCGATCTGGCGGAAATCGCGCGGCTGCACCGCGAGCTGGTGCAGACGAAGGCCGGCGCCGGCATGGACTTTGCGCG
>CAZRNE010000054.1:0-7869 GCA_964601365.1 uncultured Opitutaceae bacterium | reverse complement strand
GTCGCCAAGACCTTCGCCCCCGTCGTCCGCATCGAGCAGAAGGACAAGGCCCTGCACTTCGCCCCCACCGAGGAGACCCGCTTCGCCCGCGCCATGTTCGGCACCGCCCGCTCGGTCGTCGCCGGCATGGTCAAGGGTGTGACCGACGGCTACGTCAAGGAGCTCGAGATCCAGGGCGTCGGCTTCAAGGCCGCGCTCAAGGGCAAGCAGCTCGACCTCGCCCTCGGTTACTCGCATCCCATCCTCCACACCATCCCCGAGGGCATCAAGATCACCGTCACCGACGGCACCAAGCTCAAGATCGAGGGCGCCGACAAGCAGCTCGTCGGCCAGGTCACCGCCGAGATCCGCGCCTACTACCCGCCCGAGCCCTACAAGGGCAAGGGTGTGCGCATCGTCGGCGAGCACGCCGAGCGCGTCCGCCGCAAGGAAGGCAAGACCGTCGCCTAAGCCTCAGGCCCCCACCACCCGCCATGAATACCATTCGCAAAGCCCAGCTCCTCCAGAAGCGCAAGTGGCGCATCCGCAAGACCGTCGCCGGCACCGCCGCGCGCCCGCGCCTCTCCGTCAAGTTCTCCGGCAAGCACATCTACGCCCAGGCGATCGACGACTCGAGCGGCCGCACCCTCGCGTTCCTCTCCACCCTCGACGCCGGCGTCCGCCAGGCCAAGACCACCGCCAACGTCGCCGGCGCCAAGTCGCTTGGCGCCGCCTTCGCCGCCAAGGCCAAGGCCGTCGGCATCACCTCCGTGGTGTTCGACCGCAACGGCCGGCCCTACCACGGCCGCGTCAAAACCTTCGCCGATGCCGCCCGCGAGGCCGGCCTCCAGTTCTAACCACCGCCCATGACCACCAACCAACAGTCTTCCTCCGGCCGCCGCGGCCCCTCCGACCAGAACGAGGGCCCGGGCGACGGCATGATCGAGAAGGTCGTCTACATCAACCGCTGCGCCAAGGTCGTGAAGGGCGGCCGCCGCTTCAGCTTCGCCGCCCTCGCCGTCGTCGGCGACGGCAAGGGCAACGTCGGCATCGGCTACGGCAAGGCCAACGAGGTCCCCGACGCCATCAAGAAATCCACCGAGTCCGCCCGCAAGCGGCTCTACCCCGTCAAGCTCCGCGGCGACACCATCCCGCACGAGGTGCTCGGCGAGTTCGACGGCGGCAAGGTCTTCCTCCGCCCGGCCACCCCCGGCACCGGCCTCATCGCCGGCGGCGGCGTGCGCGCCGTCCTCGAGGCGGCCGGCGTCAAGAACGTGCTGACCAAGTCGATGGGTTCCAAGAACCACATCGCCGTCGTCCACGCCACCTTCAACGGCCTGCGCAAGCTCCGCCTCGCCGACGACATCAAGGCCGTCCGCTCCTGATCATCCCGCTTCCATAATCCGAGTCGCCCCGAGCCTGTCGAAGGGCGGCGCCCAAACTAGGAATCCAACAAAATGCGTCTCCACACTCTCACGAACGTCAAAGGTGCCGTGCACCGGCGCAAGCGCGTCGGCTGCGGCGAAGGCGGCGGCCATGGCAAGACCTCCACCAAGGGTGGCAAGGGCCAGACCGCCCGCTCCGGCGGCTCCATCCGCCCCGGTTTCGAAGGCGGCCAGATGCCCCTCTACCGCAAGCTCCCGCACCGCGGCTTCAACAACTACGAGTTCCGCACCAGCTACGCCGTCGTGAACGTCGGCGACCTCGCCCGCCTCGACGCCAAGGTCACCGAGGTGGACGCCGCGGCGCTTGCCGCCGCCGGCCTCGTGCGCGAGGGTGCCAGCGTCAAGGTGCTCGGCGACGGCGAGATCAGCCGCGCGCTCAAGGTCACCGCCGCCAAGTTCTCCGCCTCGGCCAAGGCCAAGATCGAGAAGGCCGGCGGCACCGCCACCGTGGCGAGCTAGCTCGCCATGAATTTTGGATTTTCGATTCCCGATTTTCGATTGGAGAGAAACTCGGCCGCATAACGGGAATCAAAAATCGAGAATCAAAAATCGAAAATTCTCCCCGTGCTTTCCGCCTTCACCAACTCCATGAAGATCCCCGAGCTGCGCTCGCGGATCCTCTACACGCTCGGCCTGCTTTTCGTCGCCCGCGTCGGCTCCCACATCCCCCTGCCGGGCATCGATCCGCAGCCGCTGCAGAAGTTCTTCGCCGACCAGACCGCGGCCGGCGCCGGCAACCTCGTCGGTCTCTACAACATGTTCACCGGCGGCGCGCTCATCAAGGGCGCCGTCTGCGCGCTGGGCATCATGCCCTACATCAGCGCGTCGATCATCTTCCAGCTCCTCACCGCCGTCGTGCCGGCCCTCAGCCGCCTGCAGCAGGAGGGTGATGTCGGCCGGCAGAAGCTCACCCAATACACGCGCTACGCCACCGTGCTCATCTGCCTGGTGCAGGGCGTGCTCCTGATCCTCGCCCTCGAGAATCCCGGCCGCCTGTTCTCCGGCTACGATGTCGCGACCTACGGCCAGATCGTCATCGTCGGCAAGACTTGGTTCCTGATCCAGTCCACCATCTTCCTCACCGCCGGCACCCTGCTCCTGATGTGGATGGGCGAGCAGATCACCCAGCGCGGCATCGGCAACGGCGTGTCGCTCCTCATCACCGCCGGCATCCTGGCCGACCTGCCCGGCGCTGCCGCCGCGTTCTACCAGCTCATCTTCGCCCCCATCGGCACCGCGACCATCACGATGCCCGAGCTCGCGGTCATGTTCGTGCTCTTCGTCGTCGTCACCATGGGCATCATCGCCGTCACGCAGGCCCAGCGGAAGATCCCGGTGCAATACGCCAAGCGCGTCGTCGGCCAGAAGGTCTACGGCGGCCAGAGCTCGTTCCTTCCGCTCAAGGTCAACTACTCGGGCGTCATGCCCGTCATCTTCGCCAGCGCGATCCTGCTCTTCCCGCAGCAGATCTTCTCCCAGCTCGGCGCCGCCTTCGACATCAAGTTCCTCCTGGAATTCTCGAACTACCTCGTCCAGGGCAACCTCGTCTACTACGTGATCATGGCGATCCTGATCCTGTTCTTCAGCTACTTCTGGGTCTCCGTCATGTTCAAGCCGATCCAGATCGCCGACGATCTGAAGAAATATGGCGGCTACATCCCCGGGGTGCGCCCGGGCGAACCGACTGCCAGCTTCCTCGATTTCATCATGACCCGGCTCACGCTGGCCGGCGCCATCTTCCTGACCGTCATCGCCGTCATGCCGGACTTCCTCATGGCCAAGATGAACGTCGCCCCGCGTATCGCCTACTTCTTCGGCGGCACCGGCATGCTCATCACCGTCGGTGTCATCCTCGACACGATGAAGCAGATCGAGACCTTCCTCCTGCAGCGTCACTACGACGGTTTCCTCAAGAAGGGTCGCATCCGCGGACGCAGCACTTCCCAGATGGCGCTCGGCGAGGCCGCGAGCGAGAAATCGGTGCTGCAGCTGACCCTCCTGATGATTGCCATGTTGTTGGTTGGCATTGCCTTGTGGTTCATCCGCCGCAACGTTCTTTAGCCCTTTACTTCAGTGAAAAGGCTCGCAACTTCATGCGCCTTTTCCGCCCTCGCTCACCCGAAGGCGAAGCTCCTTCTCCTTGGTCCAAGCAGCCCTCCGCTTGATGCGGAACTGACCGCCAAGGCCCGTTCTTTACCAATCGAGCACGTCTCTCCTGCGACCCTCGTGCAACAGGAGATTTCGCGTCGCACGCCGCTCGGCCAAAAAGCCGCCTCGGCGCTCGCGCGTCCCGGCTCCGGCCCGGACGCCGACCTCACCCTCGCGGTCCTCCGCAAGTGGTTTTGGGCGCGCAAACCCGATGCGGGATTCCTTCTCGAAGGCTTCCCGGCTACGCTGCTCCAAGCTCTGGTGTTCGACGAATGGCTCGAAGCCCGCGGGGAAAGCCTCACCGCGGTCTACGCCGCCGTCCCGGCCTCCGCCGGGGCCGTCGCCACCCACTACCGCACGCAAGGCCTCCTCTCCGGGGCCCCCGCCTGATGGCCATCCCGATCAAGGACAAGGAAGGCATCCGGCGCATGCGCGAATCCTGCGCCCTCGCCGCCGACATCCTCGCGCGGCTCCGCGAGCAGGTGCGCGCCGGTGTCACGACCTACGACTTGGACCAGTTCGGACGCGAACTCATCTCCGCCGCCGGCGCCCGCAGCGCTCCCCACGGCTACACCATCGGCTCGCGCCGCTATCCCGCCTACACCTGCCTCTCCGTCAACGAGGAGGTCGTCCACGGCATCGGCAGCATGAAGCGCGTCCTGCGCGATGGCGACATCATCTCCCTCGATGTCACTATCGAATACAACGGATGGATCGGCGACAACGCCGTCACCGTTGCCGTCGGCACGCCGCCTCCGCGCACGGCCGAGCTCCTCAAGGTCACCGAGGAGGCCCTCCACGTCGGCATCCGCGCCGCCCAGGTCGGCAACCGCATCGGCGACATCTCCGCGGCCATCCAGCAGTATGTCGAGGCCCGGGGTTTCAGCATCGTCCGCGAAATGGTCGGCCACGGGGTCGGCCGCAAGATGCACGAGGAGCCGCAGATCCCGAACTTCACCGACCGGCCCCGCAAGCGCACCGACGAGATCCGCCCCGGCATGACCCTCGCCATCGAGCCCATGGTCAACCAAGGGCGCCACGAGGTCCGCACCCTCTCCGACGGCTGGACGGTCGTCACCGCCGACGGCCTGCCTTCCGCCCACTTCGAACACACCGTGCTCACCACCGAATCCGGCCCCGAGATCCTCACCCTCCCGCGCGCCGTCACCTCCCTTTCCTCCGTTTCTTCAATCTAAACCAACCTAAACCCAGTCCAACATGCCTCGTCTCCTCGGCGTGGAAATCCCCGCCAAAAAGAAGCTCCCGTTTGCCCTCCGCTACATCTACGGCGTCGGCGCCGCCCGCGCCGACCAGATCGTCGCGACCGCCGGGCTCGACGCCAACATGCGCGCCTCGGACCTCACCGAGGAGCAGCTCAACAAGATCCTCCACATCATCACCGACAACAAGTGGGTCGTGGAGGGCGACCTCCGCCGCGAGATCGCCGGCAACCTGAAGCGCCTCCAGGCCATCAATTGCTACCGCGGCATCCGCCATCGCCGCGGCCTCCCCGTGCGCGGCCAGCGCACCTCCACCAACGCCCGCACCCGCAAGGGCCCGCGCAAGACCGTCGGCGTCACCAAGGCCAAGGAAGCCTAACCTCCAATCCCCCGCACCATGTCCGAAGAGAAATCCGCTCCCAAGAAGGAAAAGGCCCCCAAGAAGGAGGCCGCCGCCGGCGCCGCTCCCGCCGAGAAGGCCGCCAAGCCCGCGAAGGAAAAGGCCCCGAAGGCCGACGCCGCCAAGGGCGCCAAGCCCGCCGAGGGCGCCGCCCCGGCCGAAGCCGCCGCTCCCGCCGCCCCGGCGAAGCCCGTCGAGCTCGTCGGCGGCGTGCCGAAGGCGCCCAGCGCCGAGGACCTCCTCAAGGAGGAACTGGGCGAGATCAAGGTCCGCAAGGCCAAGGGTTCGAAGAACATCACGTCCGGCTTCGCCAACGTCACCGCCACCTTCAACAACACCATCGTCTCCATCACCGACACCAAGGGCAACGTCATCGCCTGGTCCTCGGCCGGCAAGTGCAACTTCCGCGGTTCGCGCAAGTCCACCGCCTACGCCGCCCAGGTCGTCGCGCAGGACGCCGCCCGCAACGCCATGGCCCACGGCCTCAAGGAGGTCCAGATCCGCGTCAGCGGCCCCGGCCTTGGCCGCGACTCCGCCATCCGCGGCCTCCAGGCCATCGGGCTCGAGATCTCCTCCATCGTCGACGTCACTCCGGTGCCGCACAACGGCTGCCGCCCGCGCAAGCGCCGTCGCGTCTAACCTCAACCTTTAGGAAAATCCCACCATGGCCCGTTACACCGGACCCACCACCCGCGTCTCCCGCCGTTTCGGCACCTACGTCCTCGGCTCCGCCAAGGTCCTCGAGCGCCGCAACTTTCCGCCCGGCCAGCACGGCCCCAAGAGCCGCCGCAAGATGTCGGAATACGCCCTCGGCCTCGCCGAGAAGCAGAAGCTCCGCTTCATCTACGGCCTGCTCGAGCGCCAGTTCCGCCGCGTCTTCGCCAACGCCAAGAAGGAGCGCGGCGTCACCGGCGAGCGCTTCCTCCAGCTCCTCGAGACCCGCCTCGACAGCGTCGTCTACCTCCTCGGCTTCGCCAAGTCCCGCGCCGCCGCCCGCCAGCTCGTCAACCACGGCCACGTGAAGGTCAACGGCCACAAGGTCGACATCGCCAGCTACAACGTCGTCGCCGGCGACACCATCGAGATCCGGGCCCACAACACCTCCCGCCAGCTCGCCACCCGCGCGCTCGAGGAGAACCGCGCCCGCGTCGTCCCCGGCTGGCTCGCCCGCAACGACGAGGCCCTCTCCGCCGCCGTCACCCGCCTGCCCACCCGCGACGAGATGGATCCCTCCATCAACGAGCAGCTCATCGTCGAGTTCTACTCGCGGTTCTGATCCTCCGCCTCATCTCCACCTCAACTCTCAACCAGAGACTATCCACATGCCCAAGCGCCTCGGAAAGTTCGAACTCCCCTCCAAGCTCACCAAGGTCGACGACGTCTCGACCGCCACCTACGGCAAGTTCATCGCCGAGCCCTTCGAGGCCGGCTATGGCCACACCGTCGGCAATTCCCTCCGCCGCATCCTCCTCAGCTCCATCGAGGGCACGGCCATCAGCTCGATCAAGATCGACGGCGTGAACCACGAGTTCCAGTCCATCGACGGCGTCGTCGAGGACGTCACCGACATCGTCCTCAACCTGAAGAAGATCCTCTTCGTCTCCGAGAAGCGCGAGCCCTTCAAGCTCCACCTCAAGGTCAACAAGGAGGGCGCCGTCACCGCCGGCGACATCCAGCTCGATGCCGGCGTGAAGATCGTCAACCCCGACCAGCTCATCTGCACCCTCGACCACAAGCGCACCTTCGAGGCCGAGATCGAGGTCAAGTCCGGCCGCGGCTACTGCCCCGGCGAGAACAACAAGAAGGAGGAGCAGGCCATCGGCGTCATCCCGATCGATTCCCTCTTCTCGCCCGTCCGCCTCGTCCGCTACAGCGTCGAGAACACCCGCGTCGGCCAGATCACCGACTACGACAAGCTCATCCTCGAGGTCTGGACCGACGGTCGCATCACCCCGGACGACGCCCTCAAGCAGTCCGCCTCCATCCTCAAGCACCACCTCGACGTCTTCGACCGCGTCTCGCAGGAGACCTACGAGTTCGAGAGCCAGGCCGCCGAGGTCAGCGAGGAGCAGAACAAGCTCCGCAAGCTCCTCAACATGTCGGTCAATGAGATCGAGCTCTCGGTCCGCGCCGCCAACTGCCTCAACAACGCCAACATCACCACCGTCGGCGAGCTGGCGATGAAGACCGAGCAGGAGATGCTCAAATACCGCAACTTCGGCAAGAAGTCCCTCAACGAGATCAAGGAGAAGCTCGA
Organism: uncultured Opitutaceae bacterium; assembly: GCA_964601365.1. Lineage (GTDB taxonomy): Bacteria > Verrucomicrobiota > Verrucomicrobiia > Opitutales > Opitutaceae > Didemnitutus. The sequence continues at coordinate 420 of CAZRNE010000054.1, read as the reverse complement.
GGCCCTCGGCCTGTCGCTCGGCATGAAGTTCGACGAGCGCCTCCTCGACACCAAGAAGGAAGCCTGAGGAAATTTTCGATTTTCGATTTCGGATTTTCGATTGGCTGACGCCACTTCGGAATCCCCCGGACCGTCCGGCCCCAATCGAGAGTCGAAAATCCTACCGAGGCCGAAAGTCCGACATCGTCCAAATCAAAAATTCCGCCCACCATGCGTCACAAGAAACACCACGCCTCCCTCGGCGTCACCCGCGAGCACCGCGCGGCGATGCTCTCCAACATGGGCGCGTCCCTCATCCGCCACGGCCGCATCGAGACCACCCTCGCCAAGGCCAAGGCCCTGCGCCCCTTCATCGAGAAGGTCATCACCAAGGCCAAGAAGGCCGCCGGCGCCGCCGAGAAGAAGGACGCCCTCCACCTC
>CAZRNE010000053.1:0-7931 GCA_964601365.1 uncultured Opitutaceae bacterium | reverse complement strand
GTCCCCTGGAACGAGGCCAAGATCGAGATCGCCGTCCGCAAGGCCTTCCTCTCCCTCCAGAAGGACCCCACCCCCGCCTCCGCCATCTCCCGCGCCGTCACCGACCGCGCCCTCCAGATGAAGCAGGCCTTCCTCCACATCGAGGAGGTCCAGGACATGGTCCAGGAGGAGATCATGCGCGCCGGCCACTTCAAGGTCGCCGAGCAATACATCCTCTTCCGCGCCGCCCGCGCCGCCGCCCGCAAGGACGAGCCCGCCCCCGCCGAAGCCGCCCCCGCCGCCACCCAGCCCTCCATGATCGTCGTCCAGCGCGGCGACGGCACCACCTACCTCTGGAACGGCCTCGACCTCAAGAAGCGCATCGAGTTCGCCTCCATCGGCCTCTCCCTCTGCCTCACCGCCGACCAGATCGAGGCCGAGCTCCGCCGCTCCCTCTTCGACAACATCGGCCAGAGCGACCTCAACAACACCATCGCCCTCAACGCCAAGACCCTCATCGAGAAGGACGCCGACTTCGCCAAGTTCGCCGGCCGCATCCAGCTCACCTACATCTACGAGGAGGTCCTCGGCTGGGACATCGTCCGCGACGGCATCGGCGCCCTCAAGGCCGCCCACCAGAAGGCCTTCGCCGCCTACATCGAGCACGGCATCGCCATCAAGCGCCTCAGCCCCCGCCTCAAGGAGTTCGACCTCAAGGCCCTCGCCGCCGCCCTCGACCCCTCCGCCGACCTCGAGTTCGACTTCCTCGGCGTCCAGACCCTCTACGACCGCTACCTCATCGTCGACAAGACCGGCAAGCGCTCCCGCCGCATCGAGACCCCCCAGTTCTTCTGGCTCCGCGTCGCCATGGGCCTCTTCCTCGACGAAAAGGCCGACCGCGAGGCCTGGGCCGTCCGCCTCTACGAGCTCTACAAGTCCCGCCGCTTCTGCAGCAGCACCCCCACCCTCTTCAACTCCGGCACCCTCCACAGCCAGCTCTCCTCCTGCTACCTCTACTACGTCGACGACTCCATCGAGGGCATCTTCCAGCGCGGCATCGCCGACAACGCCTACCTCTCCAAGTGGGCCGGCGGCCTCGGCGGCTCCTGGACCTCCGTCCGCGGCACCGGCGCCCACATCCACGGCACCAACGGCGAATCCCAGGGCGTCATCCCCTTCCTCAAGCTCCACAACGACCAGCTCGTCGCCGTCAACCAGGGCGGCAAGCGCAAGGGCTCCGGCTGCGCCTACCTCGAGACCTGGCACAACGACATCTTCGAGTTCCTCGAGCTCCGCCGCAACACCGGCGACGACCGCCGCCGCACCCACGACATGAACACGGCCAACTGGATCCCCGACCTGTTCATGAAACGCATGGAGGCCCGCCAGCCCTGGACCCTCTTCCGCGCCAACGAGACCCCCGACCTCCACCACCTCTACGGCCGCAAGTTCGAGGAGGCCTACACCCGCTACGAGAAGCTCGCCGAGGAGGGCAAGCTCGCCGGCCACAAGGTCGACGCCATCGAGCTCTGGAAGAAGATGCTCTCGATGCTCTTCGAGACCGGCCACCCCTGGATCACCTTCAAGGACCCCTGCAACGTCCGCTCCCCCCAGGACCACGTCGGCGTCATCCACTCCTCCAACCTCTGCACCGAGATCACCCTCAACACCTCCAACGACGAGACCGCCGTCTGCAACCTCGGCTCCGTCATCCTCGACACCCACCTCAAGCCCGACGGCTCCCTCGACCTCGAGAAGCTCCGCGACACCATCCGCGTCGCCGTCCGCGCCCTCGATAACGTCATCGACATCAATTATTATCCCACCGAGGCCGCCAAGCGCTCCAACCTCCGCCACCGCCCCATCGGCCTCGGCGTCATGGGCCTCGCCAACGCCCTCTACCTCAAGGGCGTCGCCTTCGCCTCCCAGGCCGCCGTCGAGTTCAACGACGAGTTCATGGAGGCCATCGCCTACTTCGCCTACGAGGCCTCCTCCGACCTCGCCGCCGAGCGCGGCCCCTACTCCACCTACAAGGGCTCCAAGTGGGACCGCGGCCTCCTCCCGCAGGACACCCTCGACCTCCTCGAGCAGGAGCGCGGCGCGCCCATCCAGGTGCCCCGTGGCGGCAAGATGAGCTGGGGCCCCCTCCGCGGCAAGATCGCCAAGCAGGGCATGCGCAACTCCAACGTCCTCGCCATCGCCCCCACCGCCACCATCTCCAACATCACCAACACCTCGCCCTGCATCGAGCCCTACTACAAGAACCTCTACGTCAAATCCAACCTCTCCGGCGAGTTCGTCGTCATCAACGCCTTCCTCGTCGAGGACCTCAAGAAGCGCGGCCTCTGGAACCAGGAGATGATCGACAACCTCAAGTATTTCGACGGCGAGCTGAAGGACATCGACACCATCCCCGCCGACCTGAAGGAGAAATACCTCACCGCCTTCGACATCGACTACAAGTGGGTCGTCGACGCCGCCGCGCGCCGCCAGAAGTGGATCGACCAGTCCCAGTCCGTGAACCTCTGGCTCAAGGCCCCCGACCTCAAGGTCCTCAGCCACATGTATCGCCACGCCTGGCACACCGGCCTCAAGACCACGTATTACCTCCGCACCCTCGGCGCCTCCAACATCGAGAAGGCCACCGTCGCCTCGCGGAAGGAAGTCCGCGGCGCCGCCGGCGAGACCAAGGCCGAGACCGCCACCCGCGACGCCAAGGACGCCGCCGTGGCCGCCCTCACCACCTCACCCTTCGCCTCAGAGGTAGGGGCCGTTGCCCCCAACGGCCCGAAGAAGACCTACACCGAGGCGGAAAAGCGCGCGTGCTCCATTGAGGCGATGAAGAACGGCGAAATTTGCGAGGCGTGCCAGTGATGCAACCGCATCATCTCGCCATAGCGTTATGCGCAGGCGGATAGACCTAACCCAACAAACCTAAGACTTACGGGCCGCGCGCGACGCAAGTCGCCGCGGCCTTTTCTCTCCTAAAGCCACACCCTTATAGCTCACGATAGCTCTAATAAATGCCCAGAACGCGCGTCTCTAACGCGATGAAAAAAATCTTTATCCTGCTTTTTGTCGCATCATGCGCGCTTCTGAGAGGCGAACAACAGCAACGGCCAGTCATGAACCTATCTCCTCAAGAGCAGCTAAGCTATGCCACGGTGCGTATCGAATGCACTCTCGCAGATGGGACCACTTCGCGTGGCACAGGATTCTTTTTCCGATGCGCAGACGACGCAAAAACGGGTCAACATATCCCAGTCATAGTAACCAATAAGCACGTCGTTCAAGGAGCGACCAAAGGGAAGTTTCTTGTTCATACAGCTGATAGTTCGGGGCAGGTAATTGAAGGACAGAGCCAAACAATCGAATTGGACGCATTTGAAGCACGCTGGATTCCACACCCAGACACAAATGTAGACCTTTGTGTCCTCCCAATCGCACCGCTGATCCGCGAGGCCGAGGGGAAGAACATTCGCCTATTCTTCATTGCGATTCCGGCCACACTAGTTGGTAGCGACAAGGATCTTGAGGAACTAGCACAGTTCGAACGTATCATGATGGTAGGATATCCGATCGGGATTTGGGACAGTGTTAACAACATGCCTGTGTTTCGAGCCGGAGTTACTGCAACTCACCCGAAAATGAACTATGATGGTCGCCGCGAGTTTATGATCGATGCCGCGTGCTTTCCAGGCTCTAGCGGTTCGCCAGTCTTACTTTTTGATAACGGCAACTATGTAGACAAAAGGGGCAATACGATAATGGGACAAAGCCGTATTAAGCTCCTTGGCGTTCTCTATGCAGGACCGATGCATACTGCGACTGGCGAGATTAAGGCGGTTACCATCCCAACGAAGGAAGTGTCCATAGCTCTATCACGTATACCGACCAATCTTGGCTTTGTAATAAAAGCGACACGACTCCTAGAATTCGATCGCGTGCTCGAAGCGATACAAAAGAGCAAGTAAGCGGGTGATGCGGCAGTAGAGCTCACGCTGCGGAAGTTGATGCAGACTTCCCACAACCCGACCCGGTGATTCGAGGGCGATTGGCGATCAGCTATCAGCAGTCAGCGACTTGCCGCGCCGACTCGTCTCGCTGAAGCCTCGGCGTAAGCGGAAGTCTCTGACAAAGGCGGATGCGTGAAAATCCCCTTCCTCCGCATTCGTGTCTATTCGTGTTCATTCGTGGTTAACTCCTTCGCGCCCTTCGCGGCCTTCGTGTTAATTCATCTCTGCTGCCTCGGACGTTCGATGTTCCGCGTTGAGCGTTGGACATTGAATCCCTCTCCCTTTCCTCCGCATTCGTGTCTATTCGTGTTCATTCGTGGTTAACTCCTTCGCGCCCTTTGCGAGCTTCGTGTTAACTCATCTCTGCTCCCTCGGACGTTCAATGTTCAACGTTGGGCGTTGGACGTTGAATCCCCCTTCCCCTCGCGACACTTCGAGTCTGTATCCGCGGCTGGTCAGCCCAGGACCGCCTGGGTCGTGACCACCTCGGCGAATTCCTCATGCAATGGAGCCAGGGCCTGGTAATGCATTTCCTCCGCCGGGATGAGGCGGCCATCATGCGCCTTCCAGTCAAACGCGGCCGTCGCATCCGAGACCAGCCGCACGTTGAAGCCCAGGTTCGCCGCCATGCGGGTCGTCGTCGAAACGCAGTGCGGGGTGGTCAACCCGACGATCACCAGGCCGGTCACCCCGGCCCGCCGCAACCGGGCCTCGAGATCGGTGCCGATGAAGCTGCTGTTGACCTCCTTCTCAAACACCGGCTCGCCCGCCCGCGGCGCCACCGCAGGCTTGATCGCATTGCCCGGGTTGGACCGGTGCAAAGGCGAACGGGGATTGCGCGAGTTGTGTTTCACATGAAACACCGGCCGGCCGCCCGCGCGCCATGCCGCGAGCAACCTCGCCATGTTGGCCTCGGCCCCGGGATTATTGCGCGCCCCCCAGAAGGGGTCATCAAAGCCCTGTTGCACATCGATGAGGAGGAGCGCGGTGGTGGAGTCGTTGGATGCCATGGAAGACCGGGCATGGAAGTCAAACTTCGCGCCGGCGCAAGTGTCCGGGTGCAGATCGCCGCAGCCAAGCGGAGGCGGCTCGCACTCGTCGCTCGGCGATCCCCTGCCGCCCCGGACGTTCAGTGTTCAACGTCGAGCGTTGGACGTTGAAAGTTCTGCCCTTCCATCCGTGTCCATTTGCGTCCATCTGTGGTTGGCCAACTGATGCGCACCTTCTTCCGCTGGGTCGTCCTGATCCTCGTCGAATGGGTGTTCCTGCCGCGCTTGCCGGTGCTGATTTCCCCGGCCGTTCGGCATTTCGCAGCGCAAATTGAACTCGTCTGGGCGGGGTGGCGGGCCTAGCCTGTTTTCGTCCCAACTTGGCACCGGCCGTGCCTGTCGCGGTTGGTTGCCACAAACCCACCACGACCATGAAATCCACGATCCCGATCCTTATTGTCCTGACGGCAGCGGGCATCTCATTGCTCGCGGCCGATCCAACCGCGACCCCGGCTCCGCGCAACGCGCCGGAGCTCTGCCTGCCCGGCGCCTTGGAATGGCGTCCCGGCCCGCCCTCCCTGCCGGCGGGCGCGCAATTCGCGGTGCTGGAGGGCGACCCCACGAAGGAAGGGCCGTTCACCATGCGCCTCCGTCTGCCCGACGGCTACCGCATCCCCCCGCACATGCATCCCGCCTGGGAGCGCGTCACCGTCATCAGCGGCACCTTTAACCTCGGCGTGGGCGAAAAGTTCGACGCCGCCGCCACACAGGCGATGGTCGCCGGCACCTTCGGCTACTGGCCGCCGGGCATGAAGCACTTTGCCTGGGCCAAGGGCGAAACCATCGTGCAGCTCCACGGCATGGGCCCTTGGCGGCTCGAGTATGTCAACCCCGCCGACGACCCGCGGAACGCCGCCAAGAAATAGCCCGGCCGTGATACGATGGCGGACAGGCTGCGGGTGCCGTGTTGCGCCCGCAGCCATGGTCTTGTCGGGCGCAGGTCAAGTCCGGCGCCAGCGGACGCCATCCGCAGAGGACAATTCTGCTTCGCGCTCGTCCGCCGCTCAACTTTGGGCGTCGGATGTTGAAGCCCGCGGCCGCGCTAGTTGCGGCCCTGCGCCTTGGCCACCTGCTCGCGCATGATGGCCAGGATGGCGTCGTGCCCGCGGCCGAAATCCCCCTTCGTGATCAGGATGGGCGAGCTGTTCATCTTCATGCGGAGCTTGAACAGCGGCTCGAGCGCGGCGGGGAACCTCGCCATGTATTCCCCCGGGTTGCGCAGCACCACGGCCGTCACCGGCACCCACGCCGACCCGTAGCCGCCGCTTTGCAGCACCTTCTCGTCCCGCAGCTCCTCGACGTCGGTCCACTTGATGATCCCCGTGGACACGCCGCCGGGCGAGTATTCAAAGCCGTCCGAATAGAGGATGAAAAACGGCGGGTTGGCGAACAGCCGGTAGGTGAACACGCCCGTCAGGAAGACGCCGATCAGCACGAAGAACCCGAAGATGAACTTGCCCGCCAGAGGGATCTCCTCCGTGCGTCCGAACGCGTCCGGCTCGTGCTGCTGCAGAAAGACAAACCAGGCCATGAAGCCGGTCAGGGCGACGGTCGGGATGAGGGCCACCGCGTGCACCCAGCGGGGCGCGCGGTGATCGTGGAGGACGGTGCGGAGTTCGTGGTTTTTCAGCATGGGGATGGGTTGGCAGCCGGTGTGCCAGCAGCGTGGGTATTTTCCCACCGCGGGGAAGCGCAGACTCGCGGACGGCGAACCGCCTTCAGCCGCCCTCCGGCATACGCGACCCTTCGTGTTCATCCGCGGCGAAAACTCTTGCCCCTGTCTTGTCCGCACCGCCCGCATCCATCGCTCGGCGGGCAACCCTCAACCTCCGTCCATCACGCCCTGTCGCAGGCATCTCGCGCCCGGCGCGGGCACCGACGAACCTGTCCGCATGACCACACCCCACCGCGGCCGGCTGGCCGTGCTGGCGCTGCTTTGCGCCGGCAGCCTCGCCGCCCAGACCCCGCGCCTCCGCGTCCTCTTCCTCGGCAACAGCCTGACCGAGTCCAACAACCTCCCCGCCCTCGTGCAGGGCATGGCCGCCGCGCAGGGCGTGCAGATCGATTACGAGGCCATCACCCCCGGCGGCGTCGACCTCTCCGACCACTGGAACTCCGCCTCGCGCACCCGCCTGCAGACGGGCGATTTCGACGTCCTCATCCTGCAGCAGGGCCCGTCCACGCTCCCATCGAGCCAGGACCACCTGCGCCAATGGGCGATGACGTGGGCCGACGAGGCGCGCCGCTTCGGCGCCGAGCCCGCGCTCTACATGGTCTGGGCCCCGCTCTCGCAGGCCAACGGTTTCGAGCTCTCGGCCCTGTCCTACCGCAACGCCGCCACGGCCGCCAACGCCACCGTCTTCCCCGCCGGCGAGGTGCTGCAGCGCGTGCGCAACCGCGATGCCTCCATCCCGCTCTTCAGCTCGGACGCCTTCCATCCCGCCCAGCAGGGCTCCTTCCTCGCCGCCATGGTCATCGCCCGCGGCCTCGTCGGACTCGATCCCGCCCGCGTGCCCAACCTCGTGACCAACTTCTCCGTGCCCAACGCCACCCTCGAGATTTTCCGCGCCGAGGTCGGCAATCTCACCGCCGCGTCGTTCGTCAGCCCGCAACCCACACCCCCGGCCACCCCGCCGCCGACCACGGCTCCACCGACCACCCCGCCCGCAACGTCACCGACGGCCTCGTCGTCCGGCGGCGGAGGAGGCGGCGGCGCACCGAGCGCGTTCTTCTTCGCCGCCCTCCTGCTCCTCGGCGCCGCGCGCCGGCGCTTTCACCGGTAAATATCCCGGCGATGTCCCACGGCCAGCAGGTGAATTTCGTTCCGCGCCGGGTCGAAAGTGTAGATGACCCGATAATCGCCGACCCTCAGCCTGTAGCGATTCCC
>CAZRNE010000052.1:0-11496 GCA_964601365.1 uncultured Opitutaceae bacterium | reverse complement strand
CTGCGGGCTGCGGACGACACCTTTCTCCCTGAGAAAGGTGGAGGTGCGGGGCGGAATCGAACCGCCGAATAGAGCTTTTGCAGAGCTCGGCCTTACCACTTGGCTACCGCACCGTCCGGCAAACGAGCGCGCAACTTGAGTCAGAAAACGGGGTGCCGCAAGGACGGAAATTCCGGTGACACGGATCAGTCGTCGAGGCCGGCGGGGTCGTCGGCGGCGGGCTGGAGGGTGTGGAGCGGGGGCAGGGTGCGGAGCACGGGGAAGATGAGCGCGATGGCGAGGGTGACGGCGATGGTGCCGAGGCCGCCGGTGGAGGCGGCGAGCACGGGGCCGATGAGCGCGGCCGTCAGGCCGGCGCGGAGGGAGGAGAGTTCGTTGGAGCAGCCGATGAAGAGCTGGTTGACGGCGGAGACGCGGCCGCGCAGCTCGTCGGGCGTGAGCAGCTGGACAAGGGAGTGGCGGACGACGACGCTGTAGTTGTCGCAGGCGCCGGAGAGGAGCAGGGCGACGAGGGACAGCCAGAAGCTGGTGGAGAGGCTGAACAGGCCGATGGCGGCGCCGAAGCCGGCCACGGACCACAGCATGTAGAGGCCCGGGCGGCGGGCCGGGGGCAGGCGGACGACGACCATGGCCATGATGATGGCGCCGATGGCGGGAGCGGCCCGCAAAGCGCCCAGGCCGATGGAGTCGATGTGCAGGATGCGGTCGGCGTAGATCGGGAGGAGCGCGGTGACCCCGCCGAGCACGACGGCCACCAAGTCGAGGGTCACGGCGGCGAGGATGGGCTTGTGCCGCCAGATGAACTCAAGTCCGGCCCACATGCCCACCGCGGCGCGGCGGGCGGAGCCGTTGAGGTATTCCAGCCTCACCCCGAGCATGGAGAGCGCGAGCACGGCGGAGAAGACGGCATCGAGCGCGTAGACCGGCGTGTAGCCCCAGAAGTGCACGAGCACGCCGGCAATGCCCGGGCCGCTGACGGTGGAAAGCTCGAAGAGGCTGGAGTTCCAGGTGATGGCATTGCTGACGGCCGAGGACGGGATGAGCTGCGGCACGATGGCGGCGCGGGAGGGGTTGGCCAGCACGCGCACCACGGCGTGCAGGAACAGCAGCACGTAGAGGACCGGCAGCGCAGGCTGGTCGAAATGCAGCGTGGCCGGATCCACCTGCTTTTCAAAGAGGAGGGCGATGTCGCGCAGCAGCTCGTTGCCCTCGCGCAACAGCGCATGGTCGGGCACGAGGCCGGGGCGGAAGGAGACGGCGACCAACACCAGCGAGAGCACCGTGGATATCATCATGCACCGGGTGATGACGCGGCGGCGGTCGAAGCGGTCGGCGAGCGCGCCGCCGGGCAGGGAGAAGAAGATGATGGGGATGACCTGCACGAGTCCGACGAGGCCGAGCGCGGTGGCGGACTTGGTCCACTCGTAGATCTGCCAGGCGGCGGCGACGGCGAGGCCCTGCCGGCCGATGTTGGAGAGGACGTGGCCCGGGAGGTAACGCCGATAGGCGGGGTAGCGCAGGGCGAGGTAGGGATCGCGGGCGGAGACGCTCATCGGCCTTCACCATCGGCGAGCGGTGCCGCGGGCGGAAACGCTGTTGTGACAACCGGCATGAAAAATCAGACGGCCGGAGGCTCGTTGGAGTGGCTGCGGCCCATTTCGGCGATGGGCAGGTAGACGCAGAAGGTGGAGCCGGCGCCCGGTTGACTGGCGACGGTCAACGCGCCGCGGTGGGAACGCACGATGCCGAGCACGGCGGCCAGGCCGAGTCCCCGGCCGGTGAACTTGGTGGTGAAGAACGGATCGAAGATGCGCGCGCGCACTTCGGGCGTCATGCCGCTGCCGGTGTCGGTGACCTGCAGGCGCAGGTAGACGCCGCCGCGGGCCGGCGGGGCGGGCAGGGCATCCGGCAAGGCGCCGGCCGCGAGCGCCTCGGCGGTGGTCGTGATCTCGATTTTTCCGCCGGTGGAGGGCATGGCCTCGGCGGCGTTGAGCACGAGGTTCATGACGATCTGCTGGACCTGGGAGAAGTCGCCCTCGATGGGGGGCAGGCTTTCCCCGAGATTCAGGCGCAGCTGGGCCCGCTCCCGGACCGAGCCTTCGATCAGGCTGGCCGTCTCGCGCACCAAATCGTTGAGGTTGATCCTGGTGATGGTGAAACTGCCTTGGCCGGCATAGGCCAGCAGTTGCCGGCACAGGTCGGCGGCCCGGTTGGCGGCCGTCAGGGCCTTGGTCAGCCGGGCCCGCGTTTCGGGCGTTTCCCCGGCCTCTGTCTGGCTGAGCGCGACATTGCCCATGATCACGGTGAGCAGGTTGTTGAAATCATGCGCGATGCCGCCGGCCAGCACGCCCAGACCCTCAAGCCGCTGGGTCTCCAGCATCTTCTCCTGCAGCCGGCGGTTGGCCTCCTCGGCCTCGATGCGGTCGGTGATGTCGGTGTGCGTGCCGGTGGCGCGCAAGGGCCGGCCGGTATCGTCGCGGGCCGTGACCTTGCCGGTGGTCTCCAACCAGCGCCAGCTGCCGTCGCGGGCCCGGATGCGGTATTCCAGCCTCCTGGGCCCGTGGCCGTCGCGGGCGAGGCTCAGGCCGGCCGCGGCGACCTGCTCCCGGTCGTGGGGATGCACCAGGTCCACCCAGTCCGCGTGGGCCGGCCCGATTTGCTCCGGCCGGTAGCCCAGCATGGTCGCGGCATAGTCGTTGCGCCGGACCTTCCCAGTGGGGATGTCCCAATCCCAGAACCCATGCCGGCCGCCTTCGAGGACGAGTTTCAGGCGCTCCTCGCTTTCGCGATGGGCGGCGGCGTGTTTGCGGCTGCGGCGGAGCAGCTCGCGCTGCGTGGCGATGACGGAGACCACCGCGACAAGGAGCAACAGGGCCGGCAGGGCATAGGGACGCAGGTCGCGCCATTCCAGCTGCCGGGGCTGCAGCGGGCCCAGCCATTTTTGGTAGATCCGGTCGTAGGTCCCGTTGCGCTGGGCCGCCAGCAGTCCCTCATTGATGGCGCGCAGGAGCAGCCGGTCGGCCGGTTTGACCCCGTAATGCAGCCGGTAGTTGAGATCGTCGAGGGACAACTCGGATTGCACGACGTCCTTCGTGCCTTCGAGGCGCAGGAAATAATTCATCACGAGCGCCATCATGAGCACGGCGTCGCACCGGCCCTCGCGGAGCATCAGGATGGCTTCGCGGCGGCTCTCAACCGGCACGATCGTGGCGTCCCAACGCTGGCGGCTGGCGTAGATGTGGCCCAATGAGTCGCGCAGTGCGGCGATGCGCAGCCCCTTCAGGTCGGCGGTGCGGCGGATGGGCGGTCGGTCCACGAGCTGGAACAGACCGCCGCTCATCACGAGCTTGGTGGTGCTGAATTCCATGAGGCCCTCGCGCTCGCTGCTGTAGGCGACGTTGCCCAGCAGGTCATATTCCCCGCGGTTGTAGCCCGCGAGGATCTCGGGCCAGGAGCGGACGGTGATGTCCAGCCTCAGGCCCTGGGTGCGGGCGATCTCGCGGAGCATCTCCACGCTGAAACCGTCGGGCTCCCCGGCGGGATTGCGGAAGCTGAAGGGGGTGCCGTTGTCCTCGATGCCCACCCGGATGAGGCGGTCGATCCCGGCCGGCTTGGTGCGGACCATCGCGGGACGCAGGGGGACGAGCGGGATCTTCTCCTGGGCCCCGGCCCAAAGCCCGCCGCCCGCCAGGAGCGCGGGCAGAAGCAGGTATCGGCGCAGATGCACGGGGAGAGAGGTCAACGGGTGAAGAAGGGATTGTGAAGTTTTTCCTGCCGGAGCGTCGTGAGCGGACCGTGGCCGCAGGCCAGGACGGTGTCGGCGGGCAGGCGCAGGAGCTTCTGGCGGTTGTTGCGGTATTGCTCCTCGTAGGAAACGAGGCCGCCGCCCATCGAGCCGGCGAAGAGGGAGTCGCCGACGACGGCGAGGGGCCAGGACAGGCCGGTCACATAGAACGTGGTCTGCCCGGGCGAATGGCCCGAGGTGAGAAGCGTCTTGATGGCGAGGTCGCCCAGGTGGAAGTGGGCGTTTTCGGCGAAGGTCCGCGCCCCGGGCAGGTCCACGGGCTCGCGCTCGTGCGACCAGACCTCGGCGCGAGTGGCGTTCGCAAGGCGGGGCAGGTCGGCGATATGGTCGTCGTGCGTATGGGTGACGAAAATGTAGCGGAGCGTGAGCTGCTCGGCGGCGAGGGTGTCGAGCATGGCCTGGCAGGTGGCGCCGGTATCGAAGGCGGCCGCCTGGCGGGTGGCGGCGTTCCAGACGAGGTAGGCGTTCACGCGCATGTCCTCGAAGGGCGTGTTGAACATGGCGAAGCCGCGCTTGAACTGCGGCTGCTCGGGATACCATTCGCGGCGCGCGAGGGAGACGAGCGCGTCGCCGCCCAGTCGGAGGGCCTTGGCCACGGCGCGCAGGACGGGTTCGCGCACCTCGCCGGCCTTGACCGCCGCGAGGTCGGCCGGCGGCACACCGGCCCTTTGGGCGAGGACCAGATCGGTGAGGCCGAGGCCGCGCTGGGCCTTGCCGATGACATCGGTGAAATTGTCTTCGAGCGGGATGCGCGGCATGGCCGGAGAATTGATGAAAGGCGGCTGCGCGCAAGCGGTTTGCCGGCCACCCGAAAGTTGACGAGCCGGTCCGGCCGGAGCAGGCTGGCGTGGTGAGAATCCCGCCACCGCTGCTGCTGGCCGGCCTGCTTATCTCAGGGGCGGTCATCGCGTCCGGCGCCGGACCCGTGCGGCTGACGGCGGCGGAGCGGGCCCAGGGCTGGAAGCTCCTGTTCGACGGCCGATCCCTGCGCGACTGGCGGGGATACGGAGCGGACACGGCGCCGGCCAATTGGCGGGTGGAGGAGGGCGAGCTGCGCGCGGCCGGCGAGCCGGCGCTGGTGAGCGATGAGCTTTTCGAGAATTTTGAGCTGAGCTTCGAGTGGCAGATCGAGGCCGGTGGCCGGGCGGCGGTGCATTTCCGGATCGGCGACGAGGATCTGCCGTTGAGCTTGGGCGCGGTGATCTTCGAGCTGGCGGCCCCGGATGGGGAAGCCGGCGGCAACGGCGGCCTGCACGCGCCGGCGCGACTCGGCGCGGCCGAGGCCGGGCGTTGGCACACGGCGCGGCTGGTGGTCTACGGGCAGCGCGTCGAATACTGGATCAATGGCGCGCAGGTGAACGGCTTCAACATCGACGGCCGTGAGTGGCGGGCGGCCGTGGCCAGCAGCCGCTTCCAGGTGGTGCCGGGCTACGGTTTGGAGCGGAAGGGGCCGCTGGCGCTGTCGGGCGAGCGCGCCCGGTTCAGAAACATCAAGGCGCGGCCGCTGTGAGCGAACCGCGCCGGGGGAAAAGCAGTGGAGCCGCTCAGAGGCCCTTTTTGATGAAGCCGACGACCTCGTCGTCCTCCTTGATCTTCACCGGCTTCTTGGCCTCGGTGTTCGTGCCGATGTAGTCGGCCGTGGCGGAGGCGAGGATGGGAAGATATTTGCGGAGGTCCTTGCTCTCGTCCTCGGCGGAGACGTTGACGTTCCAGACCTCGGCGGGGGCGCGGCCTTCCTGGGACTCCTTGTTCTCGCGGGCGGTGACCTTGAGATACTTCTCGTAGACGATGACGGGTTTCACCTGCTCCTCGTAGCCGATGATCTCGGTGCGGGGCGGCTCGTAGATGGGCACGGTCTGGTAGCTGACGACGCGGCCCTGGCTGTCGGTGATGGGCACGCGGACGTAGCGCACACCGCCGCCGACCTGGGCGTAGACCGGGTAGGTCTCGGTCTCGTATTTCACGCGGGGCGGGTCGATGCCGTAGTCGACGTCGATGATGACGTCGGCCTTCTCGGGGCGGGGCGACTCATACATGCCCTTGCCGGAGAGGGCGGTCTTCACGTAGTTGGCGGCCTCCTTGTAGCGGAGGCTGCTCTCGTCGACCTTGGGGTTGTTGCTGCGGATGTGGTAGGACTGGACCGACGCGGCCTTCTCGGAGGATTGGGCGATGGCGTCGACCTGGACGACATAGGTGGTGGAGCAGCCGCTCAGGAGGGCGACGGCGAGGGCCAGTGCGGCGGCACGGGCGCGGGTCAGGTTCTGCGGGTTCATCGAGATACTCCTTGGGGTGAAAGGGTGGCTCGGGTGGGGGGTGGGGGAAATCAGTTCACTTGCCGGGCGAGGTGTTGGTGAGGGATTGCTCCCCCTTGAGGCGGGCGAGTTCCTCCTCGAGCCGGGCGATCTCGGCCTCGGTGGCGACAAGGCGTTCCTGGGCCTCGTCGAGGGCCTTCTTCTTCTGGAGGGCGGCGGTGCGCTCCTCCTTGAGCTTGTTGAGGCGGGCGGTGGCGCTATCGACCTTCTTCTGGGCCTCCTGCAGCTCCATCTCGGAGATGCGGAAGCCTTGGGCGACGGCCAGCTCTTCCTCCATCTCGGCCTTGGCCTTGGCCTCCTCGCCGCGCTTGCGGGCGAGTTCCTGCTGGTAGGCGCGTTCCTGGGCGAGGCGGTCCTGTTCCTTGCGTTCCTTCATCTCCTGGATGCCGCCGATGACACCGCCGATGAGGGCGCCTGCGGCCGCGCCGGCCAGCATGCCCTGGCCGGAGGAGACACCCGTGTTGCCGCCGCTGGCGAGGCCGCCGACGACGGCGCCGGCCGCGGCACCCGTGCCGGCGCCGGTGACGGTCTTGGAGGGCTTCACCGCGCAGCCGGTCATTGCGACCAGGGCCACGGCGAGAGCGCCGGCGATTAAACGATGGGAGAGGGAACGGAGGGCGGTATCGCGGGTCATTGAGAGTCGGCTTCCCGTTAACGGACAGCAGGCTACCCACCTTGTTTCCTTTCACAACACAGATTTGTGCTTTTGTCCGGCCGGTCCGGTCCTAGCCTCGCCACCCGTCCGCCGGCCAACCCCACCCACCACATCCACCGCCCATGTCATCGCGCAGCAAGGGAATGCTATCCCCCGACTTCCTGGTGCCCGTCCTCGGGTTCGTCTTCTCCGTCATCGTCGTCCATACGTTTTACCAGACGATCGTGCGCCCGGCCGCGCGGGACTTCGAGATCACCAGCCGCCTCAAGGCCGTGCAGAGCACCGAGACGGGCAAGTCCCCCGAGCGCTCCATCGCCGTCATCCTCAAGGATCCCGAGCAGGAGGTGGAGGTGATCTTCTGGGTCTGGGCCACCATCGTCCTCGGCTACAAGCTCCGGCAGGTCGGCCGCGAGCGCGCCCTGCTCAACCATGATTTCATCGGCGCCCGCCCCGGCGAGCGCATCATCCCGGAGGACGCCCTCGACCGCTACAAGGAGCTGAAGAACGCCGTCGAGTCCTCGCCCGACTGGCGCGACCGCATCCTGCCCGACTTCCTGCTCGCCGCGCTGCACCGTTTTCACGCCACGCATTCCGTGCAGGACGCCGCCAGCGCCATCAAGGAGCGCTCCGAGATGGTGGCCGACGAGATCGACTCCAACCTCTCCATGATCCGCTACGTCGCCTGGGCCATCCCGGCCGTCGGCTTCATCGGCACCGTGCGCGGCATCGGCGACGCCCTCGCGCAGGCCGACCAGGCCATCAAGGGCGACCTCTCCGGTGTCACCGCCTCCCTCGGCCTCGCCTTCAACTCCACCCTCGTGGCCCTCATCCTGAGCATGGTGCTGATGCTGATGCTCCACATGCTGCAGCAGCGGCAGGAGGCCCTCGTGCTCGAGTTGCAGACCTACTGCCGCGCCAAGCTCATCGACATCATGAAGGTGCCGGCCAACGAGCCCGCCCGCGCCTGATCCCGCCATGAGCCACCTCGGCCTCGAACTATCGGACGCCGGCTTCCAGGCCGCGCACTCGGACAACGGCCAGCTGCGCGCCGGCCCCCACGGCCTGCTCGAATGGCCCGCGCTCGTCTCGCACGACGGGCAGAAATACGCCTTCGGCCGCGAGGCCGAGGACCAGTGGTATGTCCGGCCGCGGCAGGTCAACCACGCGTTCTGGGGCCGCCTTTCGCGCGAGGCCTCCACGCTCAGTGTCGGCGGCAAGGCGCCCACGTTCTCGCAGCTCGGCTTTTTCTTCCTGCGCGACTTCCTGCAGCGCGCCGGCCCCGGGACGCCCGACCGCGCCGTGCTCGCCGTGCCCGGCGCCTTCCTCAAGGACGCCGCCACCGAGGACGAGAAGATCGGCCTCCTGCTCGGCATGGCGGGCGAGCTCAAGCTCCCCCTCGTCGCGCTCGTGGACCAGGCCTGCGCCGCGCTCTGCGATCCCCATGTCGCCTACTTCGATCCCGCCCTGCCGGTCGTGGTCGTCGACATGCACCTGCACGGTGCGGAGCTGACCCTGCTCCGGCCCGGCCCCCGGCTTGCCCGCAAGGACTTCCTGCTCCTGCCGCAAGCCGGCCACGCCGAGCTGCTCCGCCACCTCACCACCGCGATGGGCAACCGTTTCCTCCGGCACACGACCTTCGACATCCTGGAGGACGGCCGGCTCGAGCAGCTCTTCTACCGCCAGACCAAGGACTGCCTCCTCGCCCGCGCGGCCGAGCACCACTTCCAGATCAACACCGCCTCGCACAGCTACCAGATGACGGCCACGCGCGACCAGCTGATCGCCGATTCCGCCGCGCATGCGCAGATCCTCGTGCAGGGCGTGCAGACCATCCTGCAGAACAACGCCCTGCTCACGGAGCCGTGCACCGTGGCCCTGACCGCGCGCACCGGCCTCGTGCCCGGCATCCGCACCCGCTTCCGCTCCGCCGGCTTCAACCGCCTCATCCTCCTGCCCGCCGGCGCCGCCGCCCTCGGCGCGGCCCGCATCGCCGCCGACCATCCCCCGCTGGCCGATCTCGCCGACGCCCCCGTGCTCACCACCGTGCCGGTGGACCTCACCCAGACCATGCGCCGCGCCCCTTGGGAAATCCGCATGCTCAAGGGCCGCGCCGCCACGCCGCGTCCGCCCACCCATGTCATCACCGACGGCATCGGCCGCGCGCTCGACGGCCGGCCGGTCTTTGTCATCGGCCTTTCGCATGCCCGGCCCGACCTCGCCCTGCCGGAGAGCTTCAACAGCGCCGGCGACCAGTGCCAGGTGCGCCTGACCCGCGAGGGCAGCCAGGTCTGGTGGCACGAGAACGCCGGCGGCGACTCCGTCGGCCGCACCGCCGTGCAGGCCGGCGACCGCCTCGTGCTCCGCTGCGGCGACGCCGAGGTGGAGGTGCTTTTCGCCAGCTGCCGCGACTGATCCCGCCGGCCGACCCGCGCCATGCAGCTCCGCCGAAAGCGCCGCGAGACCGAGATCTTCAGCCTGTCCTTCATGGACTGCATCTGCTGCGGCTTCGGCGCGGTGCTGCTCATCTTCATCCTCACCACCGGCCAGAAGGTGGACTTCAGCCAGCAGACGCTGGAGGAGCTGCGCCTCCGCGTCCGCCAGCTGGAGGTGCAGATCACGCAGGAGCAGGCCGAGCTCGACCGCGCTTCCCGCTCCACCGTCACCGAGGCGCAGCTGCAGGCCATCATCGCGCAGAACGCGGCCGACGAGAGGAAGGTCACCGAGCAGAAGGACCAGCTCGCGCTCATGCTGGAGCGCATGGCGCAGATGCAGAAGGAACTGGAGCAACTCCTCGACCTCCAGAAGACGCTGCCCAAGGAGGACGAGCAACCCGTGCCCATCCCCGACATCGACCGCCGCCAATACCTCACCGGCGTCAAGCTGGAGGGCGAGCGCGTGCTTTTCATCCTGCGCGCCTCCGGCAGCATGCTCGGCGAATCCATCGAGGACGCCCTCAGCCGCCTGCAGGAGCCCGACTTCAAGAAGCGCGAGGCGCCCAAGTGGGTGCGCGTCGTCCGCTCCATCGAATGGATGATCTCGCAGCTCGCCCCGGAGCAGTCGTTCCAGATCCTCGTCTTCAACGAGGAGACGAAGCCGCTCGTGCCCGGCGGCGACTGGATCCGGCGCGACGACGTCACCGCCGTGCGCGATGCCCTCGCGCGCCTGCGCCAGGTGGTGCCGCAGGGCTCGGCCAACCTAGAGCGCGCGTTCAGCACCGTGCGCTTCCTGCCCCAGCTGCCCGACGCCATCGTGCTCCTGACCGATGGCCTGCCCACCGACAGCGACACCTCGCCCAACCCCGGCGACGCCGACGACGAGGCGCGCATCCGCTACTTCCGCTATGCGCAGCGGCAGCTGCCCACGCGCATCCCCGTCAGCACCATCCTCTACCCGATGACCGGCGACCCCGGCGCGCCCGCGCTGTATTGGGAGATGGCCGGCAGCACCCGCGGGGCGCTGGTCAGTCCCGCCCGTTCCTGGCCCGAATCATGATCCGCCGCCGCCAGATCCAGGTCTTCAGCCTGTCGTTCCTCGACTGCATCTGCTGCGGTTTCGGCGCGATCATCCTGCTCTTCGTCATCACCATGGGCTCGCAGACCACGGCCATGCAGGAACTGCGCGAGAAGCTCCAGCGCCTGCTCCAGTCGCAGCTCATCACGCTGGCCCAGTTCAAGAGCCGGCGCGAGGAGCTGAACGCCCAGCAGGTGCGCGCCACCGAGATGACGAAGCAGGTGCAGCAGCAGGACACCCTCAAGGCCCTGCTCGCGCAGATGGAGGCGCAGATCCGGCTGCAGGAGGCCGGCCGGAAGAACCTCGTGGTCGAGATCGACGAGCTGAAGCGCGACATCGCCGCGCGCCAGCAGAAGAAGGAGATCGAGCTGCCCGTCGAGCCCACGCCGCTCGGCCTGCCGGCCGACGCCACGCATGTCGCCTTCGTCATCGACAGCTCGGGCTCGATGCGCGACCCCGCCACCGAGCGCATCTGGGAGATGGTGATGAAGAAGTTCGACGAGGTGCTCGACTCCTACCCGAAGGTGGAGGGCGTGCAGTTCCTCGACGCCGACGGGCGCTACATCTTCCGCGGCGAGGCCGAGGACCAGTGGCTGCCCGACAGCCCGGAGGTGCGCAACAACATCAAGGAGTCGCTGCGGCGCTACAGCATCCACAGCAACTCCAACCCCGTGCCCGGCATCATGCGCGCCCTGCGCCGCCTCAACGACCCGGAGAAGCCGGACATGAAGATGATGATCTTCATCCTCGGCGACGAGTTCACCGGCACCGCCGACACCGTGCTGCGCCGGCTCGACGAGCTGAACCCGCCCGACGAGGCCGGCAAGCGCCGCGTCGTCATCAACGCCGTCGGCTTCCCCACGGCGATCAAGCTCGGCTTCGACATGAGCAACACGGGCGTGAAGTTCGCCAACCTGATGCGCGAGGTCACCTTCCAGCACGGCGGCGCCTTCATCGCCCTGCAGGACGTCGAGCTCTACGACGAGGAGCCCAGCCGCCGGCGCTGAGCGGGGTTGAGTGCGGGACCGGCTTCACACCGCGATCTCAGCGAGCTCAACTAAGTCATCGTCTTTGTCTGGATATCAGCATCCGCATGCTAACCCCTTTGATCCCTCCGGCGATGGCTATGACGCCCTTTTCGGTTCTTTCACCAGCTGCTCTAGGGCACGTCTTCAAAATCACAAGAGCCAGAGGCAGACGCAGGCGAGAGCGAC
>CAZRNE010000051.1:0-12902 GCA_964601365.1 uncultured Opitutaceae bacterium | reverse complement strand
CGCGGCTGTGCATTGGGCATCGTCGGTGATCAGGCAGATGATTGCCGAGGGATGGTGCGTCCGCAGCGAAGCCGCCGAAATGCGCGCCTCGCGCACGTAGCCTTCGCCCGTGGCCACGTAGACGAAGCCTTTGCTGGGTGGAGCCTGTTGTGCAGTCGCGATGCACCGAGCATCACACCCCATGATGACTCGTCAAGAATCGCGTCTGAAGAGCCGCCATGATGTGTTACCAGGCCGGGGCTGATGCGCGCAACCGGCGAAGAGCAGGCCCAACAGGACAGGCGCGAGAAACGCGAGGCGGAGGCGCAGGGATGTCTGGGTGGCGTGAGTGGACATCAAGCTACAAGCTTGGTGTCTTTGTTCCTTTCGCAAGGAAGTGATCGTAGCAATAGCAGCAGATGTAGCCTCCCTTTGATTTGAAACTGAGAGATGCCAGCGGAGTCTTAGGATCGATTGTGACACCACAAATCATGCAGTGTGCATGTTGAGAGAATTTTGCGTGATCGATCTTATTCCAATTATAGCCCTTGGCCTCTTGGAGGTTAGCTTCAAAATATTCCTTTTCTATTCTCGCGCCATTGACGGTGATCCATGTGCTCATTGTTAGTCCTCCTTGAGATAATATTTTCTTTCAGGGAATCCACCGCGACGTCGTATATCGACGTGAGGTGGGCCATGGGCCGGATCCGTATGCACGTTGTATGACCGTTGAGTTTTCGGATTGTAGAATGTCTCAGCTCCCTCCCGAACGCTCTTTGGCGGGCCGAGCTTATGGGTCATAGCTTCAGATACTTCACCGGCGAAGCGGCCAATGGGATCAGGCTGCGAATATTGATGTTCAACCTATGCTCACCGCGACTGCAGGCGGATCTTGTTGAGGCCGTGCTTGCGGCAGAGATCCCATACGGCCGTGAGATTCTTGAGCGGTGAATTCTCGTCGGCTCGGAGCAGCACGGTGATGTCCTTGCTCACGCCGGCGACCTGCGGGACGAGGCGTTCAAGGTCTTCGAGCCGGGCCGGCTTGCCGTTGAAGGCCATGTTGCCGTCCTTGTCGATGCTGATGGTGATGGCGTCCTTGGCCTCGGACTTGCCGGCGGTCTCAACCTTGGGGAGCGTGAGGTTGAGGTTGGCCACGGAGCGGAACTGCATCGTGACGAAGGCGAAGAAGATCAGCATCACGAGCACGTCGATGAGCGGCACGAGGTTCATCTCGGGCCGTTTCCGGGGGCGCGTGTAGAGTCCGCGGCTCATGGCTCAAGGTGGGCGCAAACCACGAATGGACACGAATGGACACGAATACTCTGGAGTTGAACGAGGTTGCTCAGCGCAGGCCGGCCGGCCGATTCATTCGTGTTCATTCGTGTGAATTCGAGGTTCAGACTTTTCCGGATTCCTTGCCGTTGCGGCTGAGCACGCGCTCGAGGAGCAGGTCGATGCGTGCGGCGTAGTTCTCGACCTTGCGCTGCAGGTAGCCGCCGCCGACCAGCGAGGGAATGGCGATGCACAGGCCGATGACGGTGGCGGAGAGCGCGAGCGCGACGCCCTTGGTGAAGGCGACGGGATCCGGCAGGCCCGTGTCGGGCGAGATCTGCGAGAAGACCTGGAGCAGGCCCGTGACCGTGCCGGTGAGGCCGATGAGCGGGGCGGCGGCGTAGATGACATCGAGATACGGGATGCCGCGCTCCATGCGATTGATCTCGAGGCGGGCGAAGGCCTTGACGGCCTCGGGGTCGTCCTTGTGCTCGTCGGCGAAGGCCAGCACGCGGGCCAGCACGGAGTGCTTGCCCGCCGTGGCGGGTTTGCCGGCGACGATGGCGTCGACGAGGTCGTCGGGCAGCACGGCGGCCTGGCGGAGGGCGTAGAGCCGCTCGCAGATGATGAAGACGGCGGCGATGGAGCACAGCGCCAGCGGGTAGATGAGCAATCCGGCGCCCTTCAGGACATCAAGCATGGTGGTAAAGCGGTGAGTGAATCGCGACGGGAGACGCCCACAAGCGCGAAAAGGTTGCGGGCATCCGGTGCGAAGCAGGGTTGGAGGGCGGGCGAGTGAGAATGTTCCCGCTCGCTTCTCTGAATGTAGGAGCGGGTTTATCCCGCGACCAATGGCATGAATTGCGGCATAAAGCCGCTCCTACAGGAATAGCCAACAGCCGTTCCTACGATGACACGCCGGAGCCGGCCGCGGGCGACTGCTGCTTGAACTCGAGCTTGTCGCCGTTGCGGACGACGAGGATGGCGTCGCCGCCCTCCTTGACGTCGCCGCGGAGCATCGCCTCGGCCAGCGGGTCCTCAAGGTAGTTCTCGACGGCGCGGCGCAGCGGGCGGGCGCCGTATTTCTCATCGTAGCCTTTCTCGATGAGAAGGGCTTTGGATTCCGGCGAGAACTCGAGGTTGACCTTCCGGGCGGCGAGGCGCTTGACGACCTTGCCCACCTCGATGTCGACGATCTTGGTGAGATCCTCGCGGTTGAGCGGGCGGAAGACGACGAGGTCGTTGAGCCGGTTGAGGAACTCGGGCTTGAAGATGCGCTTGGCCTCGTCGAGCACCTTCTCCTTCAGTTTGTCCAGGTCGTGGAAGTCCGTCGCGGTGGCGGCGGCGAAACCCATGGTCGTCTGCCGCTGGATGAGCTGCGCGCCGACGTTGGTCGTCATCAGGATGATGGTGTTGCGGAAATCCACGGTGCGGCCGAGCGAGTCGGTCAGGCGGCCGTCCTCGAGGATCTGCAGCATGAGCTGGACGACGTCGGGGTGGGCCTTCTCGATCTCGTCGAAGAGGATGACGGCATACGGCCGGCGGCGGACGGCCTCGGTGAGCTGGCCGCCCTCCTCGTAGCCGATGTAGCCCGGGGGCGAGCCGATGAGCCGCGACACGGAGAATTTCTCCATGTATTCGGACATGTCGATCTGGATGAGCGCGTCCTGGGAGCCGAAGATCTGGGCCGCGAGCTGCTTGGCCAGCTCGGTCTTGCCGACGCCCGTGGGGCCGAGGAACATGAACGAGCCGATGGGGCGGCGCGGGTCCTTGAGGTCGGCGCGGCTGCGGCGGAGGGCCTTGGCGATGGCGACGGTGGCGGCGTCCTGGCCGATGATGGTCTTCTGCAGCTCGGCCTCGAGCCCGAGGAGCTTTTCGCTTTCCTTGCGTTCGAGGCGGCTGAGGGGGATGCCGGTCCAGTCGGCCACGACCTGCGCCATCAGTTCCTCGTCGATCGTGGCCCGGTTGACGTCGCGGTTCTTCTTCCACGACTCGACCAGTTCGTCCTGTTTCGCCCGGAGTTGCTTCTCGGAGTCGCGGTGCTTGGCGGCCTCCTCGAAGTGCTGGGCGGCGATGGCCTGCTCCTTCTTGGCGCAGACGGCCTCGATGTCCTTGGTCATGGCCTCGATCTCGGGCGGGCGGTTGAGCGAGGTGATGCGGGCGCGCGAGCCGGCCTCGTCCATGACATCGATCGCCTTGTCGGGCAGGAAACGTCCGGTGATGTAACGGTCGGAAAGCTTGGCGGCGGCCTCCAGGGCCTTGTCGGTGAAGACGGCCTTGTGGTGGTCCTCATACTTGCCGCGGATGCCCTTGAGGATGGTGACGGTGTCCTCGACGGAAGGCGGCTCGACCTTGACGCTCTGGAAGCGGCGGTCCAGCGCGCTGTCCTTCTCGATGTATTTGCGGTATTCGTTGAGCGTGGTCGCGCCGATGCACTGCAGCTCGCCGCGGCTGAGGGCGGGCTTGAAGATGTTGGAGGCGTCCATCGCGCCCTCGGCGGCGCCGGCGCCGACGATGGTGTGCATCTCGTCGATGAAGATGATGACGTTCTTCGAGCGCTTGATCTCGTCCATCACGGCCTTGATGCGTTCCTCGAACTGGCCGCGGTATTTCGTGCCCGCAACCATGAGCGCGAGGTCGAGCGTGATGACCTTCTTGTCGGCGAGGATCTCGGGGACGTTGCCCTTGGCGATCTCCTGCGCGAGGCCCTCGACGATGGCGGTCTTGCCCACGCCGGCCTCGCCGACGAGGACGGGGTTGTTCTTGGTGCGCCGGCAAAGGATCTGGATGACGCGGCGGATCTCGTTGGTGCGGCCGACGACGGGATCCATCTCGCCCTTGCGGGCCAGTTCGGTGAGGTCGCGGCCAAAGGCCTTCAAGGCCGGGGTCTTGACCTCCTTGCGCTCGTCGCCGCCGCGGGGCGTGACCTCCTCGCCGCCACCGCCGCCGCCGGAGGCGCCGCCCTGGCCGCCTTCGCCTCCGCCGGAGGAAAACTGCGGATCGAGTTCCTTGAGGATCTCCTGGCGTGTGCGCTCGATGTCGATGTCGAGGGTCTTGAGCACGCGCGCGGCGACGCCCTCGCCCTCGCGCAGGAGGCCGAGCAGGATGTGCTCGGTGCCGACGTAGCTGTGGTTGAGCGCCTTCGCCTCCTTGCCGGCGAGCGCGAGGACCTTCTTCACGCGCGGCGTGTAGGGGATGCTGCCGGCGGGGGTCTTGCTCTCCTGCCCCAAGCCGACCTGTTTCTCGACCTCGGCGCGCACGCCTTCGAGCTCGAGGCCCATCTTCTGGAGCACGCTGACCGCGACGCCCTGCCCGAGCTTGATGAGGCCGAGCAGGATGTGCTCGGTGCCGACGTAGTTGTGGTGGAAGCGGTCGGCTTCCTTGCGGGCCAGCGCCAGCACCTGCTGGGCGCGGGGCGTGAAGTTGTTCATCGGTTCCATCGGCGGTTGGGATCGGTTAGGACTGGGCGGCAGTGAAGTCAGGCGGGCGCACTTTGGCAAATTCAGATCGCAGGCGGGCGGCGCGCAGCCAGTCGCGCTTGGCGGGCTCGGTCTGGCCCTGGGCGGCATACTGGATGTGGCCGGGCTGGCATTCGATGAGCAGCCGGTCCACGACGGCGCGGTCGGTGTCGGCGAAGGCCCCGAGGTCGATGCCGAGCCGGATGAGCGAGAGCAGGTTCATGGCCTCGCCGGAGCTGAGCACGTGCCCCTGCTGGAGGATGCCGTAGGCGCGGCCGATCTTGTCGTGCAGCTTGTGCGGATCGGCTTCGCGGATCTTTTCCCGGGCGTTCAGCTCCTGCTCGACGATGGTGGTGAGCACGCCGTGGAGGTGCTTGATGATGTCCTCCTCCGTCTCGCCCAGCGTGGTCTGGTTGGATATCTGGAAGATGCTGCCGCTCGCATCCGAGCCCTCGCCGAAGAGGCCGCGCACGGCCATGCCGAGCTGGTTCACGGCGCGCACGACTTTTTCCATCTGGTTGGAGATGACGAGGGCCGGCAGGTGCATCATGGCCGAGGCGCGGATGCCGGTGCCGAGGTTGGTCGGGCAGGCGGTCAGGTAGCCGAGCTGGGGCGAAAAGGCGTAGTCGAGATGCTCCTCGAGGTCGGTATCGAGGGCGTTGATGGCGGACCACGCCTTCTTGAACTGGAATCCGGCGCGCACGACCTGGATGCGGAGGTGGTCCTCCTCGTTGATCATGACCACGTGGGACTGGTCGCGGCTGATGACGACGCCGGAACCGTGCTTGCTGTGGCTGAGCTCGCGGCTGATGAGGTGGCGCTCGACGAGAATCTGCTTCTCCAGATCGGACAAGTCCTCGACCTGGATCGCCAGACCGCGCTTCATCTGGGAGAGCGACGCCACCGCCTGCAGGCAGACGCCCAGGACCTCGCGGCGCTGCCCATCCTTGGCCCAGCCGGGGAAGGGGTGGCGGGCGAGGTTGCGCGCGAGCCGGATCCGGGTGGTGAGCACGACGGCGCTTTTGGCGGCGCTGGAATCGCTCGATTCGGCGGGAGCGGAGAGAAGGTCGTTGATCTTCATCTCAGGCTTCCCGCTTGCGTTCGACCGCCTGCCGGACCTGCCGCAGCTCGTCGCGGCAGCGGGCGGCGTCCTCGTAGCGCTCGGACTTCACCGCTTGGTCGAGTTCGTGCTCGAGCTTGGTGAGGCGGTCGTAAAGTGATTTGCGTTCCAGCGCCCGTTGGGGGGCCTTGCCGACGTGCCGGGTGCCCTTGTGCATGCCTTCGAGCAGGCCGGACAGGGCCGGCTCGAAATACTGGTAGCAGGCCGGGCAGCCGAAACGCCCGGTCTTCTTGAACTCCACCTGCGTGAAGCCGCAGGCCTCGCACCGCAGCGCGGGGGCGGCAGACTCCGGGGTGAGCGCGGCATTGACCAGCAGGTCGGCCAGCGAGAAGCCGCTGGGGTCGGTCACGCCCTTGGCCTGCGCGCAGGCCTCGCACAGGTCCACCTTGTGGATCTTGTTGTTCACGATTTGCGTGAGGTGCACGGTCGCGGGCTTCGTGCAGAGCGAGCATTTGAGCGGATTGGCCATGTGGTTCTTGTGGCGCAGAATACCGGTGCGGACGGGAAATGCAAACGCCGCGCCTGTCCTCTGCCGCCCGCCACTCTGCCCGGCAGGACCCGCCTGGCAAGCGCGCACACGGTCGCCGGCGCCGAGAATTGGTCTTGTCTCGGTCCGGCCCCGTCGCTCGACTGCCGGCGACCTATCGTATGCACCGAGCCGTCCGACCGACCGCCGCCGGGTTCACTCTTGTCGAGTTGCTTACGGTCATAGCCATCATCGGCATCCTGATGGCGCTGCTCTTCCCGACGGTCGGCAAGATCCGCGAATCCGCCCAGCGCACCGTGGATGCCACCAACCTGCGCGAGATCATCAAGGCCGCGCAGCTCTACGCCGCCGAAAACAACGACCGCCTGCCCGATCCGCAGGCCATCCTCGCGCAGAGTCCCGCCCCCGTCACGGGCGGCACCGGGCCGTTTCTCTGGGCCGGCATCCTCGCCCAGCGCGGCCTGCTCACCGATCCGACCTTCTACTTCGCCAAGAACGACCCCGCGTTCGACGGCACCTACCCCACCGCCATCGTCAATCCGGCGAACCGCAGCCAGCTCGACCCGGGCTTTGTCACGAACCGCGTCCTCAGCTGGGAATTCGTCGGCGGCCTGCGCATGACGGACCCCGCCACCACGCCGGTCGCTTTCACCCGCGGCCTGCTCGCCAACGGCACATGGAGCGCCGAGAGCGGGGTCTATCGTGACAGCGGCGGCCACATCGGCTTTCTGGGCGGCAACGTCCAGTTCTACCCCAACCTCACGGAGGCTGACAAACAGCTCACCCTGAACAACGGCCGCAAGGGCAGCGCCATCCTCCAGGCCCTGCCCTACAACGCCACCAACCCGCCCCGGGTCTACGCGACGCCCCCGGCCGGCACCGGCTCCCTCGCCGGCGTCCCCGCCGAGCGCGCCCCGTAGGTCCGGTTTTCCATCCCGCCATTGCTTTCGGGATACCTGGGGGCCCGGCTGAAGAGCCGGGCCCCTTTTATTTCTTCCCCCGGCCCGCACGGGATGCAACCTGCCCCTTGCGCATGAGCACGCACCCGCCGCTGAACACCGCCAGCACCTACGTCATCGGACACCGCAATCCGGACACGGATTCGATCTGCTCCGCCCTCGCCTACGCCGCCTTCAAGGAGGCGACCGGCCAACGCGGCTACATCGCCGCCCGCTGCGGCAATTCCAATGCCCGCATCGATGCCGTGCTGGCGCGCTTCGGCCAGCCGCTGCCGGTCCTGCTCACCGACGTCTATCCGCGCGTGCGTGATCTCATGGCCACCAACCTCGTCGCGGTTGACGAGGATGCCACCTGCGCCGAGGCGCTCGAGCTGATCGACCGCCACGGCGTGAGCGTCCTGCCGGTCATGGACGCCCGCCGCCGGGCCGTCGGCACCGTCTCGATCGGCGGGCTCGGCCACCATTTCGTGCCGCGCGTCGCCGCCCCGCGTGCGATGCGCCAGGTCCGCACCAGTGTCGCCCGCATCGCCCGCGCCCTCAAGGCGCGGGTGCTGCACCTCTCCCAGGCCGACCGAACCGAGGAGCTTTTCGTGCGCATCGGCGCCATGGCCGACGACTCCTTCTGGCAGCTTTCCCAGGCCGAGGGCATCCCCGCCGCACAGTCCATCATCATTGTCGGCGACCGGCGCGAGATCCAGCAGCGATCCATCGAGCTCGGCGTCAGGCTCATTGTCATCTCCGGCAACCGGCCGGTCGACGACGCCATCGCGCAGGCGGCGCGCAAGGCCGGGGTCGGTCTGCTGGTCAGCCCTTACGACACCGCCACCACCGCCTGGGTCGTGCGCACGGCGGCGACGCTGGAAAGCGTGATCGAAAGGCAGTTCACCCTCGTCAATCCCGACACGCGCGCCGCGGAGATCCGCCAGCGTTACGGCGGGTCTTCCCCGCACGCGCTCCTGGTCGCGGGGGAGGACGGCGCGCTCCAGGGCATCCTCACCAAGAGCGACCTGCTCAAGCCCGTGCCCACGCGGCTGGTGCTCGTCGACCACAACGAGCTCAGCCAGGCGGTGCCCGGCGCCGACGAGGTCACGATCGCGGAGATCATCGACCACCATCGCCTCGCCCCCATCGTCACGCCCCAGCCCATCCTGTTCCTCAACGAACCCGTCGGTTCGACCTGCACCATCGTGGCGGACCTCTACCGCCGCACCGGCCTGAAACCCGCCGCCCCGCTGGCGGGCTTGATGATGTCCGGCCTCATCTCCGACACGCTCCTGCTCAAGAGCCCGACGTCCACCGCCAAGGACGGAGAGGTGCTGGCCTGGCTCGAAGGCCACGCTGACATCAGATCGGCCGATCTGGCCCAGCTCATCTTCTCCTCC
This sequence comes from uncultured Opitutaceae bacterium, assembly GCA_964601365.1. Classification (GTDB taxonomy): domain Bacteria; phylum Verrucomicrobiota; class Verrucomicrobiia; order Opitutales; family Opitutaceae; genus Didemnitutus. The sequence continues at coordinate 4,245 of CAZRNE010000051.1, read as the reverse complement.
GGATCGGTCATACTTTCCAGTCCCGCCGACCGCGTCGTGCGCTCGGATTTCAAGCTCTATGAGGAGGGCAAGGTCCGCTTCGCCGTCTCGCAGGTCGAGGAGCTGGGGTTCGACAACTTCTGGGCGCACGCCAAGGCCCTGGCCCACGCTTTGGCCGACCTGCGCGCCGCCGAACGGCTCAATTTCGCCTGCCTGCTCGTCACCGACATCAATACGCAGAATTCCCTCCTGCTCGTGAAAGGCGATCCTGCGCTCCTCGGCCGCATTTCCTACCCGCAGGTCCAGCGCGACGAGATCTTCGACCTGCCCGGCGTCGTCTCGCGCAAAAAACAGCTCATCCCCTATCTGACCGGCTTGCTGCGCGCGTGAAAATGCGGCCATCCCCGCAACCGCGGGTTGCCTTCACCCACGGGACTGTTTTGGTCAGGACATGAAGCTTCGCCACCTTGCCACCGCGGCCGTCCTGTTGACTCTGGCCGCCATCGCGAACGCCGCCGGTTCCCTCGTCTCCGGCCCCATGCTCGGCTACAACACCCACCGCGAGGTGCTCGTGTGGCTCGAGGTGAAGGACGCCAAGTCCGTTGAACTGGCCTATTGGCCCGCCGGCAAACCGGAGGCTGCCATCAAGCTCACCAAGGAGCGTCTCAACCGTACGCCCGCCGGCGGGCAGATCTGCCAGTTCACGCCCGGCCTGCTGATTCCCGGCGCCACCTACGAATACAGCCTGAGCATCGACGGGCAGAAACTCAGCTTCCCCTACCCGCTCAGGTTCACGACCCTCGCGCTGTGGGAATGGCGCGCGGATCCGCCCGACTTCAAGTTCCTCGTCGGCTCCTGCGCGTTCATCAATGAACCCGCCTACGACCGCCCCGGCGAAGGCTATGGCAAAACCCTCGCGACCTTCACGCATGCCGCCGAGACCGGCGCCAACTTCATGGTCTGGCTGGGCGACAACTGGTATTACCGCGAGCCCGACTACTCCTCACCCAGCGGCCTGTGGTATCGCGCCCAGCACGACCGCGCCACGCCCGAGATGCAGAAGCTCTTCGCGGTCATGCACCACTATGCCACGTGGGACGACCACGACTACGGCCCCAATGACTCCAATTGGTCTTACGAGCTAAAGGACGAAACGCTGAAGATCTTCCGCTCCTACTGGGGCAATCCGTCCTACGGCGACCGGGACCATCCCGGCGTCTACACCAAGTGGTATTGGGGCGACGCCGCCTTCATCCTGCTCGACAATTATTACTACCGCGACGACGTGCAGCTCGACCAGGCGCGCCACCCGGAGAAGACGCAGTGGAGCCGCCGGCAGCTTGAGTGGCTCAAGCAGTCCCTCCTGCAGGCGCACGACCTGGGGCATTTCCCCTTCAAGTTCATCGGCAACGGCACCCAGATGCTCCAGACGCAGACCGGCGGTTCCAGCCACCAGCGCTATGAGCACGAGCGGGCCGAGCTCCTCGACTTCATCCGTGACCACAACATCACCGGCGTGGTCTTCCTCACCGGCGACGTGCACCACAGTGCCATCTACCGGCGCCAGCTCTCACCCACCGGCCCCTGGATCTACGAGATTACCTCCTCCCCGCTGACCAGCGGCTCGTGGGATGTCGAGAAGAGCAACAAGGCCCGCGACCCGCTCCTCGTGAAAGGCACCCTCGTCGGCGACCAGAACTTCGTCCAGATCGAGGTCCGTGGTCCGCGCACCGACCGCAGCCTGGTCGTCACCTGCATCGACAAGCAGGGCGCCAAGCGCTTCGAGCACACCATCCGGGCCGCCGACCTCGGCGCGCCACCGGCCACCGAGCCGGTCAAGCCCGGCACGCCCTGACCGGCGCGGTGACCACCGCGCACATTAACCTCGCCACGCGCCGTGGCGGGGTTATTTTTTTGCGGGCAAAACAACCTGTGATGGAAACCAAGAAACAGATCGTCGAGAACTGGCTGCCGCGCTACACCGGCGTGCCGCTGAAGGAATTCGGGCGCTACATCCTGCTCACCAATTTCGACCGCTACGTCGAGTTGTTCGCACAGTGGCACCGCGTGCCCGTGCGGGGCAAGGGCAAGCCCATGAAGAGCGCCACGGCCGACGGCATCACCATCATCAATTTCGGCATGGGCAGCGCCAGCGCCGCCACGATCATGGATCTGCTCACGGCCATCAACCCCAAGGCCGTGCTCTTCCTCGGCAAGTGCGGCGGCCTCAAGCACCGCGCGAAGATCGGCAGCCTCATCCTGCCCATCGCGGCCGTGCGCGGCGAGGGCACGAGCAACGACTACTATCCGCCCGAGGTCCCCGCCCTGCCCTCCTTCGCGCTGCAGAAGGCCATCTCCACCACCATCCGCGACCACCACAAGGATTACTGGACCGGCACCGTCTACACGACCAACCGCCGCGTCTGGGAGCACGACGCCGAATTCAAGAAATACCTGAAGAAAATCCGCGCCATGGCCATCGACATGGAGACGGCCACGATCTTCATCACGGGTTTCGCCAACGGCACGCCCACCGGCGTCCTCCTGCTCGTCTCGGACCAGCCCATGACGCCCGAAGGCGTCAAGACCGCCGAGAGCGACCGGAAGGTGGACGAGCAGCATGTGGCCACGCACATCCGCATCGGCATCGACTCGCTGAAGCAGCTCATCAACCAGGGTCTGACGGTCAAACACCTGAAGTTCTAGCAATGTTTGTCCGCCTCCGCGGCGCCATTTCCAACGCCTATCTGCTCCTCGGCGAGCGGCCCGTCCTCGTCGACACGGGCGCGCCCGGCGACCTTCCCCGGTTGCTTGCCGGGCTGAAGACCGCGGGAGTGGCGCCGAAGGATCTCGCGCTCATTCTCCTCACCCACGGGCACAGTGACCACGCCGGCTGCGCTGCGGAACTTCGCCGCCGTTCCGGCGCGAAGATCGCCCTGCACGCCTTCGACGCGCCCCTCGCGAAGGCCGGTCGCAATGGCGTCCTCGCCCCGCAGGAATTTCTCGGCCGCCTCATCCGGCCCTTTGTGGACGAGCCCTTCGAATCCTTCGAACCCGACTTGGCCTTCCACGCGGACTTCGACCTCTCCCCCTACGGTGTGAACGCCAAGGTTCTGCTGACACCCGGACACACCCCCGGCTCGGTCTCTGTCGTGCTCGCCAGCGGCGAGGTCCTGATCGGCGACGTGCTCCGCGGCAGCCTCATGCTGCCCAACAAGGCCCGACCGCATTGGTTCTGCCAGGACCCGGAACTCAACCAGCGCAGTCTGGTCCGGCTCGCGCGGGAAGGCCTGTTGCGGTGCCATCCCGGACACTTCGGCAGCTTCCCCGCCTCGGAGCTGGGCCGCTTTGCCGATCCCGGCACCGGCGAAGTGCTCGAACTTTCCGGCGAAACCGCCTGAACCTCCCCTCGTTGCCAGCGCTTGCCTGCCCCCACGTTTGTCATCTATTAAATGACAAACTGTATCACCATGGACCCCTTCAAGCATCCTCGCATCCGGGGCTGGATGGAGTTGCTCGATCTCCTCGAGAAACTCGCCGAGCGGCACGCGGCCCAAAGGCAAGCCCGCAGGCGCGGGCCAGCCTCTGGCTCCCGCTATCGCGCGCTGAAACCTGGCTCGCAGACACCGCTGTGGAATGAGTTGGTCGCTCTAGCCGTGAAGCGCTTCTGGCGGCGTGGCGACAAGACCAACCTTGGGCGCTACCTCGGCTTGCCGCGGCAGCGCATCCATAAGCTCTTTGTCGAACGCAGCGCCTGCCCGGACGCCGAGCGCACCCTCCTGCTTCTTGTTTGGGTGCGCGCCCGCCTGCGCGACTCTCGCTTCGTCTGAGGATCGCGAAGTAAGTTTGTCATTTAATAGATGACAAACTTGCGATGCCAAAACCAGCGCCCTGCGGGAAGCGCTGCTTCTATGGGTTGACCGTGATGGCAAAGGGGGCGAAGCGGTCGCGCCCGGCAACCTGCACCTGCGCCCAAACGATGAAGCGGCCTGCGCGGGGGATGGTGACCTTGAAGGTCAGCTCCGGCTTCACCGGGTCCGGAATCTTCGCCAAGTCGGTCTCTGCCGGGTGGAGATGGGCAAAGCCGCTTCGCCCTTCATCAAAGGTGACGAGGTGGGCGTAGGCGTCCATGACGGGTTCCAAGCCGACGCGTCCGCCCGCCGTGGTGCTCTCGACGCGGAACCGCAGCTCGGCCTGCTTGCCGACCTTGAGATACGTGTGCTCCAGCGTGTAGCGGAGTCCGTCGGCCTCATGAGTGAGCCCGGG
>CAZRNE010000050.1:0-13011 GCA_964601365.1 uncultured Opitutaceae bacterium | reverse complement strand
ACCGCCCGACTCCGCCTCAATTACGACGGCACCAAGGCCCTCGCCGAGATCAACGCCAAGGTCAACCAGGTGCGCAACGACCTCCCGCCCGAGGCCGAGCTGCCCTCCGTCACCCTCGAGCCGGCCGACAGCCAGATCGCCTCGATGTATCTCACCTTCGGCTCCACCGTGCTCGAGGCCAACGAGGTCACCGATTACCTCGTGCGCGTGGTGCAGCCCGCGCTGACCGCCCTCGAGGGTGTGCAGCGCGCCGAGATCCTCGGCGCCCGCACCTTCGCCATGCGCGTCTGGCTCAAGCCCGACCGCCTCGCCGCCCTCAACCTCTCCGCCGCGCAGGTCCGCCAGGCCCTCGCCGCCAACAACGTCCGCGCCGCCGTCGGCCGCACCAAGGGCTCCTACATCCAGGTCAACCTCGCCACCGACACCAGCCTCGAGAGCGTCGAGGAGTTCCGCCGCCTCGTCGTCCGCGAGGAGAACGGCGTCATCGTCCGCCTGGAGGACGTGGCCGACGTCGTCCTCGGCGCCGAGGACTACGACGCCGACATCCGCTTCTCCGGCCAGCAGGCCGTCTTCATGGCCATCTACGTGCTGCCGAACGCCAACTCCCTCGACGTGGCCAAGCGCGTGAAGGCCGAGATGGTGAACCTCAAGCAACGCTTCCCGGTCGGCTTCACCGGCGACGTCGCCTACGACGGCACCAAATACATTGACAGCGCCATCAAGGAGGTCGTGAAGACCCTCAGCGAGACCCTGCTCATCGTCGTCGTCATCATCTTCCTCTTCCTCGGCTCGCTCCGTTCCGCCCTCGTGCCCGTGGTGGCCATCCCGGTGTCCCTGATCGGCGCCATCTTCCTGATGCAGGTCTTCGGCTTCACCATCAACCTGCTCACGCTCCTCGCCATCGTGCTCTCGGTCGGTCTCGTGGTCGACGACGCCATCGTCGTCGTCGAGAACGTCGAGCGCCATCTCCGCGAGGGCCGCACGCCCATGGAGGCCGCCATCGTCGGCGCCCGCGAGCTGGTCGGCCCCGTCATCTCCATGACGGTCACCCTCGCCGCCGTCTACGCGCCCATCGCCTTCCAGGGCGGACTCACCGGCTCGCTCTTCCGCGAGTTCGCCATCACGCTGGCCGGCGCCGTCATGATCTCCGGCGTCGTCGCCCTCACGCTCTCGCCCATGCTCGCGTCGCGCATGTTGCACAGCGCCGAGGAGGAGGAAAAAGGTTTCGCCGGTTTCGTGAACCACGCCTTCGACCGCCTCAAGGCCCTTTATGGCCGGGCCCTCGACAGCACCCTGCGCGCCCGCGGCGTCATCTACGCCACCTGGGGCCTGATCATGCTCCTCATCCTGCCGCTCTTCATCCTCTCCTCGATGTCCACCGAGTTGGCCCCGACCGAGGACCAGGGCGTGGTGTTCGGCGTCCTCAACACGCCCTCCAACTCCACCATCGACCAGTCCTCGAAGTTCGCCGCGCGCGTCAACGACGTGTTCTTCAGCATCCCCGAGGCCGAGTTCTCCTTCCAGATCACCTTCCCGACGGGCGGTTTCAGCGGTGTCGTCACCAAGCCCTGGGACCAGCGCGAGCGCGACATCTTCCATATCAAACAGGACCTTTTCTTCCCGCTGCACATGGTTCCCGGCGTGCAGGTCTTCCCGATCCTGCCCTCGGCTCTGCCCGGCGGCGGCAACTTCCCCGTCGAGTTCGTCGTGGCCTCCACCGCCGACACGCGGCAAATTGTCGAATTCGCGCAGAAGATCGCGCACAACGCCGCCATGAGCGGCAAGTTCGCCTTCCCGCCCTTCGTCGACGTGAAGATCGACGAGCCGCGCTCCGAGATCCGCGTCGACCGCGACAAGGTCGCCGCCCTCGGCCTCAGCCTCCAGCAGGTCAGCGCCGACCTCGGCTCCCTCTTCGGCGGCGGCTACGTCAACCGCTTCAGCATCGACGGCCGCAGCTACAAGGTCATCCCGCAGATCGAGCGCATCGGCCGCCTCAATCCCGACCAGTTGAAGGACATCTACGTGAGCGGTCCGCAGGGCCGGCTCGTGCCGCTCTCGACCTTCGCCACGCTCCACAACACCACCGAGCCGCGTTCCCTCAACCGCTTCAACCAGCTCAACGCCGTCAAGATCTCAGGCATTCCCGCCGCCCCGCTCGATCAGGCCCTCAAGGCCCTTGAGGATGAGGCCCGCAAGATCCTCCCGCAGGGCTACACCATCGACTACGCCGGTGAGTCGCGCCAGCTCCGCCGCGAGGGCAGCAAGTTCCTGCCGGCCCTCGGCCTCGCCCTCGTGCTCATCTTCCTCGTGCTGGCCGCGCAGTTCAACAGCTTCCGCGATCCGCTCATCATCCTGCTCGGCTCGGCCCCGCTGGCGATGTTCGGCGCCCTGCTCTTCACCGCCATGCGCGCCCCGGGCGATCCCACCACGCCGCACTGGACCTGGGGCTGGACGACCTCCTGGAACATCTACTCGCAGGTCGGCCTCATCACCCTCATCGGCCTCATCGCCAAGAACGGCATCCTCATCGTCGAGTTCGCCAACGTCCTCCAGGAGCAGGGCCGCGCCAAGCTCGAGGCCGTGCGCGAGGCCGCCATGACCCGCCTCCGCCCGATCCTGATGACGACCGCCGCCACCGTCTTCGGCCACATCATGCTCGTCTTCGTCGAGGGCGCCGGCGCCGCCGCGCGTAATTCCATCGGCCTCGTCCTCGTCTGCGGCATGACCATCGGCACCTTCTTCACGCTGTTCATCATCCCCTCGCTCTACTACCTGATGGCGAAGGACCACTCCCATGAGCGTCTGCACGCCTCCGTGCCCGCCCCGGGAGCCGTCGAACCCGTCGCCGCCAAATGAACTTTTCCGCCATGAAACTCCACCGTATCGCCGCCACCGGTCTGCTCCTCGGCCTCGCCGCCCTTCCGCTCTCCGCGCAAACCGCGGAGATCTTCCGGCCCGACGGCCAGCCTGACCCGAGCTTCGACGTGCCCGAGGGGCTCACGCTGAAATACGCCCTCGCCTTCGCCCTCGATAACAACTTCGCCATCCGCCAGGCCAAGGAGCGCATCCGCCAGCAGGAGGGCGTCGTCCTCGAGGTGAAATCCTCGCAGATCCCCAACGTCTCCGCCAGCGGCGGCTACTCGCGCAACGCCGACGAGATCTCCACCAACGGCTACGACTACACGTGGTCCTTCGGCATCACCGCCCGCCAGGTCCTCTATTCCGGCGGAGGCGTCTCCGCCTCCGTGCGCGGCCAGGAGGCCGCCCGCGAGGCCGCCATCCTCGCGCTCCAGGCCGTCATCAACGACGCCCTGCTCGACGTGCGCACCAAGTTCTACACCGTCATCGTCAACCGCGAGCGCATCAAGGTGCAGGAGCAGAATGTCCAGCTGCTCGAGCGCCAGCTGCAGGACGTGAAGAACCGCTACGAGGCCGGCACCGTTTCCAACTTCGAGGTGCTTCGCGCCGAGGTCGCGCTCGCCAACGCCCAGCCCGCCCTCATCCGCGCCCGCAACGAGTTCCGCAACGCCATCGAGGACCTCCGCCAGGCCCTCGGCTTCGTCACCGCCACCGAGCCCAACGTCACCAAGCTCCCCGAGTTCATCGGCCAGCTCGAGTTCAAGCCCGCCGAGTTCGACCTCCGCTCCTCGCTCGCCACCGCCCGCGAAAAACGCCCCGACCTCCTCCGCCTCGGCAAGCTCGAGACCGCCGCCGCGGAGGGCGTCACCGCCCGCCGCGCCAATTATTACCCGGACGTCTCGCTCTTCGGCAGCTACGACTGGCGCAAGGCTCCGCTCTCGTCCACCAGCGGCAGCACCCGCGACGGCTGGACCGTCGGCCTCCAGTCCACCTGGGACATCTTTGACGGCCGCGCCACCGCCGGCCGTGTCGCCCAGGCGCGCTCCCTCCTCGAGCAGGCCCGCCTCGCCCTTGGCGATGCCCAGCTCGCCGTCGATGTCGAGGTCCGCCGCACCATCTCCTCGCTCCAGGAAGCCAACGAGCTGGCCGCCGCGTCGGAAAAAGTCGTCGCCCAGGCCGAGGAAAGCCTCCGTCTCGCCAACGCCCGCTTCAGCGCCGGCTCGGCCACCCAGCTCGACGTCCTCACCGCGCAGACCGAGCTCACGACCGCCCGCCTCAACCAGCTTCAGGCCTACTACAGCCACACCATCGCCGTCGCCCGGGTCCGCAAGGCCCTCGGCCTGCCGGACGAGCTCGCGGCGCAGTGAGGCTTCGCCGGATAGTCTGCCTCCAGCCGCACCCCGGGGTGCGGCTTTTTCGTGTTGGCCCTCCGTGTCCCGCCTCCGCCACTATCCCGCTGCCCTTGCAATGAAGTTTGTGCGGCCAACTCTCATCGCCCTCGCCGTCGTCCTCGGCCTGCTCGGCGCCGTGTTCCTGGTCGCGATGGTGCCGGCCGTCCAGCGCTGGTTTCTCCTCCGGCAGCTGGCCGCGGTGCCGCACCTCCGGGCCGACGTGCAGTCCGTCGTGGCGGGTTTCGACCGGATCACGCTGGTCGGTCTGCGCGCGGAGCAGGGCGTCCGCTCCGCGAGTGTCGCCCGGTTGGAGGCGGATTGGTCGTTGTGGGCCTTGCTCGCCCGTCGGGAGCTGCGCTTCTCCCGCGTCGAGGCGACGGGCGTCTTCGTCGACCTGAGCCGGTCCGCGCCCGCCCCGGCCGGTGCGGGCGCCGTTGCCGCCCCGGCCGTCCTGCCCGGGGTGCTGTCGCAGGTCGAGCTTCCCTATGTCCTGCACCTTGACGGCCTCTCCCTCGAGGGCACAGGGCGGTTGCCGGCCGCTCCCGGCCGCCCCGCCATCGAGACCCGGTTCACGGTCGTCGGCGGCGGCCTCGCCCCCGGCCGGTCGGGTGAAACCCGCATCACTGCCGCCCTGCGCGATCCCTCGCCCGGCGCCCAGGTCCCGGGTCTCCGGGCGCAGCTCAACCTTCAGTTGGAACAGGGCGCCGACCGCCGTTTCCGCCGGGTTGAACTCAAGGCGACCGTCGATCCGGAAAGCGCGGCCTTTGCGGCGGGCGACCAGCTCCAGGTCGCCGCGGCGCTCTACCAAGCGGCCGACGGTGAGCGCTACACCGTGACCGTCTCCACCGGGCTCGGCGCCTCGGCGCAAAAGCTGCTCTCCGTTGACGCCCGCCTGGCGACCGGCCAGCCGGCCTTCAGCGGCGATTGGCATCTCGATGCCCGTTCCACGCAGGTGCAGCCCTACTATCTCGGCGGCGTGTTGCCGCGCTTCGTGGCGGCCGGGGAGGGCACGTTCACCTTCAATCCCGCCTCCGGCGCCGTGGCCGTGGATGGCCGGCTCGATGCCACCGCCGGCGAGCTGGAAAACTGGCAGCCCCGCCTGCGGCCGCTCGGCGAAGTGCGGCTGGCCTCCACGTTCAACCTCGCGCGCGAAGGCGCGGTGCTTTCGCTCAACCGCCTCGAACTCACGCTCGGCGGCCCCGCCGACGTGCTCCGCGTCGTGGCCCACCGTGCCGCGCGCCTGAACCTGACGGAGCGCACGGTCCAGATCGGCCCCGCCGGGTCCGGTGAGGTGCTGCGCGTCGTGCTCGACGGCCTGCCCCTCGCCTGGGTCCGCCCCTTTGTCACGGCCGCGGACCTCTCGGGCGGCGCGATCACGGGCGAGTTCGCGCTCGTGAGCGAGGAAGGCCGCGCCACCGCCCGCGCCGTCCGGCCGCTCGCCGTCGACGCCCTCAACGTGGTCGTGGCCGGCCGGCCGGTGCTGCTCCAAGCCGCCGTCGTGGCGGATTTCGACGCCAGTGCCGTCGGCTCGCAGTGGCAGCTGGCCATGCGCACTTTTTCCCTGCAGGCGCCGTCGGGCGACCGGGTGCGCGCCGCCGGGCTCCTCAGCTACGAACCCGCCCCCGTGCCCTCTCTGCGGGCCAAGGCCGGCTACGAGACCGAACTGCCGCACCTGGCCGGGACGCTGCTGCCGGGCCTCGGCCCGGTGCGCACCCGCGGCAGCATCGACGCCGTGCTGCGCGGTCCGGAACTGGAGCTGCAGCAATGGAGCGAGCAGGTCAACGACATGGCCGGCGCCTCGCTCCTCGGCGTGCAGACCTTGCAACCGCTCCTGATCGACCTCGCCGTCCGCCGTCCGCGCCCGCCGTCCGCCGGCCCGCCGGACGTGCTGCGCATCGCCATTGATCGCGCGCCGCTGGCCACGCTGTTGCTCGGCCGCCGCCCGCCCCATCCGCTCGCCGGGCGCATCGAGGGCGCTGAATTCATCGTTGGCTTGAAAGACGACGCGCTGCTCCTGCGCACGACGCGCGCGGGCCGCGTCCTCGGGCTCACCTATGGACCGGCCGCCGCCCCGTGGTTGCAGGATCTGTCCGTCGAGTTTGCGCCCTCCGCCGAATGGTCGCCCGCCCTGGCCTCCGCCCGGACGGGTGACATCCGGCTTCGGTCCGCCGTCGGCGATGATCTGGGAGCCCTGAACGGTGAGCTTTCCTTCCAACCCGGCACGGAGGCGCGCGCCACGCTGGGCTTCCAGTTGAATCTCCCGGGGCTCGCCACGCAGCCGGCACTCGCCCGCATCGCCTCCGTCGCGCAGGGCCGGGCCAGCGGTGAGGTGCGCGGCGTCCTGGCCGCCGACGGCAGCGGTCGCGTCGAGGCGAGGACCACCCTCAACGGCCTCGTCGCGCGGCAGGGCGGGGCGGCCCTGCCCGTCGCCAATCTCAGCGTGCTGGCCGCTTTCACGCCCGACCGCCGTGTGACCATCGAAGCCCCGCTGTTGCTCGACCGCGCGGGTGAGCGCTCCGATGCCACGCTCCGGGCCGCGCTCGTCGCGGATGGCACCGGCTTCTCCGGGGATGCGCGCATCACGGCCGAGAAGATCGCGCTGGAGGATCTCCTCACGGTCTTCGGTGTCTTCGCCGGTCCATTGGCCTTGGCCGCGCCGGCCCCGGCGCCGGCTCCGCCCGCCGATGTCACGGCGGACCCGCGCCCGGCCTGGACCGGGTTCACCGGCACGCTGGCCCTCGACGTGAAGTCAGTCGCCCGCGGCACGGATTGGGCGATGTCGAATCTGCAGGCCGAGTTGGCCGTGACTGCGACCGAGGTCAGCCTGAAGGAGCTGCGCGCTGATTTCGGCGCCGAGAGCCGGCTGCGGGCGAAAGGCGCCCTGGCCTACACCGGCGAACCCCGGCCTTACCGCCTCAGCGCGGATTTCACGCTGACGGAATTCGACGCCGGCAAGCTGTTCCGTGCCTTGGACGCGGCGCGCGCGCCCACGGTCGAGGGACTCTTTTCCACTCGCGGCCGGCTCGAGGCCACCGGCCTGACCATCGACGACACCTTCGCGCACTGGCGCGGGCAGGCCGAGCTGACCAGCCGGCAGGGTGTGTTTCGCGGACTGAAGCGCTCGACCGACCGGCTCTCGACCGCGAGCAAGGCCGTCGAGTTGGGCGCGGCCCTCGGTTCGCTGCTCGGTTCGGAACGCGTGCGCGAGACGGCGGAAAAGCTCGCCGGCAACGCCTACCTCGTGGACCAGCTCGCCGCGGCGCTGGGCGAGTTCAAATACGACCAGCTTTTCGTGCGCCTCGCGCGCGACCAGTCGCTGGACATCGACATCGAGGAGCTGCGCCTGCTCGCCCCCGAGCTGCGCCTGGCCGGCAAGGGCGTCGTCACACACGACCCCGCGAAGGGCATCCTGGAGCGCCCGCTGCGGTTCTCGACCACGCTCGCCGCCCGCGGTCCGGTTGAGGAGATCCTCGGCAAGCTCCGCGTGCTCGATGTCACGAAGGACGACCTAGGCTACTCACGCATGCGGGATTCCATCTTTGTTGGCGGCACGCTGGCGCGGCCCGATCCCACGCAGTTTTTCGCCCGCCTCGCGGCGTCCCGGTTGTCGGATTTCCTCACGCCCAACCGCCCGCCGCCGGCGGCGCCCGCCACCGAGAAGCCGAAGCCGTAAGACGGCGGCCGGCTGATGTCGCGTAAGGTCGGGCGGGACCGCTGGGCCCGCCGAAACACGATTGCGGCGCGCCCTGCCATGGGGCCAGCAAGCCTCGCGATCCCAGTGTCTCACCAACTCCGCCCAGCTTTCCGCAAAAGACGCCTTGTCGGCCTGCGCCGGTCTGGTAGCCTCGGGGTTGCTACCCCACGTTCCTTATGAGCACCACCTACCGTCCGGCTGACATCCGCAACTTCGCCCTCGTCGGGCACGCCACCGCGGGCAAGACCATGCTCGCCGAGGCGATGCTCATGACCAGCGGCGTCATCCACCGGATGGGCTCGATCCAGCAGGGCGGCACGGTGTCGGACTACCATGTGGGCGAGCAGCAGCGGCAGTTCTCGGTGCACGGCACGCCCCTCAGCTGCGAATGGCAGGGCAAGCGCCTCAACTTCATCGACACGCCCGGCTACCTCGATTTCTCGAGCGAGGCCATCAACGCCCTCCGCGTGGCCGACTTCGCCCTCGTCGTCATCCACGCCGGCCACGGCATCGGCGTCGGCACCGAGCTGATGTGGGACTACGCCGGCCAGTTCGGCATCCCGCGTCTCATCGTCGTCAACGCCCTCGACAAGGAGAAGTGCGACTTCGACCTCCTCGTGGAGGAGATCCGCGAGCGGTTCGGCCCGCAGATCTTCCCCATGCAGGTGCCGGTGGACTCCGGCCCGGGTTTCCACCAGGTGCTCGACGTGCTCCGCAGCGAGGTCGTCAGCTACGCGAAGGACCGCAGCGGCAAATACAAGGAGGAGCCCGCGGCGGGCGACTGGAAGACCCGCGTCGAGGCCCTGCACAAGGAATTGATCGAGCACATCGCCGAGAGCGACGACACGCTGTTGGAGAAATTCTTCGCCGACGGCGGGCTCTCGGAGGAGGTGATGCGAACCGGCATTCATCCCGCGGTGCAGAAGCAGGTCTTCATCCCCCTCTTCTGCACCTCCGGCGAGCAGAACATCGGCGTCGCCCGCCTGCTCGACTTCATCGCCAAGTTCGGCTCTTCGCCCGACGACCGCCAGACCGTCGGCGCCACCGACGCCTCCGGCGCACCCTGCCTTGTCAGCCTCTCCGGCGCGGAACACGTGGCCTACGTCTTCAAGACCCTCACCGACCCGCAGAGCGGCGACCTCTCGCTCTTCCGCGTCTACTCCGGCGACGTCCACGGCGGCATGGATCTCTACAACAGCGACCGCCGCATCACCGAGCGCATCGGCCAGCTCTACCGCCTCAACGGCAAGCTCCGCACGCCCGTCGACAAGCTCATGGCCGGCGACATCGGCGCCGCCGTGAAGCTCAAGGACACCCACACGGGCAACACCCTCTGCGACGCCAAGCACGTCGTCTCCCTGCCCAAGGTCACCTACCCGACGCCCTACACGCAGGCCGCCCTCGTGCTCAACGCCCCGGGCGACGAGGAGAAGCTCGCCGCCGGCCTCGCCGCCCTGCACGAGGAGGATCCGGCCTTCACCTACCACACCGATCCCGAGCTGCACCAGTTCATCATCGCCGCGCAGGGCGAGCTGCACCTCGAGGTGCTCTTCGAGCGCCTGAAGCGCCGCTACAAGGTGGACGTCTCGCTCGCCCCGCCCAAGATCCGCTACCGCGAGACCGTCCGCGGCAAGGCCGAGGCGCGCTACCGCCACAAGAAGCAGACCGGCGGCGCCGGCCAGTTCGCCGAGGTGTGGATGCGCATCGCCCCCGCCCCGCGCGACAGCGGCCTCGCCTTCGAGCAGTCGCTCGTCGGGCAGGACGTCGACCGCGTCTTCGTCCCTTCCGTGGAGAAAGGCGTGAAGACCGCCGCCGCCGAGGGCATCCATGCCGGCTACCGCGTCACCGACGTGCAGATCGACTTTTTCGGCGGCAAGATGCACCCGGTGGATTCGAAGGACATCGCCTTCCAGATCGCCGGCTACTTCGCCTTCCGCGAGGCCGTGGCGGCCGCGCGCCCCGTCGTGCTCGAGCCCATCCACGAGCTGGAGATCAAGGTGCCCGAGGAATACGTCGGCCGCGTCGTCGGCGACCTCTCCGGCCGGCGCGGCAAGATCCTCGGCATGGACGTGAACGGCCGCATGCAGGTCGTGAAGGCCCACGTGCCCGCCGCGCAGCTCCACCACTACGGCACGGTCGTGCGCTCGCTCACCGGCGGGCGCGGCATGCACAGCGAGAAGTTCAGCCACTACGAGGAGATGCCGCCGGACGAGGAGCGGAAGCTCGTCGAGCAATACAAGGCCGCCCGCGCCGCCGGCACCCACCACGCCCCGGGGCATTGAGCGACTGAGCCGTGACGGTGTTGCTGAAGATCGCCGCCGTGCTTCTGCTGGGCGCGCCCGCCGCCATCGTGCTGACGCTCCTTGTGTTTCCGGCTTGGAGATTATTTGAGGAGAAGACTGGCGTCGAAGCTTACGGCCACTCCGGCCCGGCGGAATGGTGCTACGTGGTGGACTACGCCGTGTTGGTTTGCGCCGGGCTCTGGCTGGTCTTTCGTAGGCGGCAACCGCCCGCTACCTCCCCGCCGCCTCCGCCATGATCGCCGCCGTCCATTTCCGCAACTTCAAGGCGCTGCGCAGCGCGGAGGTGCGGCTCGCCCCCTTCAACCTGTTCATCGGTCCCAACGGCAGCGGCAAGACCAGCCTCATCCAGGCCCTGCTGCGCCTGCGCACGCTGGCCGGCCTGCCCGTGGCCAAGGAGGACGACTGGGCCGGCCACCGCGCGGACGGCCCCGAGATCCGCTTCGAGTTCGCGGCGCCCCATGCCGACATCGCGGTGTCGCTCGGCTGCCGTTCCGAGATGATGTGCGACCTCCTGCGCGTCACCCACCCGCCCGGCGCCGGGGCGCGGTGGGAGGAGTTGCGCGCCCGCCTCCGCGGCATCCGGGCCTTCCTCTTCGATCATTACGCCATGGCCGAGCCGGCCGAGGCGAAGAACGGCTCCGAGCTGGCCTCCAACGCGGGCAACCTCGCCGCCGTGCTTGCCGCCCACCGGCGCACCGATGCGGCCTCCTTCGCCGCGCTCGAGGAGGAATTCCGCCGCATCATTCCCGAGTTCACCGGGCTCGACTTCCACGAAGCCGACGGACGCGTGACCCTGCTCGCCCGCCTGCACAACGGCGACCAACCCGTGCC
Organism: uncultured Opitutaceae bacterium; assembly: GCA_964601365.1. GTDB lineage: Bacteria > Verrucomicrobiota > Verrucomicrobiia > Opitutales > Opitutaceae > Didemnitutus. The sequence continues at coordinate 1,933 of CAZRNE010000050.1, read as the reverse complement.
GGCGGAAAATTTCTCCCAGGGCACCCTCTACCTCCTGGCCATCCTCACCCTGTCCTTCGCCCCGCGACCCCCGAGCATTGTCTGCCTCGAGGAGGGCGACCGCGGCGTCCACCCGCGCATGCTGCGCGAGGTGCGCGACGCCCTCTACCGGCTCAGTTATCCGCGGGACTTCGGGCTGGACCGCGCACCCGTGCAGGTCGTCACCACCACGCACTCGCCCTACATGCTCGACCAGTTCCGCGAGCACCCCGAGGAGATCGTGCTGGCCAACAAGCAGGGCACCGCCGCCACCTTCCAGCGGCTCTCCGAGCGGCCCGACGTGCTCGAGCTGATGAAGGAGACGCACCTCGGCGACCTCTGGTATAGCGGCATCCTCGGCGGCGTGCCGGAATAGGGCGGCCCACGGAAGACACGGAACACACTGAAATGAATTACCCGGCACTGTGTCATCCTGAGCGCAGCGAAGGATCCAATATCGCAGGGCTCGATATGAAGCATGGATTCTTCGCTTCGCTCAGAATGACAGAAAGCAAAACCGCTCCTTCCTCGATTGCCGTGTGCTCCGTGGGCGCTCTCCCATGAAGCTCGCCATCCTCAGCGAATCGCCCGCCGACGAGGCCGCGCTCGACGTGCTGGTGGGCTTCGTGCTCGGGCCCTTCGCCCGGGTCGAGACGCGCCTGCGTGCGCGCGGCTGGCCCTCGGTCGAGCAGGTGCTGCCGCCCATCATCCGCCACCTGCATTTCCAGACCGATGCCGACGGGCTCGTGATCGTCGTCGATTCCGACGACTCGCCCGTGCACACCGCGGAACACGAGGCGCCCAACTACCACCACCCGTTCTGCCGCATCTGCCGGCTGCGGGCGGCGTTCCGCCGCACCGTCCGGAACCTGCCGCCCGCGCGCGGACGCGAGCGCGTGCTCCGCGCCGTGGGCCTCGCCGTGCCGGCCATCGAGGCCTGGCTGCTCTGCGGCCGCGACACCTCCGTGACCGAGGCCGCGTGGGTGCAGGGGCAGGGGAGCGGCCGGCCGCCCTACACGCGTGCCCAGCTCAAGTGGAAGGTCTACGGCACCGAGCGGCCCTCATTGCCGCACGAGATCAAGCGCGCCGTGCAGGAGGTCTCGCGCCACCGCGGCGACGTCCGCCGCCTCGAGAACGATTTTCCCCTCGGCTTCGGCGCCCTCACCCGCGACCTGCGCGCGTGGCGCGAAAAACCAGCAGAGTATACTTGACCGAAATGGCTGCGCTCAAGGTATTAGATACTCAACCTTCTCCGTTCGAGACGAGTTTTCAGTCCAAATTCCGTTTTGTCGCGAGAACCAAAGTTGAATGCCTGAGTAGAGATCGTTTCTAAGTCGAAGATTCACCCGGACGGCATTTTCACTCAAGCGGTGAGCACTGTGGAGTTCGTAATCAGTGTATCTCTCAAACTGTGATCTAATTTGCTGCCACGCGTCTTTTTCGAGGCGTGGAACAGTCTTATCTATGATCAGCAACTTCGGCTCATACTCATGCGAGAGTCGGGCTTTTGAGGAAACACCCACCAGGCTCTCGCAACCCGTAAACAAAACCCACCCCAGCAGCAGCGTTGAAAAAATGCAGTGTTTGTTCATCTGTTTCTTAATTTCAGCGCAATTGAGACGATCGCTGAAATTGTCGATATTGGTGTCAGATTGGCAAGGGATGAAAGTCTAGGGTCAGTGCAGGGGAACCCGCCTGAGTTTTCCAAGAGCGCAGGCTTGCGCCGGGGCGGGCGATTCCTTCCCTTGCAGCATCCCTGTTCATGAAGTCCTCCCCGCTTTCCCTGCCGGCGTTGATGGTGGCGCAGGCGCAGGTCGTGTTCAACGACAACGCCGCGAAGTTCATGCTCATCGCGCTGGCCCAGTTCCCGGGCGTGCTGGCGGCCGGCACGGACGTCGAGGCGGTGCGGAGCTGG
>CAZRNE010000049.1:0-13328 GCA_964601365.1 uncultured Opitutaceae bacterium | reverse complement strand
GCATCCTCTCCCCCGGCACCACGCTCGACGCCAACCAGCTCGACGCCGCCCGCAACCACTGGCTCTGCGCGCTCGACCTCAACAAGGCCGGCCTGCACGCCGCCTGGCTCGACCTGTCGACCGGCGAGTTCCGCGTGGCCACCGACCCTCGGCCCGAAAACCTGCTGCCCGTCCTCACCGCGCTCGATCCCGCCGAGCTCATCGTCATCGAGGGCGAGCCCGCGAAGTGGCAGGCCGCCCCGCACGAGCAGCACGTCGTCCACCAGCTGCACGCCTTCTGCTCCGACCGCGCCCTCACCGACCTGCCCGGCTACCATTTCGACCTTGCCGCCGGCGCGCGCACCGTCGCCGAGGCCCTCGGCGTCCTCAATCTCCAGGGCTTCGGCCTCGCCCCCGATCATCCCGCCCTGGGCGCCGCCGGCGCCCTCGTCTACTACGCCACCGAGAACCTCCGCGCCGCGCCGCAGAACCTCCGGTCGCTGCAGGAATACCGCAGCGCCCGCACCCTCCTCCTCGACCCCGCCACGCTCCGCAACCTCGAGATCTTCTCGTCCACGCAGGGCGGGCGCGAGGGCTCGCTGCTCGGCGCCATCGACCGCACCGTCACCGCGGCCGGCGCGCGGCTCCTCGAGCGCTGGCTCGCCGCCCCCACCCTCGACCTCGCCGAGATCCGCCGCCGCCAGGCCGCCGTCGGCGACTTCCTGGCGCACCCCGGCCCTCTCGCGACTCTCCGCGAGTCGCTGAACAAGGTCCGCGACATCCCCCGCATCCTCGGCCGCCTGCAGAACCGCCTCCGCAACCCCCGCGAACTCGGCGGCGTCCGCGACACGCTCGCGCAGATCCCCGACATCCGCGCCTCGCTGGCGGCCTTCGGGCCGGGCTCGACCTTGTCGGCCTGCGCCGCCCGCCTGCACGAGCTGCCCGCCGTGCGGCAGCTGCTTGACGCCGCCCTCGCCCCCGAGCTGCCCAACGACCTCGCCGAGGGCGGCTACATCCGCGCCGGACACGACGCGGAACTCGACCGCCTGCGCAGCCTGACCTCCGACAACAAGACCTGGCTCGCCGACCTCGAGCGCCAGGAACAGGAGCGCACCGGCATCAAGAGCCTCAAGGTCCGCTTCAACTCCGTCTTCGGCTACTACATCGACGTCACCAAGGCCAACCTCCACCTTGTCCCCGCCGACTACATCCGCCGCCAGACCACCGTCGGGGGCGAGCGCTACGTGACCGAGGCCCTCAAGCAGAAGGAGAAGGAGATCTTCTCCGCCGAGGAGAAATCCCTCGCGCGCGAGCTCGAGCTGTTCAACGGCCTCGTCGCCGCCGTCCTCGCCGAGGCCGCCGCGCTCATGCAGACCGCCGAGGCGCTGGCCGAGCTGGATGTGCTCGCCGGGTGGGCCGTGCTCGCCCGCGAATGGGACTACTGCCGGCCCGAGCTCGACGAGTCCGACGAGCTGCGCCTCACGCAGGGCCGCCATCCGGTCGTCGAGCAGATGATGCGCGCCCAGCGCCTCGGGCTCGCCGGCACGCAGGCCTTCGTGCCCAACGACACCGCGGTGGCCGCCTCCGGGGAGCAGATCCTCCTCCTCACCGGCCCCAACATGGCCGGCAAATCCACCTACATCCGCCAGGTCGCGCTGATCACGCTCATGGCGCAGGTCGGCTGCTGGGTGCCGGCCAAGGCCTGCCGCATCGGCCTTGTCGACCGCATCTTCTCCCGCGTGGGGGCGAGCGACGACCTCGCGCGCGGCAATTCGACCTTCATGGTCGAGATGAACGAGACCGCCAACATCCTCAACAACGCCACCGACCGCTCCCTGCTCATCCTCGACGAGATCGGCCGCGGCACCTCCACCTACGACGGCCTCAGCATCGCCTGGGCCGTCGTCGAGCACCTGCACCGCTCGCCCGAGCGCGGCCCGCGCACGCTCTTCGCCACCCATTACCAGGAGCTCACCCAGCTCGAGAAGCACCTGCCGCGGCTGAAGAATTACTCCGTCGCCGTGAAGGAGTGGAACGACGACATCGTCTTCGTCCGCCGCGTCGTGCCCGGCGCCGCCGACCGCAGCTACGGCATCCAGGTCGCCCGCCTCGCCGGCCTCCCGCTCTCGGTCATCGACCGCGCCAAGACCATCCTCGCCCAGCTCGAGTCCGACGAGGTCACCGTCACCCTCCCCTCGCCCCAGGCCCGGCCGAAGAAGAAGATCACCGTCGCCGCCGATCCCTCGCAGATGGATTTGCTCTGAGCCGGCTCACTCGCCCGCGAGGTTCAGTCCAAGTTTGCGCCCGGCTTCCAGCATGCGCTTGTCGCGCGTGAAGAACGGCCCGGCATCCACGCCCTGAAATGTCGCGATGTGGATCGCATCCAGGATGCGCAGGGGAATATCGGGATGGACTTGCACCATCACCTCCGTCGCTTCGCGGACCACGACTCCATTCACGGGCAACAGCGTGAACATCGCTTCATCGAGATGCTCTTGGAATTTAGCCCACACCGCCTCTGCTTGCCCGCCGGATAGGGCCCTGGCGCGCACCTTGCCGAGGATCGCGCTGCGCAGCTCGCCATACAGCAGCTCCGATGAAAACAGGCCCTCACTCTTGCGGACGATCGCCTCGACTTCGTCCGAGTCCGGCTCGGCGAGGTAGAGCTTGGCCGCGACCGAGGTGTCCAGATACATCTCAGTATCCGCTGTCACGTTCCTCACGGATCATCGGCGTGGAATCCGGCGTCATCGGCATCGTGGCCCGGAACGCCGCCAGCGATTTCCACGGCTTGCCGCGCAGCACCGGACGGTAGCGCACCAGCATGGCCTTGGGTTGTCCGTCGCTGGTGATGACGATTTGTTCCCCATTCGCTGCGCGCTCAAGCAAGGCCGACAGCTGATCCTTGGCCGAGCGCACACTGACCAGCCGGGAACCGGCGGCATAGGGGGCCGGTGCTTCCTCCACCTTGCCGGTTCTACGACCTGGTTTCCGTCTGCGCTTCATGTGGCCACATGTGGCTACATCCGGGTGAATGTCAATTTCTCGCTCAGCCGCGGTCCAGCGGCGGCGGCTCATCCCGTGGCCGCAGTGCCCGGAAAGTCCAGACGCCCGCCAGCAACACGCCCACCGTGAAAATGACGTCGGCTACGCTCATGCTGAGCCCGGGGATTTCCATCCGCGACAGGCTCGGCCGGCTGTGCCCGGTCTGGTAGAGGTCCAGCAGGGTCAGCCCCAACGCCAGCAGCAGGGCCGCCCCGACGGCCGCAGCCAGCGCCACCGCCACGCGAAAAAGGATGCGACGGCCCTTCATGTCAGTAGTTGCGGGTGAATTCCGCCGGCAGCGGCGCCGCGGCGCGGAAGCTGAATTTTTTCCCGCCCAGCTCGTAGTCGAAGCCGGTCTCGAGCGAGTGCAGGAACAGGCGCTTCAAGCCCGTCGCCTTCGCGAAGGCGCGGTTGAGCGCAAAGTCCCCGTAGGTCTGGTCGCCGACGATGGGCAGCCGGCGCTTCGCGCACTGCACGCGCAGCTGGTGGCTGCGACCGGTGTGCGGCTCGAGCTGCAGCAGCGATGTGGAAAACGCGCCCTGCGCGGATTTCAGGAACTGCATCTGCGTGTTCGCCGGCACGTGGCCGCGCGTCGCGCTCGTCCGCACCATGCCGCCGGTCTTCTGCACCGCCAACCGGTCCTGCCAGTGCTGGCTGCGCTCGGCGGGCTTCCCGAACACCAGCGCCTGGTAGACCTTGCGGATCTGCTTTTTCGCAAACTGCTGTTTGATGGTGCGGGCCACCGTTGCGTCCGCCGCCACCAGGATCACGCCCGAGGTCGCGCCATCGAGGCGGTTGAGCAGCCAGAGCCGGCTTTCTCCCCCGGCCGTGGTCCAGACAAAGCACTCCGCCTCGTGGTCGTAACGGCAGGTCAACAGCGAGCGGGCCGCATCCTTCGCCTCGTTCGGATGCGACAGCACCCCGGCCGGCTTGTCGAGCGCCCCGACGCCGTTGGCGTCGTGCGCGAGCACCTTCACCCCGGGGCCGAGCGGCGGCGCCGGCCAGAAGTCATCGGCCGTCGTCATCAATAATGGAACTGGAACGTGAGCGTCTGCTCGCGACCCATCACGGCGATCATCGCCTCGCTCCACGGCCTGAAGGCCTCCACCTTGCCGGTGATCGCGGCCAACGCGGCCAGTTCGCCCGGCCGGTCGGTCGTGGAAGCCTCAACCTTGGTCGTGGTCACGAGTCCCTCGGCCGACAGCGTGAAGGTGATGATGACGTAGCTCGGGCTGGGCGGGAAGGTCTGCCGTTCGCTGAGGATGCCCTCCCAGCGGATCTGCACGGTCTCGATGTATTGCTGCAGGTATTCGCCGAAGTCGGACCAGCGTGCGTCCATGCCGAGCGGCCCGATCCGGTTCGTGCCGAACTGCCGCTTCTGGACGGGATTCGGCCGGGCCGTCGTGGCCTGGCTGACGCGCGGACGCTCGCGCGGCGTCTGCTTCTGCTGGGCGTTCACGACCACGAGGCCGCCGGTGGCGTCGCGTCCGTCCTTGGCGCCCTCCACATGCTCCTTGGCGTTGTTGCTGGGGGTTTTGACGTTGGAAACGGTCGCGCCGATGCCGTCCTCCGATTTGCCCTCGATCTTCTCCGTGCCGGCCAGCGGCACCTGCTCGGCCCGGGCCTGCTGGGCGGCGCGCTCCACCGTCTCCGGGGTGATCTCCACGGGCGGCGCGCCGGGCTGGGGCTGCGCGAGGCTCCCGCTGACGATGGCGGTGTCGTTCTTGATGTCCTCGCGCCCCTCCGTGCGCGGGGCGGTGGCCTTGCTGTCGAGGTCCGGTTCCTTCTGCGCAAGCTGCTGGTTGCGGTTGGAGAAGTTCTCGGTCTTGTCGGGCGCGTTGTCGGGCGCCTCGGGATTGGTCTCGACGAATTTGAACGGTGCCTTCTGCGCCTCGGGCGGCTTGATCTCGTCGGGCGCCAGCTCGATGTTGAACTCCTTGCCCTTGGCCAGCTGCGCCCCGGTCAGGCCGAAGAAACTCCCGCTGCTGCCGCCGAGGCTCTCCACCGGAAACAGTGGGGCCAGGAGGAACAGCGCGACATGGAACAGGAGCGTCGCCCCAAGACCGATGAGGATGGAGCGCGAATCGTCCTGCTTCAGGGCGTCGCGGGCGATGGACGGGCTGGCGGGCACAACAGACATCATCCGCTCAGACCAGCCTGAGTCAAAATTTGTTTCGTCTCCTCCAGCGGCAGGCCGACGATGTTCGTCAGCGATCCGGTATAACGCTCCACGATCAAGTCGCCCTGTTCCTGGATCGCGTAACCCCCGGCCTTGTCCAGCGTGTGGACACGGGCCAGGTAGGCCTCGATTACGTCGTCGCCGAAGGCCTTGAAGGTCACCTCGCTGGCCGCGCCACCGTCGAGTCTCAAGCCCGCAGCCGCACACCGCACGGCCAGCCCCGTGAAGACCGTGTGGGTCTTCCCCGCCAGCATCCGCAACATGGCGCGAGCCTCCGCCAGGTCGCGCGGTTTGTTGAGCACGGTGCTGCCGATGAACACCGTCGTGTCGGCGCCGAGCACGACCGCCTCCGGATGCCGTGTCGCCACCCAGTCGGCCTTGAGCGCCGCATTGTGCGCCACCATCGCCCGCGGGTCGGCATCGTGCGCCTCATGCTCCTCAACCGCCGCCACCACCACCTCGAACGGCCATCCCAGCCGCGCCAATAGCTCCCGCCGGCGGGGTGAGGCGGACGCAAGAATGAGGCGGCGCTGTGTGGGTGCGGGCATCGGCTTGGGGGTTGCAGTCCGGCGGCCGCCGCGCAACTTGTCCAAACGATTTTCCCATGCGCCTCGGCCTCGCCCAGATCAACGGCATCGTCGGTGACCTCGCCGGCAATCGCCACCGCATCCTCGAAGCCTACCGCGGCCTTGTCGCCCGCGGCGCGGAACTCGTGGTCTTTCCCGAACTCGCCGTCTGCACCTATCCGCCGCGCGACCTGCTGTTCCGCAAGCGATTCGTCGAGGACGTCGAGGAAGCCACCCGCGAAATCGCCGCCGGCATCGGCGCCGTGCCCGCCATCGTCGGCACCATCGAGGCCAACCGCAACGGCCGCGGCCGCCCCGCCTTCAACGCCGCCGCCGTCTGCCACCAGGGCCGCATCGCCGCGACCGCCCGCAAGTGCCTCCTCCCGACCTACGACGTCTTCGACGAGGACCGCTACTTCGAGCCCGCCGACCACCCGCTCGTCTGGGAGCACGCCGGCCGCCGCATCGGCCTCACCATCTGCGAGGACATCTGGACGCACCAGAGCATCCCGACCCGCCGCCTCTACAGCGCCAGCCCCGTCAACGAGCTCTCGACACATAAACTCGACCTCGTCCTCAACCTCTCCGCCAGCCCCTGGCACAGCACCAAGGAAAACGTCCGCCGCACCCTCGTGGCCGACCTCGCCCGCGCCTGCCGCTGCCCCGCCGTCTACGTCAACGCCGTCGGCGGCCAGGACGAACTCCTCTTCGACGGCCGCAGCCTCGCCTGCGACGCCACCGGCCGCCTCGTCGCCGGCCTGCCCGCTTTCCGCGAGGACCTCCGCGTCGTCGACCTCGCCGCGCCCGCCACCGACCTCGCCCCGACCTTCGAGCAACACGAGATGCGCGACATCTACGACGCCCTCGTGCTCGGCGTCCGCGACTACGCCCACAAGACCGGCTTCAAGACCGCCCTCCTCGGCCTCTCCGGCGGCATCGACTCCGCCCTCGTCGCCGTCATCGCCGCCGAGGCCCTCGGCCCGCAGAACGTCATCGGCGTCTCCCTCCCCTCCGCCATCTCCAGCCAGCACAGCCGCGACGACGCCGCCGCCTTGGCCAAAAACCTCGGCATCCGCTACGACACCCTCGCCATCGCCGACGTGGTCGCCGCCGCCGAGCACACGCTCGCCCCGCTCTTCGCCGGCCGCCCGCGCGACATCGCCGAGGAGAACATCCAGGCCCGCGCCCGCGGCCTCCTCCTCATGGCCGTCTCCAACAAGTTCAACTCCCTCCTCCTCACCACCGGCAACAAGAGCGAACTCGCCGTCGGCTACTGCACCCTCTACGGCGACATGTGCGGCGGCCTCGCCGTCATCAGCGACGTCTTCAAGACCCAGGTCTACGCTCTCTCCCGCTGGATCAACCGCGACCGCGAGATCATCCCCGCCAATACCATCGCCAAGGCCCCGAGCGCCGAGTTGCGCCCCAACCAGACCGATCAGGACAGCCTCCCGCCCTACGACCTCCTCGACGCCATCCTCAAGGGCTACATCGAGGAAGGCCTCGGCCGCCGCGACCTCATCGCCCGAGGCTTCGACGCCGCCGTCGTCAACGACATCGCCCGCAAGGTCGACCTCAACGAATACAAGCGCAAGCAGGCTGCCCCCGGCCTGAAGATCACGCCCCTCGCCTTCGGTGTCGGCCGCCGCATCCCGATCGTGCAGCGCTATGTGAGCTGAAATCCAATGGAGTATGCGTTCTACATCTTACTGCTGTTGCTAATTCCCCTTGGAGCATTTGTTGCAGCGAGGCGTGCAGTAACTAGGTGCGCCATCGCATGCGCAGTCGGTTGCCCAATACTAGCTGCGCGCATGATCTACCTAGAGCGGCATGCTCACGATTCTGACTTCGATCTGATATTTTTGATAGGTCTTATTGTTTGGTGTGTTTTGCTCGGCGCTTATTACGCATGCACTGTAGCCGTGTTCGAATATTTGAGACGCCGGAGAACAGATCCCTAACTATTTAATGTCTACGTCCTCCGACCTTTTCACTCGCGCGCAGCAGCTCATCCCCGGTGGCGTCAACTCGCCGGTCCGCGCTTTCCGCTCCGTCGGCGGCGCGCCGTTCTTCACCAAGGCCGCGCACGGCGCCACGCTTGTCACGGCCGATGGCAAGGAGCTGATCGACTTCGTCTGCACCTGGGGCCCGGCCATCCACGGCCACAACCACCCGCGCATCAAGGCCGCCATCGCCGCCGCGCTCGACGCCGGCACGTCCTTCGGCACTCCCAACCCCTACGAGGTCGAGATGGCCGAGCTGATCGTGCGCTTCTTCCCCTCGATCCGGAAAGTGCGCATGTGCAGCAGCGGCACCGAGGCCACCATGTCCGCCATCCGCCTCGCCCGCGGATTCACCAAGCGCGACAAGATCATCAAGTTCGCCGGCTGCTACCACGGCCACAGCGACTCGCTCCTCGTCGCCGCGGGCTCCGGCGCCCTCACGCACGGCCACCCCGACAGCGCCGGCGTGCCCGCCGCCTTCGCCCGCGAGACCGTCGTCCTGCCCTACAACGACACCGCCGCGCTCGATGCCGCCTTCGCCGCCAACCCCGGCCAGATCGCCTGCGTCATCCTCGAGCCCTACATCGGCAACGTCGGCTTCATCAAGCCCGACCCCGGCTACCTCCAGCACGTGCGCCAGGTCACCGCGGCCCACGGCACCGTGCTCATCTTTGACGAGGTCATGACCGGCTTCCGGCTCGCCCGCGGCGGCGTGCAGGAGATCGAAAAAATCACCCCCGACCTCACCACGCTCGGCAAGATCATCGGCGGCGGCCTGCCCGTCGGCGCCTTCGGCGGCCGCGCCGACATCATGGACCGCCTCGCGCCCCTCGGCCCCGTCTACCAGGCCGGCACGCTCAGCGGCAACCCGCTCGCCATGGCCGCCGGCATCGCCCAGCTCAAGCTCCTCGACGAACTCAACCCCTACGCCAAGCTCGACGCACTCGGCCGTCAGGTTGTCAACGCCGCCGCCGCCGCCGCGAAGGCCAAGGGCCTGCCGCTGCAAACCCCGCAGCACGGCTCGATGTTCAGCCTCTTCTTCACGCCCACGCCCGTGCGCGACATGGCCACCGCGCTCACGTCCGACGCCAAGCTCTTCGGCCGCTTCTTCCACGCCTGCCTCGACGCCGGCGTCTACCTGCCCCCCAGTGCCTACGAGGCGTGGTTCCTCAGCACCGCCCACGAGGGCGCGGCCATTGACCGGGCTTGCGAAGTCATCAGCACGGCCATCCGCAAACTGTAGGAGGGGCTTTATGCCCCGACTTGGGCAACATTCCCCCATACAAATGGTCGCAATCCTGACTAAGTTGTGTTCAATCGCGCCGTTAACCTGATGATGCCCCGCCGGCCATTTCTCCTGATCGTCGCCGTTATGGCGCTGGCGCTCCGCCTCGCCGCCCAGCCCGCCAACGCTCCCGTGCTATCCCTGGCCGACGTGCAGCCGGGCATGAAGGGCGAGGTCTGGACCGTCTTCAAGGGCAGCCAGCCCGAGCCCTTCCAGGTCGTCGTCACGGGCATCGTGCGCAACGCCCTCGGTCCGGGCAAGAGCCTCATCGTCTGCGAGCTCACCGACGAGCGCGTGCAGAAGATGGGCGCAGTCGGCGGCATGAGCGGCAGCCCGCTCTACCTCGACGGCAAGCTCGCCGGCGTCCTCTCCTACCAGCTCCAGCGCTTCGAAACCGTGCGCTACGCGGGCTTCACCCCCATCGGCGACATGCTCGAGGTCTCGCAGCTGCCCGACTCGCCGCTCGCGCCCGCGCCCCTGCCCTTCAAGGACCTCCGCGACAAGCGCAGCGCCGCGCTGACGCCCTACGGCGACTTTGCCCCGCTCACGCCCGTCTTCGCCACCGGCGGCCTGTCGCCGCAGGTGGCCTCGCTCCTCGAGCCGGAGTTTCGCGCCGCCGGGCTCGGCCTCGTCTCGCTCGGCGGCAATGCCGGCCACGCGGCCCCGACGCCAACCGCCGCCACGCTCAACCCCGGCGACGCCGTCGGCGTCGCGCTCGCGGTCGGCGACATCACCATCGCCAGCTCCGGGACCGTGTCCCGCGTCGAGGGCGGACGCGTCCTGGCCTTCGGCCACCCCATGCTCAGCCTCGGCCAGGTCGAGCTGCCCATGACCGGCGCCGAGGTCGTCACGATCCTGCCGAGCCAGATGAACTCCCAAAAAGTCACCAACATCGGCTCCGTCATCGGCACCGTGCGGCAGGACCGCCTCTCCGGTGTTTACGGCGAAATCGGCCGTGCACCATCCCTGCTGCCCGTCGAGGTGGCCTTCCCGGGGCGCACCACGCGCGGCGCGCTGCGCTTCGAGGTCATCAAGCACGAGCAGCTCACCCCGGTCATCGTCTCCGCCGCCATCCTCCAGGCCATCAACGGCTCGAACGAGGCCGGCTTCTCCCAGGGCTTCCGCCTCCGTTCGACCATCGAGTTCGACGGTGTCGCCCCGCTCGTGACCTCCCAGGTCTACGCTGGCGTGCAGGGCTTCCAGCAGGCTCTCAACGAATTCGGCCGCGACCTCGCCTTTCTCACCTACAACCCCTTTGCCAAGACCTTCCCGCGCCGCCTCGGCTTCGACCTGGAGCCGCTCGCCCGGAACCCGGCCGCCACCCTCGACCAATGGCAGGTCTCCCGCACGCGCGCCGCCGCCGGCGACACCGTCGCCGTTTCGGTGTCCTGGCGCGGCTTCCAGCAGGAGACGCAGCGGACCGCCGCCGAGTTCGCCATCCCGCCTGAGTGGGCCGGCCGCAAGCTCGAGGTCGTCCTCCTCAACGGTCCCCAGCTCGACGAGCTCGCCGGCCTCCCCCGCACCGTCGCCCCCGCCCAGTTGCGCGATTTCGACGAATACCTCGCCACCGTCCGCCGCCTGCGCGAGACCGACGGCCTCTACCTCGCCGTCGTCGAGCGCACCGCCCTGTTCTACGACCAGCTCAGCACCACCCAGCAGATGCCGGGCTCGATCGAGCGCATCGCCCGCGGCGCCGACGAGGCCCGCTTCCAATCGCGCCCCGCCTACAGCGTCCTCTGGGAGCAACGCCTCCTGCCCGGACTCCTCTTCGTCAACCCCGGCGCCCGCCGCGCCCTCGAGATCGAGGAGTGACGTTTTCTGCAACCACAGATCAACCCGGATGCACCCAGACAATTTCCCTGCCTCGTGATCGATGCGTCTGGCAGCATTGGCATTCCTGCGCCTGTGTCTATCCGCGTTCATCCGTGGTTGGCCCATTCCCCCGACTTCATCCTGCATGACCCTTCGCCACTTTACACCCGCCCTGTTGCTGCTGGCAGTTGCCGCATTCGCCGCTGACCCGCTGACCAAGCAGCTGGAAATCGACTTCAACCGCGACGTGCCCGCGCGCAGCCTCGGCGGCTTCGCCGCCCGCTCCGACGGCCGCCTGCTTGCCGGTCCGGTGCTCGAAAACCTGCCCGCCGCACTGCCCGCCGACCTGCTCTGGACCCTCCAGCCTGCGACCCAGCCCGGTCGATGGCTGGTCGGTTCCGGCCCCGAGGGAAAGATCCTCTCCGTGGCCTACGACGGCGCCAAGCCCGCCGAGATCACCGTGCTCGTCGACCTGAGCGAGACGCACGTCTTCGCGCTCGCCGTGCTGCCCGGCGGGGCCGTCCTTGCCGGCACCTCGCCCCAGGGCACCCTTGTGCTGGTCCGCGACGGCAAGGTTGCCGCCCGCGTCGCCCTGCCGGTGGATTCGGTCCTCGATCTCGCCGTGCTCCCGGATGGCAGCGTGCTCGCCGCCACCGGCAATCCCGGCAAAATCTACCGCGTCGACCTTGCCGCGTTCGCCAAGGCCGGCGATTCCGCCGAGAAAGTCACCGACACCGCCGCGCTCGCCACGAAGGGCGTTTCGCTCTTCGGCGAGATCCGCGACCGCAACGTCCGCCGCCTCGCCCTCCTGCCCGACGGCCGCGTGCTCGCCGGCTCCGCTCCGAAGGGCAACGTCTATGCCTTCCCCGCGAAAGGGGGAGCGCCGCTGGTCCTGCTGGAGGGCCGCGAATCCGAGGTGACCGACCTGCTCGTGCAACCCGACGGTTCCTTCTACGCCGCCATCACCTTCGCCGGCACCACCGGCGAGGCGCGCGTCAACCGCCCGGCACCGCCCCCGCCACCTGCAAGCGCAAACACGACCAATCAAACCGCCGCAACCCCGACCCCGCCCGTGCCGGAACCCGAGGCCTCCACGCCGCGCTTCGCGGGCCGCAGCCAGTTGGTCTTCTTCCCCAAGGACGGACTGCCCGACATCGTCGTCGCGCGCGGCGCCGTGGCCTTCTACCGCCTCGCCCGCCACGGCAACTGGTTGCTCCTCGCCGGCGGTGAGCAGGGAGAGCTGCTCGCCTACGACCCGGCCGAGCGCCGCAGCCTGACCCTCGGGGCCTCCGTCTCCGCGCAGCTCAACGGCCTCGCCACCGTGCGCGACGGACTTTTCCTCGCCCTCCGCAACAACCCCGCCGGACTCGCCCGTGTGGATTTCACGGGCCTGGCCGAGCGCCGCGCCGAGACCCGCCGGCTCGATCTCGGCACGCCCGCCGAACTCGGCCGCCTCGTCTTCGGTGAGGGCACCGGCGAGAAAACCGGCCTCGCCGTCGCCGTGCGCACCAGCTTCGGCGCCGACGAACTCGAGGGCTGGACCGACTGGACACCCCTGCAGCCCTCCGACGGCTCCTGGTTTGCCGCCGGCCTGCGCGGCCGCCATGTGCAACTGCGCGTGAGCGCCGCCGGCCCGGTGGACGCCGCCGGGCTCGACAAGGCCGTGCTCCACTACCTGCCGCAGAACCGGCGTCCGGCCATCGGCGAGTTCCGCATCCTGCCGCCCAACTACGGCCTCCTGCCCGCGCCGGAGCAGGCCCCGCAGGCCAGCGCCACCCTCGGGCAGTTTCTCGCCGCCACCGGCGGCTCCGCCCGCGACGAGGGCCGCGGCAAATCCACCCTGCTCAACAGCCAGGTCGTGCCGCAGCCCGGCGCCCAGCTCGTCTATTGGACCATGAACGACGCCGACGGCGACACCATCGCCGCCACCTTCTCCATCCGCCCGCGCGGCACAAACGATTGGACCGACCTCGCCGTCCGCACGCGCGACAACTACGCACAGTTCGACATCTCGCACCTCGCCGACGGCTACTACGACACGCGCCTCGTCCTCGAGGAACTGGCCCCCCGCCCCGCTGCCGATCGCCAGCGCCACGCCCTCCAGACCGACGCCCTCCTCGTGGACAAGACCCCGCCCGTTATCAAGGACGTGCAGGCCACCGCCGCCCGCGCCTCCATCAGCGGAGCCGACGCGCTCTCGCCGCTCGCCGGCGCCGAGTTCATCTACAACAACGGCCACAAGGAAACCGTCGAGCACCCCGCCGACGGCCTGCTCGACGGCCGCGTCGAGACCTTCGTCGCCGAGCCTGCGGCGGAGAAGGTCGCCGGCGCCACCAGCGTCGAGATCATCCTCTACGACCAGGCCGGTAACAGCGCCGCCCGTCGCCTGCCGCTGAAATGACTGTTGAAGGACACCGACGAAGCATGCGGCTTAGGTCTCTGCTTTCGTTACTGGTAGG
>CAZRNE010000048.1:0-13651 GCA_964601365.1 uncultured Opitutaceae bacterium | reverse complement strand
GTCGCTCTCGCCTGCGTCTGCCTCTGGCTCTTGTGATTTTGAAGACGTGCCCTAGTTTGTGTCGCATGGGCTTGGATTGTGTTACTGAAAGTGGTGACCCGACTGAGTTTCCATGATCTCGGTTCTCTACTTGAACAACTAGGCCAAGAGCAGGTTTTCTCTTTCTGCGTCGCTTGCTTCTCAAGTTATGGTTTCTTCGTGGGGTTCGTGAAATTTTACCGCCGTTTTTCGCTGGAAGCATTTATGGCATTTGTTGTCTCATACCGTCCAAAGAAAGGCGACGATGCTCCAGCGGAATGCTCTGTCACCTAAAACGCCACTTCTGTAGGACAAAGCGTCGTGTTTTAAGGTGTTTCCAGCCGCGAGGGTGGAAGATACATAGATCTTACCCTTTCGCGCGGGATGGCCTGCCATCCGTAGCCTAAACCACTCCGATGCAGTGCTATCCGCTGCCAGGCGATGGAGGGCAGGCCTCGTCCCGCGATATTGCTTACTCGCAGCCAGTCCGCCTTCGCCAAGGCTTCGTCGGACACTTTTCTTTCCGCTTCGGAAAGAAAAGTGGTGGACCCGATCAGGTTCGAACTGACGACCTCCGCAATGCCATTGCGGCGCTCTTCCAACTGAGCTACGAGCCCAAATCCGAACTGCCTAAAAGTAGGCTGCTGCGCGGGAACGCAAGGACTTTTTATCCCTCGTCCTTCATCCGGAAGGTGACGGTCCAGGTGTAGGCCTGCCCCGTGGGGGTCGGCCCGATTCCGCGGACCAACAGGAAGGCGTCCAGCGCCGACTGGTCGAATTCGGCGTTGCCGGAGGAGCGCGAGAGGCGGACACCGGAAATGTTGCCGTTGGGGGCGACGTCGAAGGTCACCCGCGCTTCCAACTGGTCGCCCAGGCGCGGAGGCTTCTCGTGGGCCCGGCGGAGTGCGCCCATCAATTGCGCGATATAGGTCTCGAGCTGCCCCTGCTCCTGCCGGGCCAGCGCCGTGCCCCCACCGCCGCCGCGCTTGTTGGCGGTGGAGCCGCCCGCCACGCCGCCGGGGATGCCCTCGGTGTCGATGCGCGGGGCCTTGGCCGGCTTGGGTGGCGCGGGCTTGGTCTCCGTCGGCTGGCCGTGCAACCGGCGGAATTCCTCCACGCTCATTTTCTTCGGTTCGGGCTTGGGTTTGGTCTCGGCGGGCTTCCTGACCTCCGGCTTGGGCGTGGTCTCCACCGGCTCCTCGATCTCGGGCTGCGGGGCGACTTCGCGGACCGGTTGCGGCTTGGGGATGTCGACCTTGAGGGTGTTGCCCTTGGCGGGCGCGACCAGCTCGTCGGGGGCCGTCGGTTCCCCGGCGACCAGCTCGAAGATGACCGGAGCGTCAGCCTGCTGCTGGGCGGCCCAATACGTCAGCGCCAGCACCGTCGCGGCGAAGACGGCGTGCAGGCTGAGCGAGGCGAAAAAGGCGCTGGGGGAGTTGGCGCGCATCGGGACCGGTCAGGGGGCGATCTGGGTGTCGAATACGACCTTCGTGAGGTTGTTCTGTTTCAGCGCATCCATGACGTTGATGAACTGCTGCGCCGTGGCTTTGGCGTCCATGCGGATGCGGAAGACGGGCGGCTTCGGGTCCTTCGCGTAGGCCGCAAGAGTGGTCTTCATGCTGCGCAGGGGCACGACGCGGGAGCCCACGCGGCAGGTGCCGTCGGCCTGGATGGTGATGGTCTCAAAGCGGGTGTTCGGGTCGGGTTTGGCCTGCTGGCTGCGCGATTCGACCGGCAGGTTCACCGGGATGGACTGCTCGTTCTGGATCAGCGGCGTCGCGATCATGAAGATGATCAGCAGGGTGAACGCGATATCGATGAGGTTGGTGACGTTCAGCTCCGAGATCGGATGCGTCGAACGGGGTCTCTTGAAGGTCCGGGCCACTGGGAAAGATTGGTTGCTGGTTATCGTTTGTCGCTTATTGGCTGTTGGCCCGCAGGCGCGCAGTGCGCAGGGAGGCTCCAATGATACGGCGGAGTTCGTCGCATTCTTCGCTCAGGCCGGCGATCAGCGCAGGCTGGACCAATTCGCCGCGGGCAATGATCCGCAGCCAAACCGAGGTTTCATTCAACTCCTTCACGACAATCCGCAGCTTGTGGATGAAGTCCGCCTTACTTTCGGCCGAACGCGCCTCCGAGTAATTGGGTGCCGGTGAAGTCCCTGAACGCACGATCTGTCCGGCAATATGCCGTCCGGCAAAGGACGTGCTCAACCGGTTGGCCAGCCGCAAAATCCGCACGGCGAATTCGATCAGCCGCTCCTCCAACTTGTCCGCCATCGATTGTGTATCCTTGGGGGGCATGGCAATGAGCGATAGGCGATGATAGGTAGGCGATCTCTGCCCTCACTTCGTCATCTCGAGTTCGATCCGGTCGGCCAGCGCGCTGGCGTAGTTCTCGATTTCCGTGATCATGAGCTTCGTCCGGTTGAGGAGCACGTTGTAGCCCACGACGGACGGGATCGCGACCACGAGGCCGGCGATGGTGGTGAGCAGCGCCGCCGACACGCCCGGGGCGAGGGTCTGGATGCTGGCGGTCTGCATGACCGAGACGGCGCTGAAGGCCTCCATCACACCCCACACGGTGCCGAGCAGGCCCATGAACGGCGCCACCGTCACCATGGTGGCGAGCCACACCATGTTTTCCTCGTAGCGCAGGGTTTGACGCGCGAGGGCGCGGGCAATGGCGTTCTCGGCATGCTCGAGGCGGGCGGCGAGGCTGTCCTCGCCCTTCTCCTTGCCGATCGAGGCGGCCCGCCAATACGACTCCACCGCGTCGGCGAACAGATCGGCGTAGGGGATCGAGCGCTTGTTGCGGAAGGACTCGGGCAGATCGAGCAGCTTGCGCTCCTCGCGCAGCCGCTGTTCGAAGAGGTGGTTCATGTGCCGCATGCGCTTCAGCTCGGAGTTCTTCCCGAGCATGACGGACCAGGCGAAGATGCTGAACAGGATCAGCATGACGGTGATGACCTGGCCGACGGGGTCGCAGCGCAGGAAGACCTGCCAGATGTTCGTGGTGGCGAGGAGCAGCGGAGGGGCGAGCAGGCTCGGCATGGCGCGGAGTGTTGGCGCGAAGGAATCGCGCAATCAATGGAATTGTGGGGCTTCCCCCGCTTCGACCGCGCGCCGCAATTCTGGTTGCGCGGGTCCGGCCCGCGCTCTTCCCTGCCGCGACGCCCGCATGGCCACATCCAACGGCAAGCTCATCACCTTCGAAGGCCCCGAGGGCAGCGGCAAGTCCACCCAGATTGCCCGCCTCGCCGCCCGCCTCCGCGGACTGGGCCGCGAGGTCGTCGCCACCCGCGAGCCCGGCGGCACCGAAATCGGCGAGCAGATCCGGAACATCGTCATCCATAACGCCCGGGGCGACGAAATGTGCCCCGAGGCCGAGCTGCTCCTCTACACGGCCGCCCGGGCCCAGCTCGTCCGCGAGGTCATCGCCCCCGCCCTGCAACGCGGCGCCGTGGTCCTCTCCGACCGCTACCTCGACTCCTCCGCCGTCTACCAGGGCATCGGCCGCAACCTGCCCGCCGACTCGGTCGACCAGGTCAACCGTTTCGCCGTCGGCGGCATCATGCCGCACCTGACCCTGGTCATTGATGTCCCGGTCGAGGTCAGCCTCGCGCGCATCCGGCAACGCGCCTCCGCCCTCCCCGACCGCATGGAGCGGGTCGACCGGGGATTCTTCCAGAAGATCCGCGACGGCTACCTGTCCCTCGCCCGCCGTTGGCCGGAGCGCGTGGTTGTGCTCGATGGCACACAGCCGCCCGAGGCCATCGAACAGCAGATCTGGGCCGCCGTTTCCTCGCGGCTCAACTGAGTCAGTCCTCTGCCCTCCGACCTCTGCCCCCTGATGCCCGCCCCGCTTCCCTGGCCCCCTGCGTTGACCGGCACGCCCGCCGTGGCCGTCCTGGAGCGCGCCATCGAGCGGCAACGCCTCGCGCACAGCCTGCTGCTGCACGGCGAGAACCTCGGCACGCTCGCCACCGTGGCCCACGCCATCGCCGACCGCCTGCTCAACGATCCGCGGCACAAGGCGCAGCATTTCCCGCCCAAACAGCACCCCGACTTCTTCGCCCTGCGGCCCGCCGGCAAGTCCCGCCAGATCGGCGCCGAGGCCACCCGCGATCTCATCTCCCGCATCCAGGTCTCGCCCCAGATCTCGCACCGCAAGGTCGCCGTCATCTACGAGGCCGACCGCCTGCACCTCGCCGCCTCGAACATCTTCCTGAAGACCCTCGAGGAACCGCCCGGCGACACCACGATCCTCCTGCTCACCACCCGGCCCTACGCCCTGCTGCCCACCATCCTCAGCCGCTGCCTGCATTTCCGCTTCACCGATGACGGCGCGGAAGCCCTTGCCGAATCCACCGACGCCACCCGGCAGGCCTGGCGCGACACCAAGGCCGCCTATCAGGCCTGGCTCGCCCGCTGCCTTGAGACGGCGACCGAGAAACGCGCTGTCGCCGGCCAGATCATGGGGCTCTATGGCCTCGTCACCCGCTTCAACGCCGTGCTCCACGCCGCCACCCAGGAGGCCTGGGAACACCAGAAGGAGAAGCTCCCCGCCGATCTCGACGACGACGAGGTGGATGCCATCCAGACCGGCATCGCGAACGGCATCCGCCTGAAGCTCTTTTCCGAGTTCGAGCACGCCACCCGCGCCTTCGCCCAGGAGCGCCTGCTCGCGGGCGACGCCAACGCCCGACGGGCGCTCACCGCCGCCATCAGCCAGCTTGAGCACAGCGCCTCCCTGCTTCGCCTCAACCTCAACGAGGCGACGGCCCTCGAAAACTTTCTCCTCGAATCCCTGCGCATCTGGTCCGCGCGGTGATCACCGGCGACATGGCCGCGGCCCAAGCCATTGTTCTCCGCGCGGCCACGCCGGCCGATGCGCCGACCCTGCGGCGCTGGGACGAACAACCGCACGTGGTCGCTTCGGACCCGAACGACGAATGGAACTGGGAGATCGAACTGGCGCGCTCGCCTGACTGGCGCGAGCAACTCATCGCCGGACTCAACGGCCGCCCCATCGGTTTCGTCCAGATCATCGATCCGGCCCGCGAGGAGTCGCGCTACTGGGGCGATTGCGCCGCCAACCTGCGCGCCATCGACATCTGGATCGGCGAGGCTTCCGACCTCGGGCGCGGCTACGGCACGCAGATGATGCGTCTCGCCCTGGCCCGGTGTTTCCGCGACCCCGCCGTCGACGCGGTGCTGATCGATCCTTTGGCCGACAACGCCCGCGCCATCCGTTTCTACCGGCGGCTCGGCTTCCGCGTGGTCGGGCCGCGCCGCTTCGGCGGCGACGATTGCCTCGTCCACGAGTTGAGACGCGAAGACTGGTTGCAACAGTCCCGGGCTTCCGACTAGCTGAAAATCCCGCGCACCCCCAATGAGTGATACATCCCCTGCCCCCGTGGTCTCCAAGGCCGCCCTCTGGACCGGACGCATCATGAGCGTCCTGCCCTGCCTCATGCTGCTGTTCAGTGCCGGCATGAAGCTCGCCCATCCGCCCCAACTCGACGACGGATTCAAGCACCTCGGCATTCCCGTCACCCAGGCCTTCGGCCTCGGCGTGCTCGAGCTGGCCTGCACGATCATCTACCTCGTGCCGCGGACGTCGGTGCTCGGCGCGATCCTGCTGACGGGCTACCTCGGCGGCGCCATCCAGAGCCATCTGCGGGTCGGCGACCCCTATTACACGCAGGTCATCCTCGGCGTCCTGCTCTGGGGCGGTCTCTGGCTGCGCGATCCGCGCCTCCGCGCGCTGCTGCCGCTGAAGTCGTAGGCAGCTGAACTCTACCGTGGTGGAGCGGATTGACCCCAATCCGCTTTGAGCGCGTTGAGGTCAACGCGCTCAACCATTGCGACTCACCGCCGCTGCCGATCGGCCAGCGCCCAGGCGAGGTCCCGGGCGAAAAAAGGCCCGCGATAGATCATGCCGGTGTAGACCTGCACAAGGCTGGCCCCGGCATCGAGTTTCTCCCCGGCCGACTCCTCATCATGGATGCCGCCGACCCCGATGATCGGCAGGCGGCCGTCCGTCGCCCGGGCGATGTAATTGATGATTTCCGTGGCCCGTCGGCGCAGGGGACGCCCACTCAGGCCGCCCGCTTCATTCACGGCGGCGAACGGGCCCGGGCGCGCGAGCGTCGTGTTGGTCGCGATGATGCCGTCGAGGCCGAGATCCGCGATGACCGCCAGCGCCGCATCCACCTGCGGGAAGGTGAGGTCGGGCGCGATCTTCAGCAGCAGCGGACGGCGCGCCTTGCCCGCCGCCGCGCGGGCCTTG
This sequence comes from uncultured Opitutaceae bacterium, assembly GCA_964601365.1. Taxonomy (GTDB): domain Bacteria; phylum Verrucomicrobiota; class Verrucomicrobiia; order Opitutales; family Opitutaceae; genus Didemnitutus. The sequence continues at coordinate 7,339 of CAZRNE010000048.1, read as the reverse complement.
TTCTCACCGACCAGCGCCGCGAGCAGCGGCTTCAGCCAGGTCGCATCCTGCAGCTCGCGCAGGCCGGGCGTGTTGGGGCTGCTGACGTTGACCACGACGTAATCGGCGTGGTCGGCCAGCAGGCGGAAACTGCCCAGATAATCCTCCGTGGCCTGCTCAAGCGGCGTCACCTTCGTCTTGCCGAGGTTGACGCCGAGGGGGATGGCCCTCTGCCCCGGTCCCGGCAGCGCGGCCAGGCGGGCGGCCAGGGCGGCGGCACCGTCGTTGTTGAAACCCATGCGGTTGATGACCGCCTCCTCGGCCGGATAGCGGAAGAGCCGCGGCTTGGGGTTGCCGGGCTGGGCATGCAACGTGACCGTCCCGATCTCCACGTGGCCGAAACCCAGCGCCGCCGCCGCCGGCCACGCCCGGCCGTTCTTGTCGAAACCGGCCGCCAGCCCGACCGCGTTGGGAAATCTCAGCCCCAGGCACTCCACGGGCCGCGCCAGGTGCACCGGCAGCCGGTTGAAACGCTCCAGCACCGCGCAAAGCGGCCGGACCTTCCCCAGCAGCGCGAGCCCGTCCACCGCCAGCTCATGGGCGTGCTCCGCATCCCGGCGGAAGAACCACGGTTTGAGCGCATTTTGGTAGAGCCAGCCCATGCGCGCGGACTGTGACCGCGCCGCGCCGGGCCGCAAGCGCGCCGCTGCACGGGGCGCGAATATCAGCCGCACCACGGGCGATCATGCAAGACCGTCATCGCCGGGCCTTTGGGTGACACCGGAATTTTCCAACTTTCTGCGTTTCAGTATTTGACAACGCCAGTGCGCCCCCTTTTTCCGTCCGACCAACCCAGCCCAAGCACAACCCTATGGCGAAAGGAACTCCGCAACTCGAATGGTGCATTGTCCGCCTCGGCGACGACCACAACTGGTGGGTCGACGAGGTCAGCGACCCCGTCCACTGGGATGTCGACGGCCTGAGCATCATCGACCCGCGGCAGGTCGACCACCTGATCGAACTGATCGAGCCGCTGCGCGAATACGGTTTCGATGCCGACCTCTTCGAGCGCGCGTTCATCCCCTTCCGCATCGCCAAGGACCTCGGCAAGGGCAAGGTGCGCCTCACCCGCACCAAGGAGTCGCTCCTCGAGTCCGAGGAAAAGCTCTTCGCCCTGCCCGACGTGATCGACGAGGAGAACGGCCCCTACGCCGACCTCCTCGACCACCTCACCCGCCTCCGCTGCAAGCTGCTCAACGACCTCTTCAGCTTCGAGGAGAAGCTCACGCCCGAGGAGATCGAGGACCAGATCCGCGAGTCCGAGAACAGCGACTTCATGGAAGGCAAGGCCGTCCATCTCTTCAACGAGCTCACCGCCATCCTCGACTTCATCCCCGAGGGTTACCGCGAGGACGACGAGGATTCCGGCAAGCGATCCGCCGACGAGGACGAGGACGACCTGCCCGAGGTCGAGGAGGAGGAGGACGAACGCATGAAGAACGACTCCTCGCTCAAATGGGATGAGGACGAGGACGATGAGGACGCGGAGGAGAAGGAGGGCGCCGAGAAGGGCGACGAGGACGATTCGGACGACGACGGCGATTCCGAGGAGGATGAGCGGCCGAGCCGCAGCCGGAGCCGCCGCCGCTGAGGCGCAAGAGTTGTTGCCAGCGCGGCCTGTTCCGCCCACACGGATAGCCGCATGCCCCGCCTTTCCATCCCACCCACCCCGGCGCCCGCGCGCCCCGGTGTGCCGCTGCGGATGTTGCGTCCGGTCCTCTGAACCCGCTTCGCATGCCACCGCCTTCATCGGCTGCCGCGAACCGACTGACCCCATCGTTCACCATGCGCCTGCCGCTCTGGGCTTTCCGCTGGCTTCACCGCAGCGGGCTCTCCCGCAAGACCCTCCAGGGCGGCTTTCTGCACACCCGGCTGGGTGACCGCCTGTTGGACCGCTCCCTCTGGTTGCCCCGGCGCATCAGCCTGGCCCGGGCCTGGTTGATCGGTTTCCCCATCACCACGGTGCCGTTTCTTCCCTTCCAATCCGTCCTCGCCGGCATCCTCGGCTTCTTCGGCCGCGCCAACCTGCTCCTCTGCATCGGTCTCCAGTTCCTTTCCAACTTCGTCACCGCACCCTTCCACCTCTCCGCCTGTTACTTCGTCGGGCGCGTGGTGTTGGGCGAGCACCCCGGTGAGGTCTGGGCCCACCTCATGGCTCATCCCTACAGCATCTGGTCGGCGGACGCCCTGCTGGCCCTCTACCTCGGCTCGCTCATCCTTGGCCCGCTCATCGGGCTGATCGGCTACGCCATCATCATGCTTTTCTGGCCCGACCGCACCTATCCCCTCCGCGAACGTCATCTTCTGCCGCACCGGAAAAATCCCGCCCCGCCCCCAAGCCCATGAACCTGTTCCGCACCAAGTCCATCGCCGCGCTGCAAAGCGAGGCCGCCGGCGACCAGCGCCTGCACAAGACGCTCACCGCTACCAACCTCGTCAGCCTCGGCATCGGGGCCATCATCGGCGCGGGCATCTTCGTCCTCACCGGCCAGGCCGCCGCGCAATACGCCGGACCCGCCATCGTCATCTCCTTCATGATCTCCGGCCTCGGCTGCCTCTTCGCGGGCCTTTGCTACGCCGAATTCGCCGCCATGGTGCCCATCGCTGGCAGCGCCTACACCTACAGCTACGCCACGCTGGGCGAGTTCTTTGCCTGGATCATCGGCTGGGACCTGATCCTCGAATACCTCTTCACCGCCCCCACCGTCGCCGTCGGCTGGTCCTCCCACCTGGTGGCCTTCCTCCACGACGCCTTCGGCATCACCTTCCCCGCCCGCCTTGCCTCCGCCCCCTTCAACTTCGTCAACGGCGAATGGGTCGCCACCGGCGCCCTCGTCAACCTGCCCGCCGTCGGCATCATCCTCTTCCTCACCGCCCTGCTCTACATCGGCATCCGCGAGTCCGCCAATTTCAACAACCTCATGGTGATCACCAAGGTCACCGTCCTGCTCGGCGTCATCGGCTTCGGCCTCTGGTATATCCTCCGCGACACCGGCGCCGCCGTGAAGAACTGGACGCCCTTCATCCCCGAGAACACCGGCACCGAGGGCCAGTTCGGCTGGAGCGGCATCATGCGCGGGGCGGCCGTGATTTTCTTCGCCTACATCGGCTTCGATGCCGTCTCCACCTCCGCCCAGGAGGCGAGGAACCCGCAGCGCGACATGCCCATCGGCATCGTCGGCTCCCTCCTCGTCTGCACGGCCATCTTCATCGCCGTCTCCCTCGTGCTCACCGGCATGGTCAAATACACCGAGTTGAACAACCCCGCGCCGGTCGTGAACGCCCTCATCTCCGCCGGCGCCCCCGCCTGGCTCCGCTATGTCGTCGAGATCGCCGCCATCGCCGGCCTCAGCTCCGTCATCCTCGTGATGCTGATGGGGCAGCCCCGCATCTTCTTCTCGATGGCCGACGACGGCCTGCTGCCCTCCGCCTTCGCCAAGGTCCACCCGCGCTTCAAGACCCCCTACGTCACCACCCTGGTCACCGGCGCGGCGGCCGCGGTCATCGGAGGCCTCCTGCCGCTCAGCCTGCTCGGCGAACTCGTTTCCATCGGCACCCTCTTCGCCTTCGTCGTGGTCTGCCTCGCCGTCATCGTCCTGCGCTACCGGCAGCCCGACTTGCCCCGCCCCTTCCGCACCCCGCTCGTGCCGCTGGTGCCGCTCCTCGGCGCCGGCATCTGTTTCTGGCAGATGGCCTCCCTGCCCCGCGACACCTGGTTACGCCTCCTCATCTGGATGGCCATCGGCATCGCCATCTACTTTTTCTACAGCCGCCGTCACTCCAAGCTGAACCAAGCCGCCCGTTGATGCCGCCCCCATGAGTCTCTTCCGCACCAAATCCATCGCCGCCCTCCAAGCCGAGGCCTCCGCCGAGGTCGGTTACAAGCGCGCGCTCGGTCCCCTCAGCCTCATCTCCCTCGGCATCGGCTCCGTGGTCGGGGCGGGCATCTTCGTCCAGGCCGGCCAATCCGCCGCGCTCTACGCCGGGCCCGCCATCGCCCTGTCGTTTGTTTTCGCTGGTTTCGCCTGCCTCTTCGCCGGCCTCTGCTATGCCGAACTCGCCTCGATGATTCCGGCCTCTGGTAGCGCCTACACCTACACCTACGGCGCCCTCGGCGAGGTCTTCGCCTGGGTCGTGGGCTGGTGCCTCGTGCTCGAATACCTCTTCTCCGGCGCCGCCGTCGCCGTCAGTTGGTCCGGCACCGTGCGCGACATCTGCAAGGAGTTCGACGTCATCCTGCCCGCCGTCATCAGCAGCGCGCCGCTCAACGTCGTCGACGGCCGCCTCGTCACCACCGGCTCCCTCATCAACTTTCCCGCCGTCTTCATCTCGCTCGCCCTCACCTACGTCCTATACCGCGGCATCAAGGAATCCGCCTCCTTCAACAACCTGATGGTCATCATCAAGGTCGGCGTCCTCCTCGCCCTCGTCGGCTACGGCGTCTGGTATTTCTTCGGCCACCGCGAGGCCGTGCTCTCCAACTGGACCCCCTTCATCCCCCCCAATACCGGCAACGAGGGCGAATTCGGCTGGAGCGGCGTCTTCCGCGGCGCCGGCGCCATCTTCTTCGCCTACGTCGGCTTCGACTGTGTCTCGGCCGCCGCCCAGGAAACCAAGAATCCCCAGCGCGACCTCCCCATCGGCCTCCTTGGCACCCTGCTCTGCGTGTCGTTCCTCTTCATCTCCGTCTCCCTCGTCGTCACCGGGATGGTCCACTACACCAAGCTCAACGTCGACTCGCCCTTCACCTTCGCCCTGCAGCAGGTGGGCGCCCCCGCCTACTTCCGCTACCTCATTTCGGCCGCGGCGCTGGCCGGACTCACCTCTGTCATCCTCGTCTCCCTCCTCGGCCAGCCCCGCATTTTCTACGCGATGTCCAAGGACGGCCTCCTCCCCAAGGCCTTCGCCAAGATCCACCCCAAATACGGCACGCCCCACATCACCACCTGGATCACGGGCATCGGCTGCGCCGTCATTTCTGGCCTCTTCCCGCTCAACCTCCTCGGCGAACTCGTCTCGATGGGCACATTGCTCGCCTTCGCCCTCGTCTGCGCCGGCGTCATGGTGCTCCGCTATCAGCAGCCCGACCTGCCCCGCCCCTTCCGCACGCCTTTATTCCCCGTCACCCCAATTCTTGGCGTTGTATGCTGTGTCATTCAGATGTTTTCTCTCCCAGACGTAACTTGGCTAATCCTTACTGTCTGGCTGGCCATCGGATTCGCCATCTACTTCGGCTACAGCCGCCGCAACGCCGTCCTCGCCCAGCCGAAAGGCTAGCCTCGCCCCGCTTGGCAGGAACGCCGCCTTCGGTTGGTTCGAAGCATGAACTTCACGCCTGCCAGCCCGCTTTCGGTCACCTGCTTCGTGGTTATCGTGCTCGCGGTGATTGCGGCCAAGCTGCTCGCACTCTGGCGCGCGCGTGACTCCGTCCGGTGGTTTGCCCTGATCGCGATCATTTACTTTGCGTGGCTGGTCCTTCTCGCCGGCCTGGTGGCCGGCGGTCGCATGCCCGCCTTGCCGCTGATGGGCTTCCCGGTATTCTTCGGCTCCGTCCTCCTCGTCAGTCTTGCGGCCGGCCTGTCTTCGGTCGGCAAGCGCCTTGCCGGGACCACCCCGCTCGCCGCTCTCGTGGTTTTCCAATCCTTCCGTCTGCCCCTCGAGCTCGTCCTCCATTCCTGGGTCGCGCAGGGCACCATCCCGGAAACCATGACCTGGACCGGCCAGAACTGGGACATCGTCAGCGGCATCGCCGCCTTGGTTGCCGCACCCTTTGCCGAGCGCTCCCGGGCCGCGGCGTGGACGGCCAACCTCATCGGCTCGGTCCTGCTCCTGAACGTCCTGCGGGTCGCGCTCCTGTCCGCGCCGGTTCCCTTTGGTTGGGGTCAGCAACCTCCGCTGCTCCTCGCGCTGCACCTGCCCTACATGCTCATCGGGCCGGTCTGCGTCGGCGGCGCCCTCATCGGACACATCGTCCTGACACGCGCTTTGCTCGTCAAAAGGTAGGGCGAGTTGTCCCAACGAGCCGTGGTGGCAGCACGCTTTATGCCTCCACGCAAATCCGCGCCATCCGCGGAGAATCTCCCTCTTATCCGCCCAGCTCCTGCGCCATCTCCTTGGCAAAATAGGTCAAAATCATGTCCGCCCCGGCGCGCTTGATCGCGAGCAGCGACTCGTGCCGGCAGCGCTCCAGGTTCAGCCAGCCCAGCTTGGCCGCGGCGTGGATCTGCGCATATTCGCCCGACACCTGATAGGCCGCCACCGGCACGCGCACGGCGTTGCGCACCTCGCGGATGATGTCGAGGTAGGCTCCGGCCGGCTTCACCATCACGATGTCGGCGCCCTCCTTCACGTCGAGCAGCACCTCCTCGACCGCCTCGCGGCGGTTCGCCGGGTTCATCTGGTAGGTGGCCTTGCTCAGCAGCCGCGTGCCGGCCGCCTGCGCGCTGCCCACCGCGTCGCGGAACGGCCCGTAGTAGGCCGAGTTGTATTTCGCCGAGTAGGCCAGGATGCCGCAATCCGTGTGCCCGGCCGCGTCGAGCGCGCGCCGGATGGCGCCCACCCGCCCGTCCATCATGTCCGACGGCGCGGCGTAATCCACTCCCGCCTCGGCCTGCAACACCGCCATCTCGCCCAGGATGCCCACCGTCCGGTCGTTGTCCACGTCGTCGCCGGCCTTCGTCAGAACCCCGTCGTGCCCGTGGCTCGTGTAGGGATCGAGCGCCACGTCGGTGATCACGGTCAGCTCCGGCACGGCGTCCTTCACGGCCCGCACGGCCCGCAGCACCAGCGTGTCCTTGTTGAGGGCCTCCGTGCCCTCCGCGTCCTTGAGCTTCGGGTCCAGCTTCGGGAAAAGGGCCACCGCCGGCACGCCCAGGCGGTGCAGCTCACGGCACTCCCTGACCAGGTCGGCGATCGGCAGGCGCAGCACCCCGGGCATCGACTCGACGCGCTCCGGCCGGCCCTTGCCGTCGATGACGAAGAGCGGGGCGATGAAATCCTGCGGCCGCAGGGTGGTTTCTTCCACCATGGCGCGGCGGGCGGGCGTGCGGCGCAGCCGGCGGGGCCGGCGCACGAGATCGAGCTTGAACTTGGCGGGCATATGGGTGTCCTGCCCCGCATGTTGTTCGCAGGTTTCACGCATTGCAATGCTCCGGCGGCCCTTTCGGCGCCGGCCTGCCGAACTATTACGTGCCGTTGCCGGGGCTGAAAGCCGCCCGCTCGAGCCGCTTCGAGGGCCGCCCGCCCCCATCCGCCCGCCGTCCGGCGCCGCCGAACGAGCGTTTGCCAAACCCGTCCATTT
>CAZRNE010000047.1:0-14742 GCA_964601365.1 uncultured Opitutaceae bacterium | reverse complement strand
ATGACGCGGATTGGCGAGCGGTAGCGACGCCAGCGGGGCACGCCGGGCACGGCCTCAAATTCGGCGAGGAATTGCGCGGCCGTGAACTTACGCCGGCCGCTGGCGGCGACATATTCGGGGACGTTGACGGTGTGCTTGCTCATTCGCGGGCGGCGGTGCGGAGGTTGCGTTTCCAGCGGCGGGCGGCGCGTTGCTCGGCGAGCTGGGCTTTGCGCTCGCGGGCACGCTCCAGGCGGGCGGCGTTGACCTGGCAGCGGATGGCGTAGTCGTAAACGTCGAACAGGCTGACGGAGAGGGAGCGGCGGCGGCCGAGGGGGCGCAGGGTGACGACATCGCCGACATCGAGCGCGGCGACGAGGCGGCGGCCCCGGTCGGGGCCGTGATGCCCGTCGAGGGCTCCGCGCGTGACGCGCCGGACGGTTTTTTCGAGCGGGGTCATCGGTGCGCGAGTTGGTATCTGACGGCATCCACGAGAGCAGCGCGGACGGGGCCTTTATCTAGGCCCCATCCGAACAAGTAATTCAGGGCGCTGCGGCACTCCTGGTCGCTGAGGGCGTTGATTTGCTCGAATAGAGTAGCCTCAGAAAGTTTTGGAGCACCCAAGGGCGCGACAGAGTGAAACTGGCCAGCCGGGGACGGGCGCGGTGAGGCGGTCGAGGTGTGGACAAGACAAGCAGCAGAGCGCGGCCCGTCCCCGCTGGAATTATTTGACTGAATGTCAGTGTCCACGGCTCACTGGGCTAGTAGGCTCTCACGGTTTGGCAAGCTTTTTCTGTTACGAGAGCCCAGTAGGCTGGTTAACTCTTTCCGTGGGCAAGATCGCAAAGGACAACGTCAGCGTCAGCACGGTCGTTCGCCGCGTCGTTGCTTCCGAGATCGACCGGCGGCGGGCACTGCTGAACAACACGTCGCGCAGCGAGTTTGTGGCGCTGATCCTGGAGCAGTGGTTCGCTAAGGGTTGCCCGCCGGTCAACGAGCCAGACCGCATGATGCTGGTTGCTACTGGTAAAAATCGTTAGCGAGGCGAGGGCATCGAGGAATGAGCCGCTATCACGAGCTGATTAATTTTGTTGAGCGTGAGATGCCTCGAGCGCTGGCGCTCGGGATCATGGCTCCCAAGGCGCAGGCTCGAATCATGGCCGTTTTGCATGAGATGCGGCATGAGCCGGTCAACACTGAGCGGATATCGACCCTCGGCGAGTTACTTGATGGATGGCGCGACCACTTTCCCCCGGACAAGGCCAAGGAGATAGACCGGTTGTTCGGTCGGCTATAGTGTTTTTTAGGTCGGTCACGCCGAGGCCGTCATGGACGGCAAGGAAATGGTCGCCGAGGTGACTTACAAGAATCAGGCCAGTGCGGGCGGCGCCGAGGTGCAGACCGAGCGCGTCGAGGCCGTGAAGTGGCTCAAGCGGAAGTGACGGGCGTCACGACGTCCACCAGCGCCGAAAGCAGCGCGGAGCGTTCTTGCGTGGGCATCCTGGTAAACTTGGCGATGAGCCGGCGGCGGCGGCGCTCAAGGTTCCAGCGGGCGCGCCAGTTGGCTCCGAGATAGCGGTCGTCATGGAGCTTGAGCGGCTGGGGATAGTTCATCCAAAGGACTTCGGTGCGAGGTTGGTGCGTGCGTGTCCAGGCGCGGAAGGTCTCGCGCCGCCAGCCGGCGAGGGCCTCGTCGTAGAGGCGCGATGGGTAGCCGGAGAGCATGACCGGGCAGGGCAGTTTTTTGACGGCGGCGAGCAGGCGCAGGTGGTCGGCGTCGGACATCTCGGCTTTGTAGTAGCGGCGGCCCGCGCGGGTTTCCAAGAGGTAGGGCGGGTCGCAATAAACGAATTCGTCGCCCTTGAATGGGTAGTATTCGAGGAACGTGATGCCGTCGCCCTGAAGTAGCGCCAGATTCGGCGCGGCATTGCGCAACGCGGGGAACATCGCGGGCACCTGGTCGAGGCCGTAGGACATTTCGGACGGGCGCTTCATGCGGAGGATGGCGCCGGAGCCGAGGAAGGGCTCGACATAAACGCGGTGTGGCGGGATGCGGTTGATGATCTGCGGATACGCGCAGCCGTGGTTTTTGCCTCCGGTGTATTTCACGCCGGCAGCCTCGCCGGATTCGGCGCGGGTGTCAATGTCGATCGTGCCGCGCCGGAAGCGGAGCGCGGCGCCGGCGCAGCTGGGCGCGCCTGAACCGGCGCTGTCGGCCGCGCTCGAGGAACCCGCGCCGATTATGGCGTTGCGGATCCTCGCGCCACTTTTGGCGCGGGAAGATCCAAAACCTAGAAAGGCACTTCGCCGGGCGGCTCGCGAAGGGGGCAGCCGGTGCGCAGCTCGTTGTCGCGCGGTTTCAGTCGGCAAATGAGGGCGTTCTGACGGGCGACGGCGCGGGCCTTGGGCGTGATGACAACGGCGATCTCGACGGCGCCGCGTGAATAGACGGGGCCCGCAGTCGGGCCGCTCCAGGCGCGAAAGTGCCGGGTCAGCGTGTCTTTCAGGCGGTCGCTGTGGCTCTCGCCGACGTAGAGCACGCGGCCGCCGTCGCGCTGGCGGATGACATAGACGCCGCTTTTGTCGCGCAGGGCGTCAATCCAGGCCGGGTGTTTCCGGTTGAACAGCTCGTCAATCAGGCCGTTAGTCAATGGTCGATAGGCAAGGCGTTTCATCGTGGGCACGTTGCCGGGGCGGACGTGGGCGGTCCGCCCCGGCGGTGTGGGCCTTCATCCGCCCGGGGCGGGCGGGGAAGATGTCTTGAGGGCGTCGGCCTGGGCTTCCTTGTAGCTGAGGCGGGAGAGCATCCAGGCGGCGAGGAGGCCGGCGACGGCGAGCAGCAAGACGAGGGTTTCGCGGCCGGCAAAGAGCTGGGGGCCGAAGACCAGGGCGAGGCCGAGGGCGGCGGCGAGGGCGGGCAGGGTCTTGCCGCCGCCCAGGACGACACGCACGGCGGGATGCAGGCAGGCAAGGGCGGCGGCGAGAAAGACGAGGCCGCCGATCTGCACGGGGCGCATGGCGGCGAGGGTGGCGGCGGCGGCTCGGGCCGTGTCTTTCTGGGCGGGGCCGAGGGCGGTCTGACTGCGCTCGGATACGGTGTGCGTGAGGACGGCGGGCGGGGCGTATTGCTCGGTCACGCGGACAACGCGGCCGTCAGGCTGGGGTGTTTCCGTGATTTTGACGGTCGGCAGGGCCGGGGCGAGGGTCTGGCGGGTTTCCTGCCTTTCCAGGGCTTGCGTGCTTTGGGCGGCGGGATTGTCGGGCGGGGTGATTTCGGCGCTTGTGGGCGCAATGGCGGCCCCGGGCGGGGTGGTCTGGCGGCCGAGCTCGACGCGGGCGCTGCCGCCGCGCTGGGCGGGCGGGATGAGCGAGCAGCCGCACAGGGCGGCCAGGAGCAGGCCGGCGGCGAGTCTCACGGCGGGGGGAAGTGGTCGGGGCGCTTCGGCTTGCGGCGGAACAGCAGCGCGGTCTTGGCCACGACATAGACAAGTGAGGCCAGGCCAACGGCGATGCCGACAACGGTATGCCATTCTCCAAGCGTGAGGGTGCCGAGCAGGCCGAGGAGGCCAACGGCGGGAGTGGGGTCGGGCAGGCGGTGGGGCATGTCAGACACGGGCGGCGGGGCGTTGACGGAGGAACAGCCAGAACGCGGCGAGGGCGACCAGGGCGACCAGGAGCCACTTCGCGACGGTCGGGAGGTTGCCGGGCGCGAGGGGATTGACTTTCTCGATCACGTCGGCGGCGGCCGTGGAGGCCGTGCCGAGGGCGCTGTCGAAGTAATGCCCGCGCTGGCCATAGTCGGTGTTCATCTTCGCGGCGATGTCGCGCTGCTCGGGCGAGAATGACGCCGGGTATTTGAGGATGGCGGCGGCGACGGCGCGGTTGAACGCGGCGCGCTGGTCGAGCGTCCAGGCGGTCGGATCGTCGGGCAAGCCGAGTTCGGCGCGGGCGTTGCGGGTGACGGTGCGGAGATTGGCGGCGAAGTTGTCGGCGGTGAGCATGGCGGGTCTTAGTTGACGAGCGTGCGGCCCCAGGAGAGGCGAAGGGTGAACTCCAAGGTGTGCAGATTGTCCTTGATCTGGTTCGTGGTGAAGCGCTGCGACAGTGCGCGAGGGCCGCCGGTGCCGAAGTTGTTTGTTGGCGTGCCGAAGCTGACGCCGTAGTGCGTGGCGTTGGCCTCGAGCACGCCAAACTTGTATTTGAATTCGCGATAAAAGGTGTCGGCAACGTAGGTCTGCGGGCTGCTGGCTCTGACGGTGCCGTTGATTCCGGTAGTCGAGCCGGTCGAGGGTCCGGAGTTCAGCGAATAAGTCGCTTCCTCTGTGCCGATGACAGGTTGCCCGGCGGGCTCCAGGCCGAACGGGCGGCCGCCGCCGCTGTCGGTCTTGGTGCTGCCGTCGCTGTTGACCGAGGAGAAGGCCGGGTTTTCCGATGGGTTGCCCAGGTATTGCAGGCAGATATTTCCGGCGGTGTTGTATCCGCCGATGCCGACATCTCCGGCCGCCGTGATCGCGACCGGGCTAAGTGTGACCAGGAGCCGGACCACAACCTTATATTGCTGTCCGGCAATCAGCGAGTCTCCCTCCCCGGGGAGGATGTCCATGCCAAAGAGGTTCGCGCCGGCACTGGCGTTGTGACTCCAACCGATCTCGCGATAAGTGACCGCGCCGCCTACGGCCGGAAAAAGAAAGGTCCGTTTGTGCGTGTAGGTGTCGGTCGCGAAAGTCGTCTCGTTGTCGCTCGCGCCGTTGCTCACGCTGCCGGTCCGGGCCGACTCCGTTTGCAGTCCGGTCCGGTTGACATACCAGATCGTGCCTTCGCTCGCGGCCAGCGTGCCGGACGTGGCGACGGTCACGTTCTGCGTGTCGGTGTAGGCCGTGATATACATTTCGGGCCCGCTGTCGAATTTGAGCAATCGGCCCACGTCGGCGGACTCGAAAAATCCGGCGCTGGCCGAAACGGTATTCCCCGAGCGGGTGAACGTGATGGCGCCGCTGTCGCGCTTGATCGGGTTCGTGCCGGTTCCGACCGCGCAATAGCGGAATAACTGCGGCCAGAGCTGCGTTGCGACGTTGTTCAGCCCCTGGTCGAGGATCAGGTTTCGCTTGCGTTTCCTGCAGGCGGCCACGCTGCCGTCCGGATTGATGATGCTGGTCTCGTATTCGACGGCCGCGCCGAATCCGAGCGAAGCAACCGGGCCGCCGCGCCGGGGCACAGGCGACGGAGCACGGTCGATAAAGGCGCGGAATTGTTCAAGCAGGCGCATAGTCGGCGGCGACGATGGATGCGGTTTGCGTGCCGGTGCCAGGCGAGGCGTCGGGCGCTACGTAGATCGCGAGGAAATAGTCGGCGAGGGCCAGCGCGGCCGTCTGCGTGCCGGTGCCGGGTGACGTGTCAGCGGCCGGAATGACCACCTGAAAATAATCGGCGACCACGAGCGCGGCGGATTGCGTGGCGGTCCCGATGTCAACGGGCGTGCCGACGATGACGGCGAGGAAATAGTCGGCGAGAGCCAGCGCGGCGGTTTGCGTGCCGGTGCCGATGAGTTGCGCCGCGCCGATGACCACCGCGAGGAAATAGTCGGCGAGGGCCAGCGCGGCGGTCTGCGCGGCAAACTTGTTCCAGGTGCGGATTTTCCAGCCGCCGACTTCATAGAGCCGGGGCGTGGGACGGGACTGGATTTGCCAGTTTCTCATTTGGCCGGGAACGCGAATTGATCGGCTGCGCCGATCTGTGGGGCGGGCAGGGCGGCGGGCGCGGGCGGGGCGGGTTTGTGGGCGCAGCCGCACAAAAGAATCACCATGAATGCAGCAAACGATTTTTTCATCTTTCGAAGACGTTGAGGTAGGCGCTTTGTTCGGCAGCGCCCGAATCCGTGTTTAATACAAGAAAATCACCTTCCACTAAGTTTCCGTATAAATTCGAAAAATTGTGCAGTGTCAGATCGGCGACGAGGGCGGTCGCCGTGATTCTGTTATTGTTTGTCGGTGAACCTCCCGAATCAACGAGATGCAAATAGGCATTTCTATTGCCTCCGCTCATATTGAGATATTTGACAGCACCACCTGCGCCGCTGGGAACTCCGGCAGTCGGCAAAATAAATGCCGTCTTTCCGGGCGGGCACGTATATACTGTGTTATTTCCCAGCGCCAGCGACGAAACGTAGGCGCGCACGACCGGAACATCGTCGTCAAATTCAACGATGCTCGCCCAGCAATTAACCGCGCCCGCCGTCACAACAAACGCGAATTTTTCCCCTGCGTTCAGAGTTAGGTTTATCGAAACGTTAGAAAACGCCGAAGGCCCGGACAAAACCAGATTCTGAATTAGTCTGCGGTATGCCGACGAAATATGCGCTGCTGCATACACAGTGCCGCCGGAATTGCTGAAAAACCCGACGCCAAACACGAAGGCTTTTTTTCCGGTCGGGACGGTGTAAACGTCGTGTGTTGCGACTCCGGCATTGTTAATGCGTGCTTTGACGTATGCCGATCCTTTCAGCAACGGATTCGCCGGAAAGGCGAACGCACCGAAAAAATTTCGAAGTGTGGAAAGTTTCATCTTCCACGAATCGCCGTCGTTGACCAAGTGCAAGAGGCCTTCCAGCGTCAGTCCGCTCGTGATCTCGGGGCGTGTGGTCAGCTTGGGCATGGTGGATCAGAGGTTCTCGAATTCGTAATCCGTCCCGTCCTCGAATTGGAAATCCGTGCCGTCCTCGAATTGCTTTTGCAGCGGCGAGGATGTTTCGCGTGTGCTGTAAAGCTCAGGCGAGGGCGCGGCATTGAGGTTGCCCACGTCGTTCGGCATGGCTCACAACGTCCACCAGATTTCCGAGATCGAGCAGGAAACAGGGGAGCCGTTCGGGTTGTAGACTTCGACGCTTTCCGAGATCGGGAGCGTGATCGAGGTGTTCGGGAAAATGGTCAGCCCGACGTGCCCGGCCGCATCTCGGATTTGCAGGTTCAGGTTGGCGTCGAGATTCGTCGCCTGGATGCACTTGCGGCGGATGCGCAGGCCGCTCGGAACGCCGGAAAAGGTCTGGCCGGTCGTGGCGGCAAGCTGGTTGCTCGACCAGGCGTCGATTTCCGTGCGGGGCTCGATGATGGCGGCGCGGGAGTCGCGGAACAGCGGGCCGCCGATCCACAGCACGACCGTGATCGTGCCGACCGAGGGGTTGCGCACTTCCAGGCGCTCGAATTCGCCGCCGTCGCCGAGCGTGTCCAGGCCGGTCCCCTGCGGGTAGGTGGCCCACTCGGAGCCGGGGCGCTTGATCTCGATGTCAACCGGCGAGAAAACGACGTAGAAATTCCGGCCCTTGATGTTGACGGGCTGGACTGCGCCGGGGGCGATGTCGAGTTTGACATTCATGCGGGGGAATCAGGCGCGGGCGGGGCGGCGGAACAGGAGCAGCACGGCGAGGCCGGCCACGGCGCCGATGACCCAGAGCAACTGCTTGGTCACGGCGCTGTCCGGCGTCTGGCTGCGCTCCAGGGCGGCGCTGGCGAGCTGGGCGAACTTGTTGGTCGCGCCTTCGGCCGAGGCGAGGGCCGTGCCGGTCGTGCGAAGCACGTCCTGCCGCTCGCGGCTGGCGACTTCGGCGAGGCCCTGGACGGTGTTGACGGTGGTTTCGGCGAGCGAGGAGTTTTCGCGCAGGGCGAACTTGGCGAGTTCATTTTGCGCGGAGATCGAGAGCTGCGCCGTGCGCTCGCCGCTGCCGAGGGCGGCGACCGTGACGTTGCGGTTCGCTTCCAGCGCGCCCAGCGTGCTCTGCGTGTTGGCGGCGAGGGCGATTTGCGCCGTCTCGTTCGCGGCCTTGGTCGTGCCGAGGTTCGAGGCGAAGGCGGCCTCGGCGATCTCCTTGTCCGCGGTCTCGATGTTGACGCTCGCGCCGCTGCCGACCGCCAGCGAGCCGTCGCCGCCAGCGTTGGCGGATTGGTCCGTGAACACGTTGGTCGTGCTCAGGTTGGTCGTGGACTTGCTGGACTTGAAAAGGGCCATGTCAGGAACGGCGGCGAAGGGTGGAGAGCAGGGTGACAGCGCCGAGGATGCCGAGGGCATACCAGAGCCAAAGCGGCGGTCCGGATTGCCCGCCGCTGGCGGTGGTCGTGATCGGGGTAGAGTTGCCGACCACGGGCGGGATCGTGGTCGCGGCGCTGCCGCTGCCCACGGTCTTGCTGCCGACGCTGAGGCCGCCGGCCTGCACGTCGCGGAAGCCGCTGATCAGCGTGTCCGGGGCGTCCGCCGCGCTGAAATTGCTCAGGAAACTGCCGGCTTTGGCAAGGAACGACATGGCATGGGCGTCACTTGCGGCGGATGATGAGCAGCGCGACCAGGGCGGCCACGCCGAGCGCGGCGTAGGTCATCCAGGGCGCCCAGGCGCGGGCTTGCCCGGCGGCGACAACCTCGCGGTCGAGCGCGGTCTGCTGCGTGGCGAGTCCGGTCTTGGCGGCTTCGTTCGCCAGCTTGAGCTTGTAGAGGTCCACGGCGGGCGGGATGGCGGTCTTGGCCACGTCGCCCACGGTCTGGAAAACGGTGCCGAGCATTTGCGAGAGGCCCCCGAAAAGGCCGCCGCTGCTGCGGGTGGTGAGTTGGTCGGCGGGAGTCATGGTTTTTTCGTGAAAAAGCCCGCCGCGCTGTCAGGCGGCGGCGGGCGGTGGAGTGGTTCGCGGCGCGCGTGGCTCAGACGTAGGCGCTGGCGCGGCGGATGGCGACGATCTTGACGGTGCCCGCGCCGGACTGCGTGAGCGACAGCTTGAGGTTGCGCACGGCCGGGAGGCCGTCGAAGAGCTGCTGGTCCGCGTCGAAGCAGATCGGGAAGACCTTGCCGTTGCCGGCCTCGGCCACGAGGCCGTAGTCCTTGAGGAACTCCATGTTCTCGGCCTGGCTCATGTCGAAAACGACCTGGTTGTCGTTGACCGTGACCTTGGCGCGGCTGATCGTGACGCCGGCCGCCGGATAGACGAGCAGGCGCTGGATCGGCAGATCGACGGGGATTTGCGGCGACAGGATGTCGGCGGTCGTGCCCAGGCTGCCGAGGTTGATCGGCTCGCGCTTGAGGATCGTCAGGACGCGCTCCCCCTTCGGGTTGGTCACGAATTCGTCGTCATAGGCCATGACGAGCGACACGTTCGGGGCGGTCACGCCGGCCTTGGTCCGCGCCTTGATGGTCATGTTCGGCACGCCAAACAAGTCCCAGCCGGTCGCCTCTTCGTCCATGACGCTCGCGCGCTTGGGCTCGGCGAAGTAGACCGGGATTCCGACCGTGGCGGACGGGGTGACGGCGAGGCCGTTCAGCTTCGCCTCGTCGAGCAGTTCCTGGGCGGTCACGTCGGAGATCAGCCGCGTGCCGACGTAGAACTGGATGCCGTCGATGATGTCGGCGCCGTAGGCGGGATTTCCGCCGACCGTGCCCGAGGCGTAGAGCTTGCCCATCAGCAGGCGGCGCTGCGTGGGGACGGGGATGGTGCTATCGGCACCGGCGGCACCGACGACGATGCCGGCGATGGGTTCGTATCTGCGCATGGTGGCGGCTCCTGGTTCAGGTTGCGGTTGGCGCGACTCAGGCTTGCGAGCCGGGCAGTTTTTCGGCGACCTTCTTGAGCGGCCCGAAGAATCGGGCGTAGGCGAAGGCGGCGATGACGCCGAGGGCGAAAATGACGTAGGTGCGGGGCTGTTTGAGGGCTTCGGTGATCTGGTTCATGGGTGCGGGTTGACGCCGCGAACCCATGATTCAAACCCGCGCGGCGTCGATAGTGTGCGAACTCAAAACCGTTCGCACCGGCTCACCGCGCAACGCCGTCATTTTTCCTTCAATGGCGCGGATGGCCTCAACGTAAAGGGCGCGTTTTCCCTCTAAAACGCCGACCTTTTCGCAAACGTAGATGCGGCGCGGAGCGACTATCTTTTTGGCGCGGATTTCGCGTGCGCACAAAATGCCGATGGACCGGCCGGGCATGGCCTTTTCGTCGCCACAGCGCACGCAAAGGCCGCGCGCGCGGCGCTGTTCGCGGATGCGGTGGAAGCGTGACGGGTCGGGCATGTCAGAGCGTGATTCCGGCCTTGATCTGCGCGGCGCTATACCGGATCACCCGCGCCGGTCGGTGCTTGCGCTTGTGCAAAAACTCATACTGGCGCAGCCGCGTGGCCTGCATGACGGATTCATCGACAAACAGGCGCGCCCATTCGCGCGCCTCGTCGGGGTCGCGCACGGCGAGCAAAACGTCCGTCAGGCTTCCCCGCATCATCGGCAGCAGCGACGAAAATCCGTGCGAGATGACCAGGAGCCGGTCGCAGTTGTGCCGGATGGCGGTCAGCAGGCCCGCGTTGTCGCGGTCGCGTCCGCCGTTGTCGGTCGCTTCGTCCCAGATCGCCGCGAATTTCTGCGCCGGGCGCACGCGATTGACGACGGCCCGCCACTTATCGAAGTCGCCGAAAACCTTGGCTTGCGGCCCCCAGTCGTTCTCCCAGTGGAACGGGTCGAACACGAGCGAGCGGAATCCGTCGCGCGACCACCAGCCGCGCGAAATGCCGCTGGCGAGGAACGTCTTTCCGTCCTCGCTTCCGCCGATGATGGCCGCGCGGATTTTTTCGCTCATTCCTTCGGCTCCTTCGGCTTCTTGGGCAGGAAGGCCATGATCACGGCGGCGAGCAGCAGGCCGCAGAATAGCCAAACAAACCACGACGCGGAGAATACCAGGACGACATCCGCCGAGGGCGGATCGAGCACGATCTTTGTTGCAAGGTCATTCATGGGCGGGCGAGGGGTGGAATACCAGGGGGCAGAGGAACAGAGTCGGATGAAGCGGCGGTTGTATTGGCCGGGGCAGCGGGCTCGGCTTTTTTCGGCGCGGGCGGCGAACTGCGCGAATTTAGCCAGCGGTTGAATTTCTCCCGGCTCTTCGGTTTGGAAAGCACGCTGAGAAAGTAGATCGCGCCGAGCGCCAGCGCGGCGAGGAAGGCGGGCAGCTCCCAGCCTTTCGCCCGGAAAACGCTGGCCGTGGCCTCAACCAGGTTTTCGTGGTCGCTCTTGGCGGGCCTGGCTTCGTCGGGGTCGAGCAACAGGCCGGTCCCCAACTGCGTGACGCGGCACACAATGTCGGCGTCGGTGCGGCTCTTGTCGCCTTCCGGTTTGGATCTTCCCTCGCCGGAATCAGCGCGAGGATCCGCAGCGGTCTCGGTCAACGGCGCGAGGTCGTCAAACGACGGCACAGCTGGGCGCGCCGGATGCGGCGCGGGCGATGTTTCCGGCGCGGCGGCGGGCGAGACGGGCGACGATGCAGCACTGGTCCCAAGCGGTTCCACGCTGCCCGGCTCTGGCACGGCGGCTGTTTTCCCGCCGCCGGCAGGAAGTTTTTTCCCGCGCCCAGGACTGCGCGGCATCCAATGGCCGTGCTTCGCCTTTTTCGGCAAATGCCGGCTCGGGTCAAATGGTGT
Organism: uncultured Opitutaceae bacterium; assembly: GCA_964601365.1. Taxonomy (GTDB): domain Bacteria; phylum Verrucomicrobiota; class Verrucomicrobiia; order Opitutales; family Opitutaceae; genus Didemnitutus. The sequence continues at coordinate 3,330 of CAZRNE010000047.1, read as the reverse complement.
GCCGTGGTCATCGACCAACGGCGGCGAGGTTGGCGTTTCGTCGGGCATCAGTTCTTGACGACCAATTTTCCCGCGTAGTCGAACACTCGGATGACGACGCGGCGGCGCTTGGCTCGGAATTGAGCGGCTACCGCGTTGACCTCATCAATCTTTTCCATCCGGTGCTCGGTGCTTTCGCCGTCTGCGCGGATGAGGTAGAGGTTCGGGTGAACATCGATTTCGATTGCTGGCCTGGTGTTTTTTTTGGGCATGGTTGTTGGGGGGTTGAAAAAGATGCCGAACTTTCCGCTACGGCCGACGCTCCGCGCGGCCGAGCGAGGGGTTCGGCAAGATGGGTTCTACTTCGTCAGCGATCCCGGCATCGGCGGCCCAGGCGCGCTCGTGGCTGCGGTATAGTTTGGCGGTCGCGTCGAATTGCGCGGCGGCATCGAGGTTGCCCACGTCGGCGCACTCCAAGGCGTGCTTGACGGCGATGTTTGCGAGGTTGCGCGCGGCCAGCCATGCGACGTGCGCGCGCATCCGCGCGGCTTCTCGGGCGAGGGCGTCGGAGTCGGGGAGGAGTCCAGGCATGGCGGGGCGGGTGGAGGTTACGCCGCTGCCGGCGCGCGCGGAGCGCGCCCGGCCACTTCGGCAGCGGCGGATTCGCCGGCAGCGGGGGAAGCGATGAGTTTTTCGGCGGCGAATTCGCCGGCCGCGCGCCGATCTCGGCGCAGCTCGGAAAACGGGGCGTAGGTGTAGCCTCGGCCGACATCAATCCGCGCGGTCTGCGTCTTGGGGAACAACTCGACCACGGTCACGGCTCGAATCGAGACATGCGGCAGCCCGTCGAGGGTCGAGGCGCGGACCTGAAAAGCGAGGAAGGGGACCGGGGTCATGGGCTAAAGACCGGCACTCCCGGCGGCGCGACCCTTGGCGGCAGGTCGGACATGAAGGCGAACGGCATCGGCGGGCTCTCGCTGGCTACAGTTGATGTGCCAGTGTGGACCCTAATAAGCGCGCAGCCGGCGAGCCACGCCTCGCGGGTGCGCTCGCGCATCTCGGCAACAAGCGGGTGCGCGGCCACGCGGGCGGCGTCCCAGCGGTTTCCCATGACGACAACGCGCGGTTCCTTGACGCAATTCGCGGCGGCGCGCGGGGCGCAGCGGGCGACGACAACGCACACGTCGGCGTCAACGTCCTTCTCGCCGGACATCTGTTCGGCGAGAAATCTCTCCATGCGCTCATCAAGCTCGGGGTCGCCGTCCTCGTCGAAGGCGTTGGGCACGTCCTTCGGGGCGTGCCGGTTCCAGTCCTTGACGACGCGCCAGACGTAGCCGTCGCCGGTCTGTTCACGGAGCAAGGTCTCGCGGCGGTCGCGGCGGGCGCTGATTTCCTCGGCGAGCTGGCCCATCGCGTGCACGAGCTTGAGCCGGCGCAACTGCGCATAGAGGCCGGCGCACTCGGCGGGCGTGAGCGCGGCGACCTGGCCGGGCTTCGTGACATACTTGACGGCCTCGCGGGCCGTGCGGATGACGCCGCCGTCGTCCCAGTGATGGCGCCAAAATTTCCAGACGTTCTCAAGGAGGGCGCGCCAGGCGCGCGGCTCCAGGCGGCCACGGCTGAGGTGCAGCAGGCAATGGGCGTGCGGGTGATAGAGCGGCTCTCCGTGTTCGTCGCGCTCGATCTCGCCGCCGTCCGGCTCGCCGTTGACTCGGCGGGTCTCAACGCTGCCCGTCTCGGTCGCGCGGAAAACGAGCTGCGCGCCGGCCTCGCGCATGAAGGGCTGGTCATTGAGCTGCGAAAGGCGGCGGTGCAGCTCGCGCACACGGGCGCGCAGCTCGGGAAGGCGGCAGCGCGGTCCGCTGGTAAACGTCCAAAAACGGTCGTGCGGGTGGCATTGGAGCCAAAACTCCAGGGCGCGGAGAATCTGGGCGCGAATCTGCGCGGCGACGGCCGGCAAAAAGGCGATGCGGCGAAATTGGGGAATCGAGTCCCATTCGCCGCTGTGGACGCCGTAGGTCCAGAGGTTCCACTTTTCGGCCCGGTAGGCTGGCACGTTTTGCGTTTCCAGCTTCCGGGCTATCTCGTGCGATTGGGCGGCGAGGGTGGCGCGCTCGGCGTCCTTCTTGGCCTTAAGGTGAGGGTCAACCAAAACGCCGGTCTCAGCTTCGCAAAGGTCGAGAAAAACGCGCTCGGCCTCGGCGATGGACTGGCAAAGGGCGGTCGAATCGGCTGGCGCAACTTCCGTCGTATCATCGGCATCGCCCAGCTTTACGATTCTGCCCTTAACTGTAACCATTGGCTCGCCGCCGTAGGGCAGGGGGCGCGGCGGGGTCGAATCCACGTCGCAAACGAGCCTTTGCCCGCGCTCCTTGGCCGATTGCATCGCCTTAAAGGCTGCCTTCGTCGCCTTGAAGCGGGCCGACAGGGCAAGTTCGACGGCGGCGATTCGGCCCTCCCGCTCGTCGCGCTCCGTGGCCTCGCGGATGATCTGCGCCGTCGTCATAGGGCGACGGCCTCCCAATCGAAGCCGGGGAAAACTCGGGCGGCCTGGCGGATGGCCTTGGCCTTGGCGGCGCGAGTGTTGGCCGCGAAAACGGTCAGTTGCAGCAGGGCGACCGGCCATTGCAGCCGGCCGACGAGTCCGAAACGGAAGGGCCGGGCCTTCATGGCGTGGGCCTTTCCAGCAGGGAAAGGGCGACCCAGCGGCGTTTCCCGTTCGCCCGTAGCGTCCTTATCTCCGCAACGGGGGTGGGTAACGTCGATAACGGGCCGCAGGCCGATTATCTCGACGAATCGCCGCCGTTTGCGGGTGGGGAGAAGGACAGCCTTATCGCCGACGTTCATCGGGGCGTTTCCGCCCCTTGGATTTACCCTTAGTTATGTCTTTCGTAACATGAGACATAATGCCCAGCGTTTCGGGCGGGGAAACGCTGGCGGGTGGGGGGGTGGTCGTTTCGGTTTCGGCCACGAGGGCCGTTTTCCGAGTGAAAATCGGGCGTATCTCCAAAAAGGCCAGAAGGTCGAAGAAATCGCCGGGCAGGTAGCCGCGGCTCCGACTCGTGTGCTCCATCCAGTGTTGCACAATACTGAGGCCGTCGCGGCGGACGGCGCCGGTGTGCATGGCGTGGTTGAGGGCGAACAGGCCGCGGACTCCGAGGAGGCCGGGCCGGGCGTGACCACACTCGCCCCAGGAGACGGACTTCAACACGAGATCGCGTCGGCAGAGCAGCAGGCGCATCTGCGTCGAGCGGCGGACGTGAAGGACAAGGCGCGACTCGTCGGGCAGGCAGGCGATGACGCGGATTGGCGAGCGGTAGCGACGCCAGCGGGGCACGCCGGGCACGGCCT
>CAZRNE010000046.1:5744-16034 GCA_964601365.1 uncultured Opitutaceae bacterium | reverse complement strand
CGTCGCTCTCGCCTGCGTCTGCCTCTGGCTCTTGTGATTTTGAAGACGTGCCCTAATAGATGACAAACTGGCTGCGGGGTTTGGCGCTGGGAGCGCAGGGTCAACCGAGGGCCTGGGCGAGGTCGGCCTGGAGGTCGTCGTAATGCTCGAGGCCGACGGAAAAGCGCAGGAGATCGGGCGGGGTGGTGGATTCGGGCGGTTCGACGAGCTTGCGGTGCTCGATCAGGCTCTCGACCCCGCCGAGGCTCGTGGCGCGCGTGATCAGCTGCACCTTGCCGGCGACGGCCTTCGCGGCGTCGAAGCCGCCCTTGACGTGGAACGACATCATCGCGCCGAATCCGGCCATCTGGCGCTTGGCGATATCATGGCCGGGATGCGTGGGGAGTCCGGGGTAGTTGACGCGCTCGACGCGCGGGTGCGTGGCCAGCCAGGCGGCGAGGCGTGCGGCGGTGTCGGTCTGCGCGCGGATACGCACGGGCAACGTGGCGAGGCTGCGGTGGAGCAGCCAGCAGTCGAAGGGCGCCGGCGCGGCGCCGCCGAGCCGCTGCCATTCGCGCAGGCGCGCGGCGATGTCGGCGGGACAATCGGCGCCGAGCACGAGTGCGCCACCCAGCACGTCGCTGTGGCCGCCGAAGTATTTCGTGGAGGAGTGCATGACCACGTGAACGCCGAGCGCGAGCGGACGGGTGAGCACGGGCGTGGCCCAGGTATTGTCGACGACCACGAGCGCACCGGCGGCGCGGGCGAGCTTGGCCACGGCGGCGATGTCGGCGATCTTGAGGCAGGGATTTGACGGGGTCTCGAACCACACGAGGCGCACCGGCGCGGCGCGGAGGAGTTTTTCCAGCGCGGCGAGATCGGTGAAGTCCGCGAACCCGCCGTGCAGGCCCCAGCGGGCGAACTGCGTGGTGACGAGCTGGCGCGTGCCGTGGTAGATGTCGTCGGCGAAGACGACGCGCGCGCCGGGCTCGAGCGACTGGAGCACGGCGGCGGTGGCGGCCTGACCGGAGGCGAAGGCGAGGGCGGTGGCGCCGCCTTCGAGGGCGGCGAGCGCGGTCTCGAGGCCGTGGCGGTTGGGGTTGTCGTAGCGCGAATAGACAAAGCCGTGCGGCAGCGAGCCGTCGGGCGCGCGCTCGAACGTGGTGGCGAGCGTGAGGTTGGGGGTGACGGCACCCGTGGCGGGGTCGATGGTTTTGCCGGCGTGAACGGCGAGGGTCTCGGGGCGGTGGGACTTCAGCATCGGGATTTCTTTCCGGGTGCGCAGTTTTCGAGGCAATAGGCGAGGGCGTCACGCAGATGGACGAGCGCACGCTCGACGTTGGCGCGTTCGGCGGCGGGCACGCAGCCCAGCAGGTTGGCGGCGTGCTCGTTGAGGGTGTGGTCGAGCTTGACGCTCGCAGCGCGGCCCTTGGCGGTGAGCTCGATGATCCAACTGCGGCCGTCATCGGGATGGTCGACGCGCCGGATGAGTCCGCGTTTCTCGAGGCGGGCGATGAGGCGGCTGGCCCAGGTTTTTTCCAAACCCATGCGGTCGGCGAATTCCTGCACGGTGGGGGGTTCGGTGGCGTGCGCGAGGAACATGACGGCGGAGCACTCCTTCGCGGTGGCGTCGGAGCAGCACTCGGTCATGACGCGCTGGGCCTGCGTGAACAGGCGCACGACGTCGCGAAGGAGGGCGTCGGTGTTCTGGGCGGACTGGGCCGAGGCGCGAGGCATGGCGGCACGATGAAGCCGCGCCTGCCGTTTGGCGAGCGCGGCGTGGTGGAGCGGCTTGACCTCAAGCCGCTCCGAACGCGTTGAGGTCAACGCGCTCCACCCCCAAGCCGGAGAGCGCATCAGGTGCAGCAGGCGGCCTTTTCGGCCTGGGCGGTGGAAGGACCGCAGCAGGCGGACTCCGCGTCCGAACCGGCGGGGGAGGATTCACCGGAGCAGCACGGAGCGTCATCCTTGACGTTATCGCCGCATTTGCCGCTGGTGAGATTGCAGACGCGGCGCTCGGCCGCCTTGCAGCGCGTGCGGTCGGGGGTGAGCGAGACGATGAGCTGGCCGGCGGAGGGGGCGGCGCTCTCGATGTCCCACAACGCGGGCGGGCCGTCCCCGAGCACGGTGTGGATGCGGGCCTCGGCGTCACCGGCAAGCGGCAGCTCCTTTTCGACGTGATCGATGATGCGGAGGAACTTGTCGGCGGCCATGTGGCCGCGGAGGGGGTTCACGCCGTTGAGGGGCGGCACCCAGATCTCGAACTGGGTTTCGGCCCAGCGGTGGAGCATCGCGCCGCAATCCATGGTTTCATAGGTGACGCGCTTGGCTTCGGTCAGGTGCCAGCCGGCGGGGACGGCGTCGCTACCGTGACGAAACACGACGGGCAGGGCGCGGTGTGCCCGGAGGGTTTGGAGAAACGTGGAGGTTTTCATAGTAGTTGAGAATAGCAACCAACACGGAATGGTTGTCAATAACAACATTATTGGCACTGGTGCCCTTTCGACCCCAAGGGGCCCGGTTGGTCAGTAGCCCGCTGCCTTCGAGTCCATGCGCCGGGGATCGGGGGCGCCGAGGCGCAGGCCGGTCTGCGGGTCGATGGCGATGGAGGGGGCGTCGCCCTGGTAGGCGCCTTCGTAGGATTGGCGTTCCTTGATGATTTGCCCCCTGGCCTTGAGCAGGGCGGCGGTGTCGGCGTTGAGGCCGAAGCGTTCGAAGGTGAGCACATCGGGCATCCACTGGTGGTGCACGCGCGGGGCCTCGACGGCCTGCTGCACGGGCATCGAGAAATCGATGAAGTTGGTGACGACCTGGAACACGGTGTTGATGATGGTGGGTCCGCCCGGCGAGCCGGTGACGAGGGCGAGCTTGCCGTCCTTGGTGACGATGGTGGGGGTCATGGACGAGAGGGGGCGCTTGCCGGGGGCGATGGCGTTGGCCTCGCCCTGGATGAGGCCGAACATGTTGGGCACGCCGACTTGCGAGGTGAAGTCGTCCATTTCGTTGTTCATGAGGATGCCGGTGCCGGGGATGGTGACACCGGAGCCGTAGGCGCCGTTGAGCGTATAGGTGTTGGCGACGGCGTTGCCCTCGGCGTCAACGACGGAGAAATGCGTGGTCTCGGTCTTCTCCGCCGGCGCGGCGGCGACGAATTTGCCGAGGCCGGGCGCGACGGCGGCGGCGGGAGTGGCCCGGTCGGGCGAGTAGTCCGCCATGCGGCCCTTGAGGTAGGCGGGATCGAGCAGCTGCGCGACCGGCACGCGCACGAAGCCCGGGTCGCCGAGGTATTCGGCGCGGTCGCGGAAGGCGCGCTTCATCACCTCGGCGAAGAGGTGGTATTTCGCGGCGCTGTTGTGGCCCATGGCGGCGACGTCCAGCGGCTCCATCATGCCGAGCATCTGGAGCAGCGCGATGCCGCCGGAGGAGGGCGGGGGCATGGTGAGGATGTCGAAGCCGCGATACTGGCCGCGCAAGGGGGTGCGCTCCACGGGCCGGTAGGCCTTGAGGTCCGCAAGCGTGATGAGGCCGCCATGCTTCGCCATGGCGTCGGCGATGCGGCGCGCGGTCTCGCCCTCGTAGAATTCGCGCGGGCCGTGCTTCTGCAGGCGGGCGAAGGTCTCGCCCAACTCGGCCTGCACCCACAGGTCGCCGGCATTGTGGTGCGAGCCGTCCTTGAGGTAGATGCGCTTCGAGTCGGGGTAGGCGCCGAGCAGCTTGATCCAGCGCGGGTCGCGGAAGTTGTTGGCCGTCCACTGCGAAACGACATGACCTTCGGCGGCGAGACGGCGGGCGGGTTCGACGACGTCGGCCCACGTGATCCTGCCGGAACCGTATTTTTCCAAGGCCAGGGCGAAGCCCGCCACCGAACCGGGCACGCCGCTCGCGCGCCAGCCGACGGTCGACGAGCCTTCGCCGACGATGGTTTTTCCGTCCGGTCCGACATAGAGGTCGCGCGTGGCCGCGGCCGGCGCGGACTCGCGGTAATCGATGGCGATCTCGCGGCCGTCGGCCATCCGGATGAGCATGAAGCCGCCGCCGCCGATGTTGCCGGCGAAGGGGAAGGTGACCGTGAGCGCGAGGCCGGTGGCGACAGCGGCATCGACGGCGTTGCCGCCTTTTTTCAGGATCTCGAGGCCGGCGTCGGAGGCATAGGAGTTGCACGAGACAACCATGCCGCGCCGGGCCTCGACGGCGGGACGCTGGGCGGACAGCGGCAGCGCCGGGGCCAACACGAGGACGAGGCCGAGCAGGGGAACCAGGCAACGCGGGGTGACGTTCATGCCTGCATGCTCCCGGGTGTCCCCTTATGCCACAAGTCGCAAAACCATGCGGTCGAATTCTCCTTGTTGAATGGGCCCTCCGGGCTATCCTCCCGCCACGACTGATAGTTCCCCTTCGGTTTCCCCTACCACCCCCTACCGCATGAAAAACTCCACGATGACCTCGCGGGCGGCGCTTAGCGTTATCGCCCTTTTCGCGGCCGGCCACCTGCCGGCCCAGCAGACCGAGCCTCCCAAGAAGGAGGACGTCGTCCAGCTCGAGGCCTTTGTCGCCACGGGCACGCGTTTCAATGACCGCACCGTCACCGAATCCCCGGTGCCCATCGACGTCATCCCCTCGGCCGAGCTGCGCCAAGGCGGCTACACCGAGACCAGCCAGATGATCCAGGCCCTTGTGCCGTCGTTCAACTTCCCGCGCATCACCGTCGGCGACGGCTCGGACCATATCCGCCCCGCCATGCTGCGCGGCCTCGCCCCCGACCAGACCCTCGTGCTCGTCAACGGCAAGCGCCGCCACACCAGCTCGCTCGTCAACGTCAACGGCTTCGTCGGCCGCGGCTCGGTCTCGATCGACTTCAACGCCATCCCCGCCTCCGCCATCGGTCGCATCGAGGTGTTGCGCGACGGCGCCTCGGCCCAATACGGCTCCGACGCCATCGCCGGCGTCATCAACGTCATCCTCGCCAAGGATACCGGCTGGAAGGCCGACTTCCAGTGGGGCCAGACCTCCGAGGGCGACGGCCGCGTGCTCGACTTCAACGTCGCCGGCGGCTTCAAGACCGAGGCCGACGGCAACATCTTCCTCTCCGCCTTCTGGCGTGACCGCGAGAACACCAACCGCTCCAAGCCCGACACGCGCCAGCAATACTTCGGCACCAACACCACGACCGGCGCCCTGACCACGCTCAACGGCAACTTCGGCTCCGGCTTCGTCGCCACCGCCAACAACGGCACCACCGTGGCCGCCGCCCCCAGCACCACGTTCACGCTCAACCCCGCCGAACAGACCATCAACCGCCTCAACCACCGCCAGGGCGACGGCGACTCCGAGGACCGCGGCCTCTTCGTCAACGGCGACCTCAAGGCCGGCGACGCCACCTTCTACTACTTCGGCGGCTACACCACCCGCGACGGCCAGGCCGCCGGCTTCTGGCGCCGCCCGGGCGACGACCGCACCGTCCGCGCCATCTACCCCAACGGCTTCCTGCCGCTCATCAACTCCGACATCGTCGACTACTCCCTCGGCGGCGGCTTCAAGGGCGACACCGGCAAGCTGAGCTGGGATTTCAGCACCGTCTACGGCAGCAACCAGTTCGACTTCATCATCAGCAACTCCGCCAACGTCACCCTGGGCGCCAACAGCAAGCGCACCTTCGACGCCGGCGGCCTCGGCTTCGAGCAATGGACCACCAACCTCGACTTCACCACCTCGTTCGGCTCCGGCGAGAACCCCCTCAAGGTCGCCTTCGGCGCCGAATACCGCTGGGAAGGCTACGAGATCACCCCCGGTGAGCCCGACTCCTACCGCGACGGCGGCGTCCGCATCCTCGACGGCCCGAACGCCGGCGGCCTCGGCGCCGTGGGCGCCCAGGTCTTCCCCGGCTTCCGTCCCTCCGACGCCGTCGACGCCGACCGCAACAGCTATGCGCTCTATGTCGACGCCGAGCGCAACTTCACCGAAAACCTCCTCGTCAGCGCCGCCGTGCGCTTCGAGGACTATTCGGACTTCGGCAACGAGACCACGTTCAAGCTCGCCGGCCGTTTCGCCGTGAACGACGCCATCGCCCTCCGCGGCTCGGCCAGCACGGGCTTCCGCGCCCCGCACCTCGCGCAGCAGTGGTTCAGCTCCACCGCCACCAACTTCATCGGCGGCGTGCCCTTCGAGAACAAGACCTTCCCGGTCAACGATCCCGTCGCCCGCCTCCTCGGCGCCCGCCCGCTCCAGGCGGAGACGTCCACCAACCTCTCCATCGGCGCCACCTTCTCGCGCCAGAACTTCGCCGCCTCGATCGACTTCTACCAGGTCGAGATCGACGACCGCATCGTGCTCTCGTCGAACTTCTCCGGCGGCCCCATCGGGCCCTTCCTCGCCGCCAACGGCCAGGGCCAGGCCAACGGCGGACGCTATTTCACCAACGCCGTCGACACCGAGACCAAGGGCGTCGACATCAACGTCCGCTACACCTGGGAGCCCGAGGGCTTGGGCAAGCTCACCGCCACCGCCGGCGTGAACTTCAACCAGACCGACGCCACCCGCATCTCGGCCACGCCCTCGCAGCTCACCGCCCTCGGCGTCGTGACCCCGCTCTTCGACATCGTCGAGAAGGTGCGCATGGAGGACGGCCAGCCCAAGAACGTCTTCAACATCGGCCTCAACTGGGTCATCAACGACTTCACCGTCTTCCTGCGCAACGTCCGCTACGGCGAGGTCTCCGCCGCGCAGTCCGACGCCTCCGGCTGGATCGCCGCGCGCAACGCCGCCCTCTCACCCGGCTTCGACATCGAGCTGGTGCCCCCCGCCCCCGGCGCCCCCGCCGGCAACATGGTGCCCGTCCAGACCTTCGGCGCCAAGTGGCTCACCGACCTCGACGTCACCTGGCGTTTCGACGAGCGCACCACCGTTTCCCTGGGCGCCAACAACCTGTTCGACGTCTATCCCGACCAGAACATCGCCTCCACCTCGCAGTGGCTTGGCAGCGACAACGCCGGCATCTTCCCCTACAGCGGCATCTCGCCCTTCGGCTTCAACGGCCGCTTCTACTACGGCAAGATCAGCTACAAGTGGTGAGCAGCTGAAACGTCCGATTCTCCGAGGCGCGGGCCGCAACCCGCGCCTTTTTTGTCGCCGGGGCGGGGGAGTTTGGTCGCAGGCCGTGGTCCGCTGGTCGGGCGGTGCTTGCACCACGGGCGGCCCGCGGGAGACTGCGCGCATGAAAACCGCCGCCCTCCGCCTGCTTGCGTTGGCCACGCTGGCTCTCTCCGTTGCCGCCCAGTCCGCCAATTCCGTGCACACGCTCAAGCTCGACGAGGGAGCCGCATCGCCGCCGGCCCGGCTCACCGACTTTGCGTGGCTGGCCGGGCACTGGGTCGGCACCGGCTTCGGCGGCGCGCACGTCGAGGAGATCTGGACGCCACCGGAGGGCACCAGCATGGCGGGCATGTTCCGGCTCGTCAGCAAGGGGGCCGCGCAGGTCTACGAACTTTGCGTGCTGCTGCCGGTCGACGACACCGTCGAGCTGCGCCTCAAGCACTTCACGCGCGAACTCAAGGGCTGGGAGGAAAAGGCCGACCACGTCACGTTCCGTCTCGTCCGGGTCGCGCCCGGCGAGGCCTGCTTCGAGGGCCTCACCTTCCGCCTCGATGACGGCGGCGCCACGCTCCGGGTCTGGCTCGTGACCAAAAGCCGCGATGGGGCGACCACTGAACAGGAGATGGTCTTTCAAAGGCGGAGCTGACCACGCTGAACCCCATTCACCCCGTCAAGGATCCGCGCGTCCCTTATGACCAGAATGCCGCTGGATTCCCTGGAATTGATTTTCATTACGAATCGGGGAATGCGCCCGTATGTGCAGGACTCGCAGCTGCCATGAGAAGGACGGGTGATTTCTGGCTGAAACTGGGGATGATCACATTTCTGGTCATCTCCGAAGGCCCTGCGCGAACAATGCGGCCGCCCGCCGCCGAGGATGTGATCGACCGTTTGTTGGCGGATACACGCTCCCGTCCTTGGCAGGAGGCTTGGGACCGGGGTTCGGCTCCGGCCGATGACGCACTGGCGGCGGCTGACGTGCTGGTTGTGCTTGTGCCAGGCTTCGCCTACCGGAGCCTGGAGGGCAACGGTGCCGACCTTGCCCGACCGAAACGCGCATTGGAAGCCGTCGGCTTCCGGTGTGAGTTGGCTCCATTGCGCGACACGGCTTCGATCGAAACCAACGCGATGCTCTTGCGTGACTTTCTCCGTGAATGCAGACACGCGCGAATCTGGCTGATCAGCGCTAGCTCGGGCGGGCCGGTTGCAGCCGAGGCCATCTCACAGTTGGCGCATGATTCCGGGGCTCCCAGCCGGATCAAGGCTTGGGTGAATATTGGCGGTTTGTTGCGGGGCACGGCACTGGCAGATGATGCAGTTGCCTGGCCCAAGCGTTGGTTTGCCCGGGTGATGTTTCGCCTACGCGGGTGGGATTTCGAAGCCGTGCGCAGCCTGACCACCGCGCGCCGCCGCGACCGGGCCCGAAGCTGGGTCCGGCCCGACGGCTTGACGATTGTGAACGTGGTTGGCGTGCCGCGCAACCGAGGGGAAGTCTCGGACCGGGCCATATCTGGATACCGGCGTCTCGCTCAGCTGGGGGCTAATGACGGGCTGACTCTGATCACCGACGCCTTGGTTCCGGACGCGATCACCGTCGTTGCGGCGGGTTACGATCACTTCTTGCTCGACCCGGAAATTGATCGCCGCACCCGGTCGCTCGCCCTGAAAATCCTGCAGGGGAAACAGGACTGATCGCCGGCGCCAGGAATCGGCCGAACGGCCGGCGGAAATCTGTTCGCCACGCCGCGCCCGGCGGCTTCACTCGCGGCATGTTCGCTCCGATCGAAGGCCTGCGCTCCCCCTACGACCAGAACGCCGGCGGCCTGCACCATCTCGGCCGCATGCTCGACAAGATGCGCCTCAAGGCCGCCGGGAAACTCCCGGAGGACTTCCAGCGCAACTACGGCCTATCCTTCGGGCTCGACGGCCAGCTCTGCGGTTTCCTCGGCGTCGAGTTCAACGCCATCGAGGCCCGCGTGCTCCAAGGCGGCACCGATGCGGAGATCGCCGAGTGGATCTTCTCGCAGGGCCTCCGGCCCAACCGGCAGCAGGCCCGCGTCTGGAACGAATACATCCGCAAGCTCGGGTGGAACGACCGCGGCGCCGCCGTCATCGCCAAGGTCAAGCAGGAGTCCGGCATGACGCACCGCGACGACATCCAGACCGTGTTCGACGGCATCGAGGCGCTGGAGGGGCGGCCCTTGCCGCCGCGGCGAGGTTGATTCATACCAATCGCCCAAGCCAATCAGGCTTTACACCAAACAAGCAAAGGGAGCGAAGAGGCTGAAAATTCAAAGCCTTTGCGACCTTGGCGTCCTTCGTGTTACAGCCAAAAGTTCGGGGAGGCTGATATCACGCCCACGGCGCGCCGGGCGGGCCGAAACGCGTGCCGGCGGGAAAATCGAGGCCGAACTCCTCGCGCAGGAGCCGGAGCAGTTGGTCCGCCGAGGTCAGCGGCTCCGCCGTGAGGATTTCCACGCCGCGGCGGCGCAGGAATTTCCCTTCCCGGATCGCCGCCCGCGTGCCGTCCGGCCGCGCGCGGCCGACAATCAGGTTGTGCCGGAAATGCGACTGCTCGTGCGCGCTCGTCCACCAGTTGCCCACCTCGCAGTCGACGAAGTGGAATTCGTCGAGGGAAAACTCGCACACGTCCATCCAGCCGCCCTCGGCGGGCACCTGGTGGAAGAGCCGGCCGTTTTCGCGGGCCAACCGGCGCGGTTCGTGCGGCGTGGGCAGCTCGCGGTCGAACACCAGCGGAATCGCGCAGGTCAGCGACGAGGTGCCGAGCCCGGCGTCGGCCAGATATTCGCCCTCGGGCAGGGTCACTTTCACGAAGGTGTGCGTGCGGTAGGGGATTTGCTCCCGCGGGATGGGTCCGCGCACCCGCGCGCCCAGGAGCATCGCGCGGAAACCCAGCGCGCGCAGCGCCAGCAGGAGGAGATTGTTTTGCTCGAAGCAATAACCGCCCCGCCGCCCGTGGACGAGTTTGGCCATGAGCGCCCCCGGCGTCAGGCTGATCGGCCGGCCGAGGAGCACGTCGAGGTTTTCAAACGGGATGCTCGTCGTGTGGTGCAGTGAGATGGCATGCAGCGTCTCCAACGTCGGAGTGCGCGGGCCGGCGTAGCCGATGCGGGCGAGATAGGCGTCGAGCTCGAAGCCGGGCGTGGACATGCCGGCAGCATACGGACCGGAAGCAGGCCGGCAACTGGTCGTTCGGCCCGG
>CAZRNE010000046.1:0-5734 GCA_964601365.1 uncultured Opitutaceae bacterium | reverse complement strand
GGCGGCACAGCTCTTGAGCTTGCGTTCCTCACAGTGACGGGAAACTCGGCCCGCAAGAACGGGAAAAACGGCTTCGCGGGCGTCGGGCACACGGTGGCGCCCGGGCTCGGCGGCCGCGACAAGAGCGGCGTCGCCGAGCCGACCTTCAGGGGCCGGCACGGCTGGCGTTCCACCAGCTCAGAGCCAGCCCCGCAGGGCCAGCCAGCCGTAGGCGGCGGCGTAGAGGGCGCATTCCGTCATGAGCAACGCGTAGCCGAGGCGCAGCCATGGCGTCGTGAGCGTGGGCCGGACGCCCAGCCACGGCAGGACGGCCAGCCGCCCGCCCCAGAACAACGCCGTGGTGCCGCACACCGCCCGCGCCAGCGGCGAGCCGGCGACAAGCTCCGGCGCGAAAAACACCGAGAACAACCCGAGCACGGCGATCATCGCCCCGATGGACACGTTCTGCGCCACGGCGAAACGCCGGTGGATGGCCGGCAAGGCCGCGAGGTTCTTCTCCCAGTCGGGCGGGATGGGCGTGAAACACGCCAGGACGAGCGTGACGAAATGCAGCACCCCCGCCAATCGCACCCCGAGAATCCAGAGCGAGTCCGTCATGCCGCACGACTAGCATTCCGCGGCCCCGCGGACAAGCCGGGCGTGGCCGTGCTGCTCAGGCGCGGTCGAAGCGGCAGGCGTAGCAGCCGTGGCCGGCGAAACGCGCGTGCAGATACGCCACCTCCGGGCGCGCCAGCCAGGCGCGGATTTTCTCCGGCGCGGCGTCCGGCTCGACCAGCGTCGACTCGATGATCTCGTCGGCGCGGTTGTAGGCGCGCAGGGCGAAGGTGCGGTTGAAATAGCCCGGCGGCAGCTCGTCGCGCCAGACCCGGGGCGCGGGCTCTTCCGCGGAGATGTAGACCGGCCCCGTCTCGGCGAAGATGCCGGGCAAGGGCACGGCGTGGTAGCTGCAAAGGATGAGACGTTCGCCCGGCCCGACCCGGCGCAACTGATCGCGCACGGGCTCGCCGCCCTGCGAGATGAGATGCCGCCCCGGCCGCCCGAAGTCATCGGGTCCGCCGGCCCGGACACGACGGGCGAAGTCCGCGGCGAGGGGGCGGGCGGTGAAGCTGACGGCGCTGGCCGTCGCGGGCAGGTCGAGCACTTGGGTCATGCGCCCGAGGGGAAGTCATTTTCGCCGCCACCGCGCAGGCCGAAAACCGGGCAAGGGATTCCCGGTGCACTCGCCTCGCGGCGGTCGCGGGTGGCCGCAGGGGGCTTGGCCGCGCGGGGCCGCGCCGTAGGTTGGGCGCACCCCATGAACCGCCGCGATCTGCTCAAACTCGGCGCCGCCGCCGGCGCCGCATCCCTCCTCCCGCGCCTGGCGGCGCAGACCCCCGCCGCGAAACCGCCGGCCCGTCTGCCGGTCGTCACCGTGCCGGCCGCCACCGGGGTCGCCCGCGCCGACAAGCCCCTCAACATCCTCATCCTCGGCGGCACGGGTTTCACGGGCCCGCACCAGGTGCGCTACGCCCTCGCGCGCGGGCACAAGCTCACGCTCTTCAACCGCGGCCGCCGCCCGAAGGAGTGGCCGGGCGAGGTCGAGGAGCTGACCGGCGACCGCGAGACCGCCGACCTCAAGGCCCTCGAGGGCCGCGAGTGGGACGTGTGCATCGACAACCCCACGAGCGTGCCCTACTGGGTGCGCGACGTCGGCCGCGTGCTGCAGGGCAAGGTGAAGCAATACGTCTACATCTCCTCACTCTCCGCCTACGCCGCCACTGCCACGCCCGGCATGACCGAGGACGCCCCGACGGCGCGCTATACCGGGTCCGACGTGATGAAGGAGACGCGCGCGACCCTCATCGCGAACATGAACCTCTTCGGCCCGCTCAAGGCCGCGTGCGAGCAGGAGGCGGAGAAATGGTTCCCCGGCCACGCCACCATCATCCGCCCCACGCTCATCGTCGGCCCGGGCGACGACACCGACCGCTTCACCTACTGGCCGGTCCGCGTGGCGCGCGGCGGCGACGTGCTGGCCCCGCCCGCGGCCGACCCCATCCAGATCATCGACGCGCGCGACCTCGCCGAGTGGACCATCCGCCTCTGCGAACAGCGGGCCTTCGGCGCGTTCAACGGCGTCGGCCCGGACTACGAGATGAGCGCCGCGGCCATGCTGCACGGCATCCACGCCGCGCTGGGCGGCCGGGTGAAATTCCACTTCACCGACCAGGCCTTCATCGATGCGCAGCAGATCCGCGCGTGGGGCGAATTCACCGCCTGGGTGCCGGGCAGCGGGGAGACGGCGGGCTTCAGCCGCGTGAGCGCGGCGAAGAGCATCGCCTCCGGCCTCACCTACCGGCCGCTGGCGACCACCGTCACGGATCTGATGGCCTGGTTCCGCGCGTTGCCGGCGGAGCGGCAGGCGGGCCTGCGGGCCGGGCTCAAGCCCGAGCGCGAGGCCGAGCTGCTGGCGAAGTGGAAGGCGCGGGCGTAAGTTGTTTCACCGCGGATTTCACGGATGCGCGCGGATGGACTGTGGCGCGTGAGGGCGAAATATCATCACACCAAGGTCGCAACGCGCGCGCAAGCGCGCGGCCCCACGACAGAAACTCCGTTTCCGGATAACTTCCAGGATCCCGGTTTACTCCGGGACCTCGCCCTTGAGCTCGTCGTAGCGGCGGCCGTCGCGGGTGACGTGGATGGCCGAGACGACGCGGCCCTCCTCAAACACGGCCTCGCACCACAACGAGCCGTCGTCCCGCCAGGCGCGCATCGGCCCGTGCCGCACGCCGCCGCGCCAGGTGAACTCGAATTTCCCGCCGTAGCGGTAGGGCTGCACATGCACACCGTCGGCTGGAGGCGACGGAGCGGGCGCGTAGCTGAGGGTGACGCGCAGGCCCTGGGGGATGCGGAGGGAGGGGCCGTATTCGTTGTCCGGCAGGAAAAAGGGGAACAGGGTTTGGTAGTCCTCTCCAAGTGAGGAGGGGAACACCGCCTTGATATAATTCTGCGGCCCGTAAATATCCTCAAACCTCAGGAAAAGACGGTCGGGCCGATCGAGGGCAAACTGGTCGAGGGCCGCGCCCAATTGCCGGAGATTTCCCTGCACCACCATCTGCCCGATCTGGAACCTGCGGTATTCGCGATAGGAGGAGATGCCCGGGATCGCGGCGAGGAGGACGACCAGCACCAGCCCGGTGACGATGTATTTGGCGGCGCCTCCCTTGGCGCGTTCGGCGGCGGGCGGGGTTTCGGGGGTGGGGTCCATGGTGGGAGGGTGAGGTAGATGGCTTGGCTTATGGCGGCACCTCGCCCTTGAGCTCGTCGAAACGGCGGCCGTCGCGGGTGACGTGGATGGCCGAGACGACGCGGCCCTCCTCAAACACGGCCTCGCACCACAACGAGCCGTCGGCCCGCCACGCGCGCATCGGCCCGTGCCGCACGCCGCCGCGCCAGGTGAACTCGAATTTCTCACCCAGCGCGGTGGCCTCGGTGTGCACGCCGTCGGGGTGCGAGGGCCGCGCGGTCCGGTCCCGGCCATACTGGATCACCCGTCCGTTGGGCAGCCGGATGGAGACGAGATACCGGTGGTCCGGCAGGAAAAAGGGAAACAGCGCCCGGTAGTCCTCGTCGCGGACCGGGCGGACGGATTTGAGGTAGGCCTTTTCGCCATAGATATCCTCGAAGCGGAGAAACAACCGGTCGGGCGACTCCAGGGCAAACTGCTCCAACGCTGCGAGCAACTGGCTGAGGTTGCTTTGCACGGCCTTCTCCACGGTGGCGGCGCGCATTTGCGCGAACCTTAGGCCGAACCACCCGGAGAAGGCGAGGGCAGCCAGGACGAGCACGGCGATGATGATCTTGGCGAGGCCGGGCTTCCTGGCGCGCGCGTTTGCGGGCGGTGTTTCGGGGGTGGGGTCCATGCGGGGGTGGAGGCAGTGTCCGCGGACAAACGAGGAAAGTCGAAGGGGAAAAGGGGGAGGAACAACGCTCATCCGTCTTCGTCCCGCGATGGCGGGACTACGCCGCGGCAAGCGGAGATTGCGGAGACTGGAGGTGGGATTGTGCGACTAGTCGCACAATTGGGCTCAGAGGCGTTGCCAGTTGGCCGCAAGTCCGACAAAAATATCGGCTAACTGACTAACTACGATCCACCTCTGAATCAGCTGAGAGGTGTCGTTGACGACAGATCAGCCGATTGATCTCGTGCCGGCGTGGACTGGAAAAGCAGTGTGCTCGCCTCTATTGTGCGGCTTACAAAGCGGAAAGGCAGTCGTGATTTCACGCGGCAGGAACTCATTGCCGAAGAGCTGGCGCAAATTACGGACGAAGTTGGTTCTGTCGGTGTAACTCCCGATCAGACCATGAGCCGGGTCCTTCAAGAACTCCGAGACGAAAAAGTGATCAGCTTTGAATCACCGGGTTCATATCGTCTGTTGCGGTGAGTAAACACTCTATCCCCGCTAGCGCACACTAGTTGGCTCGGAAACTCCCAGCGTCTTGCTCAACGGCTCCTGTTGCCGACTCAAGCCAGCCTAGCCAAGAGATCAGGGTTGCAGCCCGTCGACCGGGAGTAGCGCCACCAATTGCAGCATGCCGCGCAATGACACGCGCCACATCGTCCTTCGCGAACGGATGGCCATTGGATGACATTTCAAGGACCGCCCTCATTGGGGGAAAATTGGCGACAAGCCCCGCCAGTATCCTTCGGCGTTCATCCGCGGTGCGGGACACGTATTCAGCACCTAAGTCTGTTAGCGTATATTGGTGATCAGAATTTGTGGTCACGAGTCCCAGAAACTCGGCTGCTTGTCGGTAATAACTGCTTTGGCGAGGATCGAATTGATAATGTTCGGCCACTGCCCTCGCTGTGTTTATGCCCTGTGCTACCAAGAGCGGCAATTCTGCGACTCGGGTAAAGTTATCGGCCTGCGGCACATTCCATTCAGCGCTGTGACGGACATGTGCAAAATGGCCGCGCAGAAGTTCATCTACCGACATCCTGCTTTGGCGCGCCTCGACAAAAAACGATTCGCCGCGCTTAAACCGAATAGAGCGATATTGCGCGTCGTCCTCGAAGTCATACTCCCAGAATTCATAGAGCCGACGATTAGCGACTATCCGAGAGCAGAAAAACCAGGGCCGGATTTGTTTCGTCGGGATTTCACGCCGCCATTGCAAGTAAGGATAGTAAACTTGCCTGATAATGAAGTCTTCAGTCTCACCATTCTTTGCCTCGATCAAGATGACCTCAGAACGACTTTCGCAGCCTGAATCAACCTCTACTTGAACTCCGGCACGAACATGGATCGGGCCTACATGACCAACAGAGAAGGTAACTGCAGGCATGCGTTTTCTCCCGCGAATCGTCTGTCGCAGACCGGTTGTTGCTCCAAAATGTTCAAACAGACCGACGTTGTAGCAGTAATCAAGGTGCTGCATTTCAGCATCGCCCACACCTAAAGTCAGCAGCTCGAAATCAAGGCTGGGGCGAAACACCGAAGGAGGGGTAGGCAGACTCTCCAGCTGATGATAGCCGTTTTCTCTGACGAGCGCATACTCCCCATTTTTGATCGGCAGTATGAAATAGCCGTGCTCTTTGAGGGCGGCTGGAACATCCGCCAGCGAATCCATCTTCGCCATTAGCCGCAGCTCATTACCGGTGGATTCTTCAATGTCCCGCTTAGTGATAACTACTAGATCACGAGTTGTGTCCACTCGTTCTGCCACGAGTTTTCGCCATGCGTCCTCATAT
>CAZRNE010000045.1:0-17127 GCA_964601365.1 uncultured Opitutaceae bacterium | reverse complement strand
TCCGCCGCATGGCCCTCCGGGACGTGCGCGACGAGTCCGCCGTCACCCTCCTCTTCAACGAGAAGGTGAAGCAATTCGAGAAGCGTCCGGGCGGTTACACCCGCATCTACAAGCTCGGCCCCCAGCGCATTGGCGACGCCGCCGAGATGGCGCTCATCGAGTTCGTCGGCGCCGACGACACCGGCTACTCCAAGTCCCGCGGCAAGAAGGCCAAGAAGTCCGGCGGCAAGAAAGCCGCCACGACCACCGAGGTCGCTCCGGTTGCGGAAGCGAAGCCGGAAGAAAAGAAAGCCTGAAGGTAGGGCGAGCTCTCCGAGCGAGCCGTCAATCTCCCCCGCGCCGACCCAACAGGTTGGCGCTTTTTCCTTTAAGATGCTAGGAACTGTTCTCGCCTAGGTTATTTGGCCCGCCTTAGGATGTTTGAGTCAGTATGCTACTAAATATTGTATTCCTTTTCCTGCTATTCGGGACGCGAAAGAAACTGAATCCGTATATCTCGGCGGCTATCTTTGGTGCGATAAAGAGCCTGTTCTATTTGCTCGGCACAAAGAGTGTGATCGCTGCCGCAGTCGTGTTTCTGGTGTGTGGTGGGTTGGCTGCGACAATGGTGTATCTGCTCGCTCGCATTGATCGACAGGAAGCTGCGGAACAGCCTGACATTCCAGTCTACACAACCCGGAGAAGGTCTGGAAAATTCAAGTGGGAGTATATTCCACTAACCGCCATCGTCATGTTCCTCATCGGAGGTGAAATGGTGATTAGGTGGCAGTGAGTTTTTGATCTCTCCAATCACGTGACGCCCCCCGACTTCACCCTCGACGTCCTTCTTTACGGCCTCGTCGTCTTCGGCGGGGTGGGGGCCCTTTGGTTCTACTACGACCGCCGCGACCGCGCCCTCTACGACGACCAGCGTCGCAAGATCACCTTCCACTGCATCCGCTGCGACACCCTCTACACCGAGAAAGCCGGCACCGAGACCGCCCCGTGCCCCAAATGCGGCCACCAGAACATCCGCCTGAAGTTCTGACTTCGTCCATCGGCTAGCACGTCTGCTATTGAGAAACATGCAGGGGTGCCCGTGAATGAACGGAATCCATGCGCCAAGCCACCCTCCTCCTCCTCGCCCTTGTTGCTCTCGGCTCATCCGCCACCGCCAAACTCAAGGAGGCGGCCATGCGGCTGCCGACGGAACTCGGCGGCGTCGAGCGTTTGGCCGTTGCCGGCCGCCAGGGCTGGAAGAACGTGGAGCGGCTTACCTTTGGCAGCTACCTCGTGAACAACGTCGACCGCTCCTATACCAAGGGCAGCAGCCTGCAGATCCTCTTCTACGAAGGCGCCAAAGCCCGCCAGAATTTCGCCTTTTATGCCCAGGGTGACGACATGGAGACCTGGCGCGGCGAGGCCGAGACCACGGCCCGCCGGCGCGCGCTCGATTTCGACGTCGAGATTGAGCTGCGCAACAAGTCCGGGTTTGGTGCTCGTTTGAGCCCGCTATCGCGCCCCGAGGAGGTCTGGACCCTCAAGCTCGCCGAGAAACGGGAGAAACCCTTTGAAGGCGACCTTTCCCGCGGCACGCAGACCGTGAAGGTCAGGGGCACCAACAAGCTCGCCGGAACTTTCTTCGCCCTCGGTGAGACCGCCGGCTATATCTTCGAGGTGGCGGGCAAGCCGGTCGCCGCCGTGGAGGTCATCAACGACGGCGCCGTGTGGCTGTCGCCTGATCTGGCCAAGGAGCTGCGCCCGCCCGTCACGGCCGCCATCAGCTCCCTGTTGCTCTTCGAGGAGCTGCGCAAGACCTTCCCGGAGTGATTCCAGGTCGCCGCCGCCCCCGCCAAGCCCGGTCACCATAAAACGCTTCGAGTTCTGACGGTGGGGGTCGGCGTCCCCGCCGCCGCCTGTCCTGTCGTCGCCGGGGCGGCGACGACCGCTATTCAGTCCTTCGCATCCTTTGCGGCCTTGGTGTTCAGACGTTTGTGTTCATCCGGGCAATCCGTGGGCAACCCCAGCCTTGCGCCATCTCCCCGCTTGATTCGCCGGGGACTTTTCCTCTCACTCCCGCATGGCGCAGACAATTGCCGTTCTCGATTTCGGTTCGCAACTCACGCAGGTCATCGCACGCCGCATCCGCGAGTGCCAGGTCTACTCGAAGATCTACCACTACAGCACGCCGGCTGAGGCCCTCCGCGCCGAGGGTGTCATCGGCATCATCCTCTCCGGCGGCCCGCAGAGCGTCTACTCGCGCCGGGCCCCGCATCCCGACCCCGCCATCTTCCAGCTCGGCGTGCCCGTGCTCGGCATCTGCTACGGCGTGCAGCTCATGGGCCACTTCCTCGGCGGCAAGGTCGAGCACAGCAAGGCCCGCGAATACGGCCACGGCCACCTGACCATCATGAAACCCGGCAAGCTGTTCCGCGGCCTCCCGCGCAAGCTCCGCATCTGGAATTCCCACGGCGACAAACTCGCCAAGCTCCCGCCCGGCTTCGTGGCCACCGGCACCTCCGAGAACTCACCCTACGCCGCGATCGAGGACACCAAGCGCGGTTTCTACGGCATCCAGTTCCACCCCGAGGTCTTCCACACCGAGCGCGGCGTGGACATGATCCGCAACTTCCTCGTCGGTGTCTGCGGAGCGCGGCAGGACTGGACCACCCGGGATTTCATCGCCCACGCTGTCGCCGACATCCGCGCCAAGGTCGGCCGGTCCCGCGTCATCCTCGGCCTCTCCGGCGGCGTCGATTCCTCCGTGGCCGCCGCGCTCCTGCACAAGGCCATCGGCCGGCAGCTCACCTGCGTCTTCGTCGACAACGGCCTCCTGCGCAAGGACGAGCGCCGCCACGTCGAGGAACTCTATCGCCGCCATTTCCACATCGACCTTCGCGTCGTCGACGCCTCCGCGCTCTTCCTCAAGCGCCTGCGCGGCGTCAGCGAGCCCGAGACCAAGCGCAAGATCATCGGCCGCACCTTCGTCGAGGTTTTCGAGAGGTCGCTGAAAAAATTCGGCCAGAAGGCGGAGTTCCTGGGACAGGGGACGCTCTACCCCGACGTCATCGAATCCGTCTCCATCCAGGGCAACCCCGCCTCGGTCATCAAGACGCACCACAACGTCGGCGGCCTGCCCGCGCGCATGAAGCTCAAGCTCATCGAGCCGCTCCGCGAGCTGTTCAAGGACGAGGTGCGCCGGGTCGGCGCCGCGCTCGGCCTGCCCAAGGAGGTGGTCTGGCGCCAACCCTTCCCGGGTCCCGGCCTCGGTGTGCGCGTGATGGGCGACATCACCGCCGAAAAGCTGGAGATCCTCCGCAACGCCGACGCCGTCCTCCACGAGGAGATGATGAAGTCCGGCCTCTACTGGAAGGTCTGGCAGTCCTTCGCCGTCTTCCTGCCGGTCAAGACCGTCGGTGTTTTCGGCGATGAGCGCACCTACGACTACGTCATCGCCCTCCGCATCGTCGAGAGCACCGACGCCATGACGGCCGACTGGGCCAAGGTGCCGCACGACCTGCTCCAGAGGATTTCCAGCCGCATCACCAACGAGGTGCGCGGCGTCAGCCGCGTGGTCTTCGACATCAGCTCCAAGCCCCCTGCCACCATCGAGTGGGAGTGAAGCGGGACAGGTCTCCGACCTGACCCCATGCCTTTGCAAAGGTGGAACCCGGCCTCCGGACGGGTTCTGAGCGCGTCCGGCTTGTCCACCGGAACCTTGGCATAGGTGGAAGGTCGCGCTCCACCAACAAGCCGGGTTTCACGCTATCGTTCATTGCGTCTTCCTTTTTCCCGTTGCCCGCTTCGGCACCCGGAGCCACCTTGCCTGTCCACAACCCCGCTATGAAATCCGGTCTCCTTTCCCGCGCCCTCGTTTTCCTTGCCCTCGCGTCCCTTTCCCTGGCCGGCCCCGCCGAGGAGATGATCGCCAAGGCCCGCGCCTATCTCGGCCCCGAGGCCGCCCTCGACGGCGTCCGCACCATCCATTTCAAGGGCACCCTCGAGCTCGACGCCAACACCCGCGTGCCCATCGACATCGTCTTCCAGAAGGACAACCAGCAGCGCATCACCGCCAGCGCCGAGAAGGTCATCGAGACCACCGCGCTCGACGGCTACGACGCCTGGCAAAAGCGCACCGACGCCACCGCTCCCTCCCGGTGGCAACTCACCCTGCTCGACGCCCAGCAGGTGAAGAAGCTCCGCGCCAACACCTGGGAAAACCTCCATTTTTTCAAGGGCATCGAGAAGCGCGGCGGTCGCGTCGAGTATGGTGGTGAAGTTGTTCTTGAGAGTTCAGAAGGTGGAGCGTCTAGCCGCACCTGCATCAAGCTCACCTATTACCACACCGATGCCATCTGGTTCGCCCGCTATTTCGACAAGGCCACCGGCAAGCTCATGAAGACCGTGACCGACAACGGCAGCGAAATCCGCGAGGAGGGCGAGATGGTGGTCGACGGCATCCGCTTCCCGAAGAAGGTCATCAGCAAGTCGCCCAACGGCCAGGTCACCACCATCACCTTCGACCGCCTCGAGTTGAACAAGCCTGTGCCCGCCTCGGAGTTCGCCGTGCCGAACCTGAAGCCCGGCAGTTGAGCGGACCGGCGCTCAGTTTTCCGGGGCCAGCGCGCTTGCGCGCGCCCGGAGAGCGCCCGCAAGCGCGCTGCCCCGCCTCTTGGCTTCGGTATCCGCCGCATGCGGCACAGGCATTTCGCGTCGCCACGATTTCTAACGGTCGCTACAGTGCGGCCTTATTTGTCCTGTCATTCTGCGGCGGGCGCCGCTTTGCTTTTGCAACCGCGCGGACTATCGCCACCCTGTGGTTACCTCGTCATGCCCAACAACGCGACCCTCAAGCTCGACGACAGGGAGGTTTCCCTGCCCATCATGGTCGGCACCGAAGGCGAAAAGGCCATCGACGCCCGCAAACTTCGCGCCGACACCGGCTACATCTTCTACGACCAGGGCTATGGCAACACCGGCTCCTGCGAGAGCGCCGTCACCTTCCTCGACGGCGACAAGGGCATCCTCCGGCATCGCGGTTATCCCATCGAGCAGCTCGCCGCCCACAGCGAATTTGTCGAGACCGCCTGGCTCGTGATCTACGGCGAACTGCCCACCAGCGCCCAGCGCCGCAAATTCGGCGACCTCCTCCGCGAAAACGCCCACATCGAACCGCAGATGCAGCGCCTCTTCGAGGGCTTCCCCAAGGACGCCCCGCCGATGGGCATGCTCTCCTCCCTCGTCGGCGCCCTCGCGGCCTACTATCCGCACCTCGCCACCAACAATTTCGAGAAGGACCTCCAGCACTTCGATTTGGCCGCCGCGCTCGCCATCTCCAAGATCCGCACGCTCGGCGCGATGATCTACCGCCACAACCGCGGCCTGCCCTTCGTCCACCCGAAGGACCTGCCGTTCTGCGACAACTTCCTGCACCTGATGTTCTCCGAGCCCTACAAGGAGTATGTCGCCATCCCCGAGGTCACGCAGGCCCTCAACCTGATCCTGCTCATGCACGCCGACCACGAGCAGAACTGCAGCACGTCCACCGTGCGCATGGTCGGCTCCAGCGGCGCCAACCTCTTCACCTCGCTCGCCGCCGGCGTCAACGCCCTCTCCGGTCCGCTCCACGGTGGCGCCAACGTCGCCGTCATGCAGATGCTCCAGTCCATCCACGACGAGCACGACGACGGCACCCGTTTCATCCAGGCCGCCAAGGGCGGCTCCAAGGCCTCCCGCCTCATGGGCTTCGGCCACGCCGTCTACCGCAACTTCGACCCGCGCGCCAAGATCATCGGCCAGGCCTGCGACACCGTCCTCAAGAAACTCGGCAAGTCCGACCCGCTCCTCGACATCGCCAAGAAACTCGAGGAAGCCGCGCTCAAGGACGACTATTTCGTCTCCCGCAAGCTCTACCCGAACGTCGATTTCTACTCCGGCATCATCTTCCGCGCCCTCGGCATCCCCACGAACATGTTCACCGTCATGTTCGCCATCGGCCGCGCGCCCGGCTGGATCGCCAACTGGCGCGAGGTCGCCTCCAACGCCAAGGGCCGCATCTACCGCCCCCGCCAGATCTACGTCGGCCCCACCGTCCGCAACTACGTGCCGATCTCCCAGCGCGGGTGAATGAGGTGGATCGCGTTGAGCCCAACGCGTTTTCCTTAGGCAAGCCATTGTTTAGTGGCTTCCCGATAAGCGCCAGCCACGCGTCTGGCATCCAGCAATGCCCCATGGGTCCCATTCGCCCCATCCGTCCTATCCGTATTCATCCGTTTGATCCGTGGTCAAAAACATCCCGCCAACCCCGGGCTCCCTTTCGCGCGCAATACCGCTCCCTAATTCTTAGCGACGGACTCCTGGAAAAGCTCGTCCATCGGCAGTCCTGTCAACCGCTCGACCCCCTTGAGCAGGCGCCACAGCGCGAACATCATCATCGCCATCGACGGAACCACGATCACCGGCCAGCTCCAAGCCGTCAGCCGGCCCAGCTGTTCGTTGAACAATTCCGTGTCGGGTTGCGCGGTGATGAGGAATCGTGCCAGGGCGAAGTTCAACCCCGCGCTGAGGGCGAAGGACGCCGCCAGCAGCCCGCTCGACTGCCAGAGCAGCCCCGCGAAGGCCTTTTGCTGGCTCCGCTCCACGATCGTGGCCTCGATCTTCCCCACGTTCAGCACCTGCTCGTTGAAGAGCATCGAGCGCACCAGCGGCCGGCCGACCATGTGCGAGACCAGCACGGTCAGCCCGATGAGCGAGGGCACCACGGCCTCCTTCACGGCAAACCAAAAGGGATCGAGTTTCAAAAGCGCCAGCCCGCCCGTGGCCAGGGTGGCCGTGAACCCGAGGGCGGAGAGAAAGTTGAATGTCCGCCGCGTCGCCAGGTCGTAGAGGCCGTAGCCGACCGGGAAGGCCAGCGCGGTCAGCAGCGCCAGCTTGGGCCCGAGGTATTCCGGCTTGCTCAGCTTCATCAGGATCAGCGTCGGCAACACGACGTTGCAGACCAGGTTGACGAGGATGTTTTCGCGCTTCGGCGCCGGGGCGGACAGGGAGGCCATGGATCGGGGAGGCCCAGAAACTCAGGGGTGTAACAAACAGTCGAGAACACTTTTTTCCTGATTTCCTGAACCCGGATTTTCTGTATCTGTGCCCCTGTGATCCTCCTCGGCGTCAACATCGATCACTGCGCCACGCTCCGTCAGGCCCGCTACCGCACGGCCGGCGCCACCCATGGTGGCAACATCGAGCCCGACCCGGTCGCGCTGGCGCTGCTTTGCGAGGAGGCCGGGGCTGACGGCATCACCGTCCACCTGCGGGAGGACCGCCGCCACATCCAGGACGAGGATGTCACGCGCCTGGCCGCCTCCATCAGGACCCGCCTCAACCTCGAGATGGCCTGCACGCCGGCCATGACCGAGTTCGCCCTGCGGCTGAAACCACACTCTGTCTGCCTCGTGCCCGAAAGCCGCGAGGAGGTCACCACCGAGGGCGGCCTCGACGTCGTGAGGCACCGCGACAAGGTCGCGCGGGTCACCGACGCCATGAACGCCGCCGGCATCAAGACCAGCCTCTTCATCGACCCCGACACCCCGCAGATCGAGTTGGCGGCCCAGCTCCGCGCCCCGTGGATCGAACTGCACACCGGCGCCTACGCCCACGCCTGCCATGGTCCGCGCCGGGAGACCGAGTTCGTGCGGCTGGTTGCCGGGGCCAAGCTCGCCCACGCCGCCGGCCTCGTCGTCAACGCCGGCCACGGCATCAACTACGTCAACATCTCCGAGGTGCGCACCATCCCGCATCTCCACGAGCTCAACATCGGCCACAGCATCGTCAGCCGCGCGCTCACCAGCGGTCTCGCCGCCGCCGTCCGCGACATGAAGGCGCTGATGAATCCGGCCTGAGCGAAGCGGGAAGCGACAGCGAGAAGCGGGAATCAATCGGGACTGGCGAGGCCGGTCTGTTTCCTCTTTATTCACGCTCCTCACTCCTTTCATCATGATTTCCCTACCTCCCGGCGGCGTCCTGATCGGTCTCGGCTGCGACATCATCGAGACCGAGCGCATCCGCAAGGTGCTCGAGAAGCATGGCGACCGCTTCCTCAAGCGCGTGTTCACCGACGAGGAGCGCGCCTACTGCGACAGCCTCGGCTACCCGCACAAGCACTACGCCGCCCGCTGGGCTGCCAAGGAGGCCGTCTCGAAGTGTTTCACCACCGGCATCGGCCTGCATCTCGACTGGACCTCCGTCTCGGTCTACCACGGCAGCCGCAAGGAGCCGTTGGTCCGCCTCGACGCCAAGGGCGAGGCCCTGCTCAAGCAGGTCGGCGCCACGCACGTCTGGCTCTCGCTCTCGCACATCGACACCCACGCGATGGCCGTCGCCGCCCTCGTGAAGCACGGCTGATCCCGCATGGCCGTCTTTCACCCCTCCTCGCATCCCATTCTCTCCTGCGCCGAGGCCAAGGCGTGGGAGGCGGGCCTGCTCAAGGACGAAACCGCGGAGTGGACCGCCATGCAGAAGGCTGGCGCCGCCATCGCCTGCGCGCTGCTCGGGGACCTCCGGGAGATCGGCGGCTGGACCGCACAGCCGCGCCTGCTCGTGCTGGCGGGCAAGGGACACAACGGTGGCGATGCCCTGCTCGCCGCCGGTCAGTTGCTTGCCGCCGTGCCCAACTTGCAGGCCACGGTCTTGCTGGCGCACGGCGAACCGGCCCTGAAGCCGCCGGCCGCGCGCGCGTGGCAGCAGCTGAGGGCGAACCCGCGCGTCACCCTGCGCGCCTGGGCCGATCTGCGCGCCGATCTTTCCGCCTTCGATGTCTGCCTCGATGGCATCTTCGGTTTCCAGTTCCGCCCGCCCGTCGACCCCGCCATCGGCGAGATCCTCTCGTGGGCGAACATGCATCCGCGCCTGCGCCTGCGCGCCGCGGTGGATCTGCCCAGCGGGGTGGGGGAGCAGAGCGCACAGCAGATGTTCTGGGCCGACTTCACCTACGCCACCGGAGTCGTGAAGTCGCCGCTACTCGCCCCGGCCAACGTCCGCGCCGTGGGCCGCATCCGCTACCTCGACCTCGGTTTTTTCAACGGACACGATGTCCCCGAGTCCGCCGACCGCGTGCTGCGGCTGGCCGTGCTCAAGCCCCTTGCGCGCCCTCGGCCCGCGCTTTCCGACAAGCGCACCTACGGCCACCTTTTCGTCATCGGTGGTTCGCGGCAGTATCCCGGCGCCATCCTGCTGACCGTCCAGGCCGCCTTGCGCAGCGGCGTGGGCCTGCTGACCGCCTTCGTGCCGCAATCCCTCGCCCTGGCCTATGCCGCGCAATTCCCCGAGGCCATGTGGATCGGCCTCCCGGAAACCGACGATGGCTCCATCGCCTCCTCGGGCTGGAAAACCCTCCATGAAAAACTGCCGCAGGCTTCGGCGGTCGTGGCCGGGCCGGGCCTCGGCCGGCATCCCGAGTCGCTGCGCCTGCTGGTCGAGATGCTGGGCGATTCGCCGCATTCCACCGTCATCGACGCCGACGCCATCCAGCCGGAGACGGTGGCCGCGGCCCGGGGCAAGCCCGTCGTCTTCACGCCGCATGCCGGTGAGTTCGCGCGCGTGACCGGCACGCGCGACTTGCGCGGGTTTTGCCGTGACGAAAAGGTCTTCACCGTGCTCAAGGGCCCCGTCACGCGCGTCTGCGAGCGCGACACGGTCTACCACAGCTTCTTCGGCGGACCGGTGCTCGCGCGCGGCGGGAGCGGCGACATGCTTGCCGGCGTCATCGGCGGCCTGCTCGCGCAGGACCCCGACAAGGTCCTGCTCGCGGCCTGCCGGGGAGTCGTCTGGCACGGTGCGGCGGCCGACCTGCTGGCCCGCGAGAAAGGGCAGGGCCCGGTGCAGGCTTCGCAGTTGCTCGATTGCTTCCGGCCGGCTTTGCTGTCGGCCGAGAATGAAGCCTGAACTCACCCCGCGGCAGGCGCTCATGGTCCTCAACGATCTGCCCAACATCGGGCCGATCTCCCTCAACCGTCTGCTCGCCGAATTCGGGGGCGACCCCTGCGCCATCCTCCGGGCCGACCGCCGCCGGCTGGAGCGGGTGAAGGGCGTCGGGCCCGAGACCTCGGCCTCGGTGGTGAACTGGCGTGAACATTTCGACTTGGCCCGCGAGGAGGAGCGGCTGGCCAAGGCGGGCGCCACCTTCATCACCAGGGACGATCCCGGTTATCCGCGTCTGTTGAAGGAAATCCACGATCCTCCCATCGGCCTCTACCGCAAGGGCGGCTACGAGTTCGGACACCCCTGCATCGCCATCGTCGGCAGCCGCCGCACGACGCTCTACGGGCAGGCCGTCGCCAAGAAACTCGGCGCCGAGCTGGCGCGCCTCGGCTTTTGCGTGGTCAGCGGCCTGGCCCGCGGCATCGACACCGCCGCGCACGAGGGCGCCCTCTCCGTCGGCGGCAAGACCGCCGCCGTGCTCGGGACAGGCATCGACATCATCTACCCCTCGGAAAACCTCGACCTCTACCGGCGCATCGCCGAAACGGGCGCCATCCTCACGGAGTTCCCTTTCGGGCGGAAGGCCGACAAGCAGTCCTTCGCCATGCGCAACCGCATCATCTCCGGCCTCAGCGAGGGCGTGGTGGTCGTGGAAAGCGACGTGAACGGCGGCGCCATGATCACCGCCCGCTTCGCCGGCGAGCAGGGCCGGCACCTTTGGGCCGTGCCCGGCCGCATCGACCAGGCGACCAGCGCCGGGTGCCATCAGCTCATCCGCGACGGCGCGATCCTGCTGACGGGCGTGGACGACATCCTCAGCGAGCTCAACTACCTCGACGGGCTCAAGCCCGCGCCGTCGTTGCGCGAGGGCGAACCCGGCCTGCTCGAGCGGATGGCGGGGGAATTGACCGCGCCCGAACAACGGCTTGTCGAATGCCTCCGCGGCGGGGCCCTGCTTGGAATTGACGATCTGGTCTCGGCGACTGGAATGACCGCGCCCGAGGTCTCCGCCGCGCTGATGATGCTCGAACTCAAAAAGCTGGTCAGCAAGCGCGCCGACGGCACTTTCGAAGCCCGCAACACCGCTTAACCACACCCATGAAACGCCTGCTCCTGCTCTGCGCCGCCCTGGTTTTCACCGCTTCCGCCGTTTGCGCCGCCGATGCGCCCGCCAAGCGACCCATCACCCATGAGGACGTATGGCTGATGAAGCGTGTCGGCACGCCCGTGCCCAGTCCCGATGGCCGGTGGGCCGTTTTCTCCGTCACCAACCCGGCCTACGACGCCAAGGACCAGTCGTCCGACCTCTGGCTCAAGTCGCTCGCCGACGACGCACCCGCCCGTCAGATCACCTTCAACAAGCCCGCCGAGGGCGGCGTCGCCTGGGCGCCCGACAGCCGGCGCCTCGCCTTCACCGCCCGCCGCGAGGGCGACGAGGCCTCGCAGATCTACGTGCTCGATCTCTCGGGCGGCGAGGCCGAGCGCATCACCAGCCTGACCCTCGGGGCCCGCTCCCCCAAGTGGAGCCCGGACGGCAAGTCGCTGCTGTTCGTCAGCGACGTCTATCCCGGCGCCCACGACCAGGAGGCGATCAAGAAGGCCGCCAAGGAACGGAAGGACCGCAAGTATTCCGCCCGCACCTATGAAACCTTCCCCGTGCGCTTCTGGGACAGGTGGCTCGACGACCGCAAGGGTTCGCTTTGGGTGCAGGAAGCCCGCGCCGACGCCAAGCCCCGCAACCTGCTCGCCGGCTCCAAGCTGCTCGATAATCCCGGCTTCGGGGGTTCCCAGGGCGACGAAGGCCAGAACATCGAGGCGGAGTGGACGCCGGATGGCGCGTCTGTGGTCTTCACCGCCGCCACCAACCGCACCCAGGCGGCCTATGCCGATGTCGACACCCACATCTTCGAGGTGCCCGTCTCCGGCGGCGAGCCCAAGCAGTTGACCAACGAGAAGGGCAATCACGGCCAGCTGGCGTTTTCGCCCGACGGCAAGCTCCTGCTCGCCACCTTCACCGCCAACAACGACGAGGTCTACAACAACGCCTGCCTGGTGAGCTTCGACTGGCCGGCGCGAGCCAACCGGCGCGTGCTGACCGCCGGTCTCGACCGCTCCGTCTCGCGCTACGCCACGCCCGACGGCGACCGGATATATTTCACCTACGAGCATGCCGGCCTCGAAAAACTGCACTCGGTTTCCTACGCCGGCGGCGATGTGCGCGAAGAAGCATCCCCCGCCACGGGCTGCATCGGCTCGCTTAACGCCGGCGGCCGCGCCTTGGTCGGCACCTGGGACTCCGTGCTCAACCCGGCGGAGGTCTGGCGCTTCGACGGAGGTCCGCGTGCCCTCACCGCCTTCAACGCCGCCCGCACCGCGGCAATCGACTGGCTGCCGGCCGAGCATTTCTGGTTCAAGAGCAGCCGCTGCCGCGACATCCACAACCTGCTGATCAAGCCCCCGGCCTTCGATCCGGCGAAAAAGTATCCGCTGATCACCATCATCCACGGCGGCTTCGCCAACATGTGGCGCGACACCTTTGTCCTGCGTTGGAACTACCACCTGCTCGCCCAGCCCGGCTACGTCATCCTTCTCACCAACTACACCGGCTCGACCGGCTTCGGCGAGGAGTTCTCCCGCCGCATCAAACTCGACCCGCTCAAGACCCCGGCCGACGAGCTCAACGAGGCCGTGGACGAGGCCGTGAAGCGCTATTCGTTCATCGACGGATCGCGCCTCGCCGCCGGCGGCGCCAGCTACGGCGGGCACCTCGCCAACTGGCTGCAGGCCACCAC
This sequence comes from uncultured Opitutaceae bacterium, assembly GCA_964601365.1. Classification (GTDB taxonomy): domain Bacteria; phylum Verrucomicrobiota; class Verrucomicrobiia; order Opitutales; family Opitutaceae; genus Didemnitutus. Next base: position 4,384 of record CAZRNE010000045.1, on the reverse strand, counting down.
CACGCGCTACAAGTGCATCGTCTCGCACGCCGGCCTGATGGATCTCGCCTCGCAATGGAGCACCAGCGACACGATGTTCGCGCGCGAGACCCATAACGGCGGCCTGCCCTGGGCCGGCAGCAAGGTGTGGATGGAGCAGAGCCCGTTTTATCAGGGCGGCAACCACGCCAAGGGCACCGGCTTCAAGTCCCCCATCCTGATCACGGTCGGCGAAAATGATTTCCGCGTGCCCCTCAACCAGTCGCTGCAGAACTTCGCCGTGCAACAGCGCCTGCAGGTGCCGAGCAAACTCGTCGTCTTCCCCGACGAGAACCACTGGGTGCTGAAGGGCGAAAACAGCCGCTTCTTCTACGGCGAACTCCACGCCTGGTTCGCCAAATACCTGAAGTGATCCGATTGCGGATTACGGACTGCGGATTGCGGAATTCAGGCGCGCCCCTGGCACACCATTTGCGGCGGCCTGCTTGCAGGCGTCAGTCACTTCAATCCGCACTCCGGAATCGCCAATCCGCAATTGATCAGCCCGGCGGCCAGCCGAGCGGGCGGCCGCCCAGCACGTGCACATGCAGGTGCGGCACGGTCTCACCGCCGTCGCGGCCGTTGTTCACGACCAGCCGGAAGCCGCTTGGCTCGAGCCCGAGCTTCTTCGCCACGGCCGCCGCCGTGAGGAGCAGGTGCCCGAGCACGGCCTGGTCATCGGCGTGGGCCGCGGCGATTCGGGAGATGGGTTTCTTGGGAATGACGAGCACGTGCACCGGCGCCTGCGGGTTGATGTCGTGGATGGCGAGGCAATGCTCGTCCTCGTGGGCGATCTTGGCCGGAATCTCCCGGTCGATGATCTTTTGAAAGAGGGTCTTGGACATGAGGGGAATTCTCCGCGGACCGCGCGGATGAGCACGGCTGAAGCGCTTCTATCCGCGTATCACCCGCGCCATCCGCGGGGAATCACAAAAACAGCAGATTCACGCTCGCCCCGCGGCGGGTGCGGGCGGCGGCGAGGTCGTTCACGAGCGAGAGCGTTTCCTCGTAATCGCGTTGCCGCCGGGGCGTGAAGCGTCGCGCCGGTGCGCCATGCGCATGGCGGAGATTGGTGATGAGGACGGTGGCCTCGCGGTATGGCGCGAGGCGCTTCAGGCCGTCGATCAGCCCGGCGCGGGCGAAGAGCGGAGTGACGGCGCTCGCATCGGCGGCGGCGTCCCAGTGGAAGAAGCCATGCGTGTCCTCCGCGCGGCAGAGGCGGCGGAACAGGTCGGCGGCGGCGCGGACGAAATCCGGATCGGCGGGCGTGCGGTCGCCGGCGGGCGACAGGGCGGAGCCGATGGCGTCGTCGATCTGGCCGGCGAGATAGAGATCGTGCCCCGTGAGCGGGGCAAAGAGCGCGTTGAGGAAATGCAGGCGTCGCAGCCGGGGGGAGCGCGTCATTTTTTCGTCTTCGGCATAGGCGAGGCGGAGTCGGGCGCAAGCGTGGAAATCTCGCTGACGAACTCGGACACGTCGCGGAACTCCTTGTAGACGGAGGCAAACCGCACGTAGGCGACCTGGTCGGTCTTCTTCAGGCGCTGCATGACGTGCTCGCCGATGGCCGAGGTCGGGACCTGGCTCTCGAACTGCGCCTCGACGGCGTCGATCACGTCCTCGACCAGCATGTAGATCTGTTCGCCGTCGACCGGGCGCTTATGGCAGGCCGCGCGCACGGCGCTGACGAGTTTGTTGCGGTCAAAGGGCTCCTGGCGGCCGTCGCGTTTGACGACGACCAGGCTGTCGCGCACGAAGCTCTCGTTGGTGGTGAAGCGATGGCCGCACTCCAGGCACTCGCGGCGGCGGCGGATGGTGTTGCCGTCGCGGGCGATGCGGGAGTCGATCACTTTGTCCTCAATCGAGGTGCATTTCGGGCAGCGCATGGTTGGTCGGACACCAAGAAACGGAAAAAGACCCGGAAGACACGCAGGATTTCGGCCTATTTTCACGGCCGGCCGGATTTCGGAGAAGGTTGATCACTAGGGGTTTGACAGGTGTCGGCTGCAAGCGGGTAGGGTGGGGGCCGCATGCCGCCCGTCTTCCAACTGCTCAAGACCGACCCCGCCTCGGCGGCGCGGCGGGGGCGCCTGCAGACCCTGCATGGCGTGGTGGAGACACCGGTCTTCATGCCCGTCGGCACGCAGGGCACGGTCAAGGCGCTGACGCCCGCGCACCTCTGGGAGGTCGGGGCGCAGATCATCCTCGGCAACACCTACCACCTCAATTTGCGCCCCGGGTCGGAATTGGTCCGCGACCTTGGCGGTCTGCACAAGTTCATGGGCTGGGACGGGCCGATCCTCACCGACAGCGGCGGGTTCCAGGTCTTTTCCCTGGCCAAGCTCCGCGACATCCGCGACGACGGCATCGCGTTTCAGTCGCACATCGACGGCGCCAAGCTGTTCCTCGGTCCGCGCGAAGTCATGACCATCCAGGCCAACCTCGGCTCCGACATCGCCATGGTGCTCGACGAGTGCCCGCCTTGGCCCTGCTCACGCGACGAATGCCGCGCCGCCGTGGATCGCAGCCACCGGTGGGCAAAGGAGTGCAAACAGATCGCCACCGACAACGGATTCCTTGGCTCCGGTCGCCACGTGTTCGCCATCGTGCAGGGTTCGACCTTCGACGACCTGCGGCGCGAGGCGGCCGAGGCGCTGGCCGCGCTGGATTTTCCGGGCTACGCCGTTGGCGGCGTCAGCGTCGGCGAGCCCGAGCCGGAAATGCTCAAGCAGGTGGCCGCCACGACGCCCCATCTGCCCGCGAACAAACCGCGCTACACGATGGGCCTCGGCACGCCGCCGCAACTCCTGAAGATGATCGCGCAGGGCGTGGACATGTTCGACTGCGTGCATCCCACGCGCGTGGCGCGCAACGGGGCCGCGTTCACGCCCGACGGCCTCATCAACCTCCGCAACGAGCGTTATCGCGCCGACCCGGCCCCGCTCGTGCGGGGGCTCGACAACTACGCCGCCCGGTTTTCCCGCGCCTACCTGCGGCACCTCGTCATGGCCAACGAGATCCTGGCCAGCACGCTGCTCACGATCCACAATGTCCATTTCTACCTCGACCTGATGGCGCAGGCCCGCGCCCACATTGAGGCCGGAGACTTCAACGCCTGGAGCAAGTCCTGGATCGCGCGCTACGAAGCGGGGGAAGCCGCGGCCCCTTAGGCGGATTTCGCCGCAATTCGGGGGCTTTTGGCGGAATTGCGGTTGTCAGGCAGGCCGGGACGCAGGTGAATCAACGCTTTCGCATGATGAACTCCCTCCGTTTCCTTGCGGTGCTCGCCTTGGCGGGCGCCGGCCTCACCACCCTCCGTGCCGACGACGGCATGTGGCTCCTCAACAAGGCCCCGCTGGCCGCGCTCAAGGAGCGATACGGCTTCACGCCAAGCGCCGAGTGGCTCGGGCACGTGCAGAAGGCCTCCGTGCGCTTCAACAACGGAGGCTCCGGCTCCTTCGCCTCCCCCGACGGCCTGATCGTCACGAACCACCACGTCGCCAGCGACGCCATCCAGAAGCTCAGCAGCCGGGAGCACAATTATCTGAAGAACGGCTTTTTCGCCCGCACCCGGGCCGAGGAGCTGAAGTGCGTGGACCTCGAATTGAACGTCCTCATGTCCATCGAGGACGTGACGGCGCGCGTCAATGCCGGGGTGAAGCCGGGCATGTCGCCGGCCGAGGCGCTGGCCGCGCGCGATGCGGCCAAGGCCGCCATCGAGAAGGAGTCGCTCGCCGCCACCGGCCTGCGCAGCGACGTCGTCACGCTCTACCAGGGCGCCGAATACCATCTCTACCGCTACAAGGTCTATACCGACGTGCGGCTGGTCTGGGCTCCGGAGGAGCAGGCCGCGTTCTTCGGCGGCGACCCCGACAACTTCGGGTATCCCCGCTACAACCTCGATGTGACCCTGTTCCGCGCCTACGAGAACGGCGAGCCGGCCAAGGTGCAGCATTACTTCAAGTGGAACACCGCCGGCGTGCAGGAGGGCGATCTCGTGTTCCTGACCGGCCATCCCGGCGCGACGCAGCGGCTCATCACGATGGCCGAGCTGGAATATGCCCGCGACACCCAGGCGGTGAACGCCCTGCGCTGGCTGAAGAGCCGCGAGGTGCTGCTGAACAGCTACGCCAAGGCCGCGCCGGAGAACGCCCGCCGCGCACAGGACGAGCTGCGCACGATCGAGAACTCCCGCAAGGTCTGGGACGGCCGCATCGCCGGCCTGCTCGACCCGGCCCTGCTCGCCGCCAAGCAGGCCGAGGAAAACGACCTGCGCCGTTTCGCCGCCGACCGGCCCGAACTCGGCGCCGCCGACGCGTGGGACAAGATCGCCGAAGCCCAGGCTGAGATCGCCCGCGTGGCCCGCCGC
>CAZRNE010000044.1:0-18112 GCA_964601365.1 uncultured Opitutaceae bacterium | reverse complement strand
CTCGGCGGACGGCGCCACGACCGAGGAGGTCTTCGATCCCCGCATGGTGCAGGCGGCCAACATCGCCCGCGAGGACCTGCCCGGCAACCGCGCCCCCAAGGGCACGGACATCTTCGTGCCCGTCTCCACCGAGAAGATGAAGCGCTGAGCTTTACGCTCTCCTCATTCTGCGGCCGGCGCCACCAGCGCCGGCCTTTTTGTTTTCATCCCGGTTCCGGTGCGCTACGGGCGATGTAGGCGGCGCGGATGGAGCGCCCGGATGACAAGTATTTGTTAGCGTTTTGTGCGGCGCTGCCTAGGTTCGCGGCGATGTCGCAACCGCTGGCCGCACCAACCGACCTGGGCAGGGAACTTGGTGATATTTTTGCCCGGCTCCGCCCGCAGATGTCCGCGCTCGACCGCTTCATGACCGGGCAGATCGCCTCCTTCGAGCCCGAGATCCGCGACATGGCCGCCTACTGCCTGGAGACCTCCGGCAAGCGCCTCCGCCCGGCCCTCGTGTTCATCAGCGGCTGGCAGGGAGAGGGAGTGGTCAACGACGCCCTCGTGCGCGTGGCCGGGGTCGTCGAGATGGTGCACCTCGCCACGCTCGTGCACGACGACATCATGGACGGGGCCGACATCCGCCGCAACCGGCGCACGGCGGCGCGCGCCTACGGCGGCGAGGCGGCGGTGCTGCTGGGTGACGCGCTGTTCTCGCAGGCCCTGCACATCGCGGCCCAGTTTCCGACCACGGAGGTCTGCCAGATCGTGTCGGCCTCGACCCGGCAGGTCTGCTCCGGCGAGATCATGCAGACCCTGCGCCGCCGCGACATGGACCTCTCGCTGGCCGACTACATGAAGATCGTGGACCTGAAGACGGCGGAGCTTTTCCGCGTCTCCTGCCTGCTCGGCAGCCGGATCGCGGGTTACCCGGAGGACTTTGTCGCGGCCGCGGAGAAGTTCGGCCGCCACCTCGGCATCGCCTACCAGATCTACGACGACCTGGTGGATTTCCTCGGCGAGGAGTCCCGCATCGGCAAGACCCTCGGCACCGACCTCGCCACCGGCAAGCTCACCCTCCCGCTCATGCTGCTGTTCGAGCGCCTGCCCGCGGCCGAACGCGCCGAGATCGTCGGCAACCTGCAGGCCGGCCGGGGCTGGGGTCTGGCCGCCAGTGTGGAGAAGATGCGCGCACTGGGCATCGCCCCCTTGGTGGCCGCCGCCATCGGCCGCGAGTCCGCCGCCGCCTGTGACGCCCTGCGGCCCCATGCCTCCCAACCCCCGGCCGCGCTGATGGACGCGCTCTGTGAGTTGCTCAGGCAGCAGGTCCGCCAACTCGTGCCGGAAACCTGACGCGAAATCGGTTTGCCTCGACCCGGCCTGCGGGTAGCCTGCCTTTCCGCGATGAACCTGACCCGCGTATTCGGCAAAGCCATTGCTGCCTCCCCGGAGCGCCAGCAGGAGGCCGACGCGGACTATGCCGTCGTCAAACAGGTGCAGGCGGGCGATGTTGCCGCCTTCGACAAGCTGATCGTCAAATACCGCGAGCGCCTCTTCGGGGTCGTCTACAACCTCACCTCGAACCGCGAGGACGCCGCCGACCTGACGCAGGACGCCTTCATCAAGGCCTTCCAGTCCATCAACCGCTTCCAGGGCCAATCTTCCTTCTTCACCTGGCTCTACCGTATCGCCGTCAACACCACCCTCACGCATCTCCGCAAGCACCGGCACCGCACCTTCTTCTCCCTGGAAAACCTCCAGGAGGACCAAGTAAGCGCGCAAATCATTGCCCAGCTTAGTGATAAGAAAGGAGCCGATCGCGACGTCCAGCTTCGCGAGCTTCAGGAAAAATTGAACGAGGCGATGCAAAAACTGTCTATCAAGCATCGCACAGTCATCACCTTGTTCGAGATTGATGGGCTCAGCCACGCTGAAATCGCCGAAATCACCGAGTGCTCGGAGGGCACCGTGCGTTCGCGTCTCCACTACGCCAAGCAGTTTCTCCAAGCCGAGCTGAGCCAATACCTGCGCTGAACATGTCTTCCGAACCCCGCCAACGACCGACCCTTGAGACCCTGCTCCAGCTGAAGCGGGCCGAGCGGCCTGCGCCCGAGTTCTGGGAAAAATTCGACCGCGAACTCCGCCAGAAACAGCTCGCCGCCCTCGTGCAGGAGCGCCGTTGGTGGCAGCGCCTCAACCTTGGCCTGCCCCGCTGGGCCTACGCGCCCGCCGGCGCCGCCGCCGCCCTCGCATTGTCCATTGTTTCCTTGCGCATGGTGATGCCGGTCGCCGAAGCGCCCGTCCCGGTTACCATCCAACGCGACGTGGCCTCGAAGGCCGACACTTCGCTGCCGCCGGTCGCCACCAATCTCACCTCCGGCGAATCCACACCTGTCTCGGTCGCGGCCACCGAATCCGCTTCTTCCGCCCCGGCCGTCACCGGCCAGGATGCCGCTCCTGCTCCCACGGCCGAGTCCATCGAAGCCGGTCTCACGCAGCGCGTGCTCGCCGGCGTCGCCGAAATGTCTCCCTCCGCCCGCACCATCGCGGCCAGCCTCGCCCGGCTCGAGGAAACCGATCCCGACCTCGTGCGTTCGCTCCAGACCGTGCGTTTCTCGGACGCTCGCCCCGTGCGCCCGGCGGTCGAGGTCCAGCCGGCCGCGGCGCTGGCCTCTTGGACGGCCGGCAATTCGCGCATCTCCCGCCTCGCCGTTGCCGACATCGCCTACAATCGCCCCTTCACGCCCGAGCCCGCCGCCCCGGAAGTGCTACGCGAGCGCATGGCCCGCCGCCTCGGTGATACCGACTTCGGCAGCCGCAGCCGCCGTCTCGACCTCGAAGGCGACCGGCTCCATCTCCGGTTCTGAGGTCGCTCAACTCCGGCACCTCCGCACCCGCCGCCTCCCGGCGGGTTTTTTGTTCCAAGTGCCGGTCTTTGTGTCTGTAGGGCCGGCCCTTGTGGCCGGGCCAAACATGTCACTTCGCTCGCGGCCCGCCGACAAGCGGCGACCCAACAATAGTCAATTGGCCGTTGGCTGGTTATTTCTTCAGCGCGCCGATCATGTCCTCAGGCCGCACCCAGGCGTCGAACTGCTCGGCGGTCAGGTGGCCCAGCTTCAGCGCGGCCTCGCGCAGGGTCAGCCCCTCCTTGTGCGCCTTCTTGGCGATCTCGGCGGCCTTGGCGTAGCCGATATGGGGATTCAGCGCCGTGACCAGCATGAGCGAGTTCTCGAGGTGGCGCCGGATGACCGGCTCGTTGGCCGTGATGCCGTCGGCGCACTTCTCGGTGAACGACACGCAGGCATCGCCGATCAGGCGGGCGCTCTGCAGCACATTGGCGGCGATGAGCGGCTTGAAGACGTTGAGTTCGAAGTGGCCCGTGGCGCCGCCGATGCCGACGGCGACGTCGTTGCCCATCACCTGCGCGCAGACCATCGTGAGGGCCTCGGGCTGGGTGGGGTTGACCTTGCCGGGCATGATGGAGGAGCCGGGCTCGTTGTCGGGGATGATGATCTCGCCGATGCCGGAACGCGGACCCGAGCTGAGCATGCGGATGTCGTTGGCGATCTTCATCAGCGAGACGGCGGTCCGGCGGAGCGCGCCGGAGAGCTCGACCATGGCGTCATGCGCGGCGAGGGCCTCGAATTTGTTCGGAGCCGTGACGAAGGGCAGGCCGGTCAGCTCGGCGATCTTCTTCGCCACGAGCACGTCGTAGCCGGCGGGCGTGTTCAGGCCGGTGCCGACCGCCGTGCCGCCGAGGGCGAGTTCGCGCACCATCTCGAGGGCGTTGCGGAGGGCGCGCAGGCTGTTGTCGATCTGCTGCACGTAGCCGCTGAACTCCTGTCCGAGGGTGAGGGGCGTGGCGTCCATGAAGTGCGTGCGGCCGGTCTTCACGATCTTGGCAAAGGCCTTCGCCTTGGCGTCGAGGCTGTCCCGCAGCCTCCGGAGGCCGGGGAGGGTGACGGCGGTCACGACCTGGTAGGCCGCGATGTGCATCGCGGTCGGAAAGGTGTCGTTCGACGACTGCGATTTGTTCACGTCGTCGTTCGGGTTGAGGATCTTCTTCGCGTCGGTCAGTTTGCCGCCGGCGAGCACGTGCGCGCGGTTGGCGATCACCTCGTTGGCGTTCATGTTGCTCTGCGTGCCGGAGCCGGTCTGCCAGATGACGAGCGGGAACTGGTCGTCGAGCCGGCCGGCGAGGATCTCGTCGCAGACGCGGGCGATGAGGTCGCGTTTTTCGGCGGGCAGGACGCCCAGCTCGTGGTTGGCGAGCGCGGCGGCCTTTTTGAGCACGGCGAAGGCGTGGATGATCTCGCGCGGCATGCTGGCCTCGGGGCCGATGCGGAAGTTGTTGCGCGAGCGCTCGGTCTGCGCGCCCCAGTATTTGTCGGCGGGCACCTGCACCTCGCCCATGGTGTCTGTCTCGATGCGGAAGCTCATGGCTGCCACCAGAAGATGGCCGCCCGCCCGTCCGCTGCAATACGCAAGCAGGCGCCGCCCGGAGCCATTATGCGGGGGCGAGGCCTGCATTACCGGGTCTTCAGAGGATCTTCAGCTTGGGCAGGTCCTGCACGTCGATGTAGCCGACGGGCCGGCCCTTCGCATCGACGGCGAAGAGGTCGGAGATCTTGAACTGCTGGAAGATTTTCAGCGCCTCGACGGCGAGCGCGTCGGCGCGCACCGACTTGCCGCCGCGGGTCATGAACCCGGTCACCGGACGCCGCAGAAACCCGGCTCCGCCGCTCAGCGCGCTCCGGCGGAAGTCGCCGTCGGTGAAGATGCCGGTGAGCCTGCCGCCCTTGCCCGTGAGGGCGACGGCGCCGGCCTTCGCCCGGGTCATGGCGAAGATCGCGTCCTGCACCGTCGTCTTCGCCTCGGGCCGCGCCGGACAGGCCGCGCCGGTGCGCATGATGTCCTTCACCCGCAACAGCAGCGTCATGCCCAGCGTGCCGGCGGGGTGGTATTTGGCGAAATCCTCGCGCGTGAGGCCGCGGCCTTCCAGCAGCACCATCGCCACGGCGTCGCCGAGGGCCAGCGCCGCGGTGGTGCTGGCCGTCGGCGCCAGCGCCAGCGGGCAAGCCTCGCGGGGCGCGCGGTAGACCAGCCGGTGGTCCGCCCCGCGCGCCAGCTCGCTGTCGGGGGAACCCGTCAGCGCCACGGTGGCCAGGCCGAACTTCTCGAACAACGGCAGCAGCTTCAGCATCTCCTCGCTCGCGCCGCTGTTGCTCAGCAACACGGCCACGTCGCCGGCCGCGCACAGGCCGAGGTCCCCGTGCAGCGCCTGCGTGGGGTCGAGGAAGCAGGCCGGTGCGCCGATGCTGTTGAAGGTGCCCGTGAGCTTCTCCGCGATGTGCGCCGACTTGCCCACGCCGGTGAAGATGACCTTGTGCCCGCCGTCCACCACCTTGTGGATGGCGCGCACGGCCCGCACGAATTCCGCCCCGAGCACCCTGGCCGTCGCCCCGAGCGCCTCCCGTTCGATGCCGAGGCAGCGGCGGGCTTGGGCGAGGATGGCTTTGTCGGACAGGGGCATCAAAAGGGGATTGGAAAACGCTCGCGCCAACGTAGCGTCGGCCCCTGTCCGTTCAATTCATTTCCCGCCCTTGCCCCCGCTCCGCCCAACCGCCTGTCTCGTTCTTGCGCTGCTCGCGGCGCTCTGGCTGCTGGCCGGCTGCGCGGACAACGACCGGCTCTCCTACACCTCCGAGACCGACGATCCCGATTTCCAGCGCGGCCGCGCGCTGAAGGACACCCGCCGGCAGGAGGCGCTGAGCGCCTTCCTCAAGGTCATCGAGCGCCGCGGCGACGACGCGCCGGAGTCGCACCTCGAGGCCGGCCTGCTCTACCATACGCACATCAACGATCCGCTCTCCGCCCTCTACCATTTCAAGAAATACCTCGCGCTGCGCCCCAACAGCCCGCAGGCCCCGCTTGTCCGCCAGCGCGCGGATGCCGCCGTCCGCGACTTCGCCCGCACGCTGCCGGCCCAGCCGCTCGACAACCAGCTCGAGCGCGTCGAGCTGATCGCCGCGATGGACCGGCTGAAAAAGGAGAATGACCTGCTCAAGGAGCAGCTCGCGGACCTGCGCGGCGCGCGCCTCGTGGCACCCTCGGGCACCGAACCCGCCGCCGCTTCCGCCGGCGAGACGCCCGCGTCCGGCCTCAATTTCCGGCTCAACGCGACGCCCACGGTGCGGGCACGTCCTCCCTCGGTTTCCGCTCCGGCGGCGACCACCGCCGCCCCGCCGCCCGGCCAGCGCGCCGCCGCTCCCGCTTCCGCGAATGCCGCCCCGCGCCGCCACATCGTGCAGGCGGGCGACACGCTCTCAAAGATTTCCCAGCAATACTACGGCACGCGCGCGAAGTGGCGCGACATCTACGCCGCCAACCGGGGCGTCATGCGGTCCGAAACCGATCTCAAGATCGGTGCGGAGCTGAAGATTCCCTGAGCCGCCGCCACCGCGCCGAGGCTCAACGGGGGCGGAACATGTCGCCGAGGTTCGGCATCTCGAACTTCTGCCAGCCTTCGGGCACGGTGAAGGCCGAGGCGGGGACGGGGCCGGGCTCGACACTCTTGGCTTCCATGCGGAAGGTCTCCTTGCCCTTGGCGTTGCGGCCCACGACGCGCAGCGGGAAGAAGTTCTCCTTGCCCTTCACCGCCTCTTCCCAGCCGCTCTTTTTCTTCGCCCCGCCGCCGAACATGCCGGCCATCGGGCTGCCGCCACCACCGGACTGGATGCCCATGAAGGTGCCCAGCTTGTCCGTGACCCACATCTCCACCGTGTCCTTGTTGTCGGTGGTGATGTATTTCTCGCAGAGATAACCCAAGATGGTGTCGGTCTCGCCCGTCTTCTCGACCTTCGTGTCATGCGCACCGGCGGCCTCGGCGGCGCCCGCCATCGCGTTCTTCAGCGGCATGACCATATACATGCGCTGATCGGTCATGAGCATGGTCATCTCCATCTTTTTCCAATCGATGATGGAGGCCATGCCCTCGGCGCCTTCCACCTGGATTTCGGAACGCACCATGCCCTCTTTCAGGGTGTATTGGATGACCATCTCCTTGTCCTTGCCGCTCTTCATCCCGAGGGTGACTTTGCCTTCGAAGGGGGCGGCGCCGAGCGCCGCGGCGGCGGCGAGAAAAGCGGGGAGCAGGAGGCGGGAGATTTTCATGCGCACAGGGTAGGGGGCCGGGTGGCGCGGAGCAAGCCGGGTTCTAGGGGGTGAGGACGAACGGCGGCTGCGACTCGCCCTTGGCGCCGACGGCGTAGATGCGCACAGCCTCCTGCTTGCCCTTGACCCTGACCTCGCCGAGCTCGCGGACCGGCGGCCGGTGTTTCACCGCGCGCAGCGTCGCCTCGCTGATGATGATGTGGGTGTTGTAGGTTGGATCCTTGGTGAGATTCTCAAGACGGGAGGCGAGGTTAACCCCATCGCCGATAACAGTGTAATTCAGACGTGTCTTCGAGCCCATGTTGCCGGCGACGACGGGACCGGTGTTGATGCCAATGCCGATCGCCAGGGCCGGCCGGCCCTCGGCGGCCAGCTCGCGGTTCAGCGCGGCCAGCGCCGCATCCATCTCGCGTGCCGCGGCGAGCGCGCGGTCGGCCGAGTCGGGCGCAGCCACGGGTGCGCCGAACAGCGCCATGATGGCATCGCCGATGTATTTGTCGATGACCCCGCCGTGCTTCTCGATGATGCCGCTCATGCGGTCGAGGTAGCGGTTGAGCAACGCGAGCAGATCGGCCGGCGGCATCCTCTCGCTCAGGGCCGTGAAGTCGCGGATGTCGGAGAACAGGATGGTGACCTCGCGCTCCTCGCCGCCGAGCTGGAGGTCGGAGCCGAGGAGCTGCGAGGCGATCTCCGGGGAGACAACCTTGCCGAGCAAATCGCGCACGCGGTCGCGTTCGGCGAGGCCCGCGGTCATGCGGTTGAAGGCCGTGGCCAGCTCGCCCAGCTCGTCGGCGCGGCGCAGGTCGATGGTCTGGGAATAGTCGCCGGCGGCGACGGTCCGCGTGTGCGCGGCGAGCTGCTGCACGGGACGGCTGACATTGCGGGCGAGGGCGGCGGCGGCCACGACGGCGGCGGCCAGCCCGCCGAGCGAGATGAGCAGGATGAAAAGCATCAGCTCCTCCGCCTGCGCCAGCTCGGCGTTGAGCGAGCGTTGGAGCACGACCGCGATGGGGTCGTCGCCGAGCAGATCGCGCGTCACTCGCAGCGAGATGAAGCGGTCGTTGCCGGCAGGGACCTCGCCGATGTTCTCCTCGGTGGCAAGGGTGCCGGCCCAGCGGGCGGCCGCAGCGGCCTGGTCGGGCGGCAGGGTGGAGACGAGCACGCGGTTCTTGCCGTCGCTCATGCCGCTGGCGAAGGTCACGTCGAGCAGGGCGGTCACCTTGATCTTGCGGGCGAACTCCGCGTCGATGGGGAAGGTAAGCCCGAACCACGCCACCGCCTCCGGGTAGGGCGCGTAGAGCGGGACGACGACGAGCACGTGCAGGTCGTCGCGCAGGTAGGCGAGGCCGCTGCCGTGTTCCATGTCCCTCTCGGTGGCGAGGCGGATGAGGTAGGCGAAGGGGCCGCTGTTTTCGTCGTCCATCGCGCCGTCGCTGCTGGCGAGCAGGTGGCCGTCGGTGTCGAACAGCGAGATCAGCGGCGATCCGGTGCGCTCGATGAAGCTCCGCAGGGCCGACGCCAGCGTGAGCGGATCGGGGTTGTCCTGGAGCAGGACGGAGCGGATGGCGAAGTCGCCGGTCATGACCCCGGCGCTGCGCACGAGGTTGTCGATGCGCTGTGCGACGGTCTCGTTGAAGACGTTGGCGCCGATGCGGAGGCCGGCCTGGATGTGCTCGCGGGCGTTGCGCTCGGTGGCGCGCTTGACCGAGAGATAGACCGCGCCGAGGACGGCGGCGACGAGGCCGACGACGAGCAGCAGCAGGCGGGTGCGGAAACTGCGGAGGCGGGCGAGGGCCATCGCGTTCAGTAGCCCGGACCCTTCGGATCAGGGGCGCGCCGGGCCCGGCGGTCGGGTTTCAGCGTGAGGGTTTGCTCGAGGGACATCGGCTTGCCCTCGGCGAGCACCACATTGAGCGCGAGGGGCGCGGCGAGGCGCGGATGCCAGACTTCCAACCGGTAGGCCCCGGCGGGGGCGCGCAACTCGGCGCGTCCGTCCGACCCGGTCTTGGCGAACCACGGCGTCGGCACGACGACGATGTAGGCGATCATCCAGTCGTGGATGTTGCAGCCGAGCGTGACGAGCCCGGGTTGGTCGAAGGTGATCGCCTCGGTGCTGCCCGGGGCGTAGAGCGGCAGCTCGAATTTCTTCGCCTTGGAGAGCGAGTAGACATGGTGCTGCACCGTGTCGCGGTTGGGGAACACCACCCGGCCGCCGGCCTGCACGGCGGTCACGTAGGGCGAGAACTGCTCGTCCTTCTGCATGACCTCCGCCTCAACGGCGGGAGGAGGCACGGCGCCGGCCGCCGGCAGGAGCGACACCACGGCGTCGGCGACGGGTTCGCCCTTGGCGGTCTTGAGCGCGATCTGGACGAGGGCGGGATCAGCGGCACGGACGGCGGCGACCAAGGCCAGCAGGACGGCGTATCGGATCATGCCCGCAGGTTAGAAGCGATGGGCGAGGGTGAGCGACCAAATTTCCGTGTCGTAGCGGATGCCGACCCGGTTGACGACCTCGATGCTCCAGGCGCGCGCGGTGAGCGAAGTCGAGTCGTTGAAGGCATACGACAACGAAAGCCAGGCCGAGTCGCCGCGCGCGTGCACCCGGTAGGAAACCCAGTTCGGCCCGTAGAGCTGGTTGGTCTCGAAGGAAATCGCGGAGTAGTAGGCCTGCACGGACGGTCCGAATGCGCCGGCCAGGGCCTGCGCATAGGTGGGTCCGGTGGCGTTGGCCACGACGTCACCCCACAGGCGGCCAAGCCCCGCGGCCAGCTGCCAGCCGTCGGCGATGTCCCACGCCGCGTCGAGACCGGCCTGGGTGTGGCGCGTATCGAAGGTGCTGTGGCGGGCGTAGACCTGCTGCCACTCGCCGGTCAGGCCCAGCCGCACGGTTTCACCGAAGCGCTTCGAGAGGCGCACGCCGGCGTCGGCGACCCAGCCGCCGCTGCCGCCGTAGCGGGCCAGCCGGCGGGTGAGTCCGGCGGAGAAGTCGAGCATCGGGGCTTGGGGGCCGAGGCCGAATTTCCGCCGCAGTCCGCCTCGCAACCCGAGCTGCGCGTGATTGGTCCGCTCGAAGTCAAGGTCTGTGAAGCTCGCGGCCTCGGCTGCGGCCCAGGCGAACCAGTCGCGCGTGATCTGGCGGTTGATCGTGGCCGCGGCGGTCACATCGAGCGTCGTGGCGTCACGCTCAGCGGCGGGATCGGAGGTGCGGCTGATGTTGCCGGCCCAAGAAAGCGTCGCCCCGGCACGGAAGGCCGGCGTGGCGGCCCAGGTGAGGGGCGCGAACAGGAGAAATGCGGCGGCGGCGGCGCAGGTGCGTTTCACAGCAACGGTTCGAGGACTTTCCACACGGTTTCGGCCACGAGGCGATGGCCCTCGGCGGTGGGGTGGATGCCGTCCGGCAGGTTGAGCTCGGGCACGCCGCCCACGCCTTCGAGCAGGAAGGGGATGAGCACGGCGTCGTGGGCCTCGGCCACGGCGGGGAAGATGGCGGCGAATTCGCGGCGGTGCTCCTCGCCCATGTTCACCGGCATCTGCATGCCGGCGATCACAATCCGGGCGGCGGGGTGTTTGGCGCGGACGCGTTCGATCATGGCCTCCAAGTTTACGCGCGAGACGGCCGGGGGGATGCCGCGCAGCCCGTCGTTGCCGCCCAGTTCGATCACGATCATGTCCACCCGCTGGCGCAGCAGCCAGTCGATGCGGCGGAGCCCGCCGGCGGTGGTATCCCCGCTCAGGCCGGCATTGACCACCCGCCAGGGGCGGCGGGCCTCGTCGATCTTCTTCTGGATCAGGGCGGGGAAGGCCTCGCCGGGGTCGAGGCCGTAGCCGGCGGTGAGGCTGTCGCCGACGAAGAGCAGGGTCTTGGTCTCGGCGGCGGGAAGCGCGGCACCGAGGACCAGCGCGCAGATCAGGCCGATCCGCCGCCCGAGGGCCCAAAATGGCCGTCCGCGGAACTGCTTTGCAGTTTCGCGCCGGATGGCTGTGTTGGGCGGAGTTTGCATGCGTGGTATGAGTGACCAACCCATCCTAAAAGTCCAGCGACTCTCCAAAACCTACCCCACCGCCGCAGGCCCGCTCAGCGTCCTGCGGGAGGTGAGCTTCGAGCTGCGGCCGGGCGACACCTGCGCGATCGTGGGCCCCTCGGGCAGCGGCAAGACCACGCTGCTCGGCCTGTGCGCCGGCCTCGACCAGCCGAGCACGGGCACGGTGGAGCTGGCCGGGCGCGAGATCGGCGCGTTGTCCGAGGACGACCGCGCGCGGGTGCGCAACGAGGCGGTCGGTTTCGTCTTCCAGAACTTCCAGCTCGTGCCCACGCTGACGGCGGAGGAGAACGTGCTCGTGCCGCTGGAACTCCGCGGCAACGGCGTCGTGGCCCGGGAGGCGGCGGAGCTGCTGGCCCGCGTCGGGCTCGGCGACCGCCGCGGCCACTATCCGGCGCAGCTTTCCGGCGGCGAGCAGCAGCGGGTGGCCCTGGCCCGGGCCTTCATCAACCGCCCGCGCATCCTCTTCTGTGACGAACCAACGGGCAACCTCGACGGCGACACCGCCCACGCCATGGTCGACCTGATCTTCGGCCTCAACCGCGAGCGCGGCACCACGCTGGTGCTCGTGACCCACGACCTCGAGCTGGCGCGGAAGACCCAGCGCATCCTGCGCCTGCGCAGCGGCGCCGTGGTGAGCGACGAGCGGACCGCCCCATGACCTTCATCCTCAAGATGGCCTGGCGCGACACGCGCGCGAGCCGGCGGCGCCTGCTGCTCTTCTCGCTCGCCATCGTGCTCGGCGTGGCCGCCCTCGTCGCGATCGGCTCGTTGCGCGACAACCTCGAGCGCGCCATCGCGGAGCAGACCAAGGGCCTGCTGGGCGCGGACCTGGTGGTGAACTCCCGCGCGCGCCTGACCCCCGAGGCCGAACAGTTCATCGCGGGGCTGGGCGGCGAACAGGCGCGCGAGATCGCGTTCAACTCCATGCTCATCGTGCCGGCCGCCCAGGGTCAGACGCGGCTCGTGCAGGTGAAGGCGATCGAGGGCGGGTTCCCGTTCTACGGCGAGTTCGAGACGCGGCCGGCCGGCGCCCGCGCGGGGTTGACCGACGGACGCAGCGCGCTCGTCGAGGAGACCCTGATGGTGCAGTTCGGGCTGCAGCCCGGCGACAGCATCCGGCTCGGCACGGCGGAGCTGCGGGTCGCGGGCGCGCTGATCCAGATCCCCGGGGAATCCGCGGCCGTGGCCACGCTCGCGCCCCGGGTCATCATCCCCCTTGCGGCCGTGACCGAGACCGGCCTGCTGCAGGCGGGCAGCCTCGCCCGGCACCGCGCCTACGTGAAGTTTCCCCCGGCGGTGGACGTGGAGAAGCTCGTGCGCGACCTGCGCGACCGGTTCCGCGAGCTGCGGCTCGGCTTCGAGACGGTGGAGGAGCGCAAGCGCCAGCTCGGCGCCGGCATCCGCAATGTGAATTCCTTCCTGAGCCTGGTCGGGTTCGCCTCGCTGTTTCTCGGGGCCATCGGCGTCGCCAGCGCGATCCATGCGCACGTGCGCGAGAAGGTGCCGACCGTGGCCGTGCTGCGCTGCCTGGGGGCCAGCGCGCGCACGAGCTTCGCCATCTACCTGTTGCAGGGCGTCGGCCTGGGCCTGGTCGGGGCGCTGCTGGGCGCGCTGCTGGGCGTGGCCGCGCAGATGGCGCTGCCCCGGCTGATGGAGGGCCTGTTTCCGTTCAAGTTCCAGATGGGCCTGTCCTGGCTGGCGGTGGCCCGCGGCGTGGGCGCCGGTCTCCTGGTGAGCGTGCTTTTCGCGCTCCTGCCCCTGCTGGAAATCCGCCGCGTCTCGCCGCTGCTCGCCATCCGCTCGGCCTTTGCGGACGGAGTGCGCGGCCGCGATCCCTGGCGGCTGGCCGTGCTCGCCCTGATCGGGGGGCTCATCGTCTGGTTCGCCGTGGCGCAGGCGGGTCGCTGGCAATGGGGGATGGGTTTCGCCCTGGCCCTGTTGCTGGGCTTCGGCGTGCTGGCCGGCCTGGCCCGGCTGGTGGCGTGGCTGGCCCGGCGCTTCACGCCGCGCTCGCTGCCCTTCGCGTGGCGCCAGGGTGCGGGCAATCTCCACCGTCCGCACAACCGCACGCTGCTGCTGCTGGTGTCGCTCGGTCTCGGCACCTTCCTGATGATGACGCTCTACCTCACGCGCGGCACGCTGCTCGGCCAGCTGCGCATCATCGGCGACAGCGACCGGCCCAACCTCATGCTGTTCGACATCCAGGACGACCAGATCGAGCCCCTGAAGCGGCAACTGGCCGAGTTGGGCGCTCCGGCGCGGCAGCATGCCGCCATCGTGACCATGCGCATCACCGCGCTGAAAGGCCGCGCGGTGGGCGACATCCTGAAGGACCGGGCTTCCGGCATCCCGGCGTGGACCCTGCGGCGCGAGTATCGCTCGACCTACCGCGGCGAGTTGAGCAACACGGAGCAGCTGGTGGCGGGCCGGTTCACCGGGCGCGTGGATCCCGGCGAGGCCCGGCCTCCGGTCTCGATCGAGGAGGATCTGGCGAAGGACCTGCAGGTCGCGCTCGGCGACGAGATCGAGTTCGACGTGCAGGGCGTGCCGGTGAAGGCCGTGGTCGGCAGCATCCGCAAGGTCGATTGGCAGCGCATGCAACCGAACTTTTTCCTCGTGTTCCCCGAGGGCGTGCTGGAGCCGGCGCCGAAATTCCACATCGTGGCGCTGCGGGCGGCCTCGGCGGCGGATTCCGCGCGGGTGCAGCAGGCCGTCGTGCGCGCGCACCCCAACGTGTCCGCCATCGACCTCGCGCTGATCATGCAGACGGTGGACAGCGTCTACGCCAAGGCGTCCTTCGTGGTGGAATTCCTCGCGCTCTTCACGGTCGTCACGGGGGTGATCGTGCTGGCCGGCGCGGTGTTGATCGGGCGCCAGCAGCGGGTGCGCGAAAGCGTGCTGTTGCGGACGCTCGGCGCGACCAAGGCGCAGGTGAACCGGATCCTGTTGGCCGAATATCTCGCCCTCGGCACGCTCGGCGCGGCCACGGGCGCGGCGCTCGCCATCGGCGCCAACTGGGCGCTGGCCTACTTCGTGTTCGAGGTGAAGTGGGCCTGGCCGTCGTTGCCGGTGCTGGCGGGCGGCTGGGCGGCGGTCTCGGCGCTGACGGTGGCCACCGGCCTGCTGGCCAGCCGCGGCATTTGCGATCATCCGCCGCTGGCGGTCCTGCGGCAGGAGACATGAGCGGCCGGCGCATCAGTTTCCACTACACGCTGCGGAACGCCGAGGGCCGTGTGCTCGATACGACGCGCGGCGGGGCGCCCCTCGAGATCACGGCCGGGGCGGGGGAAATCATCGAGGGCTTGGAGGCGGCGTTGGGCACGATGCGGGCGGGCGAGCGCCGTCTGGTGGTCGTGCCGCCGGAACAGGGCTATGGCCGGCGCGAGGCGGCCATGGTGCAGCGCGTGCCGCGCACCGTCCTGCCCGTGAAGGACGCGCGCGCAGGCGACACCTTCCAGGCCGGGCCCGACCGGCAGGCGCCGGTGGTGACCGTCGTGGCCGTGGAGGGTAACGAGGTTGTGCTCGACGCCAATCATCCGCTGGCCGGCGTGACGCTGCATTTTGACGTGGAGGTGGTGGCGACGCAGGCAGGGTAGGGTGGATGCAGGATTGCATCAGGCCGGCGGTCCGGGTGTAGTGGTTTGGATGAAAATTCTCGGCATCGACATCGGCGGATCGGCCTTCAAGGGCGCGCCCGTTGACACCCGGACCGGGCGCCTGCTGGCCGAGCGCCACCGCGTCGAGATCGCTTCGCCGTGTCCGACGGCGGCGGGTCTGGCGGCGGCGCGGGAGATCGCGCGGCATTTCAAGTGGCGCGGGCCCATCGGCATCGGGTTTCCCGGCATCGTGCAGGGCGACCGCATCGGGGCGGTGGGAAACCTCGGCCGCAACTGGCAAAACAAGAACGGCGCGCAGCTGTTCGGCCGCGCCACGGGCTGCCGGGTGAGGCTGACCAACGACGCCGACGCGGCGGGGCTGGCCGAGATGCGATTCGGGGCGGGCCGGGGCCACGACGGCACGGTGCTGCTGCTCACGATGGGCACGGGCATCGGCTCGGCGCTCTTCGATCGCGGCCAGCTCTATCCGAACGCGGAGCTGGGGCACATCCCGGGGAGAGGCCGGCCGATGGATAAGTTCGCGGCCGCCGCGGTGCGCAAACGGCTTGGGCTCGAGTGGCGCGAGTGGGCGCAGCGCGTGAATGTCTATCTCGCCGTCGTCGAGCGGCTGTTCTCGCCGGAGCTGATCATCATCGGCGGCGGCGTGAGCAAGAAGCACGGGAAATGGTTCAAATACCTGAAAGCCCGCGCGCGCGTCGTGCCCGCGAAACTGCACAATGACGCGGGGATCGTGGGTGCGGCCCTGGCGGCTGAAGGCCGGCATTGAGGAGGGCGGGGGGCGCCCCGCACCCGGTGTTGGGCGCGGATTCCCGCCGGTTTGTCCCGGAATCGGGAGGATTTATCCGCTTGAAGGCGTCCGGGCCCGGGCGCAAAAGCAGGGCGCATGACCAGGCACTACCTAGCCAGAGGGGCGATGATCGTCGCCTTGTGGGCGGTGATTGGTTTCTTCCTGACCCTCGAGGTCTATTTCAACGTGCGGGTCTCGCGGCCGGACGTGGGTTTTTGGGAGGTGGCCGTGGGACAATATCAGCGCGCCTTGCTCTGGGCCCTGCTGGCGCCGCTGGTCATCTTCCTGAAGGGGGCGGTCCCGCTGAATCGTGGCCGCTGGGTGGGCGGGGTGGCCTTTCATCTGGCGGTCAGCCTTGGCATCATGGCGGCGTATTATCTGCTGCGTTCGCTGTATCTCTACCTCGACAGCGAATCGCGCGGCTCGATGGGATTCGCCGAATTCGCGCGCAGTGGTTTCTACGGCCGCAACCTGATCGACATGGCGTATTACTGGGCCGTGATCGGCGTCGCCTACGCCCTCGAAACCAAGGAGAAATACCAGCGCGAAACGCTGAAGGCCGCGCAGCTCGAGTCGCGGCTCATCGAGACGGAGCTGAAGGCGCTGAAGCACCAGCTCAACCCGCACTTCCTCTTCAATACGCTCAACACCATCGCGGTGCTCGTGCGCGAGGCCAAGAATGAACAGGCGGTCGGCCTCATCGCGCGGCTCAGCTCGCTGCTCCGCCAGTCGCTCGACCACAGCCGGGTCCAGACCGTGACGCTCAAGCAGGAACTGGACTTCCTCAGCAGCTACCTCGAGATCCAGCAGGCGCGTTTCGGCGAGCGCCTGAAATACACCGCCCAGGCGGAACCCGACGCCTTGCGGGCTGTAATACCCAACCTGATCCTCCAGCCCCTCGTGGAAAACGCCATCATGCACGGCATCGCCCAGAAAACCGAACCCGGCCACGTGCGCATCGCCGCCCGGGTCCACGAGGGCAAGCTGGAAGTCGAGGTGTCCGATGACGGCCCGGGTCTGAACGCCGACAAGGGCCGGGTGCGCGAAGGCATCGGACTCACCAACACCCGGGAGCGGCTGGAGCGGCACTTCGGCAGCCGGCAGCAAATGGTGTTGAAAAGCGAGCGCGGTCGTGGTGTCACCGTCGGACTCGTCCTGCCCTACCAACCGGCCGGCGAGGCACACAACTGATCATGCAGGGCCAGAAAATCCAGACCTTGATCGTCGACGACGAACCCACGGCGCGGCGCGGCGTGCGCCTCCTGCTCGAGCGCGATGCCGAGATAGCCATCGTGGGCGAAGCCGCCGCCGGCCCGGAGGCGGTCCGCAAGATCACCGAGACGAAACCCGACCTCGTCTTTCTCGACGTGCAGATGCCCGAGATGGACGGGTTCAAGGTGCTGGAGGCGGTGAACGGCAAGCACGCGCCCGTCGTCGTCTTCGTGACGGCCTATGACCAGCATGCGCTGCGCGCCTTTGAGGTCAGCGCCATCGACTACCTGCTCAAGCCCTACGACGACGAGCGGTTCTGGGCCGCGGTGCGCCGCGCCAAATCCGAGATCCAGCGCCGGCAGACCGACACGCTCGGGGCCAAGCTCAACAACCTGCTCAGCTACCTGCAGTCGAGCACCCCGGCCCCCGCCGCCGAGGGGGCCGACAACCCGGTGCAGGGCGACCGCATCCTGCTGAAGTCGGGCGGCGAAATCTATTTCCTCAAGGCCGACGAGATCGACTGGATCGAGGCCGAGGGCGACTACATGAAGTTCCACGCCTCCGGCCGCACCCACCTGCTCCGGGAGACGATGGGCCACCTCGAGCAGCGGCTCGACCCCAACCGATTCATCCGCATCCACCGCTCGACCATCGTCAACATCGACCGGGTGAAGAAACTCAGCCCCTCCTTCGCCGGCGAATATGCGGTGATCCTGCACGACGGCACCAAGCTGAAGCTGAGCCGCGGCTACCACGAGCGTCTGCAAAAACTCCTGAGCAACGCGCTGTGATGCGCAGCCCCGGCGCGGGTGGCCGGCATCCGTCGCGCCCGGCCGTCAATCCGGCGCACGGCGGCGGCGCCAGACGCTAAGGCGTTGTTCACTTCGGTGCGGCGAGGATTCTGCGCGCAACGGCCGGCCGGTTCAGCCGGGGGCCGTCACCCAACCCTAACCATACCATGAAGAACTACACCCCTGTAGTCAGCGGGAGGGCCACGCGTGCCGCCATTGCGGCGATCGCCGGCCTGTCCCTGTTCGCGACGACCGGCTTCAGCCAGGCCGCCGCTTCCAACGAAGAGGCCGTCAAGCTGGAGAAGTTTGTCGTCACCGGCTCCAACATCCCGTCGACCGAGACCACGGCCGAAGCGCGCACCTTCCCGGTCGCGACCATCGACCGCCGCCTCATCGAGCAATCGGGCCTGATGAACACGACCGAGCTGCTCCAGAAGATGACGCTCTCCAACGGTGGCAGCGTGCCCTTCACCAACAACGCCACCGGCTTCACCCCCGGCGGCACGT
>CAZRNE010000043.1:0-18198 GCA_964601365.1 uncultured Opitutaceae bacterium | reverse complement strand
TCGAGCACGACGACGCCAACCGCGCGCTCATGGGCTCGAACATGCAGCGCCAGGGCGTGCCGCTCCTGCAGACCGAGACGCCGCTCGTCGGCACCGGCCTCGAGGAGCGCCTCGCCAGCGATTCCAAGACCGTCGTGGTCGCCGAGGAGTCCGGCATCGTCGCCTCCGTCGACGCCAAGCGCATCATCGTCACCAAGGACGGCGATCTGCCCCGCCATCCGAAGCACAACCCGAAGGACCATGTGTTCGTGTATGAGCTGCGCAAGTTCATGCGCTCGAACGCCAGCACCTGCTTCAACCAGAAGCCCATCGTCAAGAAGGGCCAGCGGGTGAAGAAGGGCGAGTGCATCGCCGACGGCCCGTCCACCGACCACGGCGAGCTCGCCCTCGGCCGCAACGTGCTCGTCGCGTTCATGCCGTGGAACGGCTACAACTTCGAGGACGCCATCCTCATCTCCGAGAAGGTCCTCAAGCAGGACATCTTCACCTCGATCCACATCCAGGAATTCGAGGTCACCGCCCGCGACACCAAGCTCGGGCCCGAGGAGATCACGCGCGACATCCCGAATGTCGGCGAAGAGGCCCTCAAGAACCTCGACCACAACGGCGTCATCCGCGTCGGCGCCGAGGTGAAACCCGGCGACATCCTCGTCGGCAAGATCACCCCGAAGTCCGAGACGGAGCTCGCCCCCGAGGAGAAGCTCCTCCGCGCCATCTTCGGCGAGAAGGCCGCCGACGTGAAGGACACCTCGCTCGTCGTGCCCTCCGGCGCCGCCGGCATCATCATGGACGTGAAGATCAGCACCAGCCGGCTCGACGCCGAGCAGGACAAGCTCTCCCCGTCCGACCGCCGCCGCCAGGTGAAGCAGATCCAAGAGGACTACAAGACGCAGATGGACAAGCTGCGCGAGCAGCTCACCGAAGCGCTCTCCAACATCCTCCTCGGCGAGAAGATCCCGCTCGATGTCGTCAACGGCCAGAGCGGCGAGATCATCATCCCCGCCAACCGCAAGATCACCAAGACGCTGCTGCGCAAGCTCGCCGCCGTCGCCAAGCACATCCAGATCGACCCGTCCCCCGTGCGGATCAAGATCATGGAGATCATCGGCTCGTTCCAGTCGAAGTTCGACGAGCTGGAGGGCGACCGCGAGCGCAAGATCGCCAGCATCGAGACGGGCGAGGAAGGCGGACCCGGCGTCATCAAGCAGGTCAAGGTCTACATCGCCACCAAGCAGAAGCTCGAGGTCGGTGACAAGATGGCCGGCCGCCACGGCAACAAGGGCGTCGTCGCCAAGATCGTGCCCGAGCAGGACATGCCGTTCCTCCCCGACGGCACCCCGGTCGAGATCTGCCTCAACCCCCTCGGCGTGCCTTCGCGCATGAACGTCGGTCAGGTGCTCGAAACGCACCTCGGCTGGGCCTGCAAAAAGCTCGGCCTCAAGGTCGCGACGCCCGTCTTCGACGGCATCTCCGAGAAGAAGGTCCGCGAATACCTCAAGGACGTCATCGACCAGGACAAGAAGCAGCACCACCCGGTCTGCGTCGGCACCAACGGCAAGGCCACGCTGTTCGACGGCCGCACCGGCGAGAAGATCGATCAGGAAGTCGTCGTGGGCTACATCTACATGATGAAGCTCAACCACCTCGTCGCGCACAAGATCCACGCGCGCGCGGTCGGCCCTTACTCGCTCGTCACGCAGCAGCCCCTGGGCGGCAAGGCCCAGTATGGCGGCCAGCGCTTCGGCGAAATGGAGGTCTGGGCGCTCGAGGCCTACGGCGCGGCGCACACCCTCCAGGAGCTCCTCACCGTCAAGTCCGACGACGTCAACGGCCGCACCAAGATCTACGAGTCGCTCGTCAAAGGCGACAACACGCTGAGCGCCGGCACGCCCGAGTCGTTCAACGTGCTGGTAAAGGAAATGCAGGCCCTCGGCCTCGACATCAAACTCAACCGGCGCACCGCGCTCGGCGAGGCCCTCGGCGGCAGCCGCTAACCTTCAAGCCATTCTGGGAGCAAAAATCGCAATGAGCACCGAACACGCCCGCGAAGAAGTCAAACAGGTCCTCGGTTCCGACGAGAGCCCGTTCGACAGCGTTTCCATCACCGTCGCCGCGCCCGACACGATCCGCTCGTGGTCCAAGGGCGAGGTCAAGAACCCCGAGACAATCAACTACCGCACGTTCAAGCCGGAGCCCGGCGGCCTCTTCTGCCAGAAGATCTTCGGCCCCGTGCGCGACTACGAGTGCGCCTGCGGCAAATACAAGCGCATCAAATACAAGGACGTCATCTGCGACCGCTGCGGCGTCGAGGTCACCATCGCCCGCGTCCGCCGCGAGCGCATGGGCCACATCGAGCTCGCCGTGCCCGTCGCCCACATCTGGTTCCTCAAGAGCATGCCGAGCCGCCTCGGCCTCCTGCTCGACATGACCGCCCGCTCGCTCGAGCGCGTCATCTACTACGAGAACTACATGGTGACGAACC
Source organism: uncultured Opitutaceae bacterium (assembly GCA_964601365.1). Taxonomy (GTDB): domain Bacteria; phylum Verrucomicrobiota; class Verrucomicrobiia; order Opitutales; family Opitutaceae; genus Didemnitutus. Next base: position 15,716 of record CAZRNE010000043.1, on the reverse strand, counting down.
CGGGCAAGACCCCGCTCGAGCCCAAGCAGCTCCTCACCGAGACCGAATACCAGCAGGCCGTCGATGAATACGGCGCCGACGCCTTCACCGCCAAGATGGGCGCCGAGGCCGTGCGCGACGCGCTCACCACGCTCGACCTCGAGGCCACCGTGGCCGAGTTGCACGAGACGATGCGCGCCACGCGCTCGAAGCAGATCAAGAAGAAGCTCTCCAAGCGCCTCAAGGTCATCAACGGCTTCATCAGCTCCAAGTCGCGCCCCGAGTGGATGGTGCTTGAGGTGTTGCCGGTCATCCCGCCGGACCTGCGCCCGCTCGTCCCCCTCGAAGGCGGCCGCTTCGCGACCTCCGACCTCAACGACCTCTACCGCCGCGTCATCAACCGCAACAACCGCCTGCGGAACCTGATGCAGCTGAAGACGCCCGACGTCATCATCCACAACGAAAAGCGCATGCTGCAGGAGGCCGTCGACGCCCTCTTCGACAACGGCCGCCACGGCCGCCCCGTCACCGGCGCCGGCAACCGCGCCCTGAAGTCGCTCTCCGACATGCTCAAGGGCAAGCAGGGCCGCTTCCGCCAGAACCTGCTCGGCAAGCGCGTCGACTACTCCGGCCGTTCCGTCATCGTGATCGGTCCCGAGCTGAAGCTCCACCAGTGCGGCCTCCCCAAGAAGATGGCGCTCGTGCTCTTCGAACCGTTCATCATCCGCCGCCTCAAGGAACTCGGCTTCGTGCACACCGTCCGCGGCGCCCGCAAGATGATCGAGAAGAAGTCCCCCGAGGTCTGGGACATCCTCGAGGAAGTCACCAAGGGCCATCCGGTGCTGCTCAACCGTGCGCCGACGCTCCACCGTCTCTCGATCCAGGCCTTCGAACCGGTGCTCATCGAGGGCTCGTCCATCCGCGTCCACCCGCTCGTCTGCACGGCCTACAACGCCGACTTCGACGGTGACCAGATGGCCGTCCACGTTCCGCTCTCCCTCGAGGCCATCATGGAGTGCAAGCTCCTCATGATGTCCACGGGCAACATCTTCTCGCCCTCCAGCGGCAAGCCCATCCTCACGCCCTCGCAGGACATCGTCCTCGGCGCCTACTACCTTACCATCGAGCCCCGCCACAAGCCGACGAAGCATGAGCGCGTCCCGCTCATGGCCGGCCTGCAGGAGGTGCTCTACGCCAAGGCCGACGGCGGTCTGCGTTTCCACGACTGGATCGACCTGCCGAATCCCGACTTCGGCCGCGACACCGTCTACGGCAACAAGGAGCGCAAGGTCCTCCGCACCACCGTGGGCCGCGTGATCTTCAACCAGATCTGGCCCGCCGGCCTCGGCTTCGTGAACTTCCCCGTGCCGAAGGGCAAGCTGGGCGACCTCATCCTCAACACCTACAAGGTCGCCGGCGCCCCCGTCACCGTCGAGACCCTCGACAAGCTCAAGGAGCTCGGCTTCACCACCGCGTTCCAGGCCGGCATCTCGATCGGCATCGACGACATGATCATCCCCGAGAACAAGCGGGACATCGTGCGCGCCGCCCGCGCCAAGGTCGACGAGGTCGAGTCGCAATACAAGAAGGGCATCATCACCGAGTCCGAGCGGAAGAACAAGGTCATCGACATCTGGACCGGCGCCACCGACCAGATCGCGAAGGCCGTCTTCTCGAAGCTCGAGGTCAACGATGGCAAGTCCGAGGTGAATCCCGTCTACATCATGATGGACTCGGGCGCCCGCGGCAACAAGCAGCAGGTCCGCCAGCTCTGCGGCCTCCGCGGCCTCATGGCCAAGCCCTCCGGCGAGATCATCGAGCGCCCCATCCTGTCCTCGTTCCGCGAGGGCCTCACGGTGCTCGAATACTTCATCTCGACCCACGGCGCCCGCAAGGGCCTCGCCGACACCGCGCTCAAGACCGCCGACGCCGGTTACATGACCCGCAAGCTCTGCGACGTGGCCATGGACGTCATCATCGCCGAGGAGGACTGCGGTTCCCGCGAAGGCATCTGGAAGAAGGCCATCTTCGAGGGCGAGACCATGCTGGTCTCGCTCGCCGAGCGCATCACCGGCCGCTGCGCGTGCGACGACATCCGCAACCCGCTCAATCCCTCGCAGATCCTCGTCAAGTCCGGCCAGCTCATCACCGAGGAACTCGCCCGCGAGATCGAGGACGTCGGCATCGAGCGCGTGAAGGTCATGTCGCCGCTCACCTCCACGAGCGAGCACGGCATCGACGCGAAGTCCTACGGCATCAATCCCGCCACGAACAAGATGGCGAAGATCGGCGACTCCGTCGGCATCATCGCCGCGCAGTCGATCGGCGAGCCCGGCACACAGCTCACCATGCGCACGTTCCACATCGGTGGCGTCGCCTCGGCCGGTTCCAAGAACCCCGAGATCAAGGTGCGCAACACCGGCGTCGTCAAATACCGCGGCCTGCGCTTGGTGCAGACCGAGGGCCTCAACATCGTCCTCAACAAGACCGGCTCCCTCCAGATCCTCGACGAGAACGACCGCGAGCTCGAGTCCTACCCGATCGTGGTCGGCACCGTCCTTTCCGTGGCCGACGGCGCCAAGGTCACCAAGGGCCAGACCATCGCCCAGTGGGATCCCTACAACATCCCCGTCCTCTCCGAGAAGGCCGGCACGCTGCACTTCAAGGACATGATCCCCGGTGTCACCGTGAAGCGCGAACTCGACGAAGCCACCGGCCGCCTGGCCGCCGTGGTCATCGAGCACAAGGAGGACCTCAACCCGCAGATCGAGATCCGCGACGACCACAACAAGCCCGTGGCCGCCTACGCGATCCCGACCGGCGCGCAGATCGTCGTCGCCGAGGGCGACATCATCCAGGCCGGCGCCTTGCTCGCCAAGACACCCCGCCAGGCCTCCGTCACCAAGGACATCACCGGCGGTCTGCCCCGCGTCGCCGAGCTCTTCGAAGCCCGCCGCCCGAAGGAAGCCGCCGAGATGGCGCGCATCGACGGCGTCGTCTCCTTCGAGGGTTCCGTCCGCGGCAAGAAGAAGCTCGTGGTCCGCAACGAGGAGACCGGGGCCGAGGAGGAACACCTCATCGCCCACGGCAAGCACATCATCGTGCAGGCCGGCGACATCGTGCACAAGGGCCAGCACCTCACCGAAGGTTCGTCCGATCCGCACGAGATCCTCGATATCCTCGGGCCGACGGCGCTCTACGAGTTCCTCATCGGCCAGGTGCAGGAGGTCTACCGCCTCCAGGGCGTCACGATCAACGACAAGCACATCGAGATCATCATCCGCCAGATGCTCCGCAAGGTCCGCATCACCGACCCCGGTGACAGCGAGTTCTTCTGGGGCGAGCAGATCGACCGCACGGCCTTCATGCGCGAGAACAAGCGTCTCGAGGCCGCGGGCGGCAAGCCCGCCGAGGCCGAGCCGATCCTCCTCGGCATCACCAAGGCGTCGCTCGAGACCGAGTCCTTCATCTCCGCTGCCTCGTTCCAGGAGACGACCCGCGTCCTCACCGACGCCTCGACCCTGGGCAAGGTCGACCAGTTGAAGGGCTTCAAGGAAAACGTCATCATGGGCCATCTCATCCCCGCGGGCACCGGCCTGCCGGCTTACAAGAAGCTCAAGGTCACGCTCCCGCTGGGTGGCGAGATCCCCATGGACGAATCGCCAGCCCGCGCCACGGCCGAAGCGAGCTGATCCAGAACCTGCCTTGCCGGCGACCCTGCAAGCCGCGGAGCAATCCGCGGCTTTTTTGCGTCTTGCGGCCATCGGCACCGGATCGTCGACCATCGCCCGGAACTTTGCGGCGGGTGCCATTGTCGAAAACGCCCGTTCGCGCTATAGTTGTCCCAATCCCGACAATCCTGCCCCATGCGCCCGGCCCGCCCCGCCCACCGCATCGCCCTCATGCCGCTGATGGCGGCTGCGCTGCTTGTTATCGGACATGCGAAACCCAAGGCCAGCGGTCCCTACACACCGCTGCAAATCTTGCGGCCGGCCGAGCTGGGGTTTCCGAGCCTGATGGCCCTGCGGGAGGTCGATGAGGGCGAGGCCAGGGTGATGATCATGGTGGAAGCGGACGGGAAGCTGCGCGATTGGATGGTGACCGGCTACTCCCATCCGCTCTTCGCCAAAGAGGCGCTCGATTCGCTCCCCACCTGGAAATACGAGCCCGCGACCTTCCACGGCCAACCGATCAGCACCCGCACCGAGCTGCATTTCCAGTTCAAGCGCGAAGGCATCATCCGCGTCATTCCCGGCGATGTGGAGTCCGCCCGACGCATGGCCAAGGACCGGAGGCGCGACGCCTTTTGGCAGCGTGTCTGCGAGGTGCAGGAGCTCGACGCGGTGCCCGAGGCGGTCGTCGAGGTCATGCCGGAGCCACCCGACAAACTGGGTGCAGTGCAGCGTGAGGGCAGGGTGGTGGTTGATTACTTCATCGATCCCGAGGGCAAGGTGCGGATGCCGCTCATTGTGCGCTCCGACGACGAGGCATTCAGCGCGGCAGTGCTCCTCGCCATCACCGAGTGGCGCTACGCGCCGCCCAAGAAGCAAGGCGTGCCGGTCATGACGCGGGTCTGGCGGCAGTTCGATTTCAGGCCCGCCCAGACCGTGGCGAAAGGGTAGGGCGCCCGGCAACTTTGCCCTTGTTTTTCCCTCTGAAATCAGGATTCTCGGCCTCCCTCCCGCCAAAAGAATGCCGGTAGAGCTTAGCTCCCGGTGTTCTGCGCCCGGCCCTCACCGGCCGGGCGTTCTTTTTGGCAGGATTCGGCCAACACCGGCTGCCAGCGAGGATCGGCCGGATTGTAAATCCGCTGCCCGGATTGGATCGGTGAGAGGCGCGGTCATTATTTTACAATCGCGGGGTTAGAAAAGTTATTCACACCCCTGATATTTTTTCATTTCGCGCTTGCTGGGGTCGGAAGCCGGCTGCTTTTCTAACCGTCCTTTTCGTCAAATACAGCCCTGCAGCAAAACTGCGGTGGCACCTGACGCCCGCGATTTTCGGGGGGAAACCCTCGAAAAACGCGTCTCACAAAAAGCGCGCAAAAGTGCTTGCCGGGCCTTTTCGTCCCGGTAGGTTCCGCGCCTTTTCCCCATTTTCCAGCCACTTTTCCCAACCAACACATGCCAACCATCAACCAACTCGTGAGAAAGGGTCGCCGCAAGGTGCTCGCCAAGTCCAAGGCCCCGGCCCTGGCCGGCAACCCGTTCCGCCGCGGCGTCTGCGTGCAGGTCATGACCCGCACCCCGAAGAAGCCCAATTCCGCCATCCGCAAGGTGGCCAAGGTGCGTCTCACGAACGGCCAGGAGGTCATCTCCTACATCCCTGATGAGGGCCACAATCTGCAGGAGCACTCGATCGTGTTGGTGCGCGGCGGCCGTGTGAAGGATCTCCCCGGCGTCCGCTATCACATCGTCCGCGGCACGCTGGACGCCACCGGCGTCGAGAAACGCCGCCGCTCCCGCTCCAAATACGGCGTCAAGCGCCCGAAGGCCGCCAAGTAAACCACCGTTCTTTCCACCATGTCCCGTCGTCGCAGAGCCACCCGCCGCACCCCGTCGCCTGACGCGCGCTACAACAGCGCCCTCGTCACGCACCTGATCAACGTCGTCATGAAGAGCGGCAAGAAGACCATCGCCGAGCGCATCGTCTACGGTGCGTTCGAGAAGATGAGCGAAAAGCTCCAGAAGGGCGATCCGGTCGACATGCTGATGGGCGCGCTGGAAAACGCCCGCCCGAAGCTCGAGGTGAAGAGCCGCCGCGTCGGTGGCGCCACCTACCAGGTGCCCGTTGAAATTTCGTTCGAGCGGCAGGAGTCGCTCGCCCTCCGTTGGATCGTGGACGCGGCCGGCTCCCGCAAGGGTGTCGCGATGCGCGAGGCCCTCGCCGCCGAGCTGGTCGACGCCTACAACAACACCGGCACGGTCGTGAAGAAGAAGGAAGACACCCACAAGATGGCCCAGGCCAACCGCGCCTTCGCCCATCTTCGCTGGTAAGGAACCCAGTCCATGTCCGCCGTCGCCACACCCACCATTACTGTCGTCACCGACAAGGCCAAGATCGCTGCGGCCAACTCGAAGGACCGTCCGTTCCCGCTCGAGTGGACCCGCAACATCGGCATCGCCGCGCACATCGACGCCGGCAAGACCACCACCACCGAGCGCATCCTCTTCTACTCCGGCGCCGTCCACAAGATGGGCGAGGTGCACGAGGGCACCACCGTCACCGACTGGATGGAGCAGGAGCGCGAGCGCGGCATCACCATCACCGCCGCCGCCATCTCGTGTGCCTGGAATGCCTCCTTCGGTCCCTGGAAGGGCATCAAGCAACGCATCAACATCATCGACACGCCCGGACACGTCGACTTCACCGCCGAGGTCGAGCGCTCCATGCGCGTCCTCGACGGCGCCGTCGCCGTGTTCTGCGCCGTCGCCGGCGTGCAGCCCCAATCCGAGACCGTCTGGCGCCAGGCCAACAAATACGGCGTGCCGCGCGTGGCGTTCGTGAACAAGATGGACCGCACCGGCGCCAATTTCTTCCGCGCCGTGCAGGAGATGCGCGACAAGCTGAAGGCCAACGCGCACCCGCTCTACATCCCGATCGGGCAGGAGGAGAATTTCCGCGGCCTCATCGACCTCGTCCAGATGGTCGCCTACATCTTCGACGACACCAAGGATCCGCTCGGCCTCAACCCCATCACCGCCGAGGTCCCCGCCGAAATGATGGCCGAGGCCAAGCAGTGGCGCGAGAAACTCATCGAGGCCGTCTCCGATTTCGACGACGTCATCGCCGAGAAGTATCTCGGCGGCGAGGAGATCAAGACCGACGAGCTCATCCTCGCGGTCCGCAAGGCGACCGTCTCCATGAAGTTCACGGGCGTCATCCCGGGCTCGGCCTTCAAGAAGAAGGGCGTGCAGCGCCTCCTCGACTGCGTCGTCAACTACCTGCCCAACCCGCTCGATCTGCCCCCGATGAAGGGCCAGGACAGCTCGGGCAACGAGGTCCGCGCCGTCGTGGACGACAAGGCCAAGCTCGCCGGCCTCGCCTTCAAGCTCTGGACGGATCCGTTCGTCGGCAAGCTGGTGTTCTACCGCGTCTACACCGGCACCGTGAAGAAGGGCATGCCCCTTTACAACCCGCGCACCCGCCGCTCCGAGCGCGTCTCCCGTCTCGTGCTCATGCGCGCGATGGACCGCGAGGAGATCGACATGGCCTACTCCGGCGACATCTGCGCGCTCGTCGGCGTCAAGGACGTCATCACCGGCGACACGCTCTGTGACGAGGATTTCGACATCCGCCTCGAGCCGCCGTCGTTCCCCGAGCCCGTCATCGCGATGTCCATCGAGCCGAACTCGAAGGGTGACCAGGAGAAGCTCGGCAACGCCCTGCAGCGCCTTGTCGCCGAGGATCCGACCCTCCGCGTCAAGACCGACCAGGACACCGGCCAGACCATCCTCGCCGGCATGGGCGAGCTGCACCTCGAGATCATCGTCGACCGCATGAAGCGCGAGTTCAAGGTCGAGGCCACCGTCGGCAAGCCCCAGATCGCCTACCGCGAGACCGTCACCGCTTCCGCGCAGGGCGAGGGCAAGTTCATCCGCCAGTCGGGCGGCAAGGGCCAATACGGCCACGTCGTCGTCAAGATCGAGCCCAACGAGAAGGGCAAGGGCATCGAGGTCATCAACGAGATCGTCGGTGGCGCCATCCCCAAGGAATTCATCAAGCCCGCCACCGAAGGCATCCTCGAGGGTGCCAACAACGGCGTCGTCGCCGGCTATCCGGTGGTCGATGCCAAGATCCGCATCATCGACGGCTCCTTCCACGAGGTCGACTCGTCGGAGCTCGCGTTCAAGATGGCCGGCATCTTCGCGTTCAAGGAGGGCATGAAGGTCGCCAAGCCCATCCTCCTCGAGCCCATCATGGGCGTCGAGGTCACCACGCCCGAGGAATACCAGGGCGACCTCATGGGCGACATCAACCGTCGCCGCGGCCAGATCCAGGGCATGGAGAACAAAGCCGGCGCCTGCATCATCTCCGCGCACGTCCCGCTCGAGACCCTCTTCGGCTACGTCACCGACATCCGCTCGCTCTCGAAGGGCCGCGCCTCCGCCTCGATCACGCCCTCGCACTTCGAGCAGGTGCCCAACTCGCTCCTCGCCAAGATCGTCGAGACCTCCTCCAAGGCTCCCGCCCGCTCCTAACCCTCCAACCTCAACCGTTCTTTCGTTCTTTATCCGCCATGAAAGGCCAACGCATTCGCATCAAACTCCAGGGCTTCGACTACCGCGTCATCGACCAGTCGGCCTCGGAAATCGTCGAGACCGCCAAGCGCTCCGGCGCGCGCGTCTCCGGTCCCATTCCGCTGCCCACGCGCATCGAGAAGCTCTCGGTCAACCGCTCCCCGCACGTCGACAAGAAGTCCATGGAGCAGTTCGAATCGCGCACCCACAAGCGGCTCATCGACATCCTCGAACCCACCGCCCAGACCGTCGATGAGTTGAAGAAACTCAACCTCCCCTCGGGCGTCGACATCACCATCAACGTTTAACCACCACTCTCCACCACTTGGCAGCCAGCCCGCGGGCTCTCCGCCGGCATTGCTAATGTAGGTCCCACCAAACGGAACTTCCACCTACCGCTTAGCCTATGATCTCTACTCTATTAGGCAGAAAACTCGGCATGACGCAGGTCTACGACGCACAGAACGTGCTCGTGCCCGTCACCGTCGTCGAGGCCGGTCCCTGCGCCGTGGTGCAGGTCAAGACCGCCCAGACCGACGGCTACAACGCCGTGCAGATCGGTTTCGGCGCCCAGAAGGCGAAGAACGCCACCAAGGCCGAGACCAACCACGCCAAGAAGGCCGGCCTCGATGTCGTGCCCCGCGAGCTGAGCGAGGTCCGCCTCGCCGAGGCTCCCACGCTCAAGGCCGGTGATGTCGTCACCGTCGCCGCCTTCACCGAGGGCCAGATGATCGACGTCATCGGCATCTCCAAGGGCAAGAGCTTCCAGGGCGTCGTGAAGCGCTTCCGGGTCGCCGGCGGTCCCGCCGCCCACGGCTCGATGTTCCACCGCCGCATCGGCTCGATCGGCATGCGCCAGACCCCCGGCCGTTCCTGGAAGAACCAGCGCATGCCCGGCCATATGGGCCAGGACAAGCGCACCGTCCAGAACCTCCGCGTCGTCAAGATCGTCGCCGACAAGAACCTCCTCCTCGTCAAGGGCGCCATCCCCGGCGCCAACGGCGACATCGTCATCGTCCGCGCCGCCAAGAAGGCGAAGAAGTCCTGATTCCGGAGACCCGTCACCCATGAAGCTCAAAGTTTTCAGTCCCGACGCCACGAAGAGCCGCGAGGCCGACTTCGCCGTCCCGACCTTCGAGGGCGCCAAGGGCCTCCAGGCCGTCAAGGAGGTCGTCGTCGCCATCAACGCCAACAACCGCCAGGGCACCCGCTCCACCAAGACCCGCGGCGAAGTCCGCGGCGGCGGCAAGAAGCCGTGGAACCAGAAGGGCACCGGCCGCGCCCGCGCCGGCTCCATCCGCTCGCCCCTCTGGGTCGGCGGCGGTGTCGTGTTCGGTCCCCGTCCGCGCGACTTCTCCAAGAAGATCAACCAGAAGGTGAAGGCCCTCGCCTTCTCCCGCGCCCTCTACGACCGCGCCGTCGCCGGCGACATCTCCCTCATCGAGGCCATCGCCCCCGCGCAGCCCAAGACCAAGGTGATGAACCAGGTCATCGACCGCATCGCCCCCATCGGCCGCGTGCTCGTGGTCGACGACGCCTTCACCACCGAGGCCGCCCGCGCCGCCCGCAACCTCGAGCGCGTCACCATGCAGGAGGCCGCCAAGCTCAACACCCTCGATCTCTGCTCCTACACCAAGATCGTCATGTCCACCAAGGCCCTCGAGCGCGTCCTCGCTCGCACGCAAGGAGGTCAGTCATGATCAGCGCCGACAAAGTCCTGAAAAACCTGCGCCTGACCGAGAAGTCCAACCAGCTCTCGTCCAACTACGGCCAGTATACCTTCGAGGTGTTCCCCTCGGCCACCAAGCACACCGTGCGCGAGGCCGTCGAGCAGACCTTCAAGGTCACCGTCAAGCGCGTCAACATCGTCAACCGCAAGGGCAAGCCGAAGCGCACGCGCCGCGGCCTGCGCACCACCGGTTCCGACTCCAAGCGCGCCATCGTCACCCTCAAGCAGGGCGACAAGATCGAAATCGTCTGAGCCACCACCCGCCATGGCCCTCAAATCCTTCCGTCCCCTCACCGCCGCCCTCCGGTTCACGACCCTGAACCGCCCGGAGGAGATCACCGACAAGCGCCCCGAGCGCTCGCTGGTCGAGCACAAGCACAAGACCGGCGGCCGCAACGTCTACGGCCGCCTCACCTCCCGCCGTCGCGGCGGCGGCCACAAGAAGCTTTACCGCATCATCGACTTCAAGCGCGCCAAGCTCGACATGCCCGCCAAGGTCCAGGCGATCGAATACGATCCCAACCGCAGCGCGCTCCTCGCGCTCCTCGCCTACGCCGACGGCACCAAGACCTACATCCTCGCCCCCAAGGGCCTGAAGGTCGGCGACACCATCTACAGCGCGCTGAAGACCGACACCAACGACTTCCGCCCCGGCAACAGCTTCCCGCTCGCCGTCATCCCGCCCGCCACGCGCGTCCACTGCGTCGAGCTGCTGCCCGGCCACGGCGCCCAGCTCGCCCGCTCGGCCGGCGTCTCGCTGGAGCTCGTCGCCGTCGAGAACGGCTTCGCCCAGCTCCGCATGGCCTCCGGCGAGACCCGCCTCGTCCACCCGCAGTGCCGCGCCACCATCGGCGAGGTCGGCAATGCCGACCACGCCAACCGCAAGCTCGGCAAGGCCGGCCGCAACCGCTGGCTCGGCCGCCGTCCGCGCGTCCGCGGCATGGCCATGAACCCCGTCGACCACCCCAACGGTGGCGGCCAGGGCAAGTCCAAGGGCGGTGGCGGCCGCCAGCACCTCGTGTCGCCGTGGGGCCAGCTCGCCAAGGGCTTCCCGACGCGCCGCCGCTCCAAGCCTTCCAACTCCCTCATCCTCGTCCGCCACAACGGCCGCCCGCCGCGCGGCAAGAAATAACATCCGCCCCGCGCTAACCCGGAGATCCACTCATGGCCCGCTCAATCAAGAAAGGTTACTTCGTCGACTACCACCTGATGGAGAAGATCCAGAAGGCGTCCAAGTCGGGAGCCCGCAAGCCGATCAAGACCTGGTCGCGCCGCTCCACCATCACGCCCGAGTTCGTCGGCAACACCTTCGAGGTCCACAACGGCAAGGCCTTCATCCCGGTCTACGTCACCGAGAACATGGTCGGCCACAAGCTCGGCGAGTTCGCCCTCACGCGCATCTTCAAGGCGCACGGCGGCATGACCCGGAAGGAAATCTGAGGCCCGCGCCCCACCAGGACACCACCATGGAAATCCAAGCTCTCACCCGCTACGCCCGCATGTCGCCCAAGAAGGTGCGCGAGATCTCTCGCGTCATCCAGGGCCGCTCCGTGCCCGAGGCGCTCGATCTCGTCACCCTCATCCCGCGCAAGTCGGCCCGCCTGCTGGCCAAGACGCTCAGGAGCGCCGTCGCCAACGCCGAGAACAACCACTCGCTCAGCGCCGACAAGCTCTTCGTCCACCGCGCCCTCGTCGAGAACGGCCCCGTGCTCAAGCGCTTCAAGGCCGGCGCCCGCGGCTCCGCCAAGCCCCGCGTCAAGCGCATGTCGCACCTCCGCATCATCCTCACGGATACCAACTCGAACTAAGCTCTCACCATGGGACAAAAAACCAACCCCGTTGGCTTCCGCCTCGCCGTCCGCCGCAACTGGCAGTCGCGCTGGTTCGCCCGCAAGAAGGATTTCGCCAAGCTCCTCCATGAGGACCAGGTCATCCGCGACACGCTGATGGAGAAGCTCAAGCAGGCCTCCGTCCCGCGCATCTTCATCGAGCGCGCCGGCAACCGCGTCCGCGTCAAGATCTTCACCGCCCGCCCCGGCATCGTCATCGGCAAGAAGGGCGCCGAGGTCGACGTCATGAAGGCCCAGCTCGCCAAGCTCACCGGCAAGGAGGTCCTCCTCGACATCCAGGAGGTCAAGAAGCCCGAGATCGAGGCCCAGCTCGTCGCCGAGAACGTCGCCCTCCAGCTCGAGCGCCGCGTCGCTTTCCGCCGCGCCATCAAGAAGGCCGTGCAGATGGCCATGTCGCTCGGCGCCGACGGCATCAAGGTCCAGTGCTCCGGCCGCCTCGGCGGCGCCGACATCGCCCGCCGCGAATGGCAGCGCCAGGGCCGCATCCCCCTCCACACCCTCCGCGAAAACATCGACTACGGCTTTGCCGAGGCGAAGACCGTCTGGGGCAAGATCGGCGTCAAGTGCTGGATCTGCAAAAAGGACGAATCCAACTAACCCGGGCCCGCCCGCCATTCCGCCATGCTGCAACCCGCACGCACCAAATACCGCAAATCCCAGAAGGGCACGCGCTCCGGCAACGCCAAGCGCGGCAACACGCTCGCCTTCGGTGAATTCGGCCTCCAGTCGCTCACCCGCGGCCCCATGACCAGCCAGCAGATCGAGGCCGCCCGTGTCGCGATCAACCGCCACCTCAAGCGCAAGGGCAAGCTCTGGATCCGCGTCTTCCCGCACAAGCCGGTCACCAAGAAGCCCGCCGAGGTCCGCATGGGCCAGGGCAAGGGCCCGGTCGAATACTACGTCGCCGTCATCCGCCCCGGCGCGGTGCTGTTCGAGCTCGCCGGCGTTCCCGCCACCGTCGCCAAGGAGGCCTTCTCCCTCGCCGACGCCAAGCTCCCCTTCCACTGCCGCATGATCTCGCGTGCGGACGCCGCCCGCTAATCCCGAGGACCCGCCATGACATCCAAGGAAATCCGCGAACTCGCCCCCGGCGAGATCCAGACCAAGCTCCGCGAGACCCGCGAGCAGCTCCTCCAGCTGCGCCTCAAGAAGCACACCGGCCAGGTCGAGAAGCCCCACACCATCCGCGTGCTCCGCAAGGACATCGCGCGCCTCGAGACCATCCTCACCGAGAAGAAATCCAAGAAGACCGCCGCCTAATCATTTTTGATTCTCGATTCTCGATTTCGATTGCCGCCACCACGCCCGCTCGAAAGTCGCTCGAAAAATCGAAAATCCAAAATCCAAAATCGAAAATTCCGATGTCCACCCACCAACGTCACGCCAAGCGCAAGACCGCCGTCGGCTTCGTCAGCTCCAAGATGGGCGACAAGTCCGTCAAGGTCACCGTCCCCTACAAGACGCCGCACCCGCTTTACGGCAAGGTCATCAACCGCAAGACCGTCCTGCACGCCCACGACGAGAAGAACGAGGCCCGCCTCGGCGACAAGGTCGAGCTGATGGAGACCCGTCCCATCAGCCGCCTCAAGCGCTGGCGTGTCATCAGCATCGTCGAGCGCGCCGTCGCCGCCAGCGCCGCCGTCACCGAGCAGGACGTCGCCGCCGTCGTCCCCACCAAGACCGCGAAACCGGCCGCCCCCGCGCAGGCCTGACGCCCAGGAGACACCCGCCATGATCCAGATGCGTTCCATCCTCGAAATCGCCGACAACACCGGCGCCCGCCGGGCGTCGATGATCGGGCGCAAGGGCCAGAACACCCGCTACGCGCACGTCGGCGACATCATCACCGTCAACATCAAGGAGAGCAGCACCGACGCCACCGTGAAGAAGGGCGAGGTCCACAAGGCCGTCATCGTCCGCACCAAGGCGCCCCTCCGCCGCCCCGACGGCAGCTACCTCCGCTTCGACAGCAACGCCATCGTCATCATCGGCGAGGACGGCAACCCGAAGGGCACCCGCATCTTCGGCCCCGTGGCCCGCGAGCTCCGCGCGAAGAACTACATGAAGATCATCTCCCTCGCCCCGGAGGTCCTCTGACCATGCAAAAATTCCACATCAAGAAGAACGACGTGGTCGTCGTCATCGCCGGCGCCCACAAGGGCAAGTCCGGCAAGGTCCTCGAGATCCGCGCGGGCAAGAGCCGCGCCGTCGTCGAGGGCGTCGCGCTCGTCAAGAAGCACCTCAAGAAGTCCCAGGAGAATCCCCAGGGCAAGATCGCCGAGCGCGAGGGCACCATCCACGTCTCCAACCTCATGCTCCAGTCGCGCTACGACACCTCGAAGCGCGCCAAGAAAACCGCGGCCCCCGCCGCCACCAAGGCCTGATCCATCCTCCTAACCGCCGGGTCGGAAATCCGGCACCATCGCAATGAGCAAGACCGTCCCCCCTCTGAAAAAAGTCTACACCGAGCAGGTCGTGCCCGCCCTCATGGCGTCGCGCGGCTACAAGAACAAGCACCAGGTGCCCAAGCTCGTGAAGATCTCCCTCAACACCGGCATCAACGCCGACGCCGACAAGAACATGATCGCCGACACGGCGAAGGACATGGCCCTCATCGCCGGCCAGAAACCCGTCCTCAACAAGTCGCGCAAGGCCATCGCTAACTTCAAGCTCAAGCAGGGCCAGGTCGTCGGCTGCAGCGTCACCCTCCGCGGCGAACGCATGTGGCACTTCCTCATGCGCCTGCTCGCCGTCGCCCTCCCCACCATCCGCGACTTCCGCGGCGTGCCCAACAAGCTCGACGGCCAGGGCAACTACAACATCGGCATCACCGACCACACCATCTTCCCCGAGATCTCCGTCGAGAGCGCCAAGCGCCACATGGGGCTCGACATCACCCTCGTCACCACCGCCCAGACCGACGACGAGGCCCGCGAGCTCCTCAAGCTCCTCGGCATGCCCTTCCGCCGCGTCGAGCAGCAGGCCGCCAAGACCACCGCCGCCTAACCCGCCTTCCCGCCATGCCGAAAACCTCCGCCATCGAGCGCAACAAGAAGCGCCAGCGCCTCGCCGAAAAGTTCGCCGCCAAGCGCGCCGAACTGAAGGCCATCCTCAGCAACCCCGCCACGAGCGACGAGGACTTCCTCGCCGCGCAGAAGAAGCTCCAGAAGCTCCCGCGCAACTCCAACAAGATCCGCATCCGCAACCGCTGCTCCCTCAGCGGCCGCCCCCGCGGCTTCAACCGCCGCTTCGGCGTCTCGCGTATCACGCTCCGCGAGCTCGCCCTCTCCGGCAAGATCCCCGGCGTGACCAAATCCTCCTGGTAACCTTTCGGCCCACGGGGGTCGGATATGACCCGCGCGGCCGCCCAACCAACATCCATCCATGACCGATCCCATCAGCGATTTCCTGACCCGCCTCCGCAATGCGTCGAAGGCCGGCCAGCCCCAGTGCGTCCTCCCGCACTCCAAGCTCAAGGAAAGCCTCGCCGGCATCCTCAAGGCCGAAGGCTTCGTCCGCGACGTCTCCACGGGCACCGACGACAAAGGCCACAAGACCCTCGTCGTCACCCTCAAGTATGTCGACGGCACCTCCGTCATCACCGGCCTCAAGCGCGTCTCCACGCCCGGCCGCCGCGTCTACCACAGCTACCAGGACATCCCGCGCGTCCTGAACGGCCTCGGCGTCGCCATCCTCTCCACCTCCAAGGGCCTCAAGAAGGACCAGGACGCCCGCCGCGAAAAACTCGGCGGCGAACTCCTCTGCACCGTCTGGTAAGGAACCACCCGCCATGAGCAGAATCGGCAAGAAACCCGTTCAAATTCCCGACAAGGTGAAGGTCGCCGTCACCGGCACCACCGTCGCCGTCGAGGGCCCCAAGGGCAAGGTCGCCAATACCTTCGCCCCCGTCGTCCGCAT
>CAZRNE010000042.1:0-18566 GCA_964601365.1 uncultured Opitutaceae bacterium | reverse complement strand
TCTTCATCGGGCAAAGCGGCGCGGATTCCTCACCACGGATTTCACGGATAGCACGGATGTGAAATCGCAGCCATAGGGGAGCCATCAGTGGAATCCGGGAAATCCGTGGTTGATAAATTCCGCGGCTCGTTGGGGACAACTCGCCCTACCTTAGTAGTCGAGATAGGGTGAGAGCCATTTCTCCGAGGTGGCGGTGGGCTGTCCTTTGCGGGCGGAGTAATCTTCGACCTGATCCTTGGCCAATTTTCCCACGGCAAAATACTTCGATTCGGAGTGGCTGAAATACAACCCGCTCACGGCGCTGGGTGGGTTCATGGCGAAGGACTCGGTGAGCGTGATGCCCGTGGCCTTCTCGGCGTCGAGGAGGTCGAACAGCGTGCGTTTCTCGGTGTGGTCAGGACAGGCGGGGTAACCGGGGGCGGGGCGGATGCCGCGGTATTTTTCGCGGATGATGTCGGCCATGCTCAGGTTCTCCGTCCGGCCGTAGCCGCAGAAGTCGCGCGCCTTCTTGTGCAGCAGCTCGGCCAGCGCCTCGGCAAGGCGGTCGCCCAGCGCCTTGGCCATGATGGCGGAGTAGTCGTCGTGCTTCCTCTCGAACTCGCGGGCGTAGGGCTCGACCCCGTGCCCGCTGGTGACGGCGAAGGCGCCGAGGTAGTCCACGCGGCCGCTGTCCTTCGGCGCGATGTAGTCGGCGAGGCAGTGGTTGAACTGGCCGGCCGGCTTCTCGTTCTGCTGGCGCAGGAAGTGGAAGGTCTTGAGCACGCGCGAGCGCTTCTCATCGGCATAAACCTCCACGGAGTCGCCGACGGAGTTCGCGGGCCAGAATCCGATGACGGCGCGCGCGGTGAAGTGCTGGCCGGCGATGATCTCGGCGAGCATGGCCTGGGCGTCGGCGTAGAGCTTGGAGGCCTCCTCGCCGACGACGGGGTCCTTGAGGATGTCGGGGAAGCGGCCGTGCAGCTCCCAAGCACTGAAAAACGGCCCCCAGTCGATGAAGCCTGCGATCTCCTCCAAAGAGAGGAGCCCGCAAGAGCTGTCAGCTTTCAGCTGTCGGCTTTCAGCTTCTTCAGAAAGCTGACCGCTGACCGCTGATCGCTGATCGCTCGAAAACACGCGCGTGCCGAGGAACTCCGGTTTCGCGATGTCGGTCGCGGTCCAGTCGAACTTCGGGGCGCGGCTGCGTGCCTCGGCGAGCGGGAGCAGCTTGCGCGCGCCGCGGCGGTCGCCGAACTCGGCGCGTTGCTTCTCCTGCCTGGCGCGCAGGTCGGCGACGAAGGCGGGTTTCTGTTCCTTGCTGAGCAGGGCGGACACGACGCCGATGACGCGCGAGGCGTCGAGCACGTGTGCGACGGGCTCGTCGTATTCCGGGGCGATCTTCACCGCGGTGTGGGCGGCGGAGGTGGTGGCGCCGCCGATGAGCAGGGGCAGGTCGAGCTTCTCGCGCTTCATCTCCTTGGCCACGTGCACCATCTCGTCGAGCGAGGGCGTGATGAGGCCGGAGAGGCCGATGACGCTGGCCTGCTTCTCGCGCGCGGTGGCGAGGATTTTTTCGCAGGGCACCATGACGCCGAGGTCGATGACCTCGTAGTTGTTGCAGGCGAGGACGACGCCGACGATGTTCTTGCCGATGTCGTGCACGTCGCCCTTGACGGTGGCGAGGACGACGCGGCCGGCGGGGCGGTCGGGCGGGATGGGCGAGCCGGGGTGGAGGATGGCGTCCTGCTTGGCGCGGCGGCGGGCCTCGGCCTTCTCGGCCTCCATGTAGGGCTGCAGGTAGGCGACGGCCTTCTTCATGACGCGGGCGGACTTCACGACCTGCGGGAGGAACATCTTGCCCGCACCGAAAAGGTCGCCGACCACGCGCATGCCGTCCATCAAGGGGCCCTCGATGACGTCGAGGGGCTTGCCGTATTTGGCGCGCGCCTCCTCGGTGTCGGCGTCCACGAAGGTATCGATGCCCTTCAGCAGGGCATGCTTCAGCCGCACCTCGACGGGCTCGGTGCGCCAGGCGTCGGTGGCCGGCTGCTGACCGCTGACCGCCGACGGCTGACCGCCTGCCTTCGCCGCGGTTTCGCGGGCCTTGATCTCCTCGGCGAAGGCGATGAGCCGTTCCGTGGCGTCGGGGCGGCGGTTGAGGAGGACGTCCTCGACGCGCTCAAGGAGGTCGCGCGGGATCTCCTCGTAGACGCCGAGCATGCCGGCGTTGACGATGGCCATGTCGAGGCCGGCGTTGATGGCGTGGTAGAGGAACGCCGTGTGCATGGCCTCGCGCACGGGGTTGTTGCCGCGGAAGGAGAACGAGACGTTGGAGACGCCGCCGCTGACCTTCGCGCCGGGCAGGGTGTCCTTGATGAGGCGCGTGGCCTCAAAGAAATCGACGGCGTAGTTGTTGTGCTCCTCGATGCCGGTGGCGACGGTGAGGATGTTGGGGTCGAAGATGATGTCCTCGGGTGCGAAGCCGATCTTCTCGGTGAGCAGGCGGTAGGCTCGCGTGCAGATGCGGACCTTGTCGTCGCGCGTGGCGGCCTGGCCCTGCTCGTCGAAGGCCATGACGACCGCCGCGGCGCCATAGCGCTGGATGAGGCGCGCGCGGCGCAGGAACTCAGCCTCGCCGTCCTTCAGCGAGATGGAGTTGACCGCGCCCTTGCCCTGGAGGCACTTCAACCCGGCCTCGAGCACGGACCACTTGGAGGAGTCGAGCATCACCGGCACGCGCGAGATCTCGGGCTCGGCGGCGATGAGGTTGAGGAACTTCACCATCGTGGCCTCGCCGTCGACGAGGGCCTCGTCGACGTTCACGTCGAGGAGGTTGGCGCCGGACTCGACCTGCTGGCGCGCGATGGCGACGGCGGCGTCCCAGTCGCCGGCCTTGATGGCCTTGGCGAACTTCGGCGAACCGGTGATGTTGGTGCGCTCGCCGATGACGACGAAGGTGGTGGCGGTGGAAGTCACGGGGCGGAGAATGGAGAATCCAGAATCCAGAATTCAGAATTCAGAATGATTGAATCGCTCCAGGTCCATTCCTCGCGGCTTGCCGCGTGCTGACTTGAGCGATTCAACGAGCCCTGTCTGCGCAGCAGTGGCAAAGCCAAGGGCGAAGTTATTCACTTCGCGGGCTGGGTGAGTGGGCGGACGGTCCATTCTGGATACTGAATTCCTCGGTTTCATCGGGTTCTTCTCAGGCCACCGCATAGGCTTCGAGGCCGCTGAGGCGGAGCGGGCGTGTTTCGGTGGGCACGTGGTGCGGGCGGGGCTTGTGGGGCGCAACGGCCTTGGCGATGGCGGCGATGTGCGCGGGCGTGGTGCCGCAGCAGCCGCCCACGATGTTGAGCCAGCCGGCGGCGGCGAACTCGCCCAGCACGGCGGCGGTCTGCGCGGGGGTCTCGTCGTAGCCGCCGAACGCGTTGGGCAGGCCGGCGTTGGGGTAGCAGGAAACGTAGCACTCGGCCACGCGGGCGAGGTCCTCGATGAAGGGGCGCATCTGCGCGCCGCCGAGGGCGCAATTGATGCCGACGCAGAACGGGTGCGCGTGGCGGATGGAGTTGTAGAAGGCCTCGACGGTCTGCCCGGAGAGCGTGCGGCCCGACTGGTCGGTGATGGTGACGGAAATGAACAGCGGGAGGTGCGCGCC
This sequence comes from uncultured Opitutaceae bacterium, assembly GCA_964601365.1. GTDB lineage: Bacteria > Verrucomicrobiota > Verrucomicrobiia > Opitutales > Opitutaceae > Didemnitutus. The sequence continues at coordinate 14,935 of CAZRNE010000042.1, read as the reverse complement.
GATCTCGTCGAAGAGCTGCTGGATGGCGAAGATGGCCGCCTTGGCGTTGAGGGTGTCGAAGATGGTCTCGACCAGCAGCAGGTCGGCGCCGCCGGCGACGAGGGCCTTCGCCTCCTCATGATAGGCCGCGACCAGCTCGTCGAAGGTGACGGCGCGGTAGTCCGGGCGGTTGACGTCGGGGGAGAGGGAGGCGGTGCGGTTGGTCGGGCCGAGTGCGCCGGCGACGAAGCAGCGGCGGTTGAACTTGTCCTCGGCCGCGCGCGCGGCGCGGCAGGCGATCTCGGCGGCGGCGCGGTTGAGCTCGGGCACGTAGCTCTCGGTGCCGTAGTCGGCCTGGGCGATGCGCGTGCCGGAGAAGGTGTTGGTCTCGACGATGTCGGCCCCGGCGGCGAAGTAGGCGGCGTGGACGGACTCGACGATGTCCGGCTGGGTGAGGCAGAGGAGGTCGTTGTTGCCGAGGAGGGGCCGGGCGTGCTGGGCGAAGAGGCGCCCGCGGAAGTCCGACTCGGCCAGCTGGTGGGACTGGAGCATCGTGCCCATGGCGCCGTCGAGCAGGACGATGCGCTGCGCGAGGAGGCGGCGCAGCTCGGCGGCGGCGGAGGTCTGCTTGGGCGTGAGTTTCATACGTATCGATGAATCCTGATGCGTTGATACGAGAAAGCAACCATGGGTTTCGGGGCAATTATGACATGGGCGGGGGCGGGAAAAACGCTTGCGCCGCGGGCGCCGGCGGCGGATTGCTCCGGGTGTTCCTGGGTTCTTTGTCCAAATCCGGTCAGCAGGGAAGGCCGTGAAAACCGGCCACAGTAGCGCTGCGGTAACGCATTACAGACCCCCATCCCGCGCAGGGCGGGAGCAAAGCCAGTCACCCCCGTGGTGGCGAAGGCGGGGGCGAGGCCAAGTGCGGAGTCCGAATATCTGCCCCGGAAACTCACCCGCCGCCCGGCATGCGATGGCCGCGCGGCGTCAACCTTCATCGCATCAATGAAGGGTGGGAGTGGAAACGTGCGGCGTCGCGCCGCGGCGGTCTGCTCTTGCCGCAGACCGACCATGAATACGCATACGATACCCGGAGGCGCGCTCCGCCTCCTCTTCGCCGGCCTCGCGCTGGCGGGCGCTCTCGGCGCCGAGGAAACCGTCCGGCTCGACCCGGTCATCAGCACCGCCACGCGCACGCCCGCCGCCGCCAACACGCTCGGCAGCGCCGTGCAGACGCTCACCGCGGAGGAGCTCGCGCGGATGCAGCTCACCAACCTGCGCGCCGCCCTCGGCGGCGTGCCCGGCGCCCCGGCCTTTGCCTCGGGCGCGGCCGGCGCCACGACCTCGCTCTTCCTGCGCGGGTCCAACTCCAACCAGGCCCTCTTCCTCGTGGACGGGATCCGGCTCAACGACCCGAACACCGACTACCTCGTGTGGCTCGGCGGGGCCTGCGTCAGCGCCTGCGACAACCTCGAGGTCGCCCACGGTCCGCAGAGCACGCTTTACGGCGGCGAGGCCGTCGGCGGAGTGGTCTCGCTCCGGGCGCAGCGCGGCGCCGGCGCGCGGCGCGGCGCGGTGGCCATCGAGACCGGCTCCTTCGGGACCGTGCAGGGGGCGTTGAACGCGCAAGCCGGTGACGCGAAGACCGCGTGGATCTTCGCGGCAGCCGGCGGCACGACCGAGAACGACCGCGCGAACAACCGCTTCACCAGCGCGACCTACGCCCTGCGGCTCGACCGCGTCGTGAGCGAGCGCGTGTCCGTCGGCGCAACGCTGCGGGGATTCCACGGCCGCTACGGCTCGCCGGGCAACCGCTTCACCAACGACCCCGACAACGAGGAGCGGGAGGGCAACGCGCTCGCGACGGTCTTCGCGGAGTTCAAGCACGGCCCCGACCTGAGCAGCCGCGCCGTGCTGGGCGGGCAGCACCGGCGCTTCGTGGCGGAGAGCCCGCGCGCCGGCAGCGCGACCCAGGTGACCGTGGTCAAAAACCGCCGCGCCGTCCTGGACTGGCAGGCGACCTACGGCGGCGCCGACAATCACCGCGTGACGGGCGGCTTCACCGCCGAGGCGAACCACACCCGCAACACCGGCTTCGGCAACATCGACGAGAGCCAGACGCTGCTGGCCGTGTTCGTGCAGGATGAGTTCACGCCGGTGGAGAACGTCTTCCTCACCGCCGGCCTGCGCAGCGACGACCACGACACCTTCGGCCGGGCGACGACGGGCCGCGCCACGGCGGCGTGGCTGGCCGCGCGCGGCCGCGTGAAATGGCGGGCGAGCTACGGCACGGCGTTCCGCTCGCCGAGCTTCCTCGACCTCTACGGCCGCAGCTCGTTCTACGCGGGCAACCCCGCCCTGCGGCCCGAGAAGGCGCGCGGCTGGGACGCCGGCGTGGATGTGTATCTGCCGGGCGATCGCGGCACGTTGAGCGCGACGTGGTTCGACTCGCGGCTGGAAAACCTGATCGTGTTCGATTTCGGGGTGTTCCCCGGCACGGTGCGCAACGTCGAGCGCGCCCGCACGCGCGGGCTCGAGCTGGCGGGGAAGTTCGCGCTGCCCGGCGCGGTCGAGGCGCGGTTCGCCTACACTTTCCTCGAGGCCGACAACCTCTCGCAGCGCAACCGGCTGCTGCGCCGCCCGCGGCACAGCGGCTCGGCGGACCTGTGGCACGATTTCGGCGGCGGCTTCAGCGCCGGCGCCGGCCTGGCCTTCGGGGCGCAACGCGAGGACGTGCACGCGGCGACCTTCGGGCGGATCGATGCCGAGGACTACGCCGTGGTGCGGCTCTACGGCGCGTGGCGGATCAACGACCGCGTGACGCTCAAGGCCCGGGCCGAGAACCTGCTCGACGAACGCTACGAGGAGGTGCACGGCTATCCGCAGCCCGGTGCGGCCGCCTACGCCGGCGTCGAGTGGCGGTTCTAGGTTGACGGGGGCGCGGCCTCCAGACGCGTTCGGAGCGCGTCGAGGACGCCGCGCTTCATCCATTTTGCGACGAGCCGCAGGCACTCCGCGCTTGCGGCTTTTTTGCGGACAAGGAGAGTGGCGCACCCCGCCATGAAGCCCCACCTGCTGCTCGCCCTGAGCCTTGCCACCATTGCGTCAACCGCTCCCGCCGACTTCCGTTATGGCCAGCCCCCGCAGTCGCAGCGCCCCGCGGCCGACTACGTGCCGGACCTCGCCGCGCTGGCCCGGCCGCAATCGAGTGAATTGCGCGAGTTGGTGGAGCGTTTCACGCAGGACAAGGCCGGCCTGCTGGTCATGCACCCGGTGCCGAACTCGGCCCTGCAGCTGCGGAGGCTGCGGGAATTCTACCAGGCCTGGCGGGCGAAGCTGGAGGACGTGCCCTACGAGAAGCTGGGCACCGAGGGCCGCATCGACTGGCACCTGCTGCGCAACGAGCTGACGCACCTCGACGGCCTGGCCGAGCGGCAGCAGAAGCGGAACACGGAGATGGCGCCGCTGCTGCCGTTCGCCGAGGCGCTGGCGGGCCTGCAGGAGAAGCGCCGCGAATACGAGCGCCCCGACGGCAAGGAGGCCGCCGGCGTGCTGGCCGCGGCCCGCGAGCAGATCGGGCAGGCGCGCCAGGCGCTCGAGGCCGGCCTCGGCGACAAGGCCGCCGCCGACGCCCTGCGGCCGGACAAGATCACGGCCTTGCGCGCGATCAACCAGCTGCGCGCCCTCGGCAAGCAGGTCGAGGACTGGTTCAACCACTACAACAATTATGACCCGGACTTCGGTTGGTGGACGCGCGAGCCCTACAAGAAGCTCTCCGCGGCGATGGAGGACTACGCGAAGTTCCTCCGCGAGAGAGTCGTCGGCGCGAAGCCCGGCGAGGACGAGCCCATCGTGGGCGACCCGATCGGAGCGGAGGGCCTCGCCGGCGATCTCGCGCGCGAGATGATCCCCTACACCCCGGAGGAGCTGGTCGCGATCGCCGAGAAGGAGTTCGCATGGTGCGAGGCCGAGTGGAAGAAGGTCGCGCGCGACCTCGGGCTGGGCGACGACTGGAAGGCCGCCCTCGAGATGATGAAGCAGGACTACGTCGCGCCCGGCGAGCAGCCCGCGCTCATCGCGCGGCAGGCCTACGAGGCGATCGATTTCATCACCAAGCGCGACCTCATCACCGTGCCCCCGCACATGATCGACGACTGGTATATGATCATGATGTCCCCGGAGCGGCAGAAGGTGAACCCGTTCTTCCTCGGCGGCGACCGCATCATCGTTTCCTACCCGACGGACGAGATGGACCACCAGGACAAGCTGAACAGCCTCCGCGCGAACAACGTCCACGGCTGCCGGGCGGTCGTGCACCACGAGCTGATCCCGGGCCACCACATGCAGGGCTGGTATAACGACCGTTACAACCCGCACCGGCAGCTCTTCTACACCCCATTCTGGATCGAGGGCTGGGCGCTGTGGTGGGAGTTCCGCCTCTGGGACCTCGGCTTCGCCGAGACCCCGCTGAACCGCGCCGGCATGCTCTTCTGGCGCACGCATCGCTGCGCGCGCATCATCTTCTCGCTGAACTTCCACCTCCGCAAGTGGACCCCGCAGCAATGCATCGACTTCCTCGTCGACCGGGTGGGGCACGACGTGCACACGGCCACCGGCGAGGTGCGGCGGTCGTTCAACGGCGACTATTCGCCGCTCTACCAGGTCGCCTACATGATGGGCGCCATCCAGCTGCGCGCGCTCCACGCCGAGGCGGTCAAGTCCGGCAAAATGAAGGAAAAGGATTTCCACGACCACATCATGAAAGGCGGCACGATGCCCATCGAGATGGTGCGGGCCAGCGTGCTCGGCCTGAAGCTCCCGCGCGATCACCGCGCCTCCTGGAAGTTCTCGGGCGAAAAACCGTAGACAACCGGCCACCCAACCGACCTCGGTGCCGGGTCAGGACTCGGACATATTTGTCATCTATTAAATGACAAACGTTCTCCCAGTTTGCTGTGCCGGCGGGACGAGTGTGGCAAGTTTGTCATTTAATAGATGACAAACGCGCTGCGTGCAAAGCACGTAGGCGCGCGAGCGATACCTCGTCAGAGTCGTCGCGCCAGCCGTAGGCCCCGAGCACGGCGCCGTGGAGGCAGTCGCTGTCGCCGGCCCGGGCGGCCTTGGCAATGGCGTGGCGGTGTTCCTCCTGTTCGCGCGTGAGCGAACCGAGCGGCGTGCCCGGCGGCCAGGGGAACGGATAGGAGCGCAGCGCCGCCACGAGGTCGGTGCGGTGCTCCCTGGACCAATGCGCAAAGAGCCGGGAGTTGAGCACGCCGGCGCTGTAGTCATCGTCGCGGGCCCAGACGGCGAGCGAATCGTCGGGCAGGAGCGCGGTCTCGATCCAGATGAAGGGGCCGGGGCGGTCCAAGGGGGTCGCGAGGTAGCGGTCGAGACGGGCGAGGGCGGAGCGCAGGTGGTGGTCGGGTTCGTGCAACTGCACCGTCGGGCAAGCGGCATGGGGCCGCACGTAGAGTGCCCGCTCGCGCGGGGTCATGTCCGCCGGGAAGTCGATGATCCAACGCCGGCGCCGGCGGCCGGCGGCGCCGACCCCGCAGGTCTCGCGCAGGACGTCCGCGTTGGGTCGGCCCGTGGGGTTGCGGGCGGCGAGCCAGCGGCGGGCCCGGCGCGGGTCGACCACGAGCCGCGGGTCGACGGCCTCGCCCGGGAACGCAAACGGCAGGTTCTCGGGCAGGGGCGCGGCGGGCATGAGTTATCCGTTGCCTAGCCGCGGGCGGGAGCCAAGCGTGCAATGCATGATCGCACGAATCATGTTGTGGGCGGCGGCGGGCACGACGGTGCTGGCCGCCGACGGGGGATCGGAAAAAGTCCGGCAATACCGCGTGGCGAACGAGCAGCGCTGGATGGCGGAATACCGCGAGCTGGTCGCGATTCCGAACGTCGGCACCGACCGCGAGAACATCCGGCGCAACGCGGAGTTCATCCGCGACATGATGGTGCGGCGCGGCATCGCGGCCGAGCTGCTCGAGGGCGAGGGGCCGACGACCAACCCCGCGGTCTTCGGCGAGGTGAAGGTGCCGGGCGCGACGGCGACGGTGGTCTTTTATGCGCATTACGACGGGCAGCCGGTGAACCCGCGCCAGTGGGCGGAGGGTTGGGCGCCGTTCGAGCCGAAGTTCGTCACGGCCCCGGCCGAGCGCGGCGGCAAGATCGTGGACTGGCGGCCGGGGCAGCCGATTGACCCGGCGTGGCGGCTGACCGGCCGCGCCAGCGCGGACGACAAGGCGGGGGTCTTCGCCATCCTCAACGGCTACGAGGCGCTCGTGCAGACGGGCGGCAAGCCGACCGTGAACGTGAAGTTCTTCTTCGAGGGCGAGGAGGAGATGGGCTCGGTGCATCTCGACGAGATCCTGCGCAAGCACCGGGCCAAGCTCGGCGCCGACCTGTGGATCATCGCCGACGGGCCGCGGCACGTGAGCGGGCGCAAGGTCGTGCAGTTCGGCGTGCGCGGCGACGTGAACATGGACCTGACCGTCTACGCCGCGAAGCGTCCGCTGCACAGCGGCAACTACGGCAACTGGGCGCCGAACCCGGCGCAGCGCCTCGTCAACCTGCTCGCGAGCATAAAGGACGACCACGGCCGCGTGCTGATCAAGGGCTTCTACGACGACTACGTGCCGTTTTCCGCCTCGGAGAAGGAGGCCGTGCGCGAGGCGTCGTTCACCGACGGCGACCTGATGAAGGAGCTCGGGCTCAAGGAAACCGAGGTGCCGGGCCGGACGCTGTTGGAGGGATTCGAGCTTCCGACGCTCAACATCAACGGCATCCAGAGCGCGAATGTCGGGCGGCTGGCGGCAAACATCATCCCGACGAGCGCCCGCGTGACGCTCGACCTGCGGCTCGTGCTCGGCAACGACGTGCAGCGGCAGGTGGGGCGGGTCGTCGACCACATCAAGGCGCAGGGCTGGCACGTGCTCGATCGCGAGCCGACGGACGAGGACCGCGCGGCGCACGCCAAGCTGATCCGCATCGAGACGGGCAAGGGCTACAACGCCCAGCGCACGCCGATGGATCTGCCGATCGCGCGGCGCGTCGTGGCCGCGGTGCAGTCGACCACTACGGAACCCGTGGTCAAACTGCCCACGGCGGGCGGCAGCCTGCCGCTCATCATCATCGAGCAGGAGCTGGGGACGAAGATCGTCTCGGTGCCGGTCGTGAACTACGACAACAACCAGCACGCGGAGAACGAGAACATGCGCGTGGATTACCTCTGGGAGAGCGTGGAGACCCTGGCGGCGCTGATGCGCCTGCCCTGATCAGTTGCGCAGGCCGAGGAAGCGGGCGAGCTCCGCCGTCACGTCGCGCAGGCGGTGCGGGCGCGCGAGCCGGCGTGCGGCCACCCGCAGGCGGCCCGCGACGCGGTCGGCCTTGGGGTCGACATGCCCGACGATCTCGGTGCCGGCGAGCACCGGCAGGGCGTAGTAGCCGCGCACGCGCTTGGCCGGCGGGGTGTAGGCCTCCCAGGTGTAGTCGAACTTCCACAGCGTGGAGGTGACACGGCGGTCGTAGATGACGGGATCGAGCGGGGCGAGCAGCAGGGCACCGTCCTGCGAATTATCAATTTTCGATTCACGATTTTCGAGTTCAGCAAGCAGCGGCACGTCGGACTTGAGGCAGTGGAGCAGGGGGCAGTCGTCGATCAGGACGGGTTGGACGAGGTCCGCGACGAGCGGGAGCTCGGTGCGTTTGAGCAGCACGAGGCGGCGTTGGCGGAGCTTGAGCAGGACTTCCCAGCGGGCGGTCTCCGCCGCGGAGGGCTCGGGGAGCCGCAGGATGCCGGCGGGCAGGACGCGCTCGGGCAGGTCGTAGTAGCGCCGGTTGTCGTCGCTGCGGCGGGCGATGAGCAGGCGGCCGTGGAAGAAGAGCTTCTGCAGCGTGGCCTTGGCCACGGTGGCCGAGCCCCAGACGGCGCGGGAGCGGCCGGTGCCGGCGAAATCCTCGGAGCAGAGCGGGCCGCGCGCCGCGATCTCGGCGAGGAGGTGACCGGCGAGCTGCTTCTGCTTCGGGCTGAGCCGGCCGGACCAGGCGCCGCCCCGCCGGGTGCGGGCGCGCATCTGCCCGAGCAGATGGGGCCAGGCCTCGGCCGGCAGGGCGACCAGCGTGTGGGCGGTGGGCAGATGGTGCTCGAAGGCGGTGCGCTGGTGCGCGGGCTTGGGTGCGCCCGCTTCGCCGTGCAGGAATCGCATGAGGCCGCCTTCCGTATATCCTGTGACCCGGTGGCGGAGGATAAGGTCGTGCATGCGGCCGCAGACATTGATCGGATCGATCTGCACGTAGCCGAGGTGGGCGAGGGCAGAGGGCAGGTCGGCGGCGGGGGTGTCCAGCAGCGTGGCGCGCCGCAGGAAGCGGCGGGCGTGGTCGGGGCTGAGGTGGAGGGGAGGCATGGATATAGGACCCTGATTCGCCAAAGGCTACGCAGGGTTGTTTTCGCTCTGCGAAAACAAAAAGCCGCGCCGGAGGTGGCGCGGCTGGAAAAGGACCGGGCTGTGCCGGTTTATTTCTTCGGCGTGACGGCCTCGAGTTCCTTCAGGCGCTTGTCGAGGGCGTTCATCTCGGAGACGAGCTGCTCCTGCATGCGCTGGCGCTCCTGGCTGTTGATGATCTGGAGATTGCCGACATCGCGCACGACGTTGGCGGGCAGCGAGAGCAGGCGGGTGATGAGGGCCTGATCCTTGAAGCTGCTGAGGTAGAGCGCGGTGACCTTCTGCGAGAGGGCCATGGAGTCGCGGGCGATGGCCTGCGACGTCAGCAGCTGGCTGTTGAGCTCCTGGTTGCGGGCCATCTCGGCGGTGAGCACGCCGCTGATCTGGTCCGAGATGCGCTGGCTGTATTGGTTGATGGAGTCGCGGGTGAGGTTCTGGTCGCGGGACATCTCGGCGAGGATGGGGGAGATCTTCTCGGCCATGCGGGCGGAGATCTTGTCGGTCTGCTCGTTCTGCAGGCGCTCGGCCTCCTCGGGGGTCTTGGGCAGCGGGTTGTAGGGCTGGACCTTCTTGGCCACGGCCTCGGCGAGGGCGTCGATGCGCTCGGCGTTGAGCTTGGCGACCTCCTCCTCCGTCATGAACATGTCGGCGGAGCGCTTGGAGATGGCGTCCTTGAGCAGCTGGTTGACGGCCTCAATGTGGCGCCGGGTTTCCTCGGCGCTGGCCTTCATCTCGGCGTTGGTCTGTTCGCGCAGTTGGGAAATTTCCGCCTGCTGCTTGGCGGTGAGTTCCTTGACGGTCTGCTGGTTGAACCAGAAGGCGGCGCCGATCACGAGGATCGCCGTCAAAATGACTGCGGGAAGTTGTTCTTGGAGCTTTTGCATGTGAGGGAAGCGGGTGTGTGAAGTGGGACACGCATACAGGTCGGCAGTGCAAATGCAATGCCGCCGTGGGTGGCGATACGCACTTAGGGAAGTCCGGCGCGCAATTATCAACAAACTGCAATTCTTGTATTTACAAAGGGGACAAAAGGATACATGGGTTATTCACAAGATATCCACTCGATGGAAAACCCACTTAGTGCGGTAGTTTCCCCCACGCAGTCGAAGGCCGGCGTCAGAACCAAAACCTACGTGTTGGACACGAACGTCCTGCTGCACGACCCGCAGTCGATCTTCAAGTTCGAGGAAAACAATCTGGCAATCCCGGTCGAAGTCCTGGAGGAGCTCGACGCGATCAAGGGCGAGCAGTCCACGGAGCGCGGGCGCAACGCCCGCCGCGTCCACCGCATCCTGCAGGAGCTCCTGCCCGATTCGCGCTCGATGCACGAGGGCGTCAAGCTGCCCAACGGCGGCACGCTTTCGGTCATCATCAACCGCTACCTCGTCGAGAACAACTGGTCGTCGCCCGCGATGCAGCGGTTCCGGGCGACGCTCTCCGATCTGAGCAAGAAGGACAACCGCATCATCGCCTGCGCGCTCTTCGTGCAGGAAACCTTCCCCCCGCCCACCATCCTCGTCACCAAGGACGTCAACGTGCAGCTGAAGGCCCGCGCAGTCGGCCTCGAGGCGGAGGACTACCTCAACGACAAGGTGCCCGAGGCCGCCGACGAGGAGGATTACCAGACGCTCGAGCTCAACGTCTACGAGTTGCAGCGCTTTGCGTCCGAGGGGCAGTTCGAGTTATCCCCCGAGACCGCCGCGCGGCTTTACCTGAACGAATACGTCCTCCTGCGCACGCCCGAGGGGAAGACCATGCCCGGGCGTTTCACGGGGCAGGGGGCGGTCCGCCGTCTGCGCCTGCCGGATTTCGTGAAGGCGCCCGGCGGCATCCCCATCCGCCCGCGCAACCTCGAGCAGCAGTTCTTCATGGACGCGCTGCTCGACGACAGCATCTCGCTCATCACCTGCTTCGGCAAGGCCGGCACGGGCAAGACCCTGCTCTCCACCGGCTGCGCACTGCACCAGATCTGCTGCGACGAAAACTCCCGTTACGACGGCCTCAGCATCACCCGGCCCGTGATCGCGCTGGGCAAGGACATCGGCTTCCTGCCCGGCTCTCTGGAGGAGAAGATGCGCCCCTGGCTCCAGCCCTATCACGATGCGCTCGAGGTGCTCATGCCCTCCAAGCCACCGAAGGAGCCGCAGTTCGCCTCGAAGAAAGTCGGCAAGAAAAAGAAGAAGCGCGACGACCTCGTCGCCGGCCTGCACCAACCCCAGCCCGTCCATGTCACCAACGGCCACGGCCTGCCGCCGATGAAACCCTACGAGCGCCTGATCAAGAGCGGTCTGGTGGAGATCGAGGCGCTGTGCTTCATCCGCGGCCGGTCCATCGCCCGCCGCTTCTTCATCCTCGACGAGGCGCAGCAGCTCACGCCGCACGAAGTCAAGACCGTCATCACCCGCATTTCCGAGGGTTCGAAGATCGTCCTCATCGGCGACCCTGCGCAGATCGACAACCCCTACGTCGACGCCCGCAGCAACGGCCTCGTCTACTGCCACAACCGCATGAAGGGCCAGTCGCTGCACGCGCACGTCCGCCTCTCCAAGGGCGAGCGCTCCCGTCTGGCCGAGCTCGCCGCCGACCTGCTCTAGGCCCGGAGGAAAACGGACTTGCGGGTCGCCCGACCCTGCCCGACGCTGCGCGGGTGGACAACATGGTCGTGTTCGGCGTCGCTCCCGACAAGAGCGAGGAATTGTTGCAGGCGCAGCAGGAGCTGCGGCACCTGCGCAACACCATCGCGGCCATGCGCACCCAGCTCGAGAGCCTCGGCGCCGACAAGGACGCGCAGAAGGAGACCGCCGTTTCCGGCGCGCGGGATGAGATCCGGCAGCTCCATGCCATCGCGCAGGCCCTGCGGGACGAGCTGGAGACGCTGCGGATCCGGAAGGAGGAGGCGGTGCAGGCCGCCGTGGCGGCCGGGCAGGACGAGGCCCGCCAGCTCCGCGCCGCCATCGCCGCGCTGCGGGACGAGATGGAGACGATGAAATACAGGCACAGCGCCGAACTGCAGGAGCGCGACCGGGCCGCGCGCGACGAGCAGACCCAGCTCCGCAACACCATCGCCGAATTGCGCGCCCAGATGGAGAAATCGCATGGCCGTTGAGAAAAAGGACACGGCGGCGGGCATCACGACCACGCCCTTCCTCAAGCCCCGGCGCAAGCGCGAGTCGCGCGCCGAGATCCAGGCCCGCCTGCGCCAGACCGAGATGCTGCTCAAGCTCTCGCAGCGCGTCGCCGCCATCGAAAACCTCGACGACCTCCTCGCCACGCTCGTCGAGATCGTCGCAGCCGAGACCGACGCCGAGCGCGGTTCGCTCTTCCTCCACGACCCCGCCACCAACGAGCTTTATTCGCGCATCGCCCAGGGCACCTTCAACCGCGAGATCCGCCTGATGAGCAACACCGGCGTGGCCGGCGCGGTGTTCCAGTCCGGCCGGGGCGAGATCGTGCACGACGCCTACAAGGACCCGCGCTTCAACGCCGACATCGACCAGAAGACCGGTTTCACCACCAAGTCCATCCTCGCCGCCCCGGTGAAGACCGCGCGCGGCGACATCATCGGCGTCGTGCAGACCCTCAACAAGCGCACGGGCCGGTTCACCCCGGGCGACCTCGAGCTGCTCGAGGCCATGGCCACGCAGGCCTCGGTCGCGCTGCAGAGCCGCCAGTTCATCGAGAAGATGAAGAAGACGCGGCAGGAGGAGATGGAATTCCTCGACCTCGTCGCCGACATCACCAGCTCGCTCGAGCTGTCCGTGTTGCTCCGCCGCGTCATGAGCGAGGCCACGCGCATGCTGAAGGCCGACCGCTCGACGCTCTTCCTCAACAACGAGAAGACCAACGAACTCTGGTCCGAGGTGGGCGAGGGCCTCAGCGCCGTGCAGATCCGGCTGCCCAACACCGCCGGCATCGCCGGCGCGGTCTTCCAGTCCGGCAAGACCATCAACATCCCCTACGCCTACGCCGACCTGCGCTTCAACCCCGCCTTCGACAAGAAGACCGGCTACTTCACGCGCTCCATCCTCTGCGTCCCCGTCGTCAACAAGCACGGCAAGGTCATCGGCGTCACCCAGGCCCTCAACAAGCGCGGCGGCCCCTTCACCGCCGAGGACGAGGCCCGCCTCAAGGCCTTCACCGCCCAGGTCTCCATCGCCCTCGAGAACGCCAAGCTCTTCGACGACGTGCAGAACATGCGGAACTACAACCAGTCCGTGCTCGAGAGCATGTCGAGCGGCGTCATCACGCTCAACGAGGACGGCCGCATCCACACCTGCAACGCCGCCGGCTACCGCATCCTCCGCGCCGAGGAGAAGGACGTGCTCAACCACCCCGCCGCCGACTTCTTCACCGGTCCCAACGCCTGGGTCGCCGCCCGGCTCAAGGCCGTCGCCGATTCCGGCAAGGGCGACGCCGTGCTCGACGCCACGATGGAGTGCGCCGGCGAGAAGCTGAACGTCAACCTCACCGTCCAGCCCCTCGTCAGCCTCCGCGGCAAGAAGCTCGGCACCATGCTCATGATCGAGGACATCTCCTCCGAGAAGCGCATGAAGGCCACCATGTCGCGCTACATGGACCCCGGCCTCGCCGACCAGCTCCTCGCCGGCGGCGGCGACGCCCTCGGCGGCCAGAACGTCGAGGCCACGATGCTGTTCTCCGACATCCGCTCCTTCACCACGCTCACCGAGGAGCTCGGCGCGCAGGGCACGGTCGCGCTGCTCAACGAGTATTTCACCCTCATGGTCCAGTGCATCACCGACGAGGGCGGCATGCTCGACAAATTCATCGGCGACGCGATCATGGCCGAGTTCGGCATCCCCGTGGCGCACGGCGACGACCCCGACCGCGCGATGCGCGCCGCGATCAAGATGATCACCGAGCTGCGTGCGCTCAACCACCGCCGCGCCGGCCGCGGCCAGAAACCCGTCCTCATGGGCATCGGCCTCAACACCGACACCGTGACTTCCGGCAACATCGGCTCGCCCAAGCGCATGGATTACACCGTCATCGGCGACGGCGTGAACCTTGCCTCGCGCCTCGAAAGCGCCTGCAAGGAATACTCCGCCCAGATCCTCATCAGCGAGTTCACCTACCGGAAGCTCAAGGGCACCTACCGCACCCGCGAGGTGGACAAGGTCATCGTCAAGGGCAAGACCGAGCCCGTCGGCGTCTACGAGGTGCTCGACTTCCACGACGACACCACCTTCCCGCACCTGCCGGAGGTGCTCAACCAGTTCCGCGGCGGCCTCGGCTACTACCGCAAGGGCGAGTTTGACCGCGCCATCAAGCAATTCCAGGAGGCGCTCGCCCTGCACCCCGGCGACAAGCTCAGCACGACCTACATCGAGCGCTGCAACTATCTGAAAGCCCACCCGCCCGCCGACTGGGACGGCGTCTGGGTCATGAAATCGAAGTAAGGACTACTCCTTCTCGACCGGCTCGGGAGCCGGGGCTTCGCCCTCGGCGGGCTCCTCGTCCAGCAGGCTCGGTTCGCCTTTGCGGCGGGCCATCCACTCCATCAGGCCGGCGAAGAGACCGGTGAACATCAGGTCGCCGAACAGCGTGTTGCGGAAGAAGAGGATCGTGGGCGGGAACTCCGGGTGTCCCGTCGTCAGCGCCTGCCACCAGCCGGCGAGCGTCTTGGCGTAGAAGGGATCCTGCATCCACGACTGCGTGTTGGTGACGAGGTAGAAGAGCAGGGCGCCGAGCAGCGTGCCGTTGAGCAGGCCGAGCCAGGACCGGCGCCGGGCGACCCAGGCGCCGACGCCCAGCACGGCCACGATGCACAGCGTGCGCGCCACAAACCCGCCCAGCGTCCACGTGTAGCCGTAGGTCGTGGCGTAGTGGTGGTTGATGAAGAGGTCCGACAGGCTCAACGCGACGAAGGGCACGAGCCACATCCGCCGGTCCTTGAAGTAGACGGCCCCGCAGAACGCCAGGGCCATGACCGGGGAGATGTTCGAGAGCGAGAAATCCCACACCGGCAGCAGCCGGTAGAGCGCGGCGAGGACGATGAGGATGACGGCGACGAGCATCGGTCGTCCCTTAGGGCAGAAGAGGGCGGGGGTGACAAGCACGCTGTGCGTCCCGCCTCACTGTTCGGCCTCGCGCGCCATCAGCCAGAGCAGGTCGGAGAGCCGGTTCACGTATTGCCGCAGCAGCGGACGGACCGGACCGGGCAGGCCGACGAGCCGGCGCTCGGCACGCCGCGCAGCGGTGCGGGCCAGCTCCAGCGCGGCGCTGTGCAGGTTGGCGCCGGGCGTCGCCCAGCCGTCGAAGCGGGGCCGGCGCGCCTCGATGGCGGCGATGCCGTCGTCCAGCCGGGCCAGGGCGGCCCCGTCGATCCGCGCGAACTTCGAGGCGGCGTGGCGCTGCGCGTCCTTCGGGGCGCAGGCGACCTCGCCCATGAGCGCGACCAGCTCCTGCTGGATGCGGGCGAGATCCCGCTTCACCTTCCGGCGCGGGGCGGTGGCCTTGGCGAACCCGAGGGCAGCGTTCAGCTCGTCCAAGGAGCC
>CAZRNE010000041.1:0-18923 GCA_964601365.1 uncultured Opitutaceae bacterium | reverse complement strand
CCGTGCCGGCGCTGAAGCCGAAGCGCAACTGCTCGGGGCGCGCGAAGGAGCTGACGTCGACATTGAGCACGTCATACCACAAACCGTCCTCGCCGAACTGCATGCGGATGATGATCTGGCTGGTCTCGGTGAGCGTGAACTCGACGCGGCGGTATTGCGTGCTCGGGTTGGGACGCGCGGTGGCGTTGGCGAAGGCCATGGTGTAGGGCAGCGCTCCGACCACGCCATCGCCGGCGTCCTGCGCGGTGGGGCTGCCGGTGTCGGTGTAGTCGTAGCCAACGGTGCCGTTGCTGCCGGTCGTGCCGGCGAGATAGTTGTAGCCATCCTGGCCCGAGCCGGGACCGCGGATAGCGACGGAGTTGGGCGCGAGGGCGGTGGTGCCTCCGTTGCGGCCCTCAGCGGCGCGGGAGAAATTGCCGTAGGCATCGAGGGCGATGCCGACGTAGCCGCCGCCCATGCCGGAGGCAGTGGTATCGGCGCCCTCCGCCGCGTCCTTCTGCGCATAGCCGATCGAGCCGCCGAATGCGCCGACCGAGAACGGCTGGCTGGCATCGTAGAGGAAAAACGTGAGGCCATCGGCGCCGGTGCCGTTGAAGTTGTTTCCACCCCACATGTTCACGTTGAAGCTGATCTGCACCTGGTTGCCCGCGGATGGAATGGGCGTGTCGAAGTAGACCGCATTGGCCTGCTGGGTGGTGGCGGTGGCGAGGCGCAACCAGCCGGCACCCGACGGGTCGATGGTGGTCGCACCTTCCGGGTCGGCACCGGCGACTCCGGTGGTGCCCGAAGTCAGGCGCGGTCCCGGCGAGGAACTACCCTGATAGAAGCTCCAGCCGGCCGCCGTCGCGTTTTTGAAATCCTCGGAATAGGTGAACTGTGCGTAGAGCGGAGCAGCCCCGAAAAGGGCAAGACCAAACCAGCGTGGGATGCCTCGGTAGGCACGCCCGGCCAAGCCTGGTTTTTGGGCATAGTTCACCGCCGGGTAATCAATAGGTGCAAGACCCTATGGTCAACGACCATTCAGTGCCAAGCAGCGCGCCGAAACGTGTTCGAAGAAACCCTGCCGCGCGAACTTAGGTTATTTGCTAGAAGCAACTTGAAATGACGCCCGGGAGTTCCCGTAAGCGCTGGATCAACGTAGAAACCCACTCAGGGCGTGGCGTTCTCCGAGCACTTTGGCTGAGTCGGCCTGAAGCCAGCGCTCCAGCACCGTCGCGTAGACCGAGCGGAAGTCGGTGCTGAAGGTGAGGTCTTGGTTGCGGTCAACGTCGAGACCGGGGGCGGTGCCATGGAGGCCTGCCTTGAGTCCGGAACCGAGCACGAAGAGCGGGGCGGCGGTGCCATGGTCGGTGCCGCGGCTCTCGTTCTCGCTCGGCCGACGTCCGAACTCGGAAAAAGTCATCGTCAGCACCTGGTCGTTCAGTTTGTGCGCATCGAGGTCGCGCTGGAAGGCGGCGAGGCCCTCCGCCAGCGTGCGCAGGAGGTTGGCGTGCTGGTTGGGCTGGTTGGCGTGCGTGTCGAATCCCCCGAGCGAGACGAAGTAGACGCGGGTGGACGCGCCGCTGGCGATGAGCGCGGCGACATTGCGCAGCGAGGCGGCGAAAGGATTCGCCGGATACTCGGCCGACGGCCGGTAAGCACCCAGCACGCGCTGGAAGCGCTTTTCGGTGACGAGGGCGTCCATCATGGTGTGCCGCAGGAAGCCGGCGTTGTGGTGCGGATCATCAGGACCGTCGGCGAGGAGTTGCTCGGTGAGGGCGAGGCTGCGGCCGCCCCGCCCGCCGCGGTCGTTGGGTGCGAGGCCGAAGGTGGAGTGCGGTTGCTCACCGACGAAAGTCTGCGGCAGCTCGTTGGAGATGTGCACGCCGCAGGGGTCGGCGGGCTTGCCGGCGCAGGCGTTGTCGAAATACCGGCCAAGCCAGCCGGTGGAGAGCGTCTCGTTGGCGTCGCTGGCGGATTCCCAGATCTCGGTCGAGCGGAAGTGGCTGCGGTTGGGATTGGGGTAGCCGACGTTCTGCACGATGGCGAGGCGGCCGTCCTGGAGCAGGCGGTGCAGCGGTGCACAGGCGCTGTGCAGCGCGAGGTGGTCGTCGATCTTGAGCAACTGGTCGTCGGGCACACCGATGGTCGGCCGGAGGCGGCGGTAGGCGGGATCGCCGTGCGGGACGAGCGTGTTGAGGCCGTCGTTGCCACCCGCAAGCTGCACGAGGACGAGGATGCTGCGGCCGCTCTCGGGCGCCGGGGTCCGCGCATAGGCGGATTCGACGAGGAAAGACGGGGCGAAGCGCGAGAAGGCCAGCAGGCCGACGCCCTTGACGCCGTAACCGAGGAAATCACGGCGCGTGGTGGGAAGGAGTTGGGCGGGGTTTTTCACGGGGAGAACGTCACCAATTTAGTGACATGTTCAGGAATCAGCAGAGGTTGTAGTCGGGCGAGGTGAGCAGGGCGGCGAGGGCCTGGCGGGTGGCGTTGACGGGGTTGCCGCTGGCGGAAGCGAAGTGGTGTTCAATCTTCGCTTCGAGCGTTGTGCCGGCGGCTTGGGGCAGGCAGAGGCCGACAAGGCGGCGCGCGCGGTCAGCGGGCGGCAGCGCGGCCCAGGCGGCAAGGGTTTCGTCGGCGAGCGTGAAGTTGGTGACGCCCTCGGCATAGGCGGCGTCGAGGTCGAGGCGCTCGTCGGCGTTGAGGTTTTCCTCGTTCAAGGGCGCAAGCAGGGCCTCCGCGACGCGGCGGCGCGTGGCGAGCGTAACGGAGTTGATCCAGTTCTTGCCGCCGACCCAGCCGCGGACGTTGGGCGGGTTGAACGGCATCTGGCCCATCTGGCGGAGTGCGCCGATGAGCTGACGCGGCAGGGGCGCGACGCTGAGGTCGAGGTTCTGGACGAGGCCGAGATAGTAGTGCAGGGGGCTCTTGATGAAGTTGCCGCGGAACTCCTCCGCGTAGAACAGACGGCTGGTGAAGAACACCGCTAGCAGCTTGCCGAGGTCGTAGCCGGACTTCGCCCAGGCGGCGCCGAGCGCATCAAGGTGGGCCGCAGGCAGCGGCTCATCGGTCAGGTAGAACTTCGCCATCTCGCGCGGCAGGAAGGTGCCGGCGGCCTTCTGCCGGAAGACGAGATCGATCACGTCGTCGCCGGTGAAGGCGCCTTTCTCGCCGAAGACGGTCTTGCGCGAATTGTCGTGCTGGCGGGCGACGAAGGCGAACTCGCCGTTCCGCTGCCGGTAGCCGGTGAAGGCGCGCGCGGCCTCCTTGATGTCGGCCTCGGTGTAGTTGCCCTCGCCAAGCGTGAACAACTCGAAGAGCTCGCGGGCGAAGTTCTCGTTCGGGGCGTCGCGCTGGCTCTGCTGCAGGTCGAGGTAGACGATCATCGCGGGCGACCGCGACATGGCCTTGGCGACCTGCGGGTAGTTCGTCAGCGCGACCCGGCGGAGGGTGTCCTGGTGCTGGTAGATGAGCGCCGCGTTCCTGACCTTTTCCACGCCGACGACCCACACGTCCTGCAGGAACAGCAA
Organism: uncultured Opitutaceae bacterium; assembly: GCA_964601365.1. Lineage (GTDB taxonomy): Bacteria > Verrucomicrobiota > Verrucomicrobiia > Opitutales > Opitutaceae > Didemnitutus. The sequence continues at coordinate 15,414 of CAZRNE010000041.1, read as the reverse complement.
CCATTTCTCGGCCGGCGCCGACTCGGGGCGCGCGGCGAGCTGCAGCCACTTGATGGTGAGGTCCATCATCGCCTCGCGGGAGCGCTCCCGGGCCTCCTGTTGGGCGAGACGACGCTGCGTCTCGTCGCCGCCGCGCCCCCGGCGGATGAGATCGGGGCCTTCCCGCTCGAGTTGGGCGATGAGCGCGGGTTTGGGCAGCTCGGGCATTCGCGCGAAGTAGCGGCGCAGCGTGACAAGCGGACCATCCTGCAGCGCGCGCGTCGTCTCGGCCGGGGACGCCGACCAGCCGATGCGCTGGAGCAGGTGGCGGGCGGCGCCTTCGTCCCATTGTGTGGCGGGCTGCGGTTGCCAGGCCTCGGCGGGGGAGAGATTTTTCAGGGACTCGGGCATGGTTGGCGGTGGTGACGCGCGCCGGGCCGGGCGGGTTTCAAACACCGAGGGCGGCGCGGTAGAGGCGCGGCACGCGCTTGGTGACGGAGCAGAGTGTTTCCCAAGGGATCGTGCCGGCCCAGGCGCTGAACTCCGCCAGGGCGATCTCGGCGCCGTCCTGCCGGCCGACGAGCACCACCGGATCGCCGGCGCGCACCTCGCCGGGCACGGCGGTGAGGTCGGCCACGGTCTGGTCCATGCACACGCGTCCGAGGATGGCGCAGCGCCGTCCGCCGATGAGGACCGCGCCGCGGTTGCTGCAGGCGCGGGCGAGGCCGTCGCCGTAGCCGGCCGTGATGACCGCGACCCGCGTCTCGCGCGCGAGGCGGTGGGTGCGCCCGTAGCTGATGCCGGTGCCGGCGGGCAGGGTCTTCACGAGGCCGACGCGTGCGTGGAAGCTGAACACCGGCTCGGTGCGCACGCGGGCGAGCAGCGAATGCGGGTGGGGCAGCACGCCGAACTGCAACAGGCCGACGCGCACGGCGTTGAAGGGCCCGCGTTCACCGGGCGTGGTCTCGAGGCCCGCGCTGTTGTCGGCGTGGATCAGCACCTGTGCCGGATCGAGTCCCGGGAAAATCGCGAGCGAGCGGAGGAAAAGTCCGCGCTGCTCCTCGGTGAACTCCGGATCCTCGTCCGCGCTGGCGAAATGCGTGTAGACGCCCGCGAGGCGGAGATGGCGGGCGTCGCGGATGGCATGGTAGAGCTGCGGCGCGCGGTCGAACCAAACGCCCAAGCGCCCCATGCCCGTGTCGATCTTGAGGTGGACGGCGATCGGTTTGCCGGCGGCGCGGGCGGCGGCATCGAAGCGGGCGACTTCGTCGAGGCTGGAGACCGTCGCCGCCAGGTTGTAGTCGGCCAGATAGCGGTCCTCGTCGGGCAGCACGGCGCCGAGCAGCAAGACCGGCCAGTCGGGGCTGAGGTCGCGGATGACGGCAGCCTCGCCGATGTTGGCGACGGCCAGCACATCGGCCCCGGATTGCATGAGGCGGGCGGCGACGTGCGGCAGGCCGTGGCCGTAGGCGTCGGCCTTGACGACGGCGACGTAACGGATGTGCGGTGGCAGCGAGGCGCGGATGAGGCGGACGTTGCGCTCGAGCGCGGCCAGGTCGATCTCGGCCCAGCAACGGCGCGGCAGCTGCGCGGTGGCGGTCATGGCTTCGCGGCCGGCGCTTGGTGCACGGCAGGCGTCCACTGGCGGTAGGCCGGGGCTTCGTGTTGGAAAACATCGGGCGCGTCCACCGTGCGGCAGAGCGCGGCGTTCTCCGCGGCGGCGAACAGCGCCGCGAGATCGTAGCCGCACGTCGTCACCGGGCGCGTCAGGGTTGACCAGGCGCGGAAATGCTCGGGCGTGCGGAGTTCACCCGCAGGCAGCTCGGCCGTCCCGAGGCGTTGCAACGGGCCGGATTCGCCGGCGGCGTTGACCGCGAGTGCATGCCACGAATCGCGCCGCGCGTCCGCGACAAGGGCGAAGGGCTGCCCGGGCGTGCGCGCCTGTTCGGCCACGGCGGCGAGGGCGAGGCTGTGGTAGGCGTAGGCCGGACGCGTCCGCAGGGCCTGCCACGTGCGCAATGCCATCGCGACCGTGCGCGTGCCCAGCATCGAGCCCGGGCCGTCGCAATAGAGGAAGGCCCCGATGGCTTCGGTTTCCAGTCCGGCCTCCCCCAGGCAGAGCGCGGGGAGCGTGAAGACGAGTTGCCCTGCATCGCCGTCGGCCTTGTGCCAGATCGGCGGCAATCCGGCGCGGAGCAGCCCCGCCTGCACCACCGTGGAGGCGGCGTCGAGCACGAGCACACAACGATGCCGGGCAACGATTTGGGCGGGCGACTCCATGCGGCGGGAAGCTTGGGGACAGGCCCGCAAAAACCAAGTGGTATTCCGGCGGCCCGGGGCGACATCTCTGGCATTGACCGAGGGGAGGGGGCATCTACGTTGCGCCGTTCATCCTCGGAAAACCGCCGCCATCATCACCGTGAACGTCTCCATCACCGACATCAGCGAAACCCGCAAAACCCTGACCGTCACCCTCGACAAGGGCGAGGTCGACGGCGAATACCACGCCATCCTCGGCGAGTTCACCAAGCAGGTGAGCCTGCCCGGCTTCCGGCCCGGCAAGGCCCCGGCCGCAATGGTGGCCAAGCGCTTCGGCAAGGAGCTGGGCGAGGAGTTCAAATCGCGCGTCGTGGGCCGGGCCTACCGCGACGGACTCAAGGAGGCGAAGCTCGACGCCATTTCGCTGGTGGACGTGGAGGAGGGCGAGGTGCAGCCCGGGCTGTCCGCCGCCATCAAACTCACCGTCGACGTGCGGCCGGTGATCAAGCTGCCGGAATACAAGGGCATCGAGACCACCGTGCAGCCGACCGAGCCGACCGCGGCCGAGATCGACGCGGTGGTCGAGGGCCTGCGGAGCGAGCGGGCCGACTTCAAGGCCGTGGACCGCGCCTCCCGGAAGGGCGACTACGTCCGCTTCGGCTACGAGGGCACGCTCGACGGCAAACCGCTCACCGACATCGTCGGCGACAAGCCGCTCTACGCCAAGGCGCCGCAGACCTGGGAGGAGGTCGAGGGCGAGAACGAGGGCCTGCTGCCCGGCATGGGCAAGCACCTCTCCGGGCTCAAGGCCGGCGACAAGAAGAGCGTCAAACTGGAGTTTCCCGCGACCTACCCCGCGGTGCCCGCGCTGGCCGGCAAGGCCGTGACCTACGCCATCGAGGTGCAGGAAGTGCGCGAGCGCACCTTGCCGCCGCTCGACGAGGCGTTCTTCAAGGCCAACCAGGTCGAGAACCTCGACGCGCTGAAGGAGCAGATCAGGAAGACGCTGACCTACCGGAAGGAGCAGGAGAACCGCGCGGGCCAGCGCCGGCAGGTGACGGACGCCCTCATCGCCCGGGCCGGCTTCCCCGTGCCGGAAAGCCTCGTCGCCTCCGAGCGCGACGGCGTGCTGCGCCAGTTCATCGAGGAGAACATGCGCCGCGGCGTGCCGCAGGAGGAGTTCGAGAAGAACAAGAAGGAACTCTTCGAGAGCGCCTCGAAGGCGGCGCTCGCGCGCGTGAAGGTGCAGCTGCTGCTCGCGCGCATCGCCGAGGAGGAAAAGCTCAAGGTCGAGGAGAAGGACGTGAACAACTGGGTCCTGCGCGAGGCCATGCGTTCCGGCCAGAAGCCCGACAAGCTCGTGAAGGAGCTCGGCAAGGACCGCGAGCAGATGCGCGCCATGCAGCAGCAGATCCTCTTCGACAAGACCCTTGATTTCCTCGTCGCGCAGGCTACCGTGCGGACGGCCACGGCCACCGCATGAGCTACTACGTTCCCATCGTCCTTGAAAACACCGGCCGCGGCGAGCGGTCGATGGACATCTACAGCCGCCTCCTGAAGGACCGCATCATCTTCATCGGCTCCCCGATCGACGACGGCGTGGCCAATGTCGTCATCGCCCAGATGCTGTTCCTCCAGATGGAGGATCCGAAGAAGGACATCCATCTCTACATCAATTCCCCGGGCGGTGTCGTGACCGGCGGCATGGCGATCTACGACACCATGAACTTCCTGCAGTGCGACATCGTCACCTACTGCGTGGGCATGGCCGCCAGCATGAGCACGGTGCTCTTGGCCGCGGGCACCAAGGGCAAGCGCTTCGCCCTGCCCAACAGCCGCGTGATGATCCACCAGCCCTCCGGTGGCGCGGGCGGACAGGCCGCCGACATCGCCATCCAGGCCAAGGAGATCCTGCGCTGGCGCCGGACACTCAACGAGACCATCGCCAAGCACACGGGCAAGACGGCCGACCAGGTGGAAAAAGACTCCGACCGCGACTACTACATGAGCGCCGAGGAGGCCAAGGCCTACGGCATCGTGGACCACGTCGTGAAGTCCACGCGCGACGCCCAGCAAATCGCCCAGCAAAGCGCTGCCTGAGCGCAAGGCGCTGCCCGGCGGTGACTTAAAAAGCCCTCGACTCATCCGCCCGCCGCGGCGAAACTTTTCCCATGGCCAAGTCCTCGCGCATGACGCTCTGCTCCTTCTGCGGCAAATCGCAGGCGGAAGTCCGCAAGATCATTGCGGGCCCGGGCGTCTACATCTGCGACTCCTGCGTCAACGTCTGCAAGACGATCATCGACCGCGAGGTGAAGGCCGCCACGCCCGCCGAGGCCCCCAAGCCCGCCTTCCGCCTCGTCAAGCCCGCCGAAATCAAGAAGGTGCTCGACGAGCACGTCATCGGGCAGGAGCACGCCAAGAAGGTCCTCTCCGTCGCCGTCTACAACCACTACAAGCGCCTCAACTTCGAGGGCGGCGCGCGCGACCCCGCCGCGCTGACGGCCGAATTTTCCGAGGTCGAGGTCGAGAAGAGCAACATCCTCCTCGTCGGCCCCACCGGCTCGGGCAAGACCCTGCTGGCCCGCACGCTCGCGCGCATCCTCGACGTGCCGTTCGCCATCTCCGACGCCACCACGCTCACCGAGGCCGGCTATGTCGGCGAGGACGTCGAGAACGTGGTCCTCCGCCTCCTCCAGTCCGCCAACTACGACGTGAAGAAGGCCGAGTGCGGCATCATCTACATCGACGAGATCGACAAGATCCGCCGCACGACCGAGAACGTCTCCATCACCCGCGACGTGTCCGGCGAGGGCGTGCAGCAGGCGCTGCTGAAGATCCTCGAGGGCACCACCTGCAACGTCCCCCCGCAGGGCGGCCGCAAGCACCCGAACCAGGAATACATCCAGGTCAACACCTCGAACATCCTCTTCATCTGCGGCGGCGCCTTCGTCGGCCTCGACGCCGTGATCAAGAAGCGCCTGGGCCAGCGCTCGCTCGGCTTCCACATCAATCCGGACGACCACCGCCTCTCGCCCGACGAGATGATGCGCGGCGTCGCACCGGAGGATCTCATCCGTTTCGGCATGATCCCCGAGTTCATCGGCCGCCTGCCCGTGGTGTCCGTGCTCGACGAGCTGAAGGTCGAGGACCTCGAGCGCGTGCTGCTCCGCACCAAGAACGCGATGGTGAAGCAGTATTCCAAGCTTTTCGCGATGGACGGCGTGCAGCTGCGCTTCACGCGCGATGCCATCGTCGCCATCGCCAAGAAGGCCATCGAGCTGAAGACGGGCGCCCGGGCGCTCCGCGCCATCCTCGAGAAGATCATGCTCGAGGTGATGTATGACCTGCCCCAGCGCGACGATGTGACCGAGGTCGTCATCGACCGCGCCGTCGTCGAGGGCCGGAAGAAGCCCGCGCTCAAGCGCCCCAGCCGCCCCGCGGCGAGCAAGGACGCGGCCTGATCACCAGTTGAAGCTCTCGTCCTTCGCGATCGAGCGGGCGAACTCGACGAAGAGTTTCACGCAGTTCTCCACGTCCTGCAGGTCCACGACCTCGCTGGGCGTGTGCATGTAGCGGAGCGGGATGGACACGAGGCCGCAGGCCACGCCGCCGCGGGCCATCTGGATGGCGCGGGCGTCGGTGCCGGTCGGACGCGGGTCGGCCTCGACCTGGTGCGGGATCTTCGCGCGCTTCGCGCAGGCGAGCAGGCGGTCGAAGACCTTGGGATTGATGTTCGGACCGCGGCAAATGATCGGGCCGCCGCCGAGCCTGGTCTCCCCGAACTTGCGGTTGTCGCAGTCGGGATGGTCGGTGGCGTGGCCGACGTCCACGGCGAGGGCGACGTGGGGGTCGACGGCGAAGGCCGAGGTCTGCGCGCCGCGCACGCCGATCTCCTCCTGCGTGGTGGCGACGGACACGACCTTGGCGTTGAGCCTGGCCTTGTCGCGGGCGAGCCGCACCAGGGCCTCGCCGACGACGTAGGCGCCGACCTTGTTGTCGAAGGCCCGCGCGGTGCCGATGCTGCCGTGGATCAACTCGAACTCATGGTCGTAGGTCGCCACGTCGCCGATGGCGACGCGCTTGAGGGCGTCGGCCTTGGACTTGGCGCCGATGTCGATCCAGATCTCGTGGATCTCGGGCACCTTCTTGCGGTCGGCCTCCTCCATGAGGTGGATGGCGCGCTTGCCGGTCACGCCCTTCACCGGGCCCCTGGCCGTCTGGATGATGACGCGCCGGCCGGAGATGATGCTGCGGTCGTGGCCGCCGATGGTGTCGAAGTAGAGATAGCCGTCCTTGTTGACGTAGGTGATGATGAGGCCGAGCTCGTCCATATGGCCGGCGAACATCAGGGTCGGGCCGCCCTTGGGGTTGAGCGCGGCGAGGCGGTTGCCGAGGGCGTCGTTGGCGTAGCTGTCGGCGTGCGGTTGCACGAACCGGTCGAACACGGCCTGGGCCTGCGCCTCGGCGCCGGAGGGCGACTTGGCCTTGAGCAGCTCGGTCAGGAAAACGGGGGCGTTGTAGGAAGACATGCCGACGTTGAACGGGAAACCGCGCGCCGCCGCAAAGGCAAAAAGCCGAGCCGCGCCGCGGTCGCGCCGAATGGGTGTTGAGCGGGTCCGCCGGATGCGTTGAGTGGCGGGCGATGACGCCGCGCCGCCTCTTCCTCCCGTGGGACCGCCCTCTGTTGCCGCAGGCGGCGGCGTGGCTGGCGGGGGACTGGGCCGGGAACGGACCGCTCGACCTTTCCCGGGTCCTCATCATCGTGCCGACGCGGCAGTCGGGCCGGCGGCTGCGCGAGGCGTTGGCCGCGCATGCGGCGGAGCGCGGGCAGGCGGTGTTCGCCCCGCGGGTCGTCACACCCGAAGCACTCGTTGCGGACCTGCCCGGTCCGGACACGGCCTCGCGGCTGGAATCGCTGCTGGCTTGGGTGCGTGTGCTGCGCGGCGACGTCGCGGCGGCGGCCGACGAGGTTTTCCCGGCGGGCGTGCCCGCGCACGACGATGCCGGGGCGCTGCGCCTGGCCGGGGAATTCCTGCGGCTCCAATCGCAGCTGGCCGAGGGCGGGCTGCGCATCGCGGATGTGGCGGCATGTGCGCCGACGGAGACCGGGCGCTGGCGGCAGCTTGCCGCGCTCGAAGCGGAATTCGACCGAGTCTTGGCGGCCTGTGGCCGGCGCGACGCGCAAGCGGCGAAGATCGCCGCAGCCCTCGCCGGGCTGCAGGCCGAGGACTACGACCGGGTCATCCTGCTGGCCACGCCCGATCCGCTGCCACTCGCAATCACGGCGCTGCAACACCTGTCCGCAGCGGACGTGGTGGTCTTTGCGCCGGAAGCGGAAGCGGGGGCCTTCGACGCGTGGGGCCGGCCGACGGTGGAGGCATGGCGGCGACGCGAGCCGATCCTGCCGGATTTTCGGGCGCGCGTGCATCTCTGCGCTGATGACACGGCGCAGGCGGAGTGGATTGCGGCACTGGCCCGCAGTTATGGTGAACCGGACGGTTTGCTGGCGGTGGGCGCGGCGGACCCCGTCCTGCCGCCGCTTTTGGAACGTGCGCTGGGCAGGGTGGGGGTGAAGGCGTTCAATCCCGAAGGCCGTCCGCGACGGCAGGAGGGTTTCCACGCTCTGTTGACGGCTTTGGCGGCGCTGGCGCGCACGGACGACTTTGCCGCCGTGGAGGCGGTGGCACGGTGTCCGGACGTGCTGGCGTGGCTGCGCGCGCGGCTGGGCGACGGATTTTCAGCGGTGGGATTCTTGGAGGAACTCGACCGTCTGCACGCCCGGCACCTACCCGGCACGCTCGACGAGGCGCGGCGGCACTCCGCGGCGCCCGCGCTGGGGCTCATCGTGGAATTGCGCGCCCGGCTGATCGCCGATCAATTTCCGCGCAACGTCGCCACGTCACTCGCGGAGATCTTTGCCGCGCGGCGACTTGAACCCGGCAATGAGCCCGACGCACAGTTGCGCGACTCGGCCGCCGCCTGGGCCGAGCTGATGCGCGGGTGCGAGGAGACGCGGGCAAGGTTTCCCGGCCTCGACGAGGCGGCGTGGTGGGAGCTGGCGTTGCGGACCTTCGGGGAGGAAGCGCAGGCGGGGGACAAGCCGGCGGGCGCGCTCGAGTTGCAAGGCTGGCTCGAACTGCTCTACGAGGACGCGCCGCACCTGGTGGTCGCGGGGTTCAACGACGGACGCGTGCCGGAGGCGGTGGCGGGGGACGCGTTTCTGCCCGAGTCACTGCGCGTGACGCTGGGGCTGAAATCCAACGAGGCGCGCCTCGCCCGCGACGCCTACCTGCTGCAGGCGCTGGCGGCTTCGCGCCCGCGGCTCGACGTGCTCCATGGCAGGTTCTCCCAGCAAGGCGAGGCGCTGCGGCCTTCGCGGTTGCTGCTGCGTTGCGCGGATGCGGACCTGCCGGCGCGTGTCGCCTTCCTGTTCCGCGAACCGCCCCTGCCGGCGGCGAACCCGCCGTGGCGGCGCACGTGGCGGCTCACGCCTCCGCTCCGGAAGGCCAGCGGACGGATCGGCGTGACCGCGTTGAAGGCCTGGCTCGCGTGCCCCTTCCGCTTCTACCTGCGGCATGTGTTGAAAATGGAGCCGGTGGACCCGGCGAAGGGCGAGCTGGACGCGTTCGACTTCGGCCGCCTGTGCCACGGCGCGCTGGAGGCGATGGGCCGCGAGGAGGGGTTGCGCGACTGCACGGACGCCGGCGTGCTGGAGAAATTCCTCCTGGGCGCGCTGGAGCGGGAGGTCGCGGCGCGCCACGGCAAGCACCTCGCGCTGCCGCTGGTGGTGCAAATCGAGTCAGCGCGGCAGCGGCTTGCCCGGGCGGCCGTCGTGCAGGCGCAGGAACGCGCCGCCGGCTGGGTGACCATCGAGGTGGAGCGATCTTTCGGGATCGTGTTGGGCGGGTTGACCGTCAGCGGCCGCATCGACCGCATTGACCGCCATGCGGAGACGGGCGCGGTGCGCGTGCTCGACTACAAGACCTCCGACCGTCCGCTGTCGCCCTCCGACGCACACCTGCGTTCCCTGCGCAAAGACGAGACGCCTCCGGACTGGCTCGTGACGGTGGTGGACGGCAAGGCGCGCGCATGGACCGACCTGCAGCTGCCGCTCTACCGGCAAGCACTGGCTGCGGAATACGGAGCGGAGGTGACCTGCGCGTATTTCAACCTCCCGAAGGCGGTCGGCGACACGGGCATCCTGACGTGGGAAGGGTTGACGTCGGGGTTGCAGGCCTCGGCCTGTGGCGCGGCGGAGGCGGTCTGCGCCGCGATTGCGGCGGGCGAATTCTGGCCGCCGGCCGAGCTGAAGGGGCGCGAGGCCGAGCGCGATGACTTCGCCGCTTTGTTTCACCGGGGCGCGGCGGAGAGCGTGGAGTGGGGAGGGGGCACCCGATGAACACGCCGCGCAACGAGATGATCCTCGCCTCGGCGGGCTCGGGCAAAACCTACGCGCTGACCAACCGCTACGTCGCGCTGCTGGCGGGCGGCGCGGCGCCGGAACGCATCGTGGCGCTGACGTTCACGCGCAAGGCGGCCGGCGAGTTCTTCGACGAGATCCTGAAGAAACTCGCGGACGCGGCCGGCGACGCCGGCAAGGCGGAAAAACTGGCCGCCGACATCGGCCGGCCGGGCTTGGGGCCGGCGGATTTCCTCGCGCTCGTGCGCAAGGTGACGGAGACGATGCACCGGCTGCGGCTCGGCACGTTGGACAGCTTTTTCGCGCAGGTCGTCGGGGCCTTCCCGTTCGAGCTGGGCCTGGCGGGCCAATTCGAGGTGCTGGAGGAGGCGGCGGCGCGCGCGGAGCAACAACGCGTGCTGCGGCGGATGTTCACGCGCGCGGGCGCGCTCACGGAGGCGCAGCAGGAGTTCATCGAGGCCTTCAAGCGCGCGACCTTCGGGCGCGAGGAAAAGCGGCTCACCGAGATGCTGGAGGACTTCCTGCAGGAGCACCAGCAGACCTGGCTCGATGCGCCGGTGGCGGAACTCTGGGGAAATCCGGCGCGCATCTGGCCGCAGGGCAACGAATGGCTCGCGGGGCGACCCGACGCCAAGGCGGCGCTGAAGACCTTGCGTTCATGGCTCACCGCCGCGGCGCCGCCGGATAAACAGCGGAAACGCTGGGAAGATTTTCTGGCGGCGGCCGGGGAATGGACGCCGGGAGCCACCCTGCCCCGCGAACTCGCCTACGTGCTCGAAAAGGCGCTGGAGGCCTGGCCGGAGCTGCGCCGCGGCGCGGTCACGCTGGAGTTCGACCGGAAGAAGCAGGAACTGGACGCGACAGCGAGCGCGGCGCTGGCGGAGCTGACGCGGAGCATCGTGGGCGGCGAGCTGCGCCGCCGGCTGGAGACGACGCGGGGCATCTTCGCCGTGCTGCAGGGCTACGAGCGGTTCTACGGCGAGGCGGTGCGGCGCGCGGGCCGGCTGACGTTCGCCGACGTGCAGCGGCTGCTGGCGCCGGCGGCGGGCGCGCCGTTGCTGGCACAGACGGGCGGCGAGGGGCGGCTGCTGATCGACTACCGGCTGGACGCGGCCATCGACCACTGGTTGCTGGACGAATTCCAGGACACGAGCTCCGGGCAATGGAGCGTGCTGAAAAACCTGATCGACGAGGCGGTGCAGGACGCGGCGGGCGGACGGAGCTTTTTCTGCGTGGGCGACGTGAAGCAGGCGATCTACCAGTGGCGCGAGGGCGACCCGACGCTGTTCCGTGAAATCTTCAACCATTACAACGCGGCGGCGCCGGGCGCGATCGCGGAGCGGCCGCTGGTGGAGTCGTGGCGGTCGGGTCCGCCGCTGATCGCGATGGTCAATGCGGTCTTCGGCGCCGGCGGGACGCTCGCGGAACTGTTTCCCGGCGCCGCGAGCGCGGCGTGGAACGCGGAGTGGCGCGAGCACCGCACGGCGGTGCCGCAGCGGACGGGGCAGGCGGCCTTGCTGCACGCCGCGGACGAAGAGGGACGGCGGCGGATGACCCTGCGGTTGCTGCGTGAAATCCAGCCGCTGGAGCGCGGGCTGACCTGCGCGGTGCTGGTGCGCAAGAACGACACGGCAACGGCGCTGGCGGACTTCCTGCGGCGGGAGGGCGCCCTGCCGGCGGTGGCCGAGTCTGATTTGAATGTCTGCGCGGACAATCCGTTGGGCGCGGCGCTGCTCGCCTTGGTGCAGGCCGCGGCGCACCCCGCGGACACGCTGGCGTGGGAGCACGTGCACATGACGCCACTGGGCGCGGTGCTGGCGGCGGAGGGCCTGCAGGGGCGCGAGCAGGTCACGGTCCGCGTGCTGGGGCAGATCCATGCCGAGGGGTTCGAGCGCACGATGCGCTGGTGGCTGGCGCGGCTGGAGCCGCGCTGGGCGGGCGATGATGCGTTCACACGGCTGCGCGCGCGGCAATTTGCGGCGGCGGCGGGCGAGTTCGACGCGACCGGGCGGCGCGATGCGGCGGAGTTCGTGGAGTTCATGCGCGCCTACAAGGCGCGCGACGCCGAGGGCGCGTCGGTCGTGCGGGTGATGACGGTGCACCGGGCGAAGGGACTGGGCTTCGACGTGGTGATCCTGCCGGATCTGGAGGGCCAGACCATCGCGGAACGGCGCAAGGGCCTCGCCGTGCAAAAGACCAAGGACCGCGCGGTGGATTGGGTGCTGGACCTGCCGCCGGAGATTTTCCGCCACCGGGACCCGGTGCTGGAGGCGCACGTGGAAGAGGCGAAGGCGGCGGCCTGCTACGAGAGCCTGTCCCTGCTCTATGTCGCGATGACGCGCGCCAAGCGCGGGCTTTATGTGATCACCGAGCCGCCGGGCGGATCGAAATCCGCCAACTTCCCGCGGTTGCTCGCGGCGACGCTCGGGGAGGAAGCGCGCGAGGTGCGTGTGGGCGGCGCGATGCTACCGGGCGTCTGGAGCGCGGGCGAGGCGGATTGGTTCGCGGCCTTGCAGCCGGTGGCGAAGCAGGACGGGGAGGCGGCGCCGGTGCCGGTGACCGGCGTGCGGCGAGCACCTCGTTGGCCGGCACGCCGGCCTTCGGGCGAAGGCGCGGCCGCGCCCGGATTGGCGCAGTATTTCTCCTTGGAGCGGGGGAGTGCGGCGGATTTCGGCACGGCGGTGCACCGGTTGCTGGCCGAGGTGGAGTGGGGGCCGGCAACGGACATCGAAGCCCGCTGGGCGCACCGCGCAGAGCCGGGGGAGGTGGTGCGGGAGGCATCGGCGGTTTTGCGCGCTCCCGGTTTGGCCGAAATCTGGACGCGACCCACGGTAACGTCCGAAGTCTGGCGGGAGCGCGCTTTCGAGATGCTGCTCGACGGGGTGTGGATCACGGGGGTGATGGATCGCGTGGTGGTGGAGCGCGATCCCGGCGGCCGGGCCCGGCGGGCGACGGTCTACGACTTCAAGACCGATCGGGTGGACGAGACCGCCTTGGACAGGGCAGCGGCAAGGCACGAGGAGCAGATGGCGTTTTATCGCAAAGCGGCCGGCCGGCTGACGGGATTGGAGCCGGCGTCGGTCGATGCGGTGCTGGTGTTCACGCGGGTGGCGCGTGCGGTCAATGCAGCGCATTCGGGGTAAAAATCGGGCTGGACACACCCGAGGCGCGCTCGCACGTTCCGCGCATGGGAAATCTTAAGAAGAAACGCCGTCTGAAGATGTCGAAGCACAAGCGCCGGAAGCGCCTCAAGGCCAACCGCCACAAGAAGCGCACTTGGCAGAAATAAGGCGCAGGCGCACGGCCACCGCCGCATCGACCCGCGCAAGCAGACCCGCCCGCCGGCAATCCCGGCGGGTTTTTTGTCGGCATTTGTTAATCTCCGGTAAGACACGTGGGGCAGCGGACTAAGGAAAGTTTCTGCTTGTCATGACCTGGGGTGGGGGGTATCCCCTCTGCCCCTCGCCGGGCTCCGCCCGCACACCCCCAAGCCCCACACACGCATGTTTTTCGCCAAAAAGTCGAAAGGCTTTTGCATCGAGTTCGGTGACCACACCGTCCGGGTGGCCCGCATGAGCCAAGCGGCGGCCCCGACCGTGGTCGAGGAACTGCGGGAATTCCCGGTCGAAGATACTGACAGCCTCCAGACCTGGCTTAAGGGCACCGATGGCAAGGGTCCGACGGGGCTGGTGCATGCCACCTGCGGGGTCTACCCGCCCAAACGCATCGTCCGCCGCCATACCCTCGATCTCAAGCGGGTCAAGGAACCGGCCTATTTCACCGAAATCTACAACCAGCAGTTCCGGGTCGAGGCCGACAAATACGTCTTCAAGACCCTCAATTCCGAGGACGGCAGCGAATACGATCCCGCCAAGGCCGGTAACAACAAGGAGGTGCTCTTCTGCGGCCTGCCCTCCGACGAAGTGGACCGGACCCAGGACAAGTTCCTCGAGATGGGCGTCTACCCGGAGTGCTTCGAACTCGGCACCGTCGCCACGCTCGGCGGGCTGTGCCATTACCAGAAGTTCAAGGAGACCAAGACGCCGGTGCTTCTCCTGGAATTCGGCGCCGACAACACGCAGAGTTACATCCTCAGCAGCGACGGCGTCGAGATCTCGCGTCCCCTCGGCAGCGGGGTGGCCTCGATGATCCCGATGGTGCAGAAGGAGCTTGGCCTGAAGGACGAAGAGTCCGCCCGGAAGCTCTTTTACTCGAACACCTTCGATTTCACCAGCATGGGGCCCACCCTCACGAAGAAGCTGCTCAAGGAGCTGCAATCCTCCATCGGTTTCTACGAAGTGCAGACCGGCCAGTCCATCGGCGCGGTGCTCTGCACGCAGTTGCCCGGCACACTCAGCTGGTTGGCGACGGCCATGGCGGGTGCGCTCGGGGTCTCGCTCTTCAAGATGGAACTCAAGCCCTGGCTCGAATCCCTCCAGATCACCGTGCCGGAAAACGTCACTCCCAATGCTCCCGACGAGAATTGGATCGGACTCTTTTCCCTGATGGCTTCCTACAACTCCACCAATGGCGTCACTCCTCCAACTGACCAGAAAAAGTGATGCCGAGCCGGCGGCGGCGCCGCTGTGGCATCCCAATTTCCGCAACTACGACCGGTTGCCGGACACCAAGGCCGTGCGCACGGCCCTGTTGGTCAATCTCGTCGCGGGCGCGGCCGCGCTGGTCATGCTCGGCTGGATCGGCTACCGCGAATACGAGATCTTCAGCATGCGCCAGCAGCAGGCCGAGGCCGAGGCCGCCATCGAGCGCGACACCGCCAAGAACAACGAGGCGCTGCGGCTCAGCAAGCTCTTCAGCGACGAGGAAAAGAAGTTCCGCGACGTCACCGCGTTCACCACGCAGCCGATCCGCCCGTCGGTCTTCGTGCTCCAGCTCGGCTCCATCCTCCCCAAGGAGATCGCCCTCAACTTCATCGACATGAAGCTGAGCGACCCGACCAATCCCGCCTGCGTCCTGCGCGGTCTGGTCGCCGGCTCCCGCACCGAGGCCGCCGGCACCGCCACCAGCTTCGTCGAGCTCCTGCGCGCCCAGAGGGAGTTCGTGCCGGTCTTCGAATCCATCGAACTCACCAACGTCGCGCCCGACCCGCGCGGCGGCCTTCTCACCTTCGAGATCGTCATGAAACTGAAGAACCCGAAGAAGAAGGCGGCCAAGGAAGAAAACATCGTGGAGGATTGACCATGGCCCTCACCGGAGAAGACCTCAAAATCCTCATCAAGAAGCAGCCCATCGGCTTCGCGTGCGGCGTCATCTGCATCGCCTGCGGCGCCGTGTTTTACTTCCGCATCGATGCCGTCGAGACCGCGCGCTCCAACCTCGAGGGCAAGACGGTGCTGGCGGACAAATACCAGAACAACATCCGCAACTCCGCCGGCCTGGCCGAGCACACCGCGGCCATGCAGGCGGCCGGCAAGGAACTCGACGCCCGCCTCCTGCGCGTGAACCAGCTGGCCCTCAACCAGCAGTATTTCTACCGCCTGGAGGCCGAGACCGGAGTCAAGTTGATCGATGTGCGCCAGCAGAACGTCCCCGCCGCCGGCAAGGGCAAGTCCAAGACCGGCACGGTCGGGATCCCTTTCACTGTCACCGCCCAGGGCGATTTCCGCCAGCTTGTTGCCTTCATCCAGCAGCTCGAGGCGGGCACACACTTCGCGCGGTTCAACACCCTCGCGCTTCAGCCCATGGCCGTCTCGGCCGAGGGCTCCGCCGGCGGTGCCAACACCATGATGATCAGC
>CAZRNE010000040.1:0-23075 GCA_964601365.1 uncultured Opitutaceae bacterium | reverse complement strand
GAGGTTGGCCCAGCCGCCCCAGGCCTCGGTGCGCCATTCGTGCGCGCTGAGCGCGCGCAGCAGCCGGTAACCCGGGGTCTCGGACAGGGTGACGCTCAGCGATTCGTCGCGGGCGAGGTTGAGCGTGCGCACCTGCGGCTCGTGGCCCTCCAGCGAAAACTCAAGTCGGTAGCTGCGCGGCTCCATCTCGTTGAAACGGAGCGGGACGACGCCCGCCGGCCGGCCGTCGATGCTCACCGCCGCCCCGGCCGGGACGGAGTTTATCTCCAGGGTGTGGCCGCGCAGGGAGGCGTTGGCGACCGCATCACGACCCTTCTCCACCGTGACGTTCCGGGACACGGGCTGCCAGGAATCGCGCTGGAAGGCGACCCGGTAGGTCCCCGGCGGCAGGTTTCCCTGGGTGAAGGGCGTGCGCCCCTCATGGCGCCGTCCGTTACCCTCGATGACCGCGATGAGGCCGGGGGGATCGCTCGTGACGGAAAGGCCGCCGTAGAGCGGCGCAAGCCGGAGCAGGTCGGCCCGGTGATCGGTGCCGGCCTTGATCGTGAAGGGCACATCCTGCGCCTCGTAGCCGTCTTTCTCCACCCGGAAACTGACCTCACCCGGTTTCAGGTCCTTGAAGAACGCCGGGCTGCTCTTGCGCTCGTTGCGCGGATAAAGGGTGACGGTCGCGCCGGCGGGTTCGGTCTCGACCAGCAGGGAGCCGGGCCGGTTCGCCGCCTCGTGGGCCAGCCAGGCGGAGCGCCGTCGTTCCCAGTTCTTCAACACCTCGTCGCGGAAGCGCTCCGGTGCCGCGGCCAGATAGGTGCGGACCTGCTGTTCCAATTCATCCAGGACGCTGCGGGGGGAATTGTCGGCCATGCGCTCCAGCGCGACGAGCACGACCTGCCTGGCCTGCTGCTCAGCCAGCTCCTGCTCACGCTGCAACACCTGCAGCTGCTCGCGCGCCACGGCGCCGCGCATCGTCTGCTCGCGCGCGATGACCTCTAGCTCGGCCCGCGTCGCCTGGCCCGCGGCGATGCGGGTGCGCAGGTCGGCCACCGCGCGTTCCGACGCCAGCCGCTCCGCCTCGCGGGCCGCGGATTCCGCCTCGCGCCGCGCCGTCTCCTCGCGCGGCCGGTGGACGCCGTAGTAATAGCCCAGCGCGGCCGCCAGGATGAGGCCGGCGGCCATGGCGCCGAGCAGCAGCAGTTTGCCCGCGTTGGGCGCCCGGGCCGGGGCCGGTGGTTTCTCCGTCACTTTCGCCACCGGTCGCGGGGGAGTGGTGGCCGGTGCCGTTGGGAACGGCGCGGCGCTCACGCCGGCGCCGAGCCCGAGCCGCCGGGCCACGTCGCGGGCGCTGGCCGGCCGCTGGGCGGCCTCCTTGGCGAGGCAAGCCGCGATGGTCTCCTCCCAGGCCGGAGGCACCGGTGCGCCGGCAACGCCCATCTCCTCGCGGCGCGCCGCGATGCCGGGCGGCACCTTGGCCTGCACCTGAGCGATGAGGTTGCCCGAGAAAAACGGCGGCTTGCCCGTGAGCAGCTCGTAGAGCGTGGCCCCGAGCGAGTAGATGTCGTCGGTCACGTCGGGTTTCTCGCCCATCATCTGCTGCGGCGACATGTAGGCCGGCGTCCCCGAGGAACCCGCCTGCGCCGAAAGCCGCGAGACGCTGTCGGAGATGGACCGGGCGATGCCGAAGTCCGCCACCTTGAGGTCGCCGTGCGCGTCAAGCATGAGGTTGGCGGGCTTGAGGTCGCGGTGCACGATGCGCGCTTTGTCATGCGCGTAGGCCAGCGCCTCGCATAGCTGCCAGACCCAGCGCCCGAGATCGGCCGGTTCAAAGACTTGCCCGGGCCGGTCCATCCGCCGGTTGGAGAGCGTGTCGCCCGGGACGTATTCCATCGCGATCGCGGCGGTGTGCGCGTCCTCGACGAAATCGTAGATGCGGATGATGTGGGAGTGGGTCAGCTCGAGGGCGCGCCGCGTCTCGCGCTTGAGGTCTTCCATCGCGGCGCGGTCGCTCTTCACGAATTCCGGCAGGAACTTCAGGGCGACATCGCGCTCGAGCTTCTCGTCGCGGGCCAGCCACACCACGCCCATGCCGCCCCGGCCGAGGATGCGTTGCAGGTGATAGCGGGCAAAGAGCTTCTGTCCGGGGGTGAAACCGCGGATGGTCGCGCCCAGGTCGAGTGCTTCGCTCATTCGGAATAGGAACGCCATCAAGGCACTTCCCGTGCCAGCGGAAAGGCAAAAGTCGCCGCGGTCGAGCACCGGCTTGTGGCTTGCGAGGTCGAAGGAACCTGCCAAGCTGAAGGGGTGAGCACCCCGATCCAGCCGGCGATCATCGCCCGATGCGGTGTTGTGTCACGCTTGTTGCGTATCGCCGTCGGACTGGGCGTCGGCAGCATGGGCTTCGCGCTGCTTTTCGGACTCCTCACCGACGAGCGGCAGGTCAGCCAGGAGGAAATGCTCGGCATCGGCGGACTCAGCCTGGTCTTCCTGTGGCCCGGGCTTTGCCTGGTCGCCCGCAATTTGCACGCTTTCCGCATCCGTCCCGTCGTCATGCTTTCGCCGTCCGGCATCCATGTGCGCAAATGGGCCGACGTGGGCTTGCTCCGCTGCCTTCTCCCCTTCCACCGGATCGAAATGTGGGACATCCCGTGGAACGCCTACGAGGGCACGCAGGTGTTCAGCCAAAGCACAAACGGTGTCGTGCACTCGAAGGAATTGTTCATCTTCACTGATCGCGGCAAGCTCAGCATCCCGTGGGGCATCTTCGACCTGTCCGTCGAGCGGTTGCAAAATGCGATCCTCGATTACCGTGAGATCGAATTCCGCCTGCCGCAGCGCATCGCGGCGGGCCTGGCCGAGTTCCAGCGGCGGCGCTTCGCCGAGCCCGCGGTCTTCCGCTCCTGGACGATGCCGTTCTGGATCCCGGCCGGCCTGGCCGCGACCGCGGTCGGGATCACCTTTTACAGCCTCGGATTGGAGGACCGGTCATTCGCCGAAAATCTGGTTACGTGGACTTGGATCATCGGCGTGTTTGCCATCTGGCATACCTCCGCCGACTGGTGGCGCCAACGCAACCAGGGCCACATCGAGCTGCGCTCCGATGGCCTGGTGGTGGCGGACTCGGCGGGGACGGGGCGTCCGGTTCCGTGGGAGGACGTTTTGTTTGCCCGCGCCTGCACCAAATCCAGTCATTGGGGCTATGGCGCACGGAATGAAAACGACGCCGGCGTGCTGGAGGCGATCGAGGTTCGCCTGGCCGGCGGCCGTTCCATGCGCATCTGCGCCCCTTCCACCACCGTGCTTGAGCGCCTGCACGGTCTGCTGGAGCCGCCGCTCGACCGCCTGCTGGTCGCCAAGGAACGCATCGCCGCCGGCGAGGCCATCGAGGCCGCGGCCAAGGCGGCCGGCCTGGTCACGCGGGCCTGAGCCAGGTTTCGGGCCTCATTTGTCGGACCGGATATCGACGATCTCGAGATCGACAATGACACCGGCGCCACGGGGCGGCGGAGGTGTTCCATCACACAGTTGGCTGCTGCCCAGGCGAGGCGGGACGAGCAACCGCATCTTGGCCCCCTTGCCCCCCAGTTTCAGCCCTGTGGCGATGGCGGGGCCGAAGTTCTCCGGTTTGCCCTTCAACAGTCCGCGGCTACCCGTGCCTCCACCCACGACCGTGCCATCGGACAAGTAGGCAATATAGCGGAGCGTCACCACTTCATCGGAGGTCGCCGTCCCGCCAGCCCCCGCGATCAGCGCCAGATAACCGAATGCGCCATTTTCCCAGATAATGCCCGGGTCGCCCGCATAGTGACCATACAGCAACTGGGCGACGCTTGGCAGGTCGCCGATGGAATAGACCGAACCATCGCCGGCGTCCGCCAGATAGAGCCGGTCATCGGAAGAGGTCAGACCGGCGGGGCGGGTCGGTGTGATGCCATCGAGCACCAGCCGATGCATGGGCCCGCCTTCCAACGGGCAGCACCAGATGGCGCCCGCCGCAGGATCGGAAATGAACAGGACTCCGCCCACGCAGGTCACATCGAAGGGTTCGATCAAGGGCGCGCCAGACCAGACGGTAGTTGCCGTCAGGGCGCTCCTCGGCAGGTGCATGACGGCCGGGATGTATGACTCGGGGTCGGCCGAGCCGGTGTAGACAAAACCGTTGGCCTTGTCGCTGGCGATCGCCCGCTGATAGCTCAGGTTGTCTGTCCCGGGTGCCCCCGCATCAACAAGCACATAGGATGTCCCGCCGGTCAGACTTAGGGCGAGCGCAGCGCCGCCGTCCTGCGCAATGAGCGCGATCTGCTGCTTGTTGTCCCGCAGCGCCAGTGCGCCACCCCGCTTCAGCAAGTGCGCCACCGAGGGGAGGGCCGAGGCTGTCATGAAGGGCGACGGCTCTCTTGAACCGTCGAGCAGGGCGTGCCAGATTTGCGTGTCCTGCTCCGGTCCGCTATCAGGCTCAACCCAGAACACATGCGAAGGGCCGACTGCGATGCCGTGTGGGTTCGTCGCCGCAAAAAGTCGCTCAGCCGCTCCGTAATCCTGGAACCGCGCCCGCACCACCCCCTTGGCCCCGTCGTTCATCTCACCGGTGATATAGAGGGCATCTTTGCTCCAGGTAATGTGTCTCGCTGAACTCAGGGGCGCGCCGGAACCCACATACATCCGGCCCGGGGCCCGGTATTCCATGCTGCGATTCTCCCGGCGTTCATCGCCCGCCGCCGGCTGGGCGGCATCAACGGGCGGCTCTGCGGAGGCTCCGGTCCGCGCTCCCGGAGCAGATCTTGAGTGGAGCGCCGCCGCGATGAACGCGAGTGCAAGGATGACGGCCATCACCAAGGCCAAAATGAGGAATTTGTCCCGCGCCCGAGGCTCTTCCTTCCGCAGCACGGTGCTGCCGCCTATGATGGTCGGCGGGGCCGCCGGCGGCGCTGCGGGTGCGCCAGCCCTTTCCGGCAGCGCAGCGGGCCGCGGCAAAACGGGTGCGAGCGCCACGCGGAAACCCATGTTGTAATTGGGCAGATAACTCCACGTCCAGTTGCGGCAGGCGGCGCGGCAATCGCGCGCCTTGCCGTTCCATGCGCCGCCGCGGCTGATGCGCGTCGCTCCTTCAGGGTTGCCCACCGGGTCGGTCACCTTGCCGCCGGGATATTTCCAGTAGCCGTCAAAACACCATTCCCAGACGTTGCCCAGCATGTCATGCAGGCCCCAGGCATTGGGCTCCTTGGCGGCCACCAGGCGCGGAGCCGCCCGTCCTCCCGGATACTGCTTGTCGATCCAATTCGACGTGTCCCAGCCGATGCCGTTGAAGCCTACGCTGCTGTTGCCCGAATACCAGGCGATGCCATCCAGCACCGGCGCATGGCAGTCGCCGTGGATCTCGATGTCGCCGGCGTAGGTGGCCGCGGTGGTGCCGGCGCGGCAGGCATACTCCCACTGGGCCTCGGTCGGCAGCGTATATTCGTAACCCGGAGGCAACCGGCCCGCCGCCCGCTCCATTTCCGTCAGTTTCGCGCAGAAGTCCATCGCATCGGACCACGTGACATAATACATCGGCAGGCCGCTGAGCTCGTCGCCGACGCGGGATCCGGGGTCGGTGTCGGCGGGCAATTCCCAATATTCCCGCAGTGTCTGCTGTTTGTCGCCGAGCTTGTATTGGCGTGTGTCGGCGAGGAACTTGGCCACCTGGGTTTTCGGCGAACCGCCCATGACGGCGCGCCATTGGCCCTGCGTGACCGGGGTGCGGCCCAGCCAAAAACCGTGCGTCAGCCGCACCTCCAGCCGCGGCCCCTCCTCGTCGTAGGCGCCGGCCTCGCCCTCGGGGCTGCCCATCACGAAATCCCCCGGCGGCATCCAGCGCATCGGCAGGACCGTGCCTCCGGCGAGGGTGACTCGCCAGGCCCGGCCGCTTGCGGGTGACGACGGGTATTGCTCTGTGTCAGCCATGCTGGTTTCACCGGGCGCGGGCGGCGGGGGCATTGGCGCGGTGCGCTCGGCGACGAGCGCGACGCGGAATCCGATCGAGGAGCGCCGCACTCCGCCGTGCAGCCAATTGCGGGCACCCGCGCGGCAGTCACGCGCGGGGGAGTTCCACGCGCCGCCGCGGCAGACACGGCTGGAGAGTTCGCCGGAGGCGATGGGGTCGACCACGACACCGCCGGGATATTTCGCATAGAGGTCGAGGCACCACTCCCAGGTGTTGCCGAGCATGTCGTGCAAGCCCCACGGATTGGGCCGCTTCAGGCCGACGTTGCGGGGGCCGGCGGATCCGCCCGGGTATTGCTTCTCCTTCCAATTGGCCGTGTCCCAGCCCTCGCCGCTGAAGCGCACGCTGCTGTTGCCGCCATACCAGGCGATCGCGTCGAGCACGGGCGCGTTCATGGCGCCGGCAATCTTGATGGGGCCCGCCGGGGTCGCGGTGCGGGTGCCGGCCCGGCAGGCGTATTCCCATTCCGCTTCGGTCGGCAGATCGAACACCAGGCCGGCGGCCAGGCGGCCGGCTGCGCGCTCGCGTTCGGTCAGCCGCCGGCAGAATTCGCGCGCATCCTCCCAGGAGACATAGTGCATGACCACGTCATCGCCCTTGGGGCCGAGCATCCGGGCCGGGTCGGCATCGCGGGCCATGCCCCAGTAGGCGCGCTGGGTCTGGTTCTTGCCGTCGATGCTGTATTCCCGGTCGTCCTCGAGCGCGAGACGGACCTGGTCGATCAGCCCGGAGCCCATCACGGCGCGCCATTGCGCATGCGAGATGGGAGTCTTCCCCAACCAAAACGCCCGGCTGATCCGCACCTGGGTGCGGGGCGATTCGTCATCATAACGTCCCGGCTCTTCGGCTGGGCTGCCGAGCACGAACTCTCCGGCCGGCACGGGCAGGAATTCCAGCCGCTGCGCACCATCCAACTCGACCGCCACCGGCGCTCCCTCGGGCTGGGCGACCGGCAGCGCATCATCGGTGATTTCCACCGGTGCAACGCCAGCGGCGAGGCCGAGCCTCTGCAGCAACTCGCCCGCGCTGCGCGGGCGTCGGGCGGCGCTCTTGTCGAGGCAGGCCGCAATGGCGGTCTCCCATTCCGGCGGGATCACCTCGGCGGGTTTCTCCAGCTCGGCGCGCCGCTGGGCCATCGGCGGCGGGGTCACCGACTGCACCTGGAGGATGATGTTGCCCGAGTGGAAGGGCGGCTTGCCGGTCAGCAATTCGTAGACGGTGGCCCCGAGCGCGTAGATGTCGTCCGTCGGCGCCGCCCGCTCGCCGAGCATCTGCTGCGGGCTCATGTAGGCCGGCGTGCCGGAGGAACTCTTCTGCGCGGAAGCGCGGGAAACGCTGTCCGTCAGGCTCTGCGACACGCCAAAGTCCGTGACCTTGAGCCGTCCCCGGCGGTCGAGCATGATGTTCGCGGGCTTGAGATCGCGATGCACGACGCGGGCGTCATGGTGCGCATAGTCGAGCGCGGCCGCCAGTTGGGACAGCCAGCCGGAGATTTCCGCCACGCCGAAGACCTGGGCCGGACGCTCCATCCGCAGCTGGGAAAGCGTCGTGCCGTCCACCGCCTCCATGGCGATCGCGGCCATGTGGGGCTCCTCCAACAGGTCGTGGATGCGCACGATGTTCGGATGGGTGAGCTGGCGCGCGCGCTTGGTCTCCTTGCGCAAGTCGCCCAGCGCGACAGCATCGAGCTTGACGACCTCGGGCAGGAATTTCAGGGCCACCGGCTCGTCGAGCTTCTCATCGTGCGCGAGCCAGACCACGCCCATGCCGCCGCGGCCGAGGATGCGCTCAAGCACGAAGCGCTGGAACACCCGCTGTCCGGCGGAAAAACCGCGAATGGTTGCGCCAAAATCGAGGTCGTCCATGGGGCGAGGGGAACCGGCCCGGTTATGGGCAGGCGGCGTGCCAGCCGCGAGAGGAAAATGGGCGGGGCCTCAGCGACGCGGCAGCTCCTGGCCGTCGCTGTAGTTGTCGGCGCGGATCCGGGGCGCGGCCTTTTCCTGGTTCCACCAGATGCCGGCGCCCTTGTTGTCCCGGGAGATGTTGCCGGACAATTCCGGCGTGCCGGCCCCGATGCCGATGCCGCCGAAGCCGTCCCCGCCCAGGCCGTTCTGGGAAACCCGGTTGTCGGATAACATCACGTTGGTGCCGTCCACCAGCCAGATGCCGTTCATCTGGTTCTTGGTGACGCGATTGCCGGAGATCCGGGCGCTCGCCACGGGTTCGAGCACCGCGAGGCCCTGCTGCGTGTTGCCCACCAGGTCGTTGTCCGTGATCACCGTGGTCGTGCCGCCGTAGAGGGCGATGCCGATCCAGCGCGCCGCCTGCACGTGGTTGCCCGTGAGGGTGACCTGGCCGGCGCCCTTCACGTGGATGCCGTTGCCGTTGGACGATTGCGCCGCGTTGCCCCGGAAGGTGACGGTGGTCTCGTTGATGGAGACGGCGGAGGCGCGGCTGTTTGCCTCGCTCGTCCCGAGGTGCCGGAAGGTAAAGCCGCTCACCGTGCAGCGTTGCGTGCCGGTGATGTGGATGACGGCGTTCTCGTGGCTGTTCTCCACGATGACGCGCGCCCGGCCGGCCCCGATCAGGTCGATGTTCTTGTTGATGTAGATCGGTTCACGGTAAGTCCCCTCGGCGACCTGGACCACATTGCCGTCCACGGCGTTGTTGATCGCCTCCGTGATCGTCGGAAACTCCTGCGGCACCAAGAGGCGGCCGCCGCGCTTGCCCTCATCCGAGGTTCGCATCGCGGTCCGCAGCAGGGCATCCTGCCAAGGCTCGGGCGTGTTCACGACCAGGCCGACCCATTTTTCTTTTTCGGACTCGGTCGGCTCGCGGCCAAAGACCATGGCGAACGCGGCGCCGACCTGCGTGACCGCCGCCGCGCGCTTGTCGGCCAGGCGTTGTTCCTGCTCCTGCCGCTCGGCCGCGGCCCTCTTTTCCGCCTCCTGCCGTTCCTGCAGCTCCCTTTGCTCCCGTTGTGCGCGTTGCTCGCGCTCATACTGCTCCCGGCGTTCCCGGCCGGCTTCGTTGATCGCATCGGGCAGCAGGCCTCCGAAGAACAGGATCACGCTCAGGCTGGCCGCACCGATCGCCGGCAGACCTGAAAAGTGGTCCGGGGGCGCGTCCACCGGCCGCCCCAAGGCCAGCCGATGCATCCAATGTCCCGACAAGGCCCACGCCAGGCTGGTGGCGATCGTGCACGGCACGATCCACGCGTCCGGCGCCTCCGCGCTCATCGCGAGACCGAATCCGGCCAAGGCCCCAAAGACCGCGCAACCCAGCGCGAACATCCCCGATTGCTTCGGACGGGAGCCCATCAACCGGGCCACGAACAACAGGGCGGGCAAATAGGACAGTCCATAGACAATGAGTCCGACCAGCAACGACTCAGGGTCCAGGGCGCCCGCGTTGGTGGAATGTTGCGCCACCGCCAGATACAGGGCCAGCATGGGCAGGGCTGCGCCGGCCAACGGGGCGAGCACCCACCGGCGCAGGCCGGAGATTTCCGATCCGAGCGCAAGCGGCTTGCCCGGGATCACCGGCGGCGCGGGCGGGTTGACCTCGGGCGGCTCGGGCGTCGCGACAGGTTTGGGCACGGACGGCGTCCGGGGAGCGAATGATGCGGATTCGAGCCCGAGCCGCACCGCGATCTCTCCCGCGGAACGTGGACGCTGCGCGGGCTCCTTCGCGAGGCAGGCGGCGATCGTCTCCTCCCACGCGGCGGGCACGGGCGGCAGTTCCAGCGCCTTGCGGCGTTCGTTCAAAGGCGGGGCCACCTTGCTCTGCACCTGCAGCAGGATGTTGCCCGAGTGGAACGGCGGCTTGCCGGTCAGAAGCTCGTAGAGCGTGGCGCCGACCGAATACACGTCGTCGGTCACGGCCGGATCCTCGCCCATCATCTGCTGCGGCGACATGTAGACAGGCGTGCCGGAGCTGCCGGCCTGCTTGGAGACGCGCGAGACGCTGTCGGAAATCGAGGCGGCGATGCCGAAATCCAGCACCTTCATCCGGCCCCGCTTGTCGATCATCAGGTTCGTCGGCTTCAGGTCGCGGTGCACGACCTCCGCGTCCTGGTGCGCATAGTCCAGCGCGGCGCAGAGCTGCTTCACCCACGGCACCAGTTGCTCGACGGAAAAGACCTGCCCGGCCTGGTCGACCCGCAACGACGAGAGCGTGCCACCGGCGATGTATTCCATGGAAACCGCGGCGGTGCGCCCGTCGGTGATGAAGTCGTGGATCTTGACGATGTTCGGATGGGCGAGGTCGATGGCGCGCCGCACTTCGCGCTTCATGTCCTGCACGGCCGCGCGGTCCATCGCCAGCACCTCGGGCAGGAACTTCAGCGCCGTCTCGCGGCCCAGCTCCTCGTCCTTCGCCAGCCAGACCACCCCCATCCCGCCTCGTCCGAGCATCCGCACCAGGCTGTAGCGGTTGAACACCTTTTGCCCGGGCGCAAAGCCCTTGATGGTCACGCCGAGGTCGAGGTCGTCCATGGCTCAGAATCGCTCGCAGTCACCCGGAGCGGCGGCCGCCATGGCGCGAAGCAGCACGATCGCCGCGAGCGGGCGGAGCGCTCTCGGTGCGCACATGGGGCGGACGATCAGCGCGGCCGGTTGGCCCCGAGCAGCATCCGGTGCACAATGAACAGCAGGAGCAGCAAGCCGAGGCCGCCGCCGCCGTAAAGGAGGGCGTTCATGATCCAGTCGCGTTTCACGACGATGTTGCCCATCGGCATGTCGACCGCGGCCACCTTCTCCGCGCCCCAAAGGATGCGGCCGGTGGAATTCTCGTAGGCGCGGATGATGACGCGCACCTGGATGGCCTTCTGCTCGAAGCCCTCCACCTGCACGCCGCTCTGCGTGGGCTTCTCGGCGTAGTAGATGCCGGCGATGCGGCCGACGATCAGGCCCTGCACGTTGACGCGGCGGAATTTCTGGATGGTCGCCTCGTCGAAGATGTCGGTGCGGTCGGGCGCGTCGAGCTCCTGCATCATCTCCTCGTTGAGCTTCTGCAGGATCGGGTCGTTCATCGAGGTGTAGAGGCTGAAGTCGGTGCCGAGGATGACGTTGGAGAACTCGCTGCTGGCCGCGTCGGTGAAGTAGCCCTTGTCGATGTCGCCGGAGAACGGGACCACGGCGAAGGTTTTCGGCCCGAGCTGCTTGCCGACGAATTCGCGCATCCACTCGCCGATGGCACGGGTGCCGGCCTGCTTGGCGAACTCCATGGCGGCGGGATCGGACTTGAAGTCGACGGGCTTGAGCGCCGGGCCGGCGGGAGCCGCGGCGGCGGCCGGCTTGGCGGCGGTCTGCGCCGACAGGCTCGCGGCGAAACACAGGCAGGTAAGGAGCAAAAGGCGTGCTTTCATGGTGGGGCGGGAAATTTTTTCAGTTGGCGGGCGGCTGGAACCAGGAGGGGTATTTGTTGCGCAGGCCGTCGTTGGCGGTCACCTGCACGTTGACCTTGGTCTTGGGCAGCTTCTCGAGGTAGGCGCGCCAGTAGGTCTGCGAACGCGGCGAGCCGATGATCTCGATGAGGGCCTCGTTGGTCTTCCGGTCGAACTCGAGCCGGCGGACGTGGTAGACGCCCTCCATCTTGCCCATGTATTCCATGATGGCGAGCAGCGCGCTGTCGCTGAAGACGTTCACGATGACCGCGCGGTGCACGACCATCTTGTGCGCGCTGGCGAGGATCTGCTCCACGGCGCCCTTGAGGCCGTGGTTGATGGCCTTGGTGCGCGCGTCCTTGCGGGCGCGGTCGGCCTTGTTGGAGCGCGCGCCGCGGATCTCCTCCGGGTCGTTCCAGGCCAGCGTGCGGCCGGTGACGCGGTTGATCACCTTGATCGAGGCCTCGGCGGAATACCTCACGCCGCCGGCGTAGTTGTCGATCTCCTGGTCGGTGACGTTGGCGTAGATGACGAGGTCGGCGCCGGCCGCCTCGCCGGCCGCGGACATCTCCTGCGTCGTGATGCCGCTGGAGGCGAACTGCGGCGACTCATGCACGGAGAAGTCGCGCTTGATCAGCTCGGCGACCAGCTTCTGGTGCATGTCGGTCGAGGCCTCGTCCACCATGACGAGAGTGCGCAGCAGACCCACTTCGGTGATCTGGACGCGCACCTGCTGGTCCTCGACGGAACCGGGCGCGGGCTGGGCGGCAACGAACGGGGCGAGGAATGCGGCGGCCCAAAACGCACTCATCTGCCGGTAGGGGCGAAGGCTGAGGGGTGTCATCATGCCGAGCTAACGGCATTCGCCGTGCCAACGGCGAGATGATTTTAGCGGGAAGCGCGTGCGGAGAGGTTTGACACGCAAGGGCCGTTCGGCCTCAGCGCCGGGTCCGGCGAGAAAGCAGACTGGAATTATCCGCGGAATTGGTATGGCCTATGCCCAGCACACCCCGCATGTCCCGCACCTGCCCCTCCTGCCAAACCGCCCTGACCCCCAAGAGCCGTTTTTGTCCGGTCTGTGGCACTGCCTCGAGCCCTGTCGCCGAGACGGTCGAGCATCCGACCGGCGCAGCCACTCAGGTGTCCCGCAGCAGCTCGGCGCAAGAATCCACGGTCGCGCCCCCGGTCGAAACCAAGTCTGAACCGGTGACAACCCCTTCCCGCTCCACTCCGGCTCCGGCATCGCAGCCCGCCCCGGCCAGCCTGCCGCCGCGACCGGTTGCGCCCCCGCCCGCACCTGCCGCACCCGCCTCTGCGCCGGCGTTTGTGGCCTCGTCGTCCCCGGCCCGCCTGACGCGCTCCCCATTCGGAGAGGGCGAATGCCCCTTCGCTCTCTACGTCAATTTCAACCACGCACTCGTCGACGGCAACGTCAGCACCATCGGCTTCCGCGTCGTCAACGAAGGCGTCACGCCCATCGAGAACGCCGAAATCTACGTCAGCTCGCGCGGTTTGCAGGGTGAGACGCTCCTGCGCGTCCGCCGGCTCGCCCCGACGGCCAAATCCGACCTGCTCGCCGAGGTCGAGGCTGCGCGCTCCGGCAATTTCATCCTCCAGCTCGCCGTGGCCTGGGACCAGGGCGGCCAGCGCTACGCCTTCCGCGGCCAGCGCCCGCTCCGCATCTACAAGACGCCGGAAAACTCGAACGTCGTCATCAACATCAGCGACATCAACAGCAACACCGGCGGCGGCGCCAACCAGGCCCTCGGCGCCGAATACGGCGACGTCCAGATCAGCAACCTCATCGAGAAGGGCGCGATCAAGACCCTCAACGACCTGCTCGAGATCGAGCTGCCCGACAACTTCCAGCGCATCCCGCTCGAGCTGGATTACGAGGTCAGCCACATCAACATGGCCGTGCGCGGCGCGACCGGCGGCCTGCGCATCCCGCCCGGCCACCTCGCCACCGTGCAGCCCGCCACCGTCTGCACCTTGGAGCCCGTCGGCGTGCCCGAGCCGCCCCTGCCCTTCCGCCTCGTCGCCCGCCCGCAATTCCGCCTCGGTCGCGCCCGCGCCGAGGCCGACTTCATCGCCTGGGTTCTGCCCCGCAACCCGAGCAACGACGAGAAATCCAAGCGCGTCAGCAAGGTGCAGGCCATCGCCGAGCTGACCGCCGACGGCATCGTCATCAGCGACTACGCCAGCGCCAACGGCACCCTCTTCGACAACATCCCGCTCGACGACAAGGGCACCGCGCTCCCGCGCCAGGGCCGCCTCCTGCTCGCCGGCGCCGTCGAGGTGGACTTCGACCGCATCGCCCCCGCCTCCGAGGCCGGACCCGTCATCGCCAACCTGCGCCAGTGGGCCGGACCCGACACCGCCCCCCTGCCCCAGCGCGGCGCGGTGCGCTTCGAGGTCGTCTCCTCCGACGCCCAGCCGCTCAACGCCTTCTGGTTGCTCAGCGACGCCTCCTTCGGCACGAGCCGCTCCAACGCCCTCTCACTCGCCGACCCCGCCCTCGCCGAGGTGCAGGGCCGCATCCATCATTTCCGCGGCTGCTTCTGGATCGAGACCACCGCCAACAACAGCGCCGTGCAGGTCGACCACACCACGCTGCGCCCCGGCGAGATCGTCCCCCTCGCCTCCGGCCAGCAACTCCGCCTCGGCTCCCGCACCTGGCGGCTCAAGCTGGAAAGCTGAGCGGACTCTGCCAGCACTTCACACGATTGTATTCCAACGGTTAACGCGAAGGCGCGGGAGCCAGACGGAAAACTTTGTGGCTGAAACCGCCGTCCGACCAATAACCGCTACGACGGCCGGAACGACAGTTGCCCGCAGCGTTTCCCCACGCACTGCCTCTCATAACACTACGGGCGCCGGGACCGGCCATTACCGGGCGCGATCGGCGACGAGAGCCAGCCTGAGGCCGACATTGTCACCGTGAAACTCCGGGACCGCCCAGTGGCGAACAGCCGAACGGCAACCAGCTACACCATTATTTACCGAGCCACCGCGATATACTCGCGAGGTCCCGGTTAACTCTCCGATGGGATCGGTTACGTTTCCACCGGGATAATGATACCGATCCAAGACCCACTCCCCCATATTGCCGTGCATGTCATGCAAGCCCCAATTGTTGGCCTGTTTCATGCCGGTGGGTCGTATGTTGCCCCTGCTGTTTTCATGAGACCATGCCAGCCGGGCGGGATCACCTGCATGATCTCCAGTTGTGCCCGCGCGGCAGGCGTATTCCCACTGGGCCTCGGTCGGCAGTGTGTAGGCATACCCCTCCGGCAGACGACCCGCCGCCCGCTCCCGCTCCGTGAGCTTACGACAGAATTCCATCGCTTCGTCCCAGCGCACATGTCCCACAGGCATGCTGTCGTCTATAAAACTGCTGGGATTGCTCCCCATCACTGTTGACCACTGGGCCTGCGTGACCTCGGTCTTCCCCATCCAGAACGGTCTAGTGATTGTTACACTTGTGACCGGGCGCTCATCATCGTTACCACCGGAGATGCTGCCCATTCGAAAGGTGCCGGGAGCAATGGGAATCAGATCCAGATGCAAGTCAGGGATTGTCCATTTCGCGCCGATTACTGGTTTGGCGGCAGCACTCACCTGCACTCTTGCGACTGACCCGATCGCGCACACCACGCGAAAACCGATGTCGTAACTGCGGTCGCCGTAGGAGTTGCGGTAGGAGGAAGCGAGAAGCTCGCGATCGCGGCCGCGGAACGACGCGTCCCGCAACCCATGCTGTCGGTCGCCCACACGCTCCCACACGTTGCCGCCAAAATCGTAAATCCCGTGCGCATTGGCTGTGAAACTGCCCACCGGGGCGGTCGCATCATATCCGTCGTCATAGCCGGAGATGATTGTCCATGTCTTGTAGCGGCCGCGCTTCGCCGCTTCATCCGCGTAGTTGCCGGCCCCGCGCGGCGGTGGCCACTGGTTGCCCCACGGAAACTCCGCCTTCCCCACCGCGGCATCCCACTCCGCGTCCGTCGGCAAGCGATACGATTGGTCCGGACCCAGCCGGCCCGCCGCGCGCTCCCGCTTGGTCAGCCACTCGCAAAACGCCTTCGCGTCCGCTTGATTCACTCCCACCACCGGATGCGTCGGCCCTTGCGGGAAACCAGGACTCCGCCACGTGTCTCCCTGCTGCTTCCACCCATCTCCCTGGTCCGAATACATGCCCTGCGTGGCATCGTGTCCCGTCTCCTTCACGAAAGCCTCAAAATCCTGCACCCGCGTCTCCCAGATGCAGAAGAGCACGTTCGTCCCCGGCACGGGCACAAACCTCTGCCCGAGGCTGTTCTCCCACGGCTGGCCGGCGCGCGGTTGCTGGGCAGTAACAACCGCGGGTGACTCCTCCTTCGGCTGTGGCAACGGCACGTCCGGCACCAAGGCGACCCGCAACCCGGTGAATTCATCGCTGGGGTCGAAGGCCACGTAGGCGCGGGCCCACGAGGCGGTCGAGATGGGATGATCATTCCAGCTGCCACCGCGCTTGGTGCGTGCGACGCCTTGGCTGACAAAATCCGTCACGGCGCCTCCCGGATATTGGCCGTGTTTGAAATCGAGGCACCACTCGGCGACATTGCCGTGCATATCGTGCAGGCCCCAGGCATTCGCCTGCTTTTGGCCTACCTGCTGGGTCGAGCGACTCGAATTGTTCTGGTTCCAACCCATCGCATCGGAGTCGCCGGCATGGTGCCCGGTCGTGCCGGACCGGCAGGCGTATTCCCACTGTGCCTCGGTCGGCAACCGGTAGACATAGCCGGCAGGCAGCCGGCCCGCCGCACGCTCTCGGGTCGTCAGCTTGTCGCAGAACTCCATCGCCTGCTCCCATGTGATGCTCTCCACGGGTTTGGCGGGCGCCGTGAATTTGGAGGGATTCGCGCCCATCAGTGTCTGCCACTGCTGCTGCGTCACCTCGGTGCGCCCGAGCCAGAAGGGTTTGGAGATGGTCACTTGGGTGACCGGCTTCGCCAGATTCAGGTCATCGTCCGCGGAGTCCGTGCCCATGCGGAACGTGCCCGCTGCGATGGGTAGCATCTCCAGGCCAAGATCAGCCACGATCAGACGCTGGCCGGGCAATGCGACCGGTTTTTCAACCGCCCTGTTGGCCTCGTCTTTCTGCCTCTTCAGCCTCTCATCCTTGTCCAAAAGCTCCTGCGCAGCACGGCGCGCCTCTTCCTGGGCGGGGAGCAAAAAGCCATAGCGATAAGTCAGGGCCGCCGCGGCCACCGCTACCATCGCCAACCCCACCCAGAGCACGGCCCGCTCGGACTTGCCGGGCCGCTTGTCCGTCACGGGGCTCGCTGCCGCCGCCGGTGGAGTCTTGATGGGCGTGGATCTCGTGGGTGCAGAGACAGGCGCGGACAATCTCTTTGCCAGCTCCTTGGCGCTCTGCGGGCGTTCTGCGGAGTCCTTCGCGAGACAGCTGGCGATCGCCTGTTCCCACTCCGGCGGCACCGGGTCACCCTCGACACCCAGCTCGGCCCGGCGCTCGGCGATTGGAGGCGCAACCTTGCTCTGCACCTGCACGATGACGTTGCCGGAGTAGAACGGCGGCTTGCCCGTGAGCAGCTCATACAGGGTCGCGCCAACCGCATAGATGTCGTCCGTCACCGCCGCCTTCTCGCCCATCATCTGCTGCGGGCTCATGTAGACCGGAGTGCCGGAGGCTCCGGCCTGCTTGGAAACGCGCGAGACGCTGTCGGTGATGCTCGTGGCGATGCCGAAGTCGGTGATCTTCAGGTCGCCGGCATCCGTGAGCATCAGGTTGGCCGGCTTGAGGTCGCGGTGCACCACCTTGGCCTTGGTGTGTGCGTAATGCAGGGCCTCGAGCAGTTGCTCCACCCAAGGCCGCAACTCCGCGACCGGGAACACGCGGCCCGGCCTCTCCAGTTTCAACGCCGCAAGCGAGGCGCCCTTCACGTATTCCATCGCGATGGCCGCCGTGCGTTTGTCGGACACGAAATCGTGGATGCGCACGATGTGCGCATGCGTGAGGTCGAGGTTGCGGCGCGTCTCGCGCTTGAGATCGACCACCGCCTCGGCGTCCAGCGCAACGACTTCCGGCAGGAATTTCAGCGCCACGTCGCGGTCCAATTCCTCGTCGCGCGCCAGCCATACCACGCCCATGCCGCCGCGCCCCAGGATGCGGTCGAGCTTGTAGCGCCCGAGCACCTTCTGGCCGGGGAGGAAGCCCTTGATGGTTGTTCCGAAGTCGAGTTCGTCCATGAGGCGCGGGTGAAAGCGCGCCCGATAAAGGCAATATCCATGCCAGCGGAAAGCGTGAAATGCCGCGCGCCATCACGCCGCCGGCAAGCGCAGGCTTGCGCGGCGCGGCCCCGCCAACCAAGTTCGCGCACCCCCGCACACAACTGGCACGGCTCCTGCCGTAGGTTCCCCGAATCATCACACCCATGCCCCAGATCACCCTCACCCGCCTCACCGGTTTCGACCGCAACAAGAAGTCCGCCTTCGACAAGGACCTCGTCACGCTCGGCACCGATGCCGGTTGCGACGTGCGCTTCGACCCGACCTGGGACAAGTCCGTTTCCGGCCAGCATCTCACTCTGGAGAACCGGCAGGGCTCTTGGTGGGCCAAGGACGCCAGCAAAGACGGCACCTACCTCTCGGGCCGCAAGATCAACCTCGAAAAACTCTCGCCCGGTGCCGTGCTCGAACTCGGCAAGGGCGGCCCGAAGATCCAGGTGGATTTCGCCGCGGCCGCGGCCCCGGCGCCCTCCGGCCCTTCGACCCAACCGCGCACGGTTTCCACTCCGGTGGCGACTGCCGAGCCGCCCCCGATGGCCGCCGCAGCCCCCGCCGCTACACCTGCGGGCGCGGCGCCCCGCCCCGCCTCGTCCTCCAACGCCGGCCTCATCATCGCCCTCGTCGTGGTCTTCTTCGTGGGCTCGCTCGGCGCGCTCGGCTGGTATTTCCGCGACAAGCTCCCGTTCTTCAGCAAGGCCTCGGACCAGGCTCTCGCCGAGGTGGCCAAGGAATACGCGCAGGCCGTCGGTGTCGTCACCATCGTCCACCCCACCATCAACGACGGGAAGCCGGACCCGTTCGGCACGGCCTGGGCCGTCGGCCCGCGGGTCTTTGCCACCAATTCCCACGTGACCGAGGACATTCCCAAGATGCTCAAGGAAGGCGTCGCCGTCTACGTCGTCATCAACCGCACCACCGACAAGCGCCTGCGGGTCACCCGCGCCGTCGTGCACCCGAAATACGGCAAGGATGAGATCAACTTCGAGGGCAAGCCGCACGCCCTGCGCGGCATCGGCTACGATGTCGGCCTCCTCTTCGTCGACGAGGATGCGCCCAAGGTGCTGAAGATCGCGCCGCGCGCCGAGCTCGAGAAACTCGACGCCGGCTACCGCGTCGGCTACATGGGCTTCCCGATGGAGGGCATCGCCGGCGGCGGCGTCGAGGTGCGCAGCCCGGTCGCGACCATGCAATCCGGCATCATCACCGCCAACACCGACTACTGGCTCGCGCAGGCGACCTTCGAGAAGCGCTTCCTCGTGCATCACAACATGGGCTCGACCGGCGGCGCCAGCGGCAGCCCGCTCTTCAACGACAAGGGCCAGGTCGTCGCCATCCTCAACGCCGGCAACATCATCGGCCAGGCCAAGATGATCCAGGGCGAGATCAAGATCGTCCGCGCCCCCTCCGGCGCGCTCATCAACTACGCCCAGCGCGTCGACCTCCTCCGCGACATCTGGCCCGACTACCCGAAGGAGTGATTTTTCTCCCCGGGCCGGCCCGCGCGCGGACGGCGCCCGGCCTGATTGGTCTTGGCCTCGGCCATCCGCGCTGCTAACCGTGTGGCGCGCCTCCGCCCTTGGCGGTGCGACGACCAGGCGTTCCCCACGCCGCCCGGCCGGTTTCATCCCCATCGAAGCCGCCATGAAAAAAACTCCCGCCCACCGAGCCCGGCCGGCCGCTTCCGGCCGGGCCACCCCGGTCAACCCGGACCAGGTCGCCGCCATCCGGCGGTCCATCGAGGAGAAACTGTTCTGCATGCTGGCGCGCTTCCCGGAGGTGGCCACGCCGCACGACCGCTACCTCGCCGTCGCCTACGCCGTCCGCGACCATCTGCTGCACAACTGGGCCGCCACCGCCAAGTCGTATTACTCCAACGCCAGCCGCACCGCCATCTACCTCTCCGCCGAGTTCCTCATCGGCCCGCAGCTCCGGAAAAACCTCTTCAACCTCGGCCTCCTCGAAGCGTTCACGCAGGCCATCCATGAACTTGGCTGGAATCCCGACGACATCTTCGAGGAAGAGGACGAACCCGGCCTCGGCAACGGCGGCCTCGGCCGGCTCGCCGCCTGCTACCTCGATTCGATGGCCACGCTCGAGCTGCCCTCGATCGGCTACGGCATCCGCTACGAGTTCGGCATCTTCGACCAGGAGATCCGCGACGGCTGGCAGGTCGAACGCAGTGACCGTTGGCTGCGTCTCGGATACCCCTGGGAGATCGCGCGGCCGGAGATCGCCTTCGTCGTGCCCTTCGGCGGCCGCACCGAGGCCGGCCTTGACGAACAGGGCCGCTACGCCGTGCGCTGGATCCCGGACCGCATCGTGCTTGGCACGCCCTCGGACACCCTCATGCAGGGTTGCGGCGTCAAGACCGTCAACATGCTCCGCCTCTGGAAGGCCGAGGCCACGGAATCCTTCGACTTCTCCGCCTTCAACTCCGGCAACTACTACGGCGCCGTCCTCGACAAGGTCGCCTCCGAGAACATCACCAAGGTCCTCTACCCGAACGACGAGGCCCCGGCCGGCAAGCAGCTGCGACTCGAGCAGCAGTTCTTCTTCGTGTCTTGCTCGCTGCAGGACATGATCCGCATCTACCGCCAGCGGCTCGGGACCATCGACGGCCTGCACCAGAAATACGCCGTCCAGCTCAATGACACCCACCCCGCCATCGCCGTCGCCGAGCTCATGCGCCTCCTCGTCGACGTGCACGCCCTCGGCTGGGACGCGGCCTGGGACATCACCCGCCAGACCTTCGCCTACACCAACCACACGCTGCTGCCCGAGGCGCTCGAGCGCTGGCCGCTGCCGCTCTTCGCGCGCGTCCTGCCGCGGCACCTCGAGATCATCTACGAGATCAACCGCCGCTTCCTCGACGAGGTGCGCGCGCGCTTCCCCGGCGACGAGGATCGCGTCCGCCGGCTCTCGCTCATCGACGAGTCCGGCGAGCGTTTCATCCGCATGGCCCACCTCGCCTGCGTCGGCAGCCACGCCATCAACGGCGTCGCCGCCCTCCACTCCCGCCTGCTCGCCGAGACCGTGCTCCGGGACTTCCACGACCTCTGGCCGGAAAAATTCTCCAACAAGACCAACGGCGTCACGCCGCGGCGGTTCGTGGCCGTCGCCAACCCCGGTCTCTCCAGCCTCATCACGCGCCGGATCGGCCCCGCCTGGGTCCGCGATCTCGACCAGTTGCGCCGGCTCGAGCCGCTGGCGGATGACGCCGGCTTCCGCGCCGAGTGGCGGCATGTCAAGCAGGCCAACAAGGCTTCGCTTGCGGCCCTCATCGCCAAGCGCACCGGCATCACGGTCGACCCGTCGTCGCTCTTCGACGTGCAGGCCAAGCGCATCCACGAATACAAGCGCCAGCACCTCAATCTGCTCCACATCGTCACGCTCTACCATCGCCTCCGGCAGAACCCGGAGATCGACTTCACCCCCCGCACCTGCATCTTCGGCGGCAAGGCCGCGCCCGGCTACCGCTTGGCCAAGCTCATCATCAAGCTGGTCAACTCCGTCGCCGCCGTCGTCAACGCCGACCCCGCCGTCAACGGCCGCCTCCGCGTCGTCTTCTTCCCCAACTTCTGCGTCAAGACCGCCCAGCGCATCTATCCGGCCGCCGACCTCTCCGAACAGATCTCCACCGCCGGCAAGGAAGCCTCCGGCACCGGCAACATGAAGTTCGCGCTCAACGGCGCCCTCACCATCGGCACCCTCGACGGCGCCAACATCGAGATCCGCGACGAGGTCGGCCCCGACAACTTCTTCCTCTTCGGACTCGATGCCGCCGAGGTCGCCGCGCGCAAGGCCGGAGGCTATCGCCCGGCTGAAGTCCTTGCCGCCGATCCTGAACTGCGCGCCGTGCTCGACCTCATCGCCTCCGGACATTTCTCCGGCGGCGACCGCGAACTGTTCGCCCCCATCATCCGCCACCTCGCCGAACACGACGAATACCTCGTGCTCGCGGACTACGCCTCCTATGTCGCCGCCCAGGAAAGCGTCTCCGCCGCCTTCCGCGACACCGAATGCTGGACGCGCAAATCCATCCTCAATGTGGCGCGCATGGGCAAATTCTCCTCCGACCGGGCCATCCGCGAATACGCCCGCGACATCTGGCGCATCGAACCCTGCCCCGTGGCCTGAAGCCGGGCGACCCGCATCTCAGCGGTCCAGCACCGCGCGCACGAACGCCTCCCGGCTGTCCATGTGCGGGTTGTGCCCCGCCTCGGGCAGCACCTCAATCCGCGCCGCGGGGAAATGCCGGCGGATCGCCGCGTGGTCCTCGTCGTGCACGTAGTTGGACCGCCCCCCGACAATGAACAGCGCCGGCCCGTCGTAGCGGTCGTCCGCCGCCAACCCCTCCTGCTCCAGTTCGGGCAACCTGCGCGTCAGCACCCTCAGGTTCACCGCCCAGCGCCAGCGCCCCTCGGTGTCGCGCTCGAGGTTGGTCGCGAGAAATTTCCTCATGCCGGGGTCCGGCACGCGCGCGGCGAACCGCTCCTCCGCCTCCGCCCGGCTCGTCAGCTGCGCCAGGTTCAGTTCGTTCATCGCCAGGAACTCGTTGCGGTGCCCGGTCCAGCTGTAGCTCTTGGGCGCCACGTCCACCACCACCAATCGCGCGACCCGCTCCGGGTGCCGGCAGGCCAGCAGCATCGCCGTCTTGCCGCCCATGCTGTGGCCGACGATGTCCGCCCGCGCCAGGCTCCGCGCGTCCATCCACGCGATTACGTCTCCCGCCATCGCCGCAAAACTCATCTCCTCGCTGTGCGGCGAGCGCCCGTGGTTGCGGGCGTCCAGCGCCACGACGTGGAAGTGCTCCGCCAGGTCGCGCCCCGTCGTCTGCCAGTTGCGCGACGATCCGAGCAGGCCGTGCAGCACCAGCATCGGCGGTTTCCCCGCCCCGCCCAGGTCGACATGATGGAGTTTTGCCACGCCCGAGACGAAGCACACGCCGCGCCCGGAAACCAGCGCGAAAACCAACCGCCCCTCGATTGATTTTCTTCGTGCCCTTCGCGCCATCGTGGTTCAAGAAATCCGCCCCATGTCCGAGAAACTCACGCCGATGATGCAGCAGTATTTCGAGGTCAAGCGCGGCCTCCCGGCGAACACCCTGCTGCTCTTCCGCCTCGGCGATTTCTACGAGATGTTCTTCGAGGACGCCGAGGTCGGCGCCCGCCTCCTCGGCATCACGCTGACCCGGCGGCAGGATTACCCGATGGCCGGCATCCCCTTCCACGCCGCCGACAACTACGTCAACAAGCTCCTCGCCGCCGGCCGCAAGGTCGCCATCTGCGACCAGGCCGAGCCCGCCAAGGCCGGCAAGCTCGTCAGGCGCCAGCTCACCCGCATCCTCTCCCCCGGCACCACGCTCGACGGCAACCAGCTCGACGCCGCCCGCAACCACTGGCTCTGCGCGCTCGACCTCAACAA
>CAZRNE010000039.1:0-25228 GCA_964601365.1 uncultured Opitutaceae bacterium | reverse complement strand
GCGCGGAAAGAAGCACGCGATCTCCGCGCTCCTCAGAGCGCGGCCCCGTTGAAGCTCACCGTCGCGCAGAACCGCCTAACCCAACATGAAACATCTCCGCGCTCCTCAGAGCGCGGCCCCGTTGAAGCGGCGCTCTCCTCAAGGAGCTGCCTAACCTGCTCGGCATCTCCGCGCTCCTCAGAGCGCGGCCCCGTTGAAGCTCCGCCCGGCCGAGTTCGCTGACAAACTGCACCGCGTATCTCCGCGCTCCTCAGAGCGCGGCCCCGTTGAAGCACGACGGACTTGATGGTCGAATACTGCGTGCCCCTCATCTCCGCGCTCCTCAGAGCGCGGCCCCGTTGAAGCATCGTGCCGACCCGGCGTTAGCCACGATAATCGGGGTGCAAACCCAGCCGAAAATAGGTCCGGGCGTTGGCGAAGCAGATGTTCTTCACCATGCCGCCGACGAGGGCGCGGTCGTCCGGGATTTCGCCGCGCTCGACCGCCGCGCCGAGGAGGTTGCACAGCACGCGGCGGAAATACTCGTGGCGCGTGTAGCTGAGGAAACTGCGCGAGTCCGTGAGCATGCCGACGAAGCGGCTGAGCAGGCCGAGGTTGGCCAGCGCCGTCATCTGCCACTCCATCGCTTCCTTCTGGTCGAGGAACCACCAGCCGGAACCGAACTGCATCTTGCCGGCGACCGAGCCGTCCTGGAAGTTGCCGATCATGGTCGCAAAGACGTAGTTGTCGGCCGGGTTCAGGTTGTAGAGCACGGTGCGCGGGAGTTCGCCGGTCGCGTCGAGGGCGTCGAGGTAGCGGCTGA
This sequence comes from uncultured Opitutaceae bacterium, assembly GCA_964601365.1. Lineage (GTDB taxonomy): Bacteria > Verrucomicrobiota > Verrucomicrobiia > Opitutales > Opitutaceae > Didemnitutus. The sequence goes on along the minus strand of CAZRNE010000039.1, from coordinate 24,426 downwards.
GCGCGCGGGCCTGCGGGAAGTCGCCGATGCTGTCGAAGCCGGTGTCGGGCCCGAGCTGCTTCAGCAGGCGGGTGTTGTTGTTGCGCAGTGCGCCGAGGTGGAGCTGCTTGGTCCAGCCCGCCTTGGCGTCCCAGCGACCGAACTCGAGCATGAGGTAAGAGCCGAACTTCGCCCAGTCGGCGGGTGACGCGGCCGTGCCGGCGCGGGCGGTGGCGAAGATCGCGGCGGCCTCCGCCTGCGTGCACGGCTCGGCCAAGGCCGTCTCCAAGCCGTGGTCGGACAGGCGGCCGCCGGCGGCGTGGAAGTCGTCGTGCCGTTTCTTGAGCGCGGTGAGCAGGTCGTCGAAAGTCCTGATCGCCACCTTGGCCTCGCCGCCGTTGACGGTGGTGCTGACGCCCCAGCCGATGAAGCGGGGATCCAGCCCCAGCTCGCCGGCGAGCGCGGCGTCGACCGTGCCGCCGCGGGTTTCCCAGAAATCGCTGATCTTCTTCAGGAAGGCGCCGCCCGAAACATAGCCGCCCTTCTTGAAGTAGTATTCCAGCGAGAGGTCGAAGTTGTCCGCCGTCCACGGCTTGAGGCCGGTGTTGCGGATGGTCATGGAGCCGGGCGTGGTCGGGTCGGCGTCGTTCTCGTCGATGTCGGTGTTCGGGATGATGTTGGCGTAGTCGGGCCGGCCGAAAGTCTGCGCATAGGCGAGGCGGACGAGGAAGTCGTCGGTGACGCTGTAGGTCAGGTGCACGCTGGGGTTGTAGCTGTCGTAGTCGTTCTCGGCGACAAAGCCGCGTTCGACGCGCGTGAGGCGCAGCTCCTCCATGGAGCCGACGGCGCCGGCGTCGGTGCGGCGGACGCGCTGGACGCCGGGCGCCACGGGGTCGCCATCGACGTAGGCGCCGGTGGCGGTGCGCTGCCAGACGGCATCGGGGTTGAAGAGGCGGCCTTCGCCCTCGTCCTCGGTCAATTCGTAGCGCAGGCCGGCGACGACGCGGAGCTTGTTGTTCATGAGCTTGCCCTCGACCTGCACGTAGCCGGCCGTGACGGTTTCCTGGATGCGCTCGGAGTTGTTGATGCGGTTGGCTTCGGCCGTGACCTGATTGATGGTGAACCAGGCAGGATTGCTGCGGAACGCGGCGGCCAGGGCGTAGGCGTCGATCCACTGGGGGGCGGGCGAACCGAAATACGGGTTCTGTCCGATGTAATTGTTGTCGAGGTATTGCGCCGCGTTGTCGTCGGCGGTGTTGGCGACACCGTCCGGGCCGACGTGGGTGTAGGATTCCGAGTAGCGGCGGTTGTCGCGGCTCTCCACGCGGCGGTCGACGCCGAAGCGCACGGTGAGGGGCACCGACAGCTGGCCGAAGTAGCGGCTGACGTTGAGGCGCGCGCTCTTCATGTTGGCCTTGCCGTCGATGGGATCGTTGGTGGCCGTGTTGATGCGGTAGTTGGAGAGCACGTAGGGGTTGATGACGTTGCCGGCGGCATCGCGGGCGGCGAAGGTCATGCCGGGCTCGGGGGCGTTGTCGGCGCGGAGGTTGGTGACGCCCTGCAGCGTGGTGGCGATGTTGGCGAAGTGCCCGCGGGCGAGCGCGCGATACCAGGTCTTGGAGACGGCCACGCTGGCGCCGGCGTCGACGTTCCAGTCGCCCCTGTCCCAGCGCCAGACGAGGTTGGCGGCGGCGGTGTTGCCGAGCTTGTCGCGGTGCGAGCTTTGCTGGGTGACGGAGCCGCGGCCGGTGGCGGCCTGGGTGAAGGTCGGACCCCACTGGAGGGCCGTGCCTGAGGAGGGCGTGGGCGCGGGGTTGGTGCCCATGTTGAAGTTGATGTTCCGGTTGCCGAAGAAGGTGGCGTAGTAGTTGTTTTGCAGGCCCACGGAGAGGGTCTGGTAGTCGTCGAGCTTCCAGTCGGCCTTCAGGCCGAGCGAGGAGCGCTGGGTGGTCTTGGGTCCGTCCTGCAACTGCCACTGCTGGAGGTAGGGATTGGCGGGCGTGGCGCCGGCCTGCGCGTAGTTCCAGGTGGGCTGCCAGCGGTGCTGCTCGACGTGCTGGTTGGAATAGAGGCCGGTGAGCACGATGCCGAAGCGGTCGCTGACGGGCAGCGTGTAGTCGAAGTCGAAGTTCGGCAGGACCTTGTAGGAGGACTCGCTCTTCGGGCCCGGGGTCTTGCTGAAGATCTTCGTGTTCTCGCTGTTCAGGTTGAGGTAGGCGCGGTAGTTGAACTGCGCCCCCTTGCGCTCAAAGGCGTTCTTCGAGATGAAGTTCACGCTGCCGCCGAGGGAGTCGGCCGGGGTATCGGGCGTCGGCAGCTTGGTGATCTCGGTGCGCGAGGTGTTGTTGATGGAAACCTGCTCGAACTCGAAGACGCGGTTGCTGGAACCGGAGGCGGAGCTGGTGAGGCGCATGCCGTCCCAATAGACGTTGGAGAAGTTGGAGGCGAAGCCGCGCACGGACACGGTGCGCACGTCGGCCGCGACGTAGTCGACGGAGACGCCGGGCAGGAACTTGAGGAACTCGCCGGGGTTGCCCTCGTTGACCGCGCCGAAGGCGTCGGAGGGCATGACGACCTTCACGTTCGGGGCGTGGCGCTGCTCGTTGGTGGCGAGCGCGTCGCCCTCGTATTCACGGTTGCTCTGCACGACGAAGGCGTCGAGCACGACGGTCTTGTCCCCGCCGTAGCGCTCGCGGCTGGTGAGGTCGAAGTTGGCGGTGGTGGCGGCGCCGGCCGTGACCTGCACGGTCTGGGTCTCCGCATCGAGGCCGGTGTAGAAGACCCGCACCTTCGCCTCACCGGCGGGCACGTCGGCGAGCCGGTATTCGCCGAACTCGTTGGTGAAGGTCTCGCGGGCGGTGCCCTCGAGGGTGACCTTGGCGTTGTTCAGATAGCGGCCGGTGCCGACGTTGAGAACGCGGCCCTCGATGGTGCCGGTCGACTGGGCGAGAACGTCCGCCGCGGCCCCGGTCAGGGCGAACACGGCGACGGCGATCAGACGGAGGGACAGCAGCCGGCCGGAAAGACGGCGCTGCCACGAGACGGGGTTGGCTTGCATGGTGACGGGGGATGGGGGCGTGGGGAATAATCCGCGGCGCAGATTATTCATTAATGAACTTGCTATTCATGATTGAATTCATAGAAACGAAGGCAACACAAATTTTCCATCCCCGTTCCCGGGCTTTTCTGCTCCGGTTTTCCCGATGCCCCCGCCCTCCCTTTCCGCCGGCGACGAACTCGCCGCCCTCGAGCGCTACCAGATCCCCAACCTGCGCAACGCCTGCCGCATCCAGAAGCTGCTGGCGACGCGCCCCGATGGCTTCACCGTCACCGAAATCGCGCGCGAGCTGAAGGTGCCCTACACCACGACGCTGCGCATCATGGCCACCCTCCAGCTCGAGGGCTTTGTCCGCAAGGTCGGGAGCAGGTTCGAGCTGGGGCCGGTCGTCATCCACATCGGCAACGCCTCGCTCGCCGGCACGGAGATCCGCGACCTCGCCCTGCCGGTGCTCGAAACCCTCACCGCCCGCACGGAGGAGACATCGCACCTGGCCATCCCCTGCGAAGGCCGGCCGCTCATCGTCGCCGTGCAGGACAGCCCGCATCCGCTGCGGGCCGCCTCGCGCCCGGGCTTCCTCGCCGAGCCGCACTGCTCCTCCACCGGCAAGGCCCTGCTCGCCTTCCACTACCACGACCGGGTGGATGACATCCTCGGCCGCGGCCCCTTGCACCGCCGCACACCCAACACCATGGTCAAGCCCGCCGACGTGAAGCGCGACCTCGAGCTGACGCGCAAACGCGGCTACTCCCTCGACGACGAGGAATACCATCCCGGCGTGCGTTGCCTGGCCGCGCCCGTGCTCTCCTCCCACGGCAAGGCGGTGGCGGCCATCGGCATCACCGCGGCGACGGTGCGCTTCACCAAGGAGCGCATCCCGGAGATCGCGGCCATCGTGCGCGCCGCGGCGCAGGAGCTGTCGGGCCACCTCGGCCACCACGACGGCTCCGCGCGGGTGCGAAACTGAGAGCCCGGCCCGTTCCGCTCAGAACCGGGTGGTGACGGTGAGGATGAGGCGGCCGGGGGCGGCGCGGGACTGGTTGGCGTTGAAGTATTCGGTGTCGGCGATGTTCTTCCACGCGAGCGTGGCGCCCCAGCTCTGGCGGTTCATCTTCCAGTCGTAGCCGAGGGTGGCATCGTAGATGGTCTCGGCCTCGAGGAAGAGCGTGGGGTTGGCGGTGCGCTGGGCCTTGTCGCCGGTGTGGACGAAACCGGCGCCGGCCCACAGGCCCTTGAGGCGGCCGGTGGTGAAACTGTAGCGGGTCCAGAGCGTGGCGAGCGTCTCGGCGGAGCCCTCGGGCACGGCGTTGAGGATGAGGGCGCGGGCCTCGTTGTAGGCGGCGACGTAGGCGGCCTGCACGGCCGGATCGGTCGAGTAGGTGATGATCGCGGGGAACGTGCCCTTGGTGGTCTTGATGTCCATCTTCGTGTAGGTGGCGAAGACCTGCCAGTTGTCGCGCGGCGACCAGGTGAGCTCGAACTCCACGCCCCTGCTCTCGTCGACCGTGCCCTGGCGGGTGATGGTCGGGAAGGTGCCGTCGGGGGCGGTCTCGCGGAAGCGCAGCACGCGGTCCTCGCGCTCGAGCTGGAAGTAGGAGACGGTCGAGGAGACGCGGCCTTCCAGGAAATCCGTCTTGGCGCCGATCTCCCAGCCGGAGCCGGTGGTCGGCTTGGCCGGCTCGGTGATGGTGACGCGGTTGGTGGTGCTGGTGGGCAGCGCGGGATTGTAGGCGGGGTTGAACGAGGTGAGCGAACGGTCCTCGATGAAGAACGACTCCGAGTAGCTCGCGAAGAGGAGGAGGTCGCGCCGGGCCTTGAAGCCGAGGCCGAACTGCGGCGTGGTCTTGGTGGCCTCGAATCTGCCGCCGACCACGGCGGGGCCGGGGGTGGCCGCGACGGTGGGCAGGAGGTTGGTGTTGACCGTCCAGGTCTTGTTGTAGCGGGCGCCGCCGATGAGGATGAGGCGGTCGTCGAACATCGAGACGTTGAGCAGGCCGTAGTAGGCGCTTTCCTCGCCCTCGGCGTCGTTGTAGGAGTTGATGCCGGGAATGGTGTTGACGTCGTAGTCGGCGGTGCGGTCCCACGTGGCGGGGTTGTTGAAATCCCAGGGCTGGAAGTGCTGGCCGGGGGCGGTCTGGGAGTTGGGCAGGCCGGCGGGCGGATTGGCGCCCGAGCTCTCGCGGCGGAAGCTGCCGGTCCCGACCTCGCTGAGGAACCAGCCGAAGAGCGGGCGCACCGTGATGCCACCGAACTCGAGGCGGCCGGCGAGCTCGACCTGGTAGGAGAGGTTGTCGCCCATGGACTGCTCGAGGCGCTTGCGCCGGGTCATGAGCGCGGAAGCGGTCTTGGTGGCATCCGCCATGACGGCCACGGGGTTGGCGCGCAGCTCGTCGCGGTAGGTGAAGCGGTTGAGGCCGGGGGTCGCGATGTAGGCGGCGGCGGGGGTGACGGTGAACTCGGCGAGGCCGGTGAGCTTGTTGCTCATCTTGAAATCGTTCCAGCCGACGTTGGCGCGGGCGCGCCAGTTGTCGCCGAGCCGGGCGTTGAGCTCGGCGTTGACCGAGTCGAACCACGAGCGGCGATAGTCGTTGTTGCCGACGTAATTGAAGTCGTGCGGCAGCGGCGGGTAGTTGAGGAAGCCGAGGTTGAGGTTGCCGACGTCGATGTAGGCCTGGGCGCGGGCGCGGTCAACGAGATTGGGGTAATTGGCGGCGGTGGCGCTGTTGATGCCCTGGACCTGCAGGTTGGGCTTCATGCCGATGAGCGGGGCCTGGTCGCGGTTGTAGGTCTCGAAATCGACGATGAGGTTGAGGTTCTTGGTGATCCTGAAGTCCACGGCGCCGGCCAGCAGCCAGGCCTCGCCCCCGCTGGGGCTGGCCCAGGCAAGGAGGTTTTCCCACGCGCCGACGAGGCGGGTGTTGATGCGCCCGTTGGCGAGCGGCTGGTTGTGGTCGATCTCGGCGCGCCAGAAACTGTCGGTGCCGGCCTGCAGCTTGATCTTGGTGAACCGCTTGTTCGCGGGGCGCTTCGTGATGTAGTTGACCGTGCCGCCGGGCGTGATCTGGCCGTAGAGCAGGGACGAGGGGCCCTTGACCACCTCGACGCGGGTGATGTTGCCGCTGTCCACGTAGCGGTTGCCGACAAAGCCGTTGCGCTGCGGCGTCACATCGCCGTCGAAACCGCGGATCGAGTAGCGGTTGTTGCCCTGGGTGAATTCCTTCGCGCCGCTCGTCACGCCCGGCGCGAACGTCGCCACGTCGATCAGCTCGAGCGCGCCGATGTCCTCGATGAACTGCTCGGTGAACGCGCTGATCGAAAACGGCAGGTCCTTGATCGCCGTGTCGGTGCGCGTGGCGGACACGGAGTTGCCGGCGCGGTAGCCCTTGTCCGCCGAGGTCGTGACCTGGAAGGTCGAGAGCGTCACTACCTCCTCGTCCGGGTTCGCGGGAGGTGTCGCGGGGGCGGTCTGGGCGGCGGCCGGGCCGGCGCCGAGGGTCACGAGTGCAGCGAGGAGACAAAGTGGCTGACGCCGGCCGAAGCCGGGGCGCCGCCGCAGGGGGAGGTTGGCATGCATGGTCGTTGGGGGTCGGGGAGGGCGGCGGAGACAGGGATGAGGTGCTCCGCGCTTAATTTCACTAATGAACTTGACTTTCACTGATGAAACTTGGTCTTTGGGGCAAGAAAATTTTTCCGCCATGCCCCGCGCCGCCTCCGAAATGCCCTTGGCCCGCCGCCGCGAATCCGGTTCGCTGCGCGCCATGCCCGCCCGCCGCACCCCCGATGGCGCCAACGGCGCCGAGCCCGCGCTGGAACGCTACGTCATCCCCAATTTGCGCAACGCCTGCCGCATCCTCAAGGCCCTCGGCCGCACCCCCGACGGCGCCAAGGCCGCCGATCTCGCGCGCGAGCTGGGCGTCCCGGTCACCACCACCCTGCGCATCATGGCCACGCTCCAGCTCGAGGGCCTGGTGCGCAAGCACGAGGGCCGCTACGAGCTCGGCCCGGTGCTCATCTCCCTCGGCAACGCCTCCCTCGCCGGCACCGAGCTGCGCGACCTCGCCCAGCCCGTCCTGGAAAAACTCACCGCCACCACCGGCGAGACCTCGCATGTCGCCGTGCCCTGCGACGACCGGCCCCTGATCGTCGCGGTGCAGGACAGCCCGCATCCGTTGCGCGCCGCCTCGCGCCCGGGCTTCCTCGCCGACCTGCACTGTTCCTCCAGCGGCAAGGTGTTCCTCGCCCATCTGTTCCGCGAACGCCTCGCCTCGCTCTTCCCCGCCCCTCCGCCGCGCCACACCGCGCGCACGCCGGTCACGCTGGCCGAGATCCGCAAGGACGCCGAACTCACCCTCAAGCGCGGCTACGGCCTCGACGACGAGGAATACTACGACGGCGTCCGCTGCCTGGCCGCGCCGGTGCGCTCGTCCGACGGTGCCGTGGTCGCGGCCATCGGCATCACCGCCTCGACGGTGCGGTTCACCCGCGAGCGCATCCCGGAGATCGCCCGCCATGTGCAGGCCGCCGCCGCCGAGCTCTCCTCGCTCATCGGCCACGTCAACTGAACGACCCATGCCCGCCCCGCACCAGCTCACCGGCACGCCCGCGCAGCCGATCCCGGCGGAAGCGGCGCGCGCCTTCGTGGCCCAGGCCTGCCCCGCCGCCGACTTCCGCGGGAAAAAACTCCTGCTCATCATTCCCGACGGCACCCGCACCGCCCCGATCGACGTGATGTTCCGCGCCCTGCACGCGCAGCTCGGCGGCGTCACGGCGAGGCTCGACGTCATGATCGCCCTCGGCACGCACCCGCCGATGAGCGACGAGGCCGTCAACGCCCGCGTCGGCATCACCGCGGAGGAACGCCGCACCACCTACCGCGCCGTCGAGTTCATCAACCACCAGTGGGACAATCCCGCCGCGCTCCGGCACCTCGGCGACATCCCCGCGGCCGACATCAGCGCGCTGACCGGCGGCCTCTTCGCCATGGACGTGCCGGTCCACATCAACCGGCGCCTCTTCGACTACGACCACGTCATGATCGTCGGCCCCGTTTTCCCGCACGAGGTCGTCGGCTGCTCCGGCGGCAACAAATACCTCTTCCCCGGCGTCGCCGGCCCGCAGATCCTGAATTTCTTCCACTGGCTCGGCGCCGTCGTCACGAACCCGATGATCATCGGCAACAAATGGACCCCCGTCCGCAAGGTCGTGGACCGCGCCGGCGCGATGGTCCCGGTGGCGAAGTCCTGCTTCTGCCTCATCGTCGAGGGCAAGGGCGTGTTCACCGGCCTTTACTACGGCGCGCCGGAACAGGCGTGGGATTCCGCCAGCGACCACTCGCGCCGCGTCCACATCGAATACAAGGACCGCCCCTTCCACACCGTGCTCTCCTGCGCGCCGCCGATGTATGACGAGCTCTGGGTCGCCGGCAAATGCATGTATAAACTCGAGCCCGTCGTGGCCGACGGCGGCGAACTCATCATCTACGCGCCGCACCTGCGCGAGGTCTCCCGCACGCACGGCGCGCACATCCGCCGCCTCGGTTACCATTGCCGCGACTACTTCCTGAAGCAGTGGGACAAGTTCAAGCACGAGCCCTGGGGCACCCTCGCCCACTCCACCCACGTCCACGGCATCGGCACCTACGACGGGAAGACCGGCGTCGAGACCCCGCGCGTGCGCGTCAGCCTCGCCACCGGCCTGACCAAGGCGCAGTGCGACGAGATCAACCTCGGCTGGCGCGACTGGCGCTCCATCGACGTCGAATCCTACGCCAACCGCGAAAACGAGGGCGTCCTCCTTGTCCGCCAGGCCGGCGAGCGCCTCTACCATCTCCGCGACAAGCCCGCCTGGGCCGGCGGCAATCTTCCATGAGCAAGCAACCCGTCCTCGACCGCATCCGCGCCGAAAAAGTCATCGCGCTCATCCGCGCCGACGGCCCGGGCAGCCTCATCGACTGCGCCCGCGCCCTTGCCGCCGGCGGGCTCAGCGTCATCGAGCTCACGATGACCACGCCCGGCGCCCTCGCCGTGCTCGCGCAGGCCGCGAAGGAACTGCCGCAGGTCACCTTCGGCATGGGCACCGTGCTCGAACCGGCCACGGTCGCCGAGGCGCAGGCCGCCGGCGCGAAGTTCATCGTCACGCCGGCCGTGCGTCCCGCCGTCATCGCCGCCTGCCGGGAGCACGGCCTCCCGATCCTCGGCGGCGCGCTCACCCCCACCGAGGCCATCACCTCGTGGGACCTCGGCGTCGATGTCGTGAAGATCTTCCCCGCCGAATTCTTCGGCCCGGCCTACATCAGGTCCCTCAAGGCCCCGTTCCCGCAGATCAACCTCATGCCCACCGGCGGCGTCACGCCCGAGACCGTCGGCGAGTTCCTCAAGGCCGGCGCCTTTGCCACCGCCGCCGGCAGCGCGCTCGTCCAGCCCGCCGCGCTCAAGGCCAAGGACTGGCCCGCCATCACCAGGCGCGCCCAGGAATTCGTCACCGCCGCGAGCAAGGCGTGAGCCCCCTCGTTCTCCTCCTGTTCCCTCCCCATGAGTCTGCAAATCCGCCCTGCCAAAGAATGCGCCTTCGACCAGATCTCGCTCGGCGAGGTCATGCTCCGCCTTGATCCCGGCGAGGGCCGCATCCGCACCGCCCGCGCTTTCACAGTTTGGGAAGGCGGCGGCGAATACAACACCTCGCGCGGCCTGTGCAAATGCTTCGGTCTGAAAACCGCCGTCTGCACCGCCTTCGTCGACAACGAGGTCGGCCACCTCGTCGAGGATTTCATCATGCAGGGCGGCGTCGCCACCGACTTCATCAAGTGGCGCGAGGACGACGGCATCGGCCGCACCGTGCGCAACGGCCTCAACTTCACCGAGCGCGGCTTCGGCATCCGCGGCGCCGTCGGCTGCCCCGACCGCGGCCACACCGCCGCCTCGCAGCTCAAACCCGGCGACTTCGACTGGGACCACATCTTCGGGAAGCTCGGCGCGCGCTGGTTCCATACCGGCGGCATCTTCGCCGCCCTCTCCGCCTCCACCGCCGAGCTCACCGTCGAGGCCGTGAAGGCCGCCAAGAAGCACGGCGTCATCGTTTCCTACGACCTCAACTACCGCCCCTCGCTCTGGAAGACCATCGGCGGCCTCAAGAAGGCCCAGGAGGTCAACCGCGAGATCGCCAAGCACGTGGACGTGATGATCGGCAACGAGGAGGACTTCACCGCCTCGCTCGGCTTCGAGGTCAAGGGCGCCGACCACAACATCAGCAAGATCGAGCTCGACGCCTTCAAGGACATGATCGGCACCGCGGTGAAGAAATTTCCCAACTTCAAGGTCGCCGCCACCACGCTCCGCCGCGTCATCACCGCCACGAAGAACGACTGGTCCGCCATCCTCTGGCACGAAGGGAAGTTCTACGAGTCGCGCCCATATCCCGAGCTCGAGATCCTCGACCGGGTCGGCGGCGGCGATTCCTTCGCCTCGGGCCTGCAGTTCGGCTTCCTCCAGTTCAACGACCCGCAAAAGGCCGTCGACTACGGCGCGGCCCACGGCGCCCTCGCCTCGACCACGCCCGGTGACACCTCGATGGCCACCCGCAAGGAGGTCGAGAAGCAGATCGCCGGCGGCGGCGCGAGGGTTGTGCGCTGAGCACGGACCACCGCCTCGCCCCTCCGCCGCCCGCGTGGCGCGCGACATTCCCCCACTTTGCCCACCCTTCCCATGCCTGAACTCACCGACAAGGTCGCACTCGTGACCGGCGGCGCCCGCGACATCGGGCGCGCCATTTCCCTCCGGCTCGCCGAACTCGGCGCCAAAGTCGCCGTCAACTACCGGAGCAACCGCGCCGACGCCGACGAGACGCTGCGCCTCATCGCTGCCGCCGGCGGCCGGGCCATCGCCGTGCAGGGCGACGTGCTGGCCGAGGCCGACCTCGCCCGGATGATCGGGGAGACCACCGCCGCCTTCGGCGGCAGGATCGACATCCTGGTCAACAACGCCGGCGGCATCGTTGCGCGCAAGACGGTGGCCGAGATGGACGCCGCATTCTGGGACCACGTCATCGCGCTCAACCTCAAGACCGTCTTCCTCGCGACCAAGGTCGTGCTGCCGGTCATGCCCGACGGCGGGACCATCGTGAACCTCGCCTCGCAGGCCGCGCGCGACGGCGGGGGCGGCGGCGCCAGCGCCTACGCCGCGGCCAAGGCCGGCGTGCTCAACTTCACGCGCTCCATGGCCAAGGAACTCGCCGCGCGCCGCATCCGCGTCAACGCCGTCAACCCCGGCCTCATCGCCACCGCCTTCCACGACACCCACACCAAGCCCGAAATCCGCCAGCGCGTCGCCGGCGCCACGCCGCTCGGCCGCGAAGGCCGCGCCGCCGAGGTGGCCGACCTCGTCGCCTACCTCGCCTCGTCCCGCGCCTCCTTCATCAACGGCGAGGCGGTCGAGATCAACGGCGGCGCCTTCTTCAACTGATGACCATGCGCTCGATCCTCCTCCTGCTCTGTTTCGCGTTCGCCTGCGGCCCGCTCGCTGCGAAGAACCACCCGCATCTCCTCTACACCGCCGAGGACTTCGCCGCCATGCGCGCCGCGCAGGGCAAGTTCCCGCTCTTCGATGCCGCCGTCGCCGAGGCCAAGGCCAAGGTCGGGCGCGCCCTCGCCGCGCCCATCGACGTGCCGCAGCCCAAGGACGCCGCCGGCTACACCCACGAGCGCCACAAGCAGAACTACACCGAGATGCAGCTGGCGGGATTCCTCTACCAGCTCACCGGCGAGAAGCGCTACGCCGACTTCGTGCGCGAGCACCTCCGCCGCTACGCCGCGCTCTACCCCACCCTCGGCCGCCACCCCGCCGCCAACAAGCAGTCCCACGGCCGCATCTTCTGGCAGAGCCTCAACGAAACCGTCTGGCTCGTCCACGTCTCCCTCGCCTACGACTGCATCCACAACACGCTCACGGCGGAGGAGCACGCGGAGCTGAAGAAGAACCTGTTCGGCCCCATGATGCACTTCCTCTGCGAGGAGCGCATCGAGGAGTTCGACCGCATCCACAACCACGGCACCTGGGCCTCGACCGCCGTCGGCCTCGCCGGCTACGTCACGGGCGACCTCGCGCACGTCGAGAAGGCCCTGCACGGCTCCAAGCGCGACGGCTCGGCGGGCTTCCTCCGGCAGATGGACCTGCTCTTCTCGCCCGATGGCTACTATCTCGAGGGCCCCTACTACGCGCGCTACGCGCTCTGGCCCTTCTTTCTCTTCGCCGAGGTCGTCGAGCGCAACCAGCCCGAGCTGAAGATCTACGCCTACCGCGACGGGCTCCTGCGCAAGGCCTTCCATGCGCTCATCCAGCAGTCCTATGTCAACGGCGAGTTCCTGCCCTTCAACGACGCGCTGAAGGAGAAGACCTACCTCTCGCCCGAGGTCGCGCTCCAGCTCAACCTCACCTTCGCCCGCTACGGCGGCGACCCGGCGCTGCTCTCCGTGGCCAAGCGCCAGAACGCCGTCTCGCTCACGCCCGCCGGCCTCGCCACCGCCGCGGCCCTCGCGGCCCACCCCAATCCGCCCGCCTTCCCCTACGCCAGCCTCGAGCTGCGCGACGGCCCCGACGGCACGCACGGCGGCATCGGCATCCTCCGCGCCGAGGACGACCGCGGCCGCCCACTCGCGCTCCTGAAATACACGGCCTTCGGCATGGAGCACGGCCACTACGACAAGCTCGCCCTGCTCTATCACGACAACGGCCGCGAGGTGCTCCCCGACTACGGCGCCGCCCGCTTCCTCAACATCGAGCAGAAATTCGGCGGCCGTTACCTCCCGGAGAACAAGACCTACGCGCTCCAGACCATCGCGCACAACACCGTGACGGTCGACGGCCGCTCCAACTACGACGGCGACTACGACACCGCCGACCGCAGCCACTCCGACCGGCACTTTTTCGACGCCTCGCGGCCGGACTTCCAGGTCATGAGCGCGCGCGATGCCGTCGCCTACCCCGGTGTCGCCATGCAGCGCACGGTCGCGATGATCCGCGACCCCCGGCTCGCCCACCCCGTGCTCGTGGATGTGTTCCGCCTGACCTCGGACCAACCGCACCAATACGACTACCCGCTCCACTACGCCGGCCACTTCCTCTCGGGTAATACGGAATACACCGCGCACACGACCAGCCGCCGCCCGCTCGGCGAGAAACACGGCTACCAGCATCTCTGGGTCGAGGCCGAGGCCGCCGCGAAGGGCCCGCTCAGCTTCACCTGGCTGCAGGGCGACCGTTTCTACACCGCCGTGTCGGCCACCACGCCCGGCGCGAAGATTTTCTACACGCGCGTCGGCGCCAACGACCCGAAGTTCAACCTCCGTCCCGAGACCGCGGTCATCCAGCGCGTCAACGCCGCGAACCACGTCTTCGCCACCGTCATCGAGCCGCATGGCCGCTGGGACGCCACGCGCGAGGTCACCGCCGGCGGCGCGGCGATGTTCCGCTCCGTTGAGGTCGTCGCCGCCACGGCCGACGGCACGGTCGTCCGCCTGCAGGGCGCCAACGGCCTCGACTGGACGCTGATGGTTTCCAACCGCGACAAACCGGTGGGCGCGCACGCCGTCGAGACGCCGGCCGGGAAATTCACGTGGGACGGTCCCGCCGCGCTCCGCAAAAACTGATTCTCCCGCCCATGCTGACCCAATTCGAGCAACTGTTCATCCGCTTCGACGACATCGACTGGGAAGTGGCCGGCCCCGGCATCCGCCGGAAGGTCATGGCCTATGGCGACAACCTGATGGCGGTGCATGTCGCGTTCGAGAAGGGCGCGATCGGCCCCTTGCACACCCATCCCCATGTGCAGATTTCCATGGTGCGGAAAGGCGCGTTCGAGGTGCAGATCGCCGGACGGCGCGAGGTGCTGCGCGAGGGCGACTTCTTCTTCGTGCCGTCCGAGGTCGAGCACGGCGGCGTGGCCCTCGAGGAAACGGTGCTGATCGACATTTTCTCCCCCATGCGAAAGGAATTCGTCGCGCGCTAATCGCGGCGATTCCCCGCCCCAGAACCCCGCCCACCCCATGCCCGCGCGCAGCCATATCCGTTGGTGGATCATCGGCCTCATCGCCGTCGCCACCGTCATCAACTACGTGGACCGCACCTCGCTCGCGGTCATGTGGCCCGCGATCACGAAGGACACCGGGCTCTCGAAGGACGCCTACGCCTCCATCGTCGCCGTCTTCATGGTCTGCTACGCGCTCGGGCAGGCGTTGTCGGGCCGGTTTTTCGACCAGGTCGGCACGCGGATGGGCTTTGTCGTCTCCATCGTCGTGTGGTCCGCCGCCTGCGCGCTGCATGGCGCGGCGCGCACCGTAGCCGCGCTGGCGAGTTTCCGCGGCCTGCTCGGCCTGGCCGAGGCCGGCAACTGGCCGGGCGCGACCAAGGCCGTGGCCGAATGGTTCCCGCGGCACGAACGCGCCTTCGCCCAGGGCATCTTCAACGCCGGCGCGTCGCTCGGCGCCGTCGTCTCCGCGCCGCTCATCGCGTGGCTGTTTCTGCTTTTCGGCTGGCGCGCGACCTTCGTGGTCATCGGCGCGCTCGGCGTCCTCTGGGTCGTGCCGTGGTGGATCCTCGCCCGCGCCGGACCGGACAAGCACCCCTGGGTCTCGCCCGAGGAGCGCGCCCACATCCTCGGCGAATCCACTGCCGCCAACTCCGCGGCCGCCGCAACACCCGCCTTGTCGTGGACGGCCGCGCTGGGTCTGCGTCAGACCTGGGCGGTGGTCGTCTCGCGCTTCTTCCTCGATCCGGTCTGGTGGCTCTTCGTCAACTGGCTGCCCATCTACCTCACCGACCGCTTCGGCTTCGACGTGAAGCAGATCGGCCTCTTCGGCTGGGTGCCCTACCTCGGGGCCGCCATCGGCAGCCTGTCGGGCGGATGGTATTCGGGTTACCTGCTGCGCCAGGGCTGGACCGTGAACCGCGCCCGCAAGCGCGCCATCCTCACCGGCGCCCTCCTCACCGCCCCGGGCTTCGTCGGCGCCGTGCTCGCCGGCTCACCGCTCGTCGCCGTGCTCTCCATCGCCGTCGTGCTCGCCGGCTTCCAGGTCGCGATCAACAACATCCAGACGCTGCCCAGCGACTACTTCGGCGGCCGCCTCGTCGGCACCGTCGCCGGCATCGGCGGCATGGGTGCCGTGGCCGGCGTGCTCGTGTTCAGCACCTGGCTCGTGCCCGTGCTGAGCAAAATCAGCTATACGCCGGTCTTCGTCATGGCCGCCCTGCTCGTGCCCGTGTCCGTCGGGTCGCTCTTTCTCCTCGGCGGCGAGATCAAGCGCCTCGACGACACCCGTTAGTCACCGCAGGTGCCGCAGCCACAGCGTCGGGAAACGGATGGGAAAATTGCGCCGGACCTCTTCCACGGCGGAGTCCGCCGGCAATCTTTTCCAGAGTTCGAGCCAGTCGCGGTTGCCCGTGGCCAGCGCACCGAAAAGCAACGCCGGCTGGCGGATGGGAAAATCCTCCCCATGCTGCACGTCGGGCGGCTTCGGCCACTTCGATTTGTCGGCGAGGAAGGGTGCGAGGAATTCCACGCCGCGCGCGATACCGCGCCCATCGGGGAGTTTATCGGCGAGGAGATTCCCGGTCGGCGTGGACAACACGACGGCGGTCGCGGCCATCACATCGAGGTTGAAGATCGAATACGCGTAGGGCTTGGTGCGCGCCAATTCGCGGGGGAAACTGCCGTCCGCCGCCATCTGTCCGGGCAGCAGCACCTCGCGGAACCGCCGCCGGCAGTCGGCGAGCGCCTCCGCGTCGCCGGCCAGCCGCGCGAAGCACGCCGCCTGCAACACCCAGCAGGTGCCGTGGTTGTTTTCCTGCCTCGCCTCGTCGAGTCCGTAAGGATGGGTCGTGATCCAGCGCAGGTAGTCGCGGAACCAGCCCGTCAGCGCGGCCTCGTCCGCCACCGTCAGCGACCGTGACCCGCGCAGCGCCTCGATGGCCAGCGCCACCTCCGCCAGATGCACGGTGTCGATGATGCCGATGCCGCGGCCGGTGGCCACGCCCTTGATCGCCTGCGCGTAGGGCAGGCTCGGATTCATGCGCGTGGCGGGGTCGACAAACCACACCCGCAGGTGCCGGACGGCGGCGGCGGCGAAACGCTCCTCGCCCGTCAGGTCGTAGGCCGCGGCCAGCGCGCCGACATCACGCGCCATGTCGAGCAACAGGCGGCGGTGCGCCGTGAAATTCTCCGGATTGGTCTGGCCGTCGCGGCGGACGTAGGGTCCGGCGGGGTTCTTCGGGTCGGGCCACCAGTAGTCACCCTCCGAGGAAAAATCGTGCGGTCCGCCCGCGCTCCGCGGATTCACCGCGCGGGTGATCGTGCGCGGCTCGTTTGCCACCGCGACCTCGGCCACCTGCACGACCCGCGGACGCTCAAAAGCACGCAGGTCGAAATCGGGCAAAAACCACATCGCCGGCTACTCCGCGTCCCGGTCCTTCCGGCGGCGCGCCCACCAGACCAGGCCCAGGTTGATCAGGGTGAGGATCACGAGCCCGGCGAGGCCGTTCTGCAGCGAGGCCAGCAGGTGCGCGGCGGGGTCGCGCGTGTAGTCGAAGACCGGCACGGTCCACTGCACCCCGATGGCCAGCGCTTTCCCCGCGGCATAGGCTAGGGGCGCAGCCAGGAAAAACCGCGGCGCCTTGCGTGCCAGCCAACCGGAGACCAGCACGAAACCCACCACCTCGACCGCCATCGGGCCGATGCGCGCCGCCGCCGGCAGACCGGTGAGCGCAAGGTTGACCAGCGGCGTCACGAGGCCGACGGCCAGGGCAAACCCGACGCCATAAAGCTGCACGGCCACCAGCGTCGTCCAGAACACCGGCAGCAGGTAAACCCCGAGCGGACGCTCGCCGTGCCACGGGACGAGGTGCACGAGAAACGGCACCAGCCACGCCGCGGCCAGCAGCACGAGGGCTGCGGAAATCTTGGGGCGGCGCGCCGACCAAACGGAGCCGGATGCAGTGGCGGTGTTCATATTTGAAGTCCATGCTAGCATCGGAAACTGACACGCAGAAGCCGAATTTCCGTCTCGTCGCGCCCGGCCGCGCTGCTTGTGTGGCGCCGTGGGCAATCCCGCGCAGATCATCCTCATCATGGGAGTCGCCGGCTCCGGCAAGACGACGGTCGGCCGCGGCCTGGCCGACACGCTCGGCTGGCCGTATTTCGAGGCGGACGATTTCCATAGCGCCGCCAACAAGGCCAAGATGGCCGCCGGCACGCCGCTCGACGACGACGACCGCGCGCCGTGGCTCGCCGCCATCCGGGCCGAGATCGACGCCTGCCGCGCCGCCGGCCGCAGCGCGGTGTTCACCTGCTCCGCCCTGAAGGAAAAATACCGCCGGGTGCTGATGGACGGCGCGCCGGAGGTGAGCTTGGTCCACCTGAGCGGCGATCCCGCCACCATCGCGGAACGCGTCGCCAGCCGGCCGGGCCATTACATGAAGGCCGGCATGGTCGGGAGCCAGTTCGCCGCCCTCGAACCGCCGGTCGGGGCGCTCACCTTCGACACCCGGGCGCTGCGCCCGCCCGAGATCATCGCCGCCATCCGCGGCCAGTTGCGACTGTGATAACCCCGATTTGCCAAGGGTTAACGCCGCCCACCGCACCGCTACCGCGCCCCGCGGGGTTTGCTAATACCCTGGGCGCGCGGCCCTCGCAGCTTGCGGCGGCACGCGGCCTGCATCCTCTGTTGCCCAAACCATGAAACCCTTGCGCGTCGCCCTTCTCACCGCCGGCGGTCTGGCTCCCTGCCTCAGCGCCGCGGTCGGCGAACTCATCCGACAATACTCCGAGGTCTCGGGCGACATCGAGATCCTGTGCTACCGCTCCGGCTACAAAGGACTCCTGCGCGGCGACTCCTTCCTCGTCACGCCCGACATGCGCGCCCAGGCCGGGGTGCTCCGCCGCTACGGCGGCAGCCCCATCGGCAACTCCCGCGTGCGCCTCACCAACGTGGACGACTGCGTCAAACGCGGCCTCGTCAAGCCCGGCCAGGACCCGCGCGAGGTCGCCGCCCGCCAGCTCCGCAAGGACGGCGTGGACGTGCTCCACACCATCGGGGGCGACGACACCAACATCGCCGCCGCCGATCTCGCCGCCTGGCTCAAGGGCCACGGCTATGCGCTGCGCGTCATCGGCCTGCCCAAGACGATCGACAACGACATCATCCCCGTCCGCCAGAGCCTCGGTGCCTGGACCGCCGCCGAGCAGGGCGCGCGCTTCTTCGAGAACATCGTCAGCGAACAGGGCGCCAGCTCGCGCATGCTCATCATCCACGAGGTCATGGGCCGCCACTGCGGCTGGCTCACCGCCGCCACCACGCGCCACTACCTGCGCGAGCTGGACGGCCGCCACTTCGCCCCCAGCCTCGGCATCTCGCCCGAGCGCTGGGCCGTGCACGGCGTCTACATCCCGGAGATGCAGGTCGACTTCGCCGCCGAAGCCGACCGCCTCCGCGGCATCATGGACCGCCAGGGCAACGTGAACCTCTTCGTCTCGGAAGGCGCCTGCATCGACACCATCCTCGCGGAGATGGCCGCACGCGGCATCGAGCCCGAGCGCGATCCCTTCGGGCACGTGAAGCTCGACAAGATCAACGTCGGCCAGTGGTTCGCGGACCACCTCGGCAAGGCCATCGGCGCCGAGAAGGTGCTGGTGCAGAAGAGCGGCTATTTCGCCCGCTCCGCACCGGCCAACGACGCCGACTTCAGCCTCATCGAGCGCTGCGCCGAGCACGCGATCGAGGCCGCCCTGCGCGGCGAGTCCGGCGTGGTCGGCGAGGACACCGAGCACGAAAACCGGCTCCGCACCATCGAACTCGACCGCATCAAGGGCGGCCGCATCTTCGACACGCGCGAGCGCTGGTTCCGCGAGATGCTCGTGCGCACCGGCCAGTCCGCCGGCCGCCCCCGCCACGCGTAGACCGATCACTTCACCCGCAATTGGCCGGATGCCCCGCTTGCCATTGTGGGAGCGTGCCTGCCCGCGACGGTCGCGATGCCCTCCCCCCGCTATGACGTTGCCGCGCCGTCTTTGGTCTTTAGCTCTTCCGGCTTCCGGGCAAAATGCGGGCGATGTCCGCGCCCGCTCCCAGCGCCCTTGACCGGCTTGCCACGCTGCGCGGCGAGATCCACGCGCTCGGCGCCGTGCTGGGCGGCGTGATCCGGAAGATCGAAGGCCGCCGCGCCTTCGCCACGGTCGAGCGCCTGCGCCGGCTCGCCAAGGCCGCCCGCGCCGGCGACAACCGGGCCGCGCTTCTGCTCTCCCGCGCCGTCGCCCGGCTCACGCCCGCCGAGGCCCTGAACCAGGCGATGGCCTTCACGCTCTATTTCGAGCTGGTCAACCTCGCCGAGGAGAATTTCCGCATCAGCCTGCTGCGCGAGCGCCGCGCCGCCAGCCTGCCGCGCAAGGAGTCCATCACCGCCGCCGTGGCCGCCTTGAAGGCCGCCGGCGTGGGCGCATCCACCATGCAGCGCTTCGTGGACCGCATGGACATCGAGCTGGTCTTCACCGCGCATCCCACCGAAGCCAAGCGCCGCACCATCCTGACCAAGCTGGGCGGGCTCGCCGGGATATTGCGCCGCACGCCGCCCGGCGGCATCCCGGACAGCGCCGACGTCGCGCGCGAAATCGTCTCGCTCTGGCTCACCGACCGCAGCCGTCCCGCGCCGCCCACCGTGCTCGACGAGGCCCAGACCGGCCTCTGGTATTTCGAGCGCACGCTCTTCTCGGTGCTGCCGCAATTGGCGCGCGATTTCGCCGCCGCCCTGCGCACGCACTACCCGACGGTGCGCCCGCCTCGCCGCTGGCTGCGGTTCGGCTCATGGATCGGCGGCGATCGCGACGGCAATCCCTTCGTCACCGCCGACGTCACCGCCACCGTGCTGGCGGCACACCGCGACCTCGCCCGCCGCGAGATGCTCCGCCGGCTCCGCGCGCTCTCCTGGTCGCTCACTGTCGCCGGACACCGCGACCCCGGCACCCCCGCCCTGCGCCGTCTCACGGTCGGATTCGGCCGCACCCTGCCCGACTGGCCGGCCATCCAAGCCCGGCACCAGGACGAACCCTACCGCCTCGCCGTCCAGATCCTGCGCCGCCGTCTGGCCGACAACACACTCGGCGAAAACGACCTCGCCCGCGCGCTCGAAGTCATCGACGCCAGCCTCGCCGCCGGTCCTGCCGCCGCGCTGCGTGACGGCGAACTGCTCGACCTGCGCCGCGCGCTCGCGATCTTCGGTCTCCGCACCGCTCCGCTCGACCTGCGCCAGCACTCCGGCGTGCATGCCCGCATCGTGGCCGGCTTGCTGCGCCGGCCGGACTACGATTCGCTCCCGGAGGCGGAAAAAAGGGCCTTGCTGCACCGCGCCCTGCGGCGCGTGCCGCGGGTCAACGCGCGTTGCTCCGCCGAGACCCGCGATCTGCTCGCCACCCTCGCCGCCGCCGGCCGGGAGCCCGCCGGCTTCGGCACCTACATCATCAGCATGACGGCCGACGTGTCCGACGTGCTCGAGGTCGCGCTGCTGCAAGCCGTGGCCGGCGCGAGCCTGCCCATCACGCCGCTGTTCGAGACCCTCGACGACCTCGCCGCCGCGCCACGCATCCTGCGCGAGCTGTTCCGCGACCCCGCCTACGCCCGCCGCCTGCGCCGCGAGGGACGGCGCCAGCAGGTGATGCTCGGCTACTCCGACAGCAACAAGGACTGCGGTTATCTCGCCGCCAACTGGGCGTTGTTCCGCGCGCAGGACGCCATCGCGGCCGTCTGCCGCGCCCACGGCGTGCGGCTGGTGCTCTTCCACGGACGCGGCGGCTCGATCGCACGCGGCGGCGGACCCGCGGCCAAGGCCATCCTCGCCCAGCCCGCCGGCCTGCGCGACGGCGGCATCCGTGTGACCGAGCAGGGTGAGGTGCTCTCGACCCGCTACCACGACCCCGACCTCGCGCACCGCGTGCTCGAGCAGATGACCTACGGCGTGCTGCTCGGCATGCACCGCGCCGGCCGCCGGCGCGACCGCCCGCCCCCCCGCTGGGCGGCGGATTTCGAGGCGATGGCCGCCGCCAGCGCCGCGGCCTACCGCGGCCTCGTGCACGACCCGGATTTCCTGCGCTTCTGGCAGCAGGCGACGCCGATCGACGAGATCGGCACGCTCAAGCTCGGCTCGCGCCCGACCTACCGCAAGGCCGGCCCCCGGAGCTTCGCCGACCTGCGCGCCATCCCCTGGGTCTTTTCCTGGATGCAGAGCCGCTACAACCTGCCCGGTTGGTTCGGCCTCGGCGCCGGCCTCGCGGCCGTCGCGGAGCGGCCGGGCGGCCTCGCGCGCCTACAGGGCATGTATCGGCGCTGGCCGTTTTTCCAGACCTTGCTCGACAACGCCCAGCTCACGCTCGGCAAGGCCGACCCTGGCATCGCCCGCCTCTACGCCGGCCTCGTGGACGACGCCGGCCTGCGCGCGCGGATGCTCGCGCGCATCGAGGCGGAGTTCGCGCGCACCGGGCGTCTCGTGCTCGCCGTCGCCGGGCAGAAGGAACTGCTCGGCAGCGAGCCGGTGCTGGCCAACTCCATCCGGCTGCGCAACCCCTACATCGACCCGCTCCACCACCTGCAGGTCGCGATGCTGCGCCGCCTGCGCCGCGGCAAACTCTCCGCCCGGGACCTTGTGACCGCGCAGCGCGTCGTCGCCCTGACGGTCAACGGCATCGCCGGCGGCCTGAAGAACACGGGCTGAACTGTTATCTGTCTGATCGTCACCGGCGCCAAGTTTCGCGACGATGGACGAAACCCTACTCGCGCTCAAATCCGTGGCTGGTGAACTTGAGCGTCCGGCTGTTTTCAGTCACCGCTCGGACGGTCTGGTCGGATGCACCGCGGGGAAGTTTGGCTTCAATTTCCAGAGTGACAGACACCTCCGCACCGTCCTGACCGACGAGGTGTGCGATGACTTCCTCGGCAATCCGTCCTGCGTCCCGCCCAACCCGCTGCGGATCGAGCTGGACCGTGGCGTGATATCGCTTGGGCCGGCTGGGCTCTGGGACGGCGGGCGCTGGATCAGTTCCGCCGGGCGCGGTTCCTGTGGGAGCAGCTGCTGCGCCGGTCGAGCCGGAGGATTCCGCTGCGGTCTCGGCATTGAGCTGGCGGCCCGCGACCTCGGGCCGCACCAACAACCCGGCATCGTCACCAACGATATTGACCGCCTGCCCGGCACGCAGCCCACGATAGCGCTTGCCGGTTTCATCGTAACTTTCGGCGTAGGCAAAGGTGTCCGTCCGCCAGGTGAGCAGCGCCACCCCGTCCCGCGCTGTCTGGGCCAGCACATGAGAACCGGCCAGACGCGGGAGGTAGAGATAGCGGGCGAAGTCCTCCGCGAGCTGCCTGATCGTCACATGGTCGCCCCGCCAGAGGAAAGCATCCAGGTGTTTGCGCAGGATGGTGGGACCGAGCGCGGTCAGCAACAGCTCATCGGTGCGGAGCTTTTTGCTCGCCCGCACGGCCAACGCGTCACTGCTCGATAGCCGCACCGCCTGCCAGATCGTGGAGGCCTGGGGGTTGGTCTGCTCCGGCACGAGCAGCCAGCAATATGTCTCCGGCAAGCGGGCGATCACGGCCCCATCGGCCGCCTTCCGTTGCGTCTCGGCCTGCTTCACCTGGAAAGGCGACAGGTTGAGCGCTTCCTTTTCCGCGAGGATGGAGTCCCACGCCAGGAACTTGCGCAACGCGTCCTGCAGATCCTGCAACCGGGTCTTGTCCGCCGCGAGGAAGACGAGGGTGTTCTGGTAGATGCGCGGGGTGTTGCCCCTCGATCCAAGGATGGCCTTGGCCGCGGCCTCCGCCGCATTTTCGGGCTCCTTCGAGTGCGGGTGATCGGCCGGGAGCACAACCAGGCGCGCGTCGTGGTCGTCCGGCACATCGGCTCCGCTCGCCGGCACGGGATGGATCCGCGCGAAATCTCCCGGCTTGGCCAGATCGGCCCGCAGGCGTTTCTCCAACTCGTCCGCCACCTTGTCGGGCTCGCGCTTGAGCTGCTCGGCCCGGTCGTCCGCAAGCTTCGTCACAGTCGCCTGGGTGTCATACCAGTAGCGGTTGCCATCCTGGTAGAGGTAGGTCGCCGCCGCCGCCAGCCGGCGGAGGCCGTCGCCGAACACCGCCGGTGATTCGCCCGGCATGACGCAACCAAGCTTCACCCGCCGGTCCTCGACACCGCGGTGGGCCACACCCGAGCTGGGGGCCGAACCGATATAGATGGTTCGCGCGACCCGGCGCGTGGCCTGCGCTTTTCCGAGCGTCCCGGACTGTTCTCCATCAATGCGCTGCGGCAGGGAGTTGGGGCCGTCCACATCCTTCTCGATGATCGGCGCCCAGTTGTCGGAGAGATACCGCGTCAACTCGGACTGCACCCGCGGGTCATCGATGGGAATGAGCGAGGGGAGGATCAGCGGACTCCGGTCGCCTTTCTGATACAGGCTGTGGATGACCGCCGCCATCAGGCGCAGCACCCCCCGCGTGCGCTGGAACTTCACCAGCGTGCTCCACACCCCGTAGAGCTGGTCGAAAATCTCCGGATGGATGGGATACGCCGCCTGGATGCGCTTCTCGTAGTCGGGGTCCCTGCACTCCGGCGGGAACTCGGCCTTGTGCTGATCATAAAGCTCGGCGAAGGCCCGGGCCGTCACGTCCCGGTGTTTGAACTGGTCGCCGGGGATCGGCTCGAACAGCCGGCGGCGCACGATCTCGAAGCCTTCCTCCGCGGTGGCGGGCCGCCACGACGATTCGACACGCCCGATGACGTTCCGCAGGCGGTTCAGCGCCTCGCGACCGCGCACCCCGCCGACCTCCACATCGTCGGCCTGCGTGTGCGGCGACCCCTGCGTGTCGGACGCCGGCAGGGAAATTACCAGCAGGCAGTTGCCGGCGAGCTTGGCGCCCTCGGTCAACGCTTGGGCGAAGGTGAACTGGGTCTCGAAACCGCCCGCCGGCAGGTCGCTTTGGTCGTGGAGCTGCCGGGCGTAGGCCACCCATTCGTCGATCAGGATCAGGCAGGGGCCGTATTCCTTGAAAAGTTCGCGCAAGGCATCGCCGGGGTTCGTCGCCTTTTCGTCGTCGGCCTTCACGCGCTCGTAGGCCTTCTTTCCCCCGAGCTGCCAGGCGAGTTCCCCCCACAGCGTCCGCACCACCGTCCCGTCCTTCTTCTTCACGGGATTGCCCGGGGAGATCTTGTTGCCGACCAGCACCACGCGATTCGCCTTGGGCAGGGTTTTCACCCCTGCGTCGGCGAGGATGGCGTCCACGCCGGGCAATTCACCCGGCGCCGCGCCGGAAAACAAATGGTAGAGCGCGAGCATCGAGTGCGTCTTGCCGCCGCCGAAGTTCGTCTGGAGCT
>CAZRNE010000038.1:3209-30422 GCA_964601365.1 uncultured Opitutaceae bacterium | reverse complement strand
CCTGCCGGTCTGGTATTGGTTGCATTGGTTCATCCGCGGCAAGGCACCAACGCACCTGACCGGATTGGCCGTGGCTGTGACCTGCCTGGCCGCGGCCGCGACCTTCGCACTCTCGGCATTGTCGTGGCGATTTCTCGAGCAACCACTCCTCTGTCTGGGCCGGCGTTTCCATTACCGCCAGGGAAGCATGCCGGGGAAGGCTTGAAACAGTCCCCCTCTGTGCCTCTGTGTCTGGGTGGTGAACAAAGAATCCTCCGTCGCCGTCATCGATATCGGCAGCAACTCGATCAAGATGCTGGTCGCCCGCCGCGAGCACACCGGCGGTCTCAAGACCCTCAAGTCCCGCACGCTCGACGCGCGCATCAGCGCCGGCATCGCCCAGGCCAAACCCACGCTCTCCGAGGAAGGCATGCTGCGCGGCCTCGGCGCCGTGCGCGAGTTGGTCGCGGAGGCGGCTGAGTATTCTCCCGCCAAGGTCGTGCTCGTCGCCACCAGTGCCGTGCGCGACGCCACCAATGGCGCCGTGTTCCGCCAGCGCGTCAAGGCCGCCACGAAGCACGACATCCGCATCCTCACCGGCGAAGAGGAGGCCAACTACATCGGGCGCGGCCTGACCTGCGACCCCGCACTCGTAGCCCTGCGGGACTTCTTCGTCTTCGACCTCGGCGGCGGCAGCCTCGAGTGCCTTTCATTCGAGAAACGCCAGATCAAGCAGGCGCTCAGCCTGCAGCTCGGCTGCGTCCGTCTGACCGAGAGATTCGTCAAGGACCCGACCGCCCCTGTCCCGGCCGCGGCGCTGGACGCCATCGCGGCGCACGTGCGTGAGGAGCTAAGCAAGAGCGGTTTCAAGTTTACGCCAACCCCGTCCGCCGCGGTCTTCACCGGCGGCAGCATGAGCGCGGTCCGCGCCATCCAGGGTGCGAAACAGGGCCTGCGCCTCGAGCAGACCCCCGCCCTGATCGAGGTTCCCGTCATGCGCGACCTGCTGGCCGCGCTGGTCCCCATGACGCTGGCCCAGCGCAAGACCGTGCCGGGGCTGCCTGCGGCCCGCGCCGACGTCTTCCCCGCCGCCTTGGCCACCATGCTCGCCGTCGCCGAGGCCGCCGGGTTGGACCGTTTCCATCACTCGCTGCACAACCTCCGCTACGGCCTCGCCGCCGAGCTTTTGGAGTAGCTTCAAATGGTCACAGAGAACACTGAGCCACACCACAGAGAGCGCAGAGACTCGGTGGCCTCAGTGCCACCTCAGTGAACTCTGTGCCCAAGATTACTTTCCCCATGCTACGATACTTCTCTCTCCTCCTGATCGCCACTTTGTTGGTCTCCGCCAAGCAGCCTTACACGCCGCCCGCGTTCACCGATCCGGATCGCCTCGCCAAGATCGAGGCGGCGCTGCCGAGGCTCGACGCCCACTACGAAGCCGCCGCGAAGGAACACCACCTGCCCGGTTTCGTCTACGGCGTCGTGGTCGACGGCGAGCTCGTCCACGTGCACGCCTCCGGCACGGCCGACCTCGAGCAGCGCATCCCGGTCACGCGCGGCTCGCGCTTCCGCATCGCCTCGATGTCGAAGAGCTTCACCGCCCTCGCCGTGCTCAAGCTGCGCGACGCGGGCAAGCTGCAGCTCGACGACCCGGTGGCGAGGCACGTCCCCGAATTCGGACGCACCCCGCCGCTCACGGCCGACTCGCGGCCCGTCACCCTCCGCCAGCTCCTGCACATGGCGGGCGGGTTTCCGCAGGACGACCCCTGGGGCGACCGCCGGCTGGCCGACACGGTGGCCGAGTTCGAGGCCTTGCTCGGCGCGGGCCTGACCTGGTCGTCCCCGCCCGCGACCGGCTACGAATACAGCAACCTCGGGTATGCCCTGCTCGGGCACGTCGTGACCCGGGTCGCCGGCGAGCCCTATCAGGACTACATCACCCGCGAGATTTTCCGCCCGTTGGGCATGAAGGACACCGTCTGGGAAATCGACGCCGTCCCGTCGCCGCACCTCGCCCGCGGCTACCGCTGGGAACACGGGCGCTGGCGGCCGGAGCCGATGCTGCACGACGGCATCTTCGGCGCCATGGGCGGCATCATCACCACCCTCGACGACATGGCGAAATACACCGCCTTCCACCTCGCGGCCTGGCCGCCACGTGATGACCCCGAGACCGGTCCAGTGGCCCGCGCCACATTGCGCGAGATGCACCGTCCCGCGGAATTTGTCGCCCTCGTCGCCGACCACAAGACCGCCGACGGCAAGCCCAACCCGCGCACCGCCGGCTACGCCTTCGGCCTGAGCTGGAACCTCGACTCCCGCGGCGTCACCTGGGTGCGTCATGCCGGCGGCCTGCCGGGCTTCGGCAGCGAATACCGCTTCTTCCCCGACCACGGCTTCGCCCTCATCTCCTTGGCCAACCGCACCTACGCGCCGATGACCGGCGTCAATGCCGCCGCCGCGGACCTCCTCCTCGACGCCGCGCAGATCAAGCCCCGCTCGCTGCCGCCCTCGCCCGTTTTGCAGCAGCGCGCCGCCCAGCTCGCCGCTCTCATCCAAAACTGGAATGACCCCGTGGCGGAGGATTGCCTCGCTTCGAACTTCTTCCTCGACCGCGACCAAGCCGACTGGGCCGCCGAGTCAGCCGCGCTGCTGGTCCAGGCCGGCCGGATCACCGCGGTCACGCCGGTCACGCCGCTGAACCAATTGCGCGGCACTTTCAGCCTCGTGGGCGAAAAGGGTCGCATCGAGGCCTTCTTCACCCTCATGCCCGAGGCCGTGCCCTGCGTACAGGCCCTGACCCTCAAGTTCGTCCCGAAGGAGTAATTCCACACCAAGATCGCGAAGGTCGCAAAGTGCAGAGTCCATTCCTTTGCGTGCTTTGCAGCCTTGGTGTTAAACCTTTCTGAGTGCGGCGAGGCAGGTCTGGAAATCCTTCGGCAGCGGGGCGCGCAGGTCGAGCGGCCGGTCCGTGGACGGATGCGCGAAGACCAGGTGCTCGGCGTGCAGCATGATCCGCGGGGGCGTCGGCAGGCCGGCGGCGGGCTTCCAGCCGTAGGTCGTGTCGCCGAGGATCGGGTGGCCGAGGGACTTCAGGTGCACGCGGATCTGGTGCGTGCGACCCGAATGGATGCGGCAGCGCAGCAGGGCGGCGCGGGCGCCGAGGCGCTCGACCACCTCCCAGTCGGTCTTCGCCGCCCGGCCACCCTCGCCGGTCGTCATGCGATGGCGTTGCGTCGGATGCCGGCTGATCGGGCGGTCGATGGTGCCGCGATCGGCCTTGGGCGCGCCGCTGACGAGCGCGACGTATTCCTTGCGCAGCGAGCGCTCGGCGAACTGGTCGGCCAGCGCGCGATGTGCGGCGTCGGTCTTGGCCACGACGAGCAGGCCGGTCGTGTCCTTGTCCAGCCGGTGCACGATGCCGGGCCGCTCGACCCCGCCGATGCCGCTCAGGCTGCCAGCGCAATGCGCCAGCAGCGCGTGCACCAGCGTGTCCTCGCCCGTGCCCACGCCCGGGTGCACCACCATGCCGGCGGGCTTGTTGAGCACGATGAGGTGCTTGTCCTCGAAAACCACGTCCAGCGGGATCTCGACCGGCCGTAGTTCGGCCGGCTTCGTCTCCGGCAGCGAAAACTCCAGCACCTGCCCGCCGCGCACCTCGTCGTCCTGCGCGATGACCTTGCCGTCGGCCCTGACCAGCCCCGCCTCCAGCGCCCGCTGGAACGCCGCCCGGCTGTGCCCGGGAAACGCCGCCGCCAGCACCTTGTCGGCGCGGGTGCGGCAGGTGCCTTCAGGAACGGTGTAGGATGCGATTTTGCTCACAAGAGTGTCATTCTGAGCGCAGCGAAGAATCCATTCCTGGGATTCGTCGTCAACCCGTGGATTCTTCGCTGCGCTCAGAATGACAGGTAGGGCGAGTCCTCCGGACGAGCCGAAAAGTGGACCGACGACGACTCGTTCTACCCCAGAATCCTCAGCTCGGAAATCTCAGCTCGGATATCCAACGTTGCTTCTGCGCTTCGCTCAGCAATGCCACCTCGAAACCGTTGCGCGCGAGGCGGGTAAGTTCGGCGCGGGTGAAGCCGCGGTGCTCGGCGAGGGCGACGTAGTCGTCGGTCAGGCTGTTGCCGAAGGAGAGCGGGTCGTCGGTGCTGACGGTCACCTTCACGCCGGCGTCGAAGAGCTGCCGGATGGGATGCGCGGCCAGCGTGACGCCCGGCATGAGCTTGTGGTTGCTGATGGGACAGACGTCGAGGCCGATGCCGGAGCGCGCCAGCTCGGCGACGAGGGCGGGGTCCTCCGCCGCGCGCACGCCGTGCTCGATGCGGTGCGGGTTCAGCTCGGCGAGGATTTTCCGGACGAAATCGGCGCCCATAAATTCGCCCGCATGCGCCTTGGTGTATTTGCCGGCCCGGCGCGCGGCGGCCCAGTAATCGGCCGTCCACGGGTCGAGCGGCACGTATTCGGCGCCGTGCAGGTCGATGCCGGCGAGGCCGGGCCAGGTGAGAGCGTCCTCGAGGATGGACCGCATCTTCCCGGCCATGCCGTCGTGGTGGATGCCGAGGAAGATACGCACCTCGAGCCCCGCCGGCACGGCGGCGCGGATGGCGTCAATGATGGCGCGGCCGTCGAGGCCGAGGAACTCGAGCACGCCGGACGCGAAGCTGGTCTCGACGTAGCGGACGTTCTGCGCGACGTGGCGGGCGAAGATGAGTTTGCCGGCCTCGTGGTAGGCCTCGGGCGAACGGAACCACGAGAAGGCCATGTCGATCAGCTCGCGGTCGAAGTGCGCGAAGTCGCGGAACTTGTAGTCCGGCGCCCACGACGCGGGCGGGTTTTTGTGGAACTCCGGCCGCACGCGCCGGAGCAGCTCGAGCGGCAAGGCGCCCTCGAAGTGCAGGTGCGTCTCCGTCTTCGGCAGCGACTGGATGAACGCGCGGAGGTCGGCGGAGTCTTCTTTAGCCACGGATGACACGGATGGGCACAGATAAGAAATTAGGTCGAGCCTGACGCGGAAGCTTGCATGGAAAACTTGCGGATGCGGTATGCCATCAGGAGGTGCATTGCGACCAAGCCAGCCGTTTCAGCATGCCGTTCACCTTCAAGAACAGAGATCACTATCTCTGCAAGGACACACATCAGAAGTATCGGCCAGACCCATTTGAAGCTACGCAACAACGCGTCGCGGTGAAGAAAACTTATGCCGAATTTGTCTCCCAGTTCGACGCAGCCGAGCGCCAGGTTAGGTGAAAAATAGGCAATCGGCAGGCCAATCAACAGGAACACCAAGAGCACAAATTCATACTCTACCATGCCATCACTGCTGAGCGATTTGTTGTCGGGCGTAAAGCCCGACCTATAGGCCGAAAACTATTCACCAAGGCAGATTCTCCGCGGATTACGCAGATGAACGCGGATTACCGCATTATCCGCGCCGATCCGCGATATCCGCGGGAAAATCATTTCACCTTCAGCAGCTCGTCGGGATTCAGCTTTTGCAGGGGCTTCGGGACGAAGAGGCCGTCCTTGCGGATGAGCTTGCCGTCGAACCAGATCTCGCCGCCGCCCCACTCGGGGCGCTGGATGGAGACCATGTCCCAGTGGACGGCGGACTTGTTGCCGTTGCCGGCGGTCTCATAGGCCTGGCCGGGCGTGAAGTGGAACGAGCCGGCGATCTTCTCGTCGAAGAGGATGTCGCGCATCGGCTGCGTGATGTGCGGGTTGAAGCCGATGGCGAACTCGCCGATGTAGCGCGAGCCGGCGTCGGTATCGAGGATCTCGTTCAGGCGCTTGGTGTTGTTGCTCGTGGCCTCGACGATGCGACCCTTCTGGAAGACGAGCCGGATGTTGTCGAACGAGGTGCCGAGGTAGACGGTGGGGGCGTTGTAGGTGATGTGGCCCTCGACGGAGTCCTTGACCGGACAGGAGAAGACCTCGCCGTCGGGGATGTTGCGCAGGCCGCCGCAGGGGATGGCGCCGATGCCCTTGATCGAGAACTTCAGGTCGGTGCCCGGGCCCTTGATGTGCACGCGGTCGGTCTTGTTCATCAGGTCGGTGAGCGCCTTCATGCCCGGGCCGTAGCGCGAGTAGTCGAAGGTGCAGACGCGGAAGTAGAAGTCCTCGAAACCCTCGGTGCTCATGCCGGCCTGCTGCGCCATGGCGGAGGAGGGCCAGCGGAGAACGACCCACTTGGTCTTGTTGACGCGGTGGTCGAGGACGGGCTTGAGGATGCGGGCGGTCAGCTGCACGCGGTCGGCGGGCACGTCGGAGGTCTCGAAGATGTTGTCGGAGCCGCGAACGGCGATGTAGGCCTGCATCTTCTGCATGCGGGCGAGCTCGACCTCGGCGGTGGTCTCGTATTGGGCGGCCTCGGCGCCCTTGAGCATCTCGCGCGTGACGCGGGCGCGGTGGATCTGCACGTAGGGCAGCGCGCCGCGGGCGCGGGCGGAACGAATGAGCGCGACGACAAAGTGGTCGGGGATGTCGAAGGCGTCGATCAGCACGCGCTCGCCTTTTTTCAGTTCGGTGGAGAAGCCGGTGAGCACATCGGCCAGCTGGGCATAACGGGGGTCGGACATGGGGCGGAGGAAGCCCGTGGAAGGCGCCCGCATCAACCCCAAAGCGGTGAGGAGTTGGCTGAATTTTCACACCAAGATCGCAAAGGACAGAGGCGGGACTTCTACAGTTTCCCTCGCACATCGTGTCACTCTGAGTGAAGCGAAGAGTCTACTGGTATTTTCAATACCGGTCCCTGTGAAGTTGCCGCCGTTGGATTCTTCGCTGCGCTCAGAATGACATGTAGCGCCGACCTGTGCGGATTTTCTTCATCCCTTTGCGGACTTTGCGTCCTTGGTGTGCAAGTCGATTCTACCCCGTCACCCAACTGCCCGCGGGCCGGCAGATCTTGTCCACGGCCTCGGCGAAATCGGCCGCGCCGCGCACGATCTCGATCTCCAGTCGCAGGTAGAACACCGGCAGGGGGAATTTCTGGCCGGTTGGGATGCGCACGGCGTCCTTCTCCGTCGTGAGGATCAGCTCGGCGCCGGCGGCCTTGGCCTCCTCGGCGATCTCGGCCAGGTCGTCGGCCGTGAATCGGTGGTGGTCGAGGAAACGCCGCGTGTGGACGAGCCGGGCCCCGGCCGAGCGCAGGAACCCCTCGAAGCTGTCCGGCGCGGCGATGCCGCTGAAGGCGGCGATCTTCCTCCCGGCGAGGCTGGCGACCTCGCGGCGCTCGTCGCCGTCGAGGCGCTGCAGGTAGCGCGGCCGGTGCGCGCACTCGATCATGTCCACCCCGGGGTGGAAGCGCTGGATCATCTGCTCCAGCTCCTCGTCGCGCTGGCCGTTGGACTTGGTCAGGAAGACGTAGGAGGCGCGGCGCAGGTGCTTGACGGGCTCGCGCAGGATGCCGCGCGGCAACAGGTGGCCGTTGCCGAAGGGATTGGTCGTGTCGACGAGCAGGAGGTTGAGCCGGCCCTTGAGCGGAAGGTATTGGAAGCCGTCGTCGAGCACGAGCGTGTCGCAACCGAAGCGCTTGATTGCGTAGGCGCCGGCCTTCACGCGGTCCTTGTCCACGAGCACGACGACGCCGGGGAGGTTGCGCGCGAGCATGTAGGGCTCGTCGCCGGCCAATTCGGAATCGAGCAGCACGCGCTCGCCGTCGCTGACGACGCGCGGCGGCTCCGGCTCGGTGTGCGTCAGCCAGAACCACCATTTTTTCCACAGCGGCGGGGCCTTGCTCTTGTAGCCGCGGCTCAGGATGGCGACCTTGCGGCCCTTCTCCTGGAGGGCGCGGGCGAATTTCTCGACCACGGGCGTCTTGCCCGTGCCGCCGACGGTGAGATTGCCCACCACGACGACGAGGCAGCCCAGCGGCTGGTCGTGCAGGATGCGCTGCCGGTAGAGCCAGAGCCGCGCCTGCACAATGCCGCTGAAGAGGTGCGAGCACAGCTGGAGGAAGGCCCCGAACATCGCCGCCGCCAGCCCCTCGCGCCGCCCGTAGATCACGTCGATGGCGAACTGCTCGAATTCGTCGAATTTGCGGCGAGACCAGCGTTTGGACATGGAGGTATGACGCGGCAAAGCGGTTGACGCGTGCTTCGCCGCCCTGATGCAATCCGCCTTCGCCCATGCCTTACAAGCTTTTCATTCCCGGCCCCGTCGCCGTCTCGGAGAAGACCCTGCGCGCCATGGCGCGCCCGATGATCGGGCACCGCAGCACGGACTTCGTCGCGCTCTACCAGTCCCTGCAGCCGGGCCTGCAGGAGATCTTCGGAACGCGCGACGCCGTCTACCTCTCGACCAGCAGCGCCTGGGGCGTGATGGAGGGCTGCCTGCGCAACGTCGCGCGCCGCAAGGTGCTGTGCTGCATGAACGGCGCCTTCTCCGACAAGTGGCTCGACGTCGCCCGCCGCTGCGGCCTCGCCGCCGACCCGCTGCAGTTCGAGTGGGGCCGGCCGGTGGACCCGGCCGCCCTCCGCGCCGCGCTGGCCCGGGGCGGCTACGATGCCGTCACCCTCATCCACAGCGAGACCTCCTGCGGGTGCCAGAGCGACCTGCCCGCCCTCGCCGCCGTGCTGCGCGAGTTCCCCGACGTCATCAGCATCGTGGACACCGTCAGCTCGTTCAGCGCCGTGCCGCTCGACAAGGACGGGCTCGGCCTCGACATCGTGCTCACCGGCTCGCAGAAGGCGCTCGCGCTGCCGCCCGGACTGGCGCTCTTCACCGCCTCGGCCCGCGCCCACGCCCGCGCCAAGGAGTCGTCGTCCCGCGGCTATTATTTCGACCTGGTCGAATTCCAGAAGAACCACGAGGGCGGCATGACCCCGAGCACGCCCGTCATCCCGCTCATCTACGCGCTCCAGTCCAAGCTCGAGGACATCAAGGCCGAGGGCCTTCCCGCGCGCTTCGCCCGCCACGCCCGCCTGAACCGGACCGTGCGCGACTGGGGGCTGACGAGGGGTTTCAAGCTGTTCCCCCAGGAAGGCCACGGCTCGGTGACGTTGAACTGCTTCGCCAACACCAAGAACGCCGACCTCGCCGCCGCCAACAAACGTCTCAAGGCCGAGCACGGCCTCGTGATCGACGGCGGCTACGGGAAGCTGAAGGGCGCGACCTTCCGCATCTCGAACATGGGCGACGAGACCGACGCCAGCATTGCGGAGCTCTTGCGCGCGCTCGACGCCGTCCTCGGCTGATAGCGCACCCTTCCGCAAGGCTCCTCCGGCCCCGCGGACGCTGGTTCTGACCGCAGCTCGCGTTCGGGAACATCTGCGTCCTGCACGCCGTCGTGCGCCTCTGGCGCGATTAAGAGCACCTAACAAAACAAGCCGGGCCGAGGCGGCGCGAGCGCCTGCATTGTTTCGTCAGGTGCTCCAACGCCCTCGCGCGCGCGGGTGCGCATACACACGCGCGTGCGCGCGCACGCGCGCGTCTCTAGGAAAAAAGTAGTGCTTGCAGTCCGGCGCGCGGCAGTTACCGGCTCAGGCCCACTTCATGAAGACCCTCGTGATCGCCGAGAAACCCTCCGTCGCCGCCGACATCGCGCGCGCATTGGGCAAGATTCCCAAGAAAGGCGACCACTACGAGAACGACGAATACGTCATCGCCTCCGCCGTCGGCCACCTCGTGGAGCTCCAGATGCCCGAGGACATCGACAAGAAGAAATACGGCTTCTGGCGGTTGGAGACGCTCCCCATCATCCCGGAGAAATTCGAACTCAAGCCCATCGAGGACTCGAAGAAGAAGTTCGACGAGCTGAAGAAGCTCATCGCGCGCAAGGACGTCACGCAGCTCGTCAACGCCTGCGACGCGGGCCGCGAGGGCGAGCTGATCTTCACCTACATCTACCAGATCACGAAGTGCAAGAAACCCTTCCAGCGCCTCTGGCTCCAGTCCATGACGAGCGAGGCGATCCGCGAGGGTTTTAAGCGCCTGCGACCCGGTTCGGCCATGAAGGGCCTGGCCGATGCCGCCCGCTGCCGCAGCGAGAGCGACTGGCTGATCGGCATCAACGGCACCCGCGCGCTGACCAAGCGCATGTTCGGCTCGCGCGCGGGCAACGTCGCCTCCATCGGCCGCGTGCAGACCCCCACCCTCGCGCTCGTCGTCGCCCGCGAGCTGGAGATCCGCAACTTCAAGCCGCG
This sequence comes from uncultured Opitutaceae bacterium, assembly GCA_964601365.1. Taxonomy (GTDB): domain Bacteria; phylum Verrucomicrobiota; class Verrucomicrobiia; order Opitutales; family Opitutaceae; genus Didemnitutus. The sequence continues at coordinate 20,298 of CAZRNE010000038.1, read as the reverse complement.
CGACTACTGGCGGATCACGGCCACCTTCGAGGTCGCGGCCGGCCGCTACGAGGGCACTTACCAGAAGCCGGGGTTCAAGAAGGGAGACGACGAGCACGACCGCGCCGACCGGCTGTGGCGCCAGGCCGACGCCGAGGCCGTCATGGCCGCCTGCGCCGGCCAGCCGCCCGCGGCCGTGACCGAGGAAAGGAAGGCCAGCACGCAGGCCGCGCCGCGCCTCTACGACCTCACCACCTTGCAGCGCGAGGCCAACAGCCGCTACGGCTTCTCCGCCAAGCGCACGCTGCAGCTCGCCCAGGCGCTCTACGAGCGGCACAAGATGATCACCTACCCGCGCACCGACTCGCGCGCGTTGCCGGAGGACTACATCCCGACCGTGCGCCGGGCCCTGCAGAACCTGCACGGCGCGCTCCAGCCCCACGCCCAGAAGGTCCTCGACGAGGGCTGGCTGCGCCCGAACAAGCGCATCTTCAACAACGCCCAAGTCTCCGACCACTTCGCCATCATCCCCACCGAGCACGAGGCCAAGCACCTCGACGAGGCCGAGGCCAAGCTCTTCGACATGATCGCCCGGCGCTTCGTCGCGGCCTTTTATCCCGAGGCCGAGTTCGACGTGACCGTGCGCACGAGCACGGTGGCCGGCCATGATTTCCGCACCGAGGGCCGCGTCCTCACCGCTCCCGGCTGGCTCGCCGTCTACGGCAAGTCCGTCGTGGACGAGAGTGCGCCCGACAGCAAGTCGCTGCCCGCGCTCGCGCCCGCCGACCGGGACCGGGCGAAGACCGTCGAGGCCGTGCTGCACGCCGAGGCCACCAAGCCGCCGCCGCGCTACACCGAGGCCACCCTGCTCTCCGCCATGGAGACCGCCGGCAAGCTCGTCGAGGACGAGGAGCTGGCCGAGGCCATGAAGGAACGCGGCCTCGGCACGCCCGCGACCCGCGCCGACACCATCGACGGGCTCATCAACCAGAAGTATCTCGACCGCAACCAGCGCGAGCTCGTGCCCACCCCCAAGGCCGAGCAGGTCCTCCAGTTCCTCACCGTCGTCAAGGCCGACGACATCACCAGCCCGGCCATGACCGGCGAGTGGGAGTTCCACCTGCGCGAGATGGAGCATGGCAAGTTCTCGCGCGAGGAGTTCATGGCCGAGATCGTGCGCGAGACCAAGGGCATCGTGAAGCGCGTGAAGGAGTTCGAGGAGGACGACTTCATCCTCAGCGTCACCGACATCAAGTCCCCCACCGACGGCAAGCCGCTGCGCGAGACCCTGCGCGGCTACAAGTCGCAGGACGGCGAATTCATGGTCTACAAGATCGTCGGCGGCCGGCGCCTCGAACTGCCGGAAGTCCGCGAACTCGTGACGACCGGCAAGGTCGGTCCGCTCGACGGCTTCATCTCCGCCCGGACCCGCAGCCGGTTCTCCGCCGTCCTCAAGCTCGTGAAAGCCGAGGAGGAGGACAAGGACGGCGCCAAGACGGTGAAGTGGAAGACCGAGTTCGATTTCGGCGACAAGACCGACCTCGGCGAGCTCACGCCCTTCTGGAAACACCCGACGACCGGCGCCGAGCTCTGCGAGAGCGGCAGCAGCTTCATCCTGCGCGAGCGCGACGGCGAGGGCTGGAAGCAGACCTTCCGGGTCGGACGCATCATGTGCCAGAAGCCCATCACGCGCGAGATGGCCATCGACCTCGTCGCCTTGGGCAAGACCGGCCTGATCCAGGGTTTCATCTCGAAGAAGGGCCGGCCCTTCGACGCCTTCCTCAAGAGGGAGGGCGAGCGCATCGCGTGGGAATTCCCGCCCCGCGCGCCCAAGCTCGACAAGGACGGCAAGCCCATCGAGCGCAAGCCGCGCGTGAAGGTCGACCTCGCCCAGGCCACCGTGCTCGGCGAAAGCAAGGTCCACGGCGGGCAGCTCGTCGATCTGGGCGACGCCTACTACGTGCGCAAGCCCGAGCAGGACAACCGGCAGGTCTTCAAGCTCTCGAAGAAACTCTGCGAGCGCGAGATCACCGTGGATGAGGTCAAGGCCCTGCTGACCGAGGGCAAATCGCCGCTGTTGGAAGGCTTCGTCTCGAAGCGCGGCAACAAGTTCTCCGCCTACCTCGTGCTGTCCGCGACGAAATCGAGAGCCGATTTTGAGTTTCCGCCTAGGTAGGCGGAAACTTGCGAGCAGCATAGCTGCGAGTCCGCCAGGATGGACCGAGGCGGGTGCCCTCCGGGCGGCGAGGTCCACAATTCCCACCTCGTCGAGGTGGGAACATGGCGAGCACGCCTTGCTTGCAGCAGGTGGAACCTGCACTCCGTGCAGGTTTCCCCCAGCCCGCACGGAGTGCGGGCTCCACCAACAGCACATCATCGCCGATGAAGCACGTTGAGCCCAGCACGCTTGCCTTGAGGTAGGGCGCAACCGCTGGGCGCGCCGCCAGGGCATACACGGACGGCCCGGCGGTCCGGCTCCGGCAACCCGCGCGCAACCATTCGCCGCATCTGCACAGAGAAAACCCTTGCCCGCATTTTTGCGGCGGCGGTAGGCTGCACTTCCAGCAATCCTCCCCCATGATCGTCACCACCGCCCAGCTCTTCAAACACGCCTACGGCAAATACGGCGTCGGCGCCTACAACATCAACAACGCCGAGCAGGCCATGGGCCTCTTCCGCGGCTGCATCGCCTCGCAGGCCCCGTTCATCATCCAGATCTCGAAGGGTGCGCGCAAATACACCGACAAGCGCATGCTCGAGGCCATCATCCGCGCCGCCGAGCAGATCTTCCCCGAGGCCATCTTCGCCGTCCACCTCGACCACGGTGACGAGGAGACCTGCTACGACTGCATCAACTCCGGCTTCTACAGCTCGGTGATGATCGACGCCTCGCACGACCCCTTCGACAAGAACGTCGAGATCTCCAAGCGCGTGGTCGAGGCCGCGCACAAGAAGGGCATCTCCGTCGAGGCCGAGCTGGGCATGCTCGGCGGCGTGGAGGAAGACATCAAGGTCGAGGAAGGCCACGCCTGCCTGACCAACCCCGCCGAGGTGCAGGAATTCGTGAAGCGCACTGGGTGCGACTCCCTCGCCTGCGCCATCGGCACCTCGCACGGCGCCTACAAGTTCAAGGGCAAGCAGTCCCTCCACTTCAACGTCCTGAAGGAGATCCAGCAGCGCATGCCCGGCTACCCGCTCGTCATGCACGGCTCCTCCTCCGTCCCGCAGGACGAGGTGAAGCGCATCAACGCCGCCGGCGGCCAGCTCGGCAACGCCGTCGGCGTGGACGAGAACGAATACCTCCCCGCCGCCAAGCTCGGCGTCACCAAGATCAACATCGACACCGACGGCCGCCTCGTCTGGACCCGCGTGCACCGCGAGTTCTTCCGCGACAACCCGAAGGAGTTCGATTTCCGTCCGCCCGGAAAGATCTTCATGGACGAATACGCGAAGTTCATCGCCCACAAGAACAAGATGCTCGGCTCCGCCGGCCAGCTCGCCGACCTGCGCCAGAGCCTCGGAAAGTGAGTCTGATCCCGCGGATGGTCTTGCGGACGCTCCTCACGCCAACAGCATCAGGCTGACAGGAATTGCGATGAAGCGCGTGACAAGAGTGTTTCCAGTTTTCGCCGTCAACAACCTGGGAGTCGCCCTCGAATATTACAGAGACAAGCTTGGCTTCACGATTGCGTGGACTTGGGGTGAGCCAGCGTCGAGAGCGGGCGTCGCTCTCGATGACATCGAAATCCAGATAGAGGACGCGGGCCACGGTGCCCCTTCCGGGCCTTCGGTCGTCTATTGCCACATGACTCGGGTGGAGGACTACTACAAAGCATGCCGCGCAAGGGGTGCCGATATCGTGATGGATCTGGGCAACCGCCCTTGGGGTATGCGCGATTTCAGAGTCCGTGATCCAAGCGGAAACCGGATCGGTTTTGCTTCGCCCTTGTAGTGGCTTGATAGCAGGCAGATTGATCACGGGCGGGCGGATCGCCCAGTTTTGTCCTTCCGCGTTTCCGCGATCTCTCCTTGGCTCCCTGCCGTGCAATTCATCTTCATCCACGGCGCGCCGGCCACCGGCAAATACACCGTCGCCCGGGAGCTGGCGGCGCTGACCGGCCATGAGCTGTATCACAACCACCTCGTCGTGGACGAGGTGCTGAAGACGCACGCCTTCGGCACTCCCGGCTTCGTGGCCGAGCGCGACCGGCGCTGGCGCGAGCACTTCGCCGCCGCGGCCGGCGATCCGGGCCGGAAACTTATCTTCACCTTCAACCCGGAGAACACCGTGCCGCAGGCCTTCATCGACTGGATGTTCACCGACCTGCCGCGACGTGGTGTCCGCCTGTTCTCCGCGCAGCTGATCGCCAGCGAAGCCGCCATCGAGGGCCGCCTCAACTCGAAGCAGCGCCAGGGCTTCCGGAAGCTGACCGACCTCGAACTCTACCGCCGGCTGCGCGACAGCGGCGCCTTCGCCACGCCCGTCCTGCCACCCGCCGACCTAACGATCGACACCGAGCGTCACACCCCAGCGGAGTCCGCCCGCCTCATCGCCATGCGGATGCGTTGATCCCCGTGGCGAAAGCCATGCCGCTCTCGGACGTTTTGGTTTACCACGGATCGCACGGATAGATACGGATTACGCTGATCCCTCATATCCGGAGTAATCAGGAATATCCGTGGTCAAAAAAACTACCGCTTACCACGCCAATACTCACCAACACCAAAGCCATTTCACTGGTTGAGTTCACACCAAGATAGCGAAGTTAGCAAAGACTCGGAATTGGGATCCTTCGCGTTCTTTGCGAGCTTTGTGTGAAGTCTTTTGGCTTGGGTGGCTGGCGTTAGCGTAGATTAGCGGTTAACCCATTTCGGAAAATAGGATGAATTGTCTTCTTCCGCGCGGCGGGGATTTCTGCTTTGAGAAAATCATGCCGATGCCGATCCGACGCCTGCTCGCTGTGCTGTGCGGCCTGATGCTGGCCCCGGCGTTGTCGCCGGCGCAAAGCCAGCCGGCCGCCTACGGCCCCGGCACCGCCATCGAATCCCTGACCGTCGGTCCCGCGACCTACCGGCAGGTGAAGGTGCGCTCGGTCAACGCCCGCACGCTGGTCATCACCCACGCCGGCGGCATGGCCTCGCTGCGGCTGCGCGACCTGCCACCGGAGTGGCGCGAGCGCTTCAAATACGACCCCGCCGCCGAGGCCGCGCTCGAGCAAGCCGAGGCCGCCGCGCGCGCGGCCCAGGCCGCCGCCCCAAAACCCAAGCCGAAGGCGGCCGCGCCCAAGCCGAAGCGCGAGACCCCCTTCGAAACCCTGCTCCGGTCGCTCGGGCAGCCGGTCGTGCTGAAGGCCGAGGTGGATCTGCGCGGTTCGATGGCGTCGCTCAACCTCAGCGTGAAGGATCAGGGGCGGCGCCCGAGCTGCGCCATCTTCTCCATCGTCAGCGCGCTCGAGTATCAGAACGCGCTGCTGACCGGCAAGGCCGAGAAATTTTCCGAGGAATACCTCATCTGGGCCGTGCGCCGCACCACGAAGCGGCTGCCGGCACCCGGTGCGACGGGGGCCGAAGCCGCGGAGGACGCCGACGAGGGCTTTTCGCTCGGCGAGGTGGTCACCGCGCTCCGCGCCTACGGCATCCCCCTGCAAGCCACGATGCCGAACACCTTCGGCACGAAGATCGAGGCCATCGAGGATCCGCCCGAGGCCATCGTCGAGGAGGCCCGCCAGAACCAGCGCATCGGTTTCCACGCCCTGCCCGGCCGAGACAATGCCACCCGCATCAACAACCTCGTCATCGCGCTCAACTCCGGCGTGCCCGTGCCCGTCGGCATGGCGTGGCCGCATTGGCGGTCGATCAAGAGCGGGTTCCTCAGCGCCCAAAAGCCGGTCACCGGCGTGGGCCATGCCGTCACCATCGTCGGCTACCGCTGCCCGAGCGGGCGGCTGGAGGACACGCAGTTCATCTTCAAGAACTCCTGGGGTATCGGCTGGGGCCAGGGCGGCTACGGCATCGTGACCTTCGACTACCTGCAGCAGCACCTCGGCGACGCCGTGCTGCTCGAGCTGCAGGGAGGGTGAAACCATGCTGCCCGACTTCGAAACCCGCCTGCGCGCCTACGCCGAGGTTCTCGTGCGGGGCGCGGTGAACCTGCAGCCCGGCCAGCCGCTGCTGCTGGCCGAACCCTACGAATTGCAGGGCGTGGCCCGCACCGCCGAGGTGCTGGTCGAGGCCATCCGCGCGACGGCGAAGGCGGCGGGCGGCGGGGAAATCGAAGTGCAGTGGGGCGATCCGGCACGGCTGCGCCTGATGGCCGAGCGCTCCGATTGGAACGGCTTCAGCGGGCTGGTGGCCGCCAATGCCAGTCAGATGCGCGCGCATCTCAACCGCGGCGGCGCGTTCCTTTTTCTGCTCACGAGCCAGCCCCGCATGTTCGAGGGCGTGCCGCCCGACCGGCTCGCGCAGCTCCATCGTCTCGGCTGGGCCGAACTCGGCCCGATCATCCAGGAACTTGTCCGGGGCGGCTCGCAGTGGACCCTCGCCCCTGTGCCCTCCCCCACCTGGGCGGCGGAACTTTACTGCGATCTGTCCGCCGACCAACGGCTGGACGCCCTGTGGGAGGCGGTCTTTACCGGTGCTTGTGTAGGGCCGGCGCCCGTCGCCGGGCCACACTCCGGCCAACCGACAATCGGCAGCCCCACAGACCGGGCGCTGGGGGATTGGAGCGGTCATTTGCAGCGTCTCCACCAGCGTTGCACCGGGCTGAATGCCGCGCGTCATCGCCGCGTGCGCTATACCGGACCCGGGACCGACCTGACCGTCAGCCTGCCGCGCGGGCATGTGTGGTGCACGGCCCGGCAGCGCACCTCCCGCGGGGTCGAATACTGCGTCAACGTGCCGACGGAGGAGATCTTCACGGCGCCCGACCGCGCCGAGGCCGAGGGCTGCGTGCGGGTGGCGCGGCCCATCAGTGCCGGCGGCGTGATGATCGAGGGCATCGAACTGGAGTTCCATCGCGGTGAGGTGGTGCGCGCGACGGCGAAGTCCGGGGCGGAATTCCTGCGCCGCCTGCTCGACACCGACGCCGGCTCCGCCCGCTTGGGCGAGGTGGCGCTGGTGGACCCGCTCCCGGTTTGGGGCCGGGGCCGGCATTTCGGCAACGCCCTGCTCGACGAGAACACCACGCCCCATGTCGCGTTGGGCGAGTCCTACCCGGCCTGCAACAACTCGATCTGGCAGCGCGCCGTCAACCGCAGCCTCATCCATGTGGACCTGCCCTTGGAGGCGGCCGTTGAATTTCCGGACTGAGCGCGCCGTCCCAGCCTTGCAACAACCGTGGCCACCGCCACCGCAACTCCACCCGAAACCGATCCCGACGACCTCCGCCGCGCCCAGGCCGGCGACGAGGCCGCGTTCGGCCGGCTCATGCGCGCCCACTACGAACACAGCTTCCGCCTCGTCTACTCCATCGTGCGTTCCGAGCACGACGCGCGCGACGTCTGCCAGGAGGTCTGGCTCAAGGTCTGGCAGGAGCTGAAGCACTTCCGGGGCGACGCCAAATTCACCACTTGGCTGCATCCCATCGCCACCCGCCGCGCCCTCGACCACCTCCGCAAGCGCCGCCGCTGGTATGACCGCCTGCTGCCCTTTGACACCGACGACGAGACCGTCGCCACCGCACCCGAGCCCGCCGAGGAGGAATCGGTGCGCGCCTCGGCCGAGGGCAACGAGCGCAAGGCCCGCCTCCAACGCGCCCTCGACGCGCTGCCCCCCAAGCACCGCGCCGTGCTTGCCTTGCGCGAGGTCGAGGGGCTTTCTTACGAGGAGATCGCCCGCGCCACCGACCTCCCCACCGGCACCGTCATGTCCCGCCTTTATCACGCCCGCCGCAAACTGGCCGCCATCATCCAGGAGACACCGCCATGAACGCATCCCGCATCCGCCTCGCCCTGCTCGCTTTTGCCCTGCTCGCCACCCTCGCGCCGTTCGCCCGGGCCGCCGAGCGCGCCTCCCTCCACGCCATCCTCATCGCCGCCTCCAACGGCGACGGCCCGTCCGACCGCCGCCTCGCCCCCTACGAGGGCAACCTCAAGCGCGTGCTCCGTTTCTCGAAATACCGCCATGTCGGCGAGGGTGGCACCTCGCTCGACGTGCCCGGTAGCGGCCAGATCAACCTCGGGCGCGGCCATGCCCTCGAACTCGAGGCCGACGGCGGCAAGGGTGGCAAAGTCAGCCTCCGGGTCAACTGGACCGACGGCGGCTCCACCGTCCTCAACACCGGCCTCTCCCTTGCCCCGGGCGGCCTGACCGTCCTCGGCGGCGCCGCCGGCGAGGGCGACGAGGTCTACGCCGTCATCCTGATGCGGCGGTAGGATGTTTCCGAGGTGGAGCGCGGCCTCCGGACGCGCTCTGAACCCGTCCAGCCGGTCCGCCATAGCCTCGGCGACGGCGGAAGGCCGGGTTCCACCTTGTTGCGCCGACATCAAATTTTCTTCGGAAAATTGAATAAACGCGCCGGCCGGGGCGTCCCAAGGGGCAAACCTACCTTTGGAGGCAACCATGAACACCCGACTCACCGCCCTCGCCCTCACCGCCGCCACCGCCCTCAGCTTCACGCCCCAGTCCGCCCTCGCCGGCGACAAGGAGTGGGCCGCGGTCGGTGGCTTCCTCGGCGGCCTCATCGTCGGATCGGTCATCAACGACCACGATCACGACCGCGGCTACCGCACCAGCCGCACCGTCATCATCAACCGTGACCGCCACGGCGGCTGCAACGACCGCTGCGATGACCGTTGCGAACACCGCGGCTACTGGAAGTCGGTCGAGATCCGCACCTGGGTGCCGGACTGCTGGGAGACCCGCTACGAGCGCGGCCGCCGCGTGCGCATCTTCATCCCCGGCCACTACGAGTGCCGCACCGACCGCGTCTGGGTGGCGTATGACCGCTACGACCGGCATGATCGCTACGGACGCTCGGGCCGCTACGGACGCGGTTACGGCCGCGACGACTGCCGGTGAACATCGACAACCACAAATGGACACGAATCTACACGAATGAATCGCTTGTCGCTTTCATCCGGATTAGTGTCCATTCGTGTTCATTAGTGGTTCAACCCTCCCCGCCATGAACTGCCGCGATGCCGAGAACCTTCTCCAAGCCGAGCGCGACGGTGCGCTCGCGGCGGAGCAGCGCACGGCGCTCGACCGGCACCTCGCGGACTGCCCCGCTTGCCGCGAGCTGCAAGGCGCGCTCCATCTCGCCGGCGAGGCCGTGCGGACCGAGGCCGTCGGCGTGCCCGTGCCCGACGTGGACGCCGAATGGCGCAAACTGCGCGCCAGCCTCCACGGCGCCCAAGTGCCGGAGCAGCCGAAGCGCCGTCTTGCGCCCGTCATCTGGCTCGGTGCCCCGCTGGCCGCCGCCGCGGCCGTCGCCCTGGCCTTTTTCCTGCAATCGCCCCGCCCCGCCGCGCCGCACGATGCCGTCGCGCTGGCCAGCGTGGACTTCGTCGAAGCCGGCCGGGCCGACGCCTCGACCATGGTCTTTCAGGACCAGCAGAGCGGCTGGGTCGTCGTCTGGGCCAGCAACACGAAGAACAACGGCTAAGCGCCCTGCTCAACCCGCTCCAAGGGCCAGACCACGACGTCGATCCGCTTGGAGAACAGCACAGCGGGATGTTGCGGGCCCAGTTTGAGGCTCGTCACGGAGTTGTGCCGCACGGTGGCCGTTGCCCGTTGCAAGGGCCACTTGGGATGCTGGACCTCCGCACGCCAGAGTGCGCCCTGCTGATCCGCGCAATAGAGACAATAGCGCTCCGTGGCCCAGTGTTCGAAACTGCCGGCGACCGACGGCGCGGGCTCCAAAGGCGTATACGTTGCGGCAAATTCCACCCCGGGTCCGTTCATCCGGTAGTCGCAGGCGCCGTCGGACTCGTTGAGATGAAACTGCGCGTGCCGATACGGCAGGTGAAAGAGCGACCGGCCCAGCCAGACGGCGAGGCGGTTGCCCGCGTCGAGACTGAAGAACCACACACCCGGCTTGCCTCCGGTGGTGACGTAGGTGCGCACGTTCAGCTCGGGGAAGTCCGAGAGCGGCGCGAAGGTCGGCAGGCCGCGGCGCGTGGTCTCCGCCATGCGGAAGGGCACGATGCCGACCCAGGCCTTGCCGTCGAACAGATCGAGTTCCAGTCCGCGCGGCAGGCGGGTCCGCAACTCCGCGGCGCCGGCCTCGAAATGGAGGAAACACAGGTCCTGCCACGATTGCTGCCAGACCCAGCGGCGGGCGGGCATGGGCCAAGGACGGTGATCCACCTGCGCGAGCGCCCGCGCGACGACCGAATCCCTCACGGCAGCCAGGGATACTGTTCGGCCTTGGGTTTCCGCTTCTCCTTCTGCGCGGTCATGCCTGAAGGGCGGAGTCTGTTTGGTCATTCGCCCGGCCGCGCGGCTGGGCCGGCGGCGGCCAGCTGCTGCACTTCCTGCTCCGTGGCGGGGCGGCCGCCGTGGGAACGGATGATGCGCCGGGCATCCTGCACGGTGAGGATATCGCGGGCGTAACGGCGCAAGCCGGGGGGCAGGGACGGAACCCGGGGGCGCCTAGTTTTTTTCGTAATGCCGGAGGTAAGTTTCATGGTTCTTCTTGAAATCACGATGGCGAGGTCGAGCACCCGGGCTGGGGAAACACTGGGAAACCACTGCTTGCGGAGCAAACCTTTAGTCCGGCCGAGCACGTCGCGATGTGGTATGCCGTGGGCGGTGTCGTAGCGGGCCACATTGACCAATCCCCGGGCGGTCTGCGCCACCAAGACCACGGCGAACGATGTCACCCGCCCGCGCTCCTGGGCAAAAGCCACATGAATGAATAGCCCTTCGCGCAGTCCGATGCGATAGGCTTCCAGCGGCATGGCGCGCGGGGCCCCCTCACGGCAGCCAGGGATACTGTTCGGCCTTGGGTTTCCGCTTCTCCTTCTGCGCGGTCATGAACTCCTTCGCCTCATCGGTCATGTAGTAGAGCATGGTGGCGTTGCCGGCGAGTTCCTGGATGCCGCTCTGGCCGTCGAGCTCGGCGTTGAACGCGGCCTTGAGGCAGCGGATGGCGAGCGGACTGCGCTGGAGTATTTCCTTCGCCCAGGCCACGCCCTCGGCTTCGAGCTGCGCGACGGGCACGACCTTGTTGACGAGGCCCATCTCGAGGGCTTCCTGCGCGTTGTATTGGCGGCAGAGAAACCAGATTTCGCGGGCCTTCTTCTGGCCGACCATGCGCGCGAGGTAGCTGGAGCCGAAGCCGCCGTCGAAGCTGCCCATCTTGGGGCCGACCTGCCCGAAGATGCCGTTGTCGGCCGCGATGGTGAGGTCGCACATCACGTGCAGGACGTGCCCGCCGCCGATGGCGTAGCCGGCGACGAGCGCGATGACGACCTTGGGCATCGAGCGGATGAGTTTCTGGACCTCGAGGATGTTGAGGCGCGGCACGCCCTTGGCGTCGATGTAGCCGCCGTGGCCGCGCACGGTCTGGTCGCCGCCGGCGCAGAAGGCGTATTTGCCGTCCTTGGCCGGGCCGGCGCCGGTGAGCAGGACGACGCCGATCTTCTGGTCCTCGCGGGCATCGAGGAGGGCGTCGTGCAGCTCGAAAACGGTCTGCGGGCGGAAGGCATTGCGTTTCTCTGGGCGGTTGATGGTGATGCGCGCGATGCCGCCGGCCTTGTCATAGAGGATGTCGCCGTAGGTTTTGGCGGTTTTCCAAGCGGAAACCATGCCCGGAAAGGAGCCCGAAACTGCCTGAGCGGCAACCGTTTTCGCAGGCGGGCCGGTTTTTACCAAAAGCGGTCAAGTCCATTGTGGCGTTTCTCAAAAACTGCTTGGACGACCGGACCCTGGGCGGAGAATGACCGCTTTCATGGATAAGAACACCACAGGCCAGGGGAGCGGACTACGGGCGGGTCTCGCCTTGGGCGCGCTGGGGGTGGTCTTTGGCGACATCGGAACCAGTCCGCTCTATACCATCCGCGAGTGCCTCGCCGCGCTCCCGCCGGTCGAGCACAAGCAGGCGGTGCTGGGTGTGCTGTCTCTGGTCTTCTGGTCGCTCATCCTGGTGGTCAGCGTGAAATACACCCTCTTCGTGCTGCGCGCAGACAATCGCGGTGAGGGTGGGATTTTTGCGCTGCTGTCCCTGAGCCGGCTCGACCGCACCAGCGGGTCGGCCATCGGCCTTGGCGTCGGCGTGGTGCTGGTGGGCGCGGCCATGCTGACCGGCGAAGCCGTCATCACGCCGGCCATCACGGTGCTGAGCGCGACGGAGGGCTTCAAACTCGTGTGGCCCGGCTTCGACCGTTATGTCGTGCCTTTGGCGATCATGATCCTCGCCGCGCTCTTCATGTTTCAGTCGCGCGGCTCCAAGTTCATCGGCGGCATCTTCGGACCGGTGATGCTGATCTGGTTCACCGTGCTCGGCGGCCTCGGGCTGTGGCACGTGATCAAGGCGCCGACGGTGCTGCAGGCGCTCGATCCCATCATCGGCCTCGAGCTGCTCTTCAGCCACCCGGAGGAGGTCTCCATCCTGCTCGGTTCCGTCGTGCTCGCGGTCACCGGCGTGGAGGCGCTTTACGCCGACATGGGCCACTTCGGCCGCAGATCCATCAAGTTCGGCTGGTATTTCATCGTGCTGCCGGGCCTGACGTTGAATTATTTCGGGCAAGGGGCCTATGTGATTTCGCAGACCGGCCGCGTGGAAAACCCCTTCCTCGCGCTCGCCCCGGAGGGGCCCGCGCGCCTGGCCCTGCTGGCCCTTTCGATCATCGCCGCGATCATCGCCAGCCAGGCGCTCATTTCCGGGGCCTTCTCGCTGGTGCGCCAGGCCATCCAGCTCGGCTACTTCCCCCGCCTGAAGATCAAATACACCAATCCGGACCGTTCGGGACAGATCTACATCCCCTTCGTCAACCTCCTGCTCGCCCTCGGTTCCATCGCCACCGTGTATGGCTTCAAGTCCTCCTCGGCCCACGCCGCCGCCTACGGCATCGCCGTCACCGCCACCATGATCGTGACCACGCTGGTGCTCTTCATCGTGATGCGGCGGGCCTGGGGCTGGTCTACCTGGCGCGCCACGCTGGTCTGCGCCATCTTCCTCTACATCGACTTCACCTTCTTCCGCGCCAACCTCCACAAGTTCGCCGACGGCGGCTGGCTGCCGGTGTTCATCGCCCTCGGCATGCTCGCCATCATGACCACCTGGAAACTGGGCAAGACCGAGATCTACCGGCGCATCTACGCCAACGAGATCACGGAAGGCGAACTCTGCGACATCGCCTCCAGCGACCGGGTGAAGCGGGTCCGGGGCACCGGTGTCTTCATGGCCGGCAATCCCAAGGGCACACCCCTCGTGCTTCTGCACCACGTGAAGGCCAACAAGGTCCTGCACGAAACGGTGATCCTGCTCAGCATCCTCACCGAGGAGGTGCCCACTGTCCCGGAATCCGAGCGTCTCTCGATCAGCGAGATCGGTTTCGGCGTCTGGCGCGTCGTCGCCCGCTACGGCTACATGGAATCGCCCGACGTGACGGCCGTCATGGAGAAGGTGCGCGACGCCGGCGTGCCCACGCGGTTGACCGAGGCGACCTACTACTTCAACCGCGAGATGATCATCACCGGCGGCGAAGCTCAGATGTGGGAATGGCAGAAGCGCTTTTACGCCCTCCTCAGCCGCAATGCCACGACGGTGCGCGATTACTACCGCCTGCCGCCCATGCAGATCATCGAGGTCGGCCTGCCGATCCAGCTGTAGGCAAGTTTCGGCCAGCTTTGTTGTAGGAGCCTGTTGACAGGCGATCCAATTCGCCCGCCGACCCTCCGCATCGCGCGCAAGCACGCTCCTACAGATAGCCCTCCTCGCAATGACGCGGTCGTAGCGCCCCTACCTCATCTGCTTCCCCACCCTTGCCGCCACATCGGCAAACAGTTTCTTCCGCCACGCCGCATCCTTCCTCCGGTCGGTGCGCACCTCGAGCACCCGGATGCCGCGGCGCGGCAACCTGGCCAGCAGACGGCCGAGCTGCACAAAGTCCTTCACGCGCACGTGCGCCACGCCATGCGCCGAGCAGAGCCGGGCGAAGTCCGCCTGCTGCGGCGTGGCGAAGAGCCGCTCGAAGGGTGGATCGAATTCCGCGATCGGCAGATGGTTGAAGATGCCGCCGCCCGCGTTGTTCACCAGCACCACGGTCAGGCTGCCGCGGAATTCCGGCCGGAGCAGCAGGCCGTTGCCGTCGTGCAGGAAGGCCAGGTCGCCTGTCAGCAACACAGCCGCGCCGCCCGCCTGCGCCACGCCGAGCGCCGTGGACAGCGTGCCGTCGATGCCGTTGGCCCCGCGGTTGCAGAGCACCGCGCAACCGCGGTCGTTCGGCGGCCAGAAATACTCCGCATCGCGCACCGGCATGCTGTTGGCCACGAAGACCGCCGTGCCCGCGGGCACGGCGTCCGCCAGCACCGGCACGATGCCGCCCTCGAAGCCCGTGCGCCTCGCGCCCGTCGTCAGGCCGCGCCGCAGCAGCCGCTCGGCCCGGTTCCACAGCGCCGTCCAGATCGGGGAGCCGGTGAACGGCTCGCCCGCGACGACATTCTCCACCGCGGCCGGCACGCGGCGCATGCGTCCGTGGAGCGCGTCGGGATTCTGGGTCGCAGGGGAAATTGCCACTCCGGGCAGGTCGAGCGCGCCGAGCCATTGCCGCAGCGCCTTGCTCGTCGGCCAGTTGTCGAGCACGAGGACAGCCTCCGGCTTCAGAGCGGCGGCGAGGCGCCGGTCGCGCGGCACGAGATCGTAGGCCGTGACGAGGTGCGGCACGTAGCGGTCGAAATGCCGCGCGGGCGACAGCGCGTCGGCCAGCACGGGCCAGCCCAACGCCGCCGCGATACGCCCGACATTCGCCGCATACGCCGCCGGATCGGCCGGGCCGGCATAACCGGCGACGATGACGCCGCGTTTGCGCCGCAGCGCGCCGAGGGCATCGTCGAGGTCAACGGCCGCGGTCGGGCGGGCCGTGACCGTCAGGCCGGCGAAGAACTGTCCGGGCTTGAGCGCGCGGCGCACCGCGCCGGTGCGGTCGTCGGGCAAGGGCGGCAGCGGGTCGCGGAAGGGGGCGTTGAGGTGCACCGGGCCGCCCTGCGCCCGTTGCCAGGCATGGGCCGTGGTCTGCCGCAGGTAGCGCAGCATGGGCAGCGCCGGCTCGGGCACGGCCAGCTCGTGGTAGAACGCCACGTGGCCGCCGAAGAGCTTCTGCTGGTCGATGGTCTGGCCCGAGCGGCACTCGCGCATCTCCGGCGGGCGGTCCGCCGTGATCACGAGGAGCGGCACCCCGCTCTCCCAAGCCTCGATGACTGCCGGATGAAAATTGGCTCCCGCCGTGCCCGAGGTGCACACGAGGATGGCCGGCCGGCGCGTGCGCTTGCCCAGACCCAGCGCGAAGAACGCCGCGGACCGCTCGTCGAGCACGGGCCTGACCTCGATGCCGGGGTGCCGCGCCAGGGCCAGCGTAAGCGGCGTCGACCGCGAGCCCGGACAGGTGACCGCATGGCGTGCGCCCAGGCGGACGAGCGTCTCCACCAGCACGGAGCACCAGAGCGCGTTGGTGTTCCGGAAATCGAGCGGGACAGCGGGCGGTTTTTTCACTGGGCGATGAGGGCTTCGGTCAGAGCCTTGAACTTCAGCTCGGTCTCGGCAAATTCCTTCTCGGGGGTCGAACCGGCCACGATGCCGGCGCCGGCATAGAGCGTGGCGCTGTGGGCGTCGATGAGCGCGGAACGGATGCCGACGAAAAACTCGCCGCCGCCGCGGTGGTCCACCCAGCCGATGGCCCCCGCATAGAGGCCGCGCTCGAAGGGCTCCAGCCGGCGGATCGCGGCCAGGGCCGGCTGGCGCGGCGTGCCGCCGACCGCCGGCGTCGGGTGCAGGCGAGCGACGAGGTCGAGGATATGCACCCCCGCGGGCATGGCCGCGGAAATGGGCGTGTGCAGGTGCTGGACGTTGGCGAGGCCGAGCAGGCGCGGCTGCTCCGGGTGTTCCAGCTTCACGCCAAGGTCGCCGAGGCGGCGGGCGATGGACTCGATGACCAGCCGGTGCTCGCGCCGGTCCTTCTCGCTTTGGAGCAAGCCGCGCGCGAGCGCGGCGTCCTCGCTCGCGGTCTGGCCGCGCGGGGCCGAGCCGGCCAGCGCCTCGGTGTTGAGCCGCCCCGCCGCCACGCGCACGAGGCGCTCGGGGCTGGCGCCGATGAAGCTTTGCCCGTGCGGGTTCGCCACCGAGAAGGCATAACAGCCGGGAAAACGCTGCCGCAAGTGGTTGAGCACGCTGAGCGGATGGAAGGAGTCCGCGGTGGACAGGCGCTGCGCCCGCGCCAGCACGATCTTCTGATAATCTCCCGCCGCGATTCCCGCCAGGCCGCGGGTGACCGCGGCGGCGTAGGCGTGCGGCCCGCCGATCTCCTCGCGGCGCTGGGCGTCCCCCGGGCGCGGACCGCCGGCCGCGGCCCGGTAGTCGAAGTGGCGGAACTTGCCGTGCGCGCGCCAGACCTTCGCCGCGATCAGCTCGACCGGCGCATCGGCCGCCACGACGAGGTTGGCCACGGCCACGGAACCGTCGCCGTGCCGCGCCGCCTGCCAGCGCGGCACGAAGACCCGCAGCGCGGGGAACGGCTCGGCGGCGTTGACGTCGTCGAAGAACGACGCCGCCACGAAAAAGTGCGGGCCGGCCAGCGGGGCCTCCACCGGACCGACGGCGATGGTGTCCGCCAGCGTGGCGGCGATGAAGTCGCGCGCCCGCGTGAAGCGGTCCGGGCCCGCCGCGGTGAACTCGAGCACGGCCTCGGCGCCGGCGACCGAGAAGCCGGCGGAGGGGCGCTCGGCGTAGAAATGCAGTTCCCGCGGTTCGTAGATCGACTCGAGCACGGCCAGCGGGTCGAGGCTCTCGACCTCGAGGCTGATGCTGACCAGCTGCGGCCGGCCGGCGGCGCGCGCCGCCCCGCGGCACTCGCCCAGGAACGCCACGAGCGCCTCGGGCGTCTGGTTCGCGGTCGGGTTGACGGGCAGGTGTTTCATCGGGCTGTTTTGGTAGGGCGAGGCGTCCCGCCGA
>CAZRNE010000038.1:0-3199 GCA_964601365.1 uncultured Opitutaceae bacterium | reverse complement strand
GGCGCGGGGGTCGGGGGGGGGTCGCCGGGCTGTTTTTCCCGGGGGTTTTTTTGGCCGGCCGCGGCCCCCCCCCGCCCCGCGGCTCACCGAGGACGGTTCGCCCTACCCTTTCTTCTCCATGTCGGTTTTGGCGAGGTGGTCGTCGCCGTCCCCGGCGACGACATGGATGGCGTCGGCGAGGATGCCGACGCCCACCTGCGGTTCCCGCAAATTACACTATTCGACTGGTGTGTCATTCTGAGCGCAGCGAAGTATCCAAAGCCAGGCAGGTCGAAGACCTGCCCTACCCTTTCTTCTCCGCGGCGGGCTTGGGGAAAAGGATCTCGACCGGCTGGAGCTTGGCGCCGTGCAGGCGCCCGCCCCATTCCAGTTCGCCGTCCCAGCGCGCCAGCGCGGGCAGGCCGAGGCCGGCGCGGATCTTGGCGACGGTGGCGGGCATGAACGGCGCGAACAGCGTCGTCGCGAGGCGCAGGGCCTCCGCCATCGTCGCCAGCGCCGTGTGCAGCTGCCCCTGGCCGGCGGGGCTGGCGTCCTTCGCCAGCTTCCACGGCGCGCGGCGCTCGATGTAGGCGTTGGTGGCGGTGACAAACTGCATCGTGCGCTCGAGCGAGGCATGGAACTGCAGGCCGGCGTTGAGGCGCAGGACCTCGTCGCGCGTCTGCGTCCACAGCGCGCGCAGGTCGCGCTCGACCTCGTCGCTCGCGCCCGCGGCGGGCACGGTGCCGCCGGCGAAACGCGCGGTCATGTTGAGCGTGCGGTTGACGAGGTTGCCGAGGTTGTTGGCCAGCTCACTGTTGTAGCGGACGAGGAACTGTTCCTGCGAGAAGTCGGCGTCCTGCCCCACCGCCATCTCGCGCATGACGAAGTAGCGGAAGGCGTCCGTGCCCCACTGGCGGCAGAAGGCGACGGGCTCGATGAAGTTGCCCGTGCTCTTGGACATCTTGGCGCCGTTGATCATCCACCAGCCGTGGACGAGGAGGGCCTTGGGCGGCGGCAGGCCGAGGGCGTGCAGCATGATCGGCCAGTAGATGCCGTGGGCCGGGATGAGGATGTCCTTGCCGATGACGTTGTAGTCGGCGGGCCAGCGGCCGAGGTCCTTCACGGCGCTGTAGTAGTTGAGCAGGGCGTCGAACCACACGTAGGTGACGTAGTCCTCGTCGAAGGGCAGCGGGATGCCCCACTCGAGGCGGTCCTTCGGCCGTGAGATGCAGAGGTCGTTGAGCGGCTCGGTGAGGAACTCGAGGAGCGACTTCCGGCGGTGCGCCGGGAACACGAAATCCTCGTGCGCCTTCACGTGGTCGATGAGCCACTGCTGGTAGCTGCGCAGCTTGAAGAAGTAGTTGGCCTCGGTGATCTCCGTGACCTCGCCGAAGATCTCCGGCCAGGAGCCGTCGGGGTTGCGGTCCTTGTCCTGCAGGAACTGCTCCTGCCGCGTCGAGTAGAAGCCCTTGTATTCGGCGCGGTAGATCTCGCCCTTGTCGTAGAGGCGCTGGAGGCAGTCGCGCACGACCTGCTTGTGGCGCGGCTCGGTGGTGCGGATGAAGTCGTTGTGGGAGAGGTTCAGCACCTTGGTCAGCTCGATGAACTCGGCCGCCACGCCGTCCACGAACTGCTGGGCCGGCACGCCCTGGGCGCGGGCCGCCTGCTGGATCTTCTGGCCGTGCTCGTCCGTGCCAGTGAGATAATGGACGTCGTCCCCCATCAGACGGCGCGTCCGGGCAATGACGTCCGCCAGCACTTTTTCGTAGGCGTGTCCGAGGTGCGGCGGGCCGTTGACGTAGTCGATGGCCGTGGTGAGGTAGAACTGTCCCATAAAGAGGGGGTAAACTACGGGGGTGCCGCCGGGTTTGTCGAAGGTTTTGACGGGACAGGCGCGGTAGAAATGCCACTATTCACCCCGATGAGCTCCACTGCGCGCACCATCGCCCTGTCGCTGGCCCTGCTGCTGATCTTCCTCACGGCGGTGCTGGCGGCGCAATACTGGCTGCGCACGCAGGCGCTGTTGCAGCGAATGCAGGCCATCGATGATCTGCGCGCGCGGGTCGACGCCGCCGTCGTCTTGTCCAGGCGCGCGCCGCCGACTTGGGACGCCGCGTTCGAGGCGGAGATCGGCAAGATCATCGGCGCGGAGGTGAAATTCGGCCCCGCCGAGATCGGCGGGCGCGCCACCGCCGACGAGGATGGCGGGTTGTATTTCGTGCATCATTTCGCGCACGAGCCCGCGTGGCAGGCCCGCGTCACGGCGACCCTCCCGCCCGAAGCACGACTCCTCTCGCTGCAGCGCCGCACCCTCAGCGCGATGGGGCTGCTGGCGCTGCTGCTCGCCATCATCCCCGTGTTCGTGGCGTTGTGGACCCGCCGCAATCCCGCGGAGCGCGACACCGACTCGGCCACGCCCTGGGCGGCCACCCGGCGGCAGGCGGCCGGACTGGAGCATTTTGCGCGCATCTCGCATGAGCGCGGCTCGGCCCTGGAGCGCGAGTCCGATGCACGCCGGCGCATCGAGGAGGATCTCTCGGTCAACCGTTCGCTGCTGGACCACTCGCTGGCCGAGCGCGTGCGCCTCGGCCGCGATCTGCACGACAACATCTGCCAGACCCTTTACGCGGTGTGCCTGACCTTGGAAAGCGTGCACAAGAAACTGGACGGCTCCGGCGAATCGGCCCAGCGCCTCCACCATTGCCTGACCGAGCTGCGGCGAGTGAACCAGCAGGTGCGCGCCTACCTCGACGACCTCGAACCGCAATCGGTCTGGCGGCAGTCCTTCGAAGCCGCCCTGGACGACATGCTCCGGGCCCTCCCGCCCGAGGCCGCGGCCCGGATCGAGCGCAAACTCGACCCCGAGGCCCTGGCGCTCATCCCGGCGCACCAGGTCGGCGAGGTCATCAGCATTATCCGCGAGGCGATCAGCAACAGCCTGCGCCATGGCGACGCCACGAGCATCGTGGTGCGCGCGGGCCGCGGCGAGGGCGAGTTGGCGCTCGCGGTGCAGGACGACGGGTCTGGCTTCACCCCGGCCGCCAACGGCGGCCACGGGCTCGGCAATATGCGGGCCCGCGCCGCCGCCCTCGGCGGCGAACTCCGCATCGAGTCCGCCCCCGGGGCCGGCACTCGCGTCTTGCTCAGCCTGCCGGTCGCCGCCACTGCAAACCCGTGACCGCCGCGAAAAAAATCCGCCTCCTGCTCGTGGACGACAGCC
>CAZRNE010000037.1:0-30870 GCA_964601365.1 uncultured Opitutaceae bacterium | reverse complement strand
TCGCCGCCTGCGGACGGCCCGGGCCAGATGCCGGCGGATGAGCACGCTGGTGAGTTCGAACCCGCCCTTTCCCGCCGCCGGCGGCACGGGGCTTTTTCCCGATTCCTACGACCTGACCGACCTCGGCGAGAGCGCCGACGGCCTGCCCCTGCTGCCCGTGGCGTTGAACGACGCCGGGCAGGCGGCCGTCTGTGCGCAGCCACCCGAGCGCCACGCGAAGCATGCGCTCATCCGCGGCCTGCTGTGGAAGGACGGTGCATTGACCTCGGCGGGCACGGCCTTCGGCGCGATCCCGGTGGCGGGCCTGAGCAACGGCGGCCACGTGTGCGGCTTCACGCGGACGGACGGCGGGCGCTTTCGGAACTGCGCGCGAAGTTCGCCGCGGCGGGACTGGCGGGACTGCTGCCGTAGGCGCGGGCGGCAGCATTGAACCGTTCCTCGAAGCCGTCAGGCCTCGACGAGGTCTTTCTCGACGCGGAGGTTGTCGATGATGAAATCCTGCCGTTCGGGCGTGTTCTTGCCCATGAAGAAGGCGAGCAGCTCGTCGGAGCTGTAGAGGTGGTGCAGGTTGACCGGCTCGAGGCGGATGTTCTCGCCGATGAAGTCCTTGAACTCGCCGGCGGAGATCTCGCCCAGGCCCTTGAAGCGGGTGACCTCGGCGCCGGCGCCGAGTTTTTCCAAGGCGGCCTGCTTCTCGCGTTCGTCGTAGCAGTAGATCGTCTCCTTCTTGTTGCGGACGCGGAAGAGCGGGGTCTCGAGGATGTGGAGGTGGCCGTGGCGGATGAGGTCGGGGAAGAACTGGAGGAAGAACGAGATCAGGAGGAGGCGGATGTGCATGCCGTCCACGTCGGCGTCGGTGGCGATGACGATGCGGTTGTAGCGGAGGCCGTCCATGCCGTCCTCGATGTTGAGGGCGGCCTGGAGGAGGTGGAATTCCTCGTTCTCGTAGATGACCTTCTTGGAGAGGCCGTAGGTGTTGAGGGGCTTGCCCTTGAGGGCGAAGACGGCCTGCGTCTGCACGTCGCGCGTGGCGGTGAGCGAGCCGGCGGCGCTGTCGCCCTCGACGATGAAGAGCGTGCTCTCCTCGGCGCGCTCGTTGCGGTCGCCGAGGTGGAGGCGGCAGTCGCGGAGCTTGCGGTTGTGGAGGGAGGCTTTTTTCGCGCGCTCGCGGGCGATGTTGCGGATGCCGGCCAGCTCCTTGCGCTCGTGCTCGTTCTCCTCGATCTTGCGGCGGATGGTCTCGGCCGTCTCGCGGTTCTTGTGGAGGTAGACGTCGAGCGATTGCTGGAGGAACTTGCCGACGAATTCCTTGAGCGAGGGGCCCTTGGGTCCGACGTCGGTGGAGCCGAGCTTGGTCTTGGTCTGCGATTCGAAGACGGGCTCCTGCACGCGCACGGCGATGGCGGCGTCGATGGACTGGCGGATGTCGGCGGCGTCGAAGTCCTTCTTGAAGTGGTTGCGGATGGTCTCGACGAGGGCCTCGCGGAAGGCGGAGAGGTGCGTGCCGCCCATCGTGGTGTGCTGGCCGTTGACGAAGGACCAGTATTCCTCGCCGTAGTGGTTGCCGTGGGTGAAGGCGACCTCGATGTCCTCGCCCTCGAGGTGGATGATCGGGTAGAGCGGCTCGCCGGCGAGCTCCTTGGCGAGGAGGTCCTTGAGGCCGTGCTCGGAGCGGAAGGGCTTGCCGTTGAGCGTGAGGGTGAGGCCGCGGTTGAGGAAGGCGTAGTTCCACAGCATGTCCTCGATGAACTCGGTGCGGAAGCGGAAGTCGGCGCCGAAGAGCTTCTCGTCGGGCGTGAACTCGATGAGCGTGCCGTTGCGGTCGGTGGTCCTGGTGACGCGGGATTCCTTCCTCAGTTTGCCCCGCTCGAAGTCGACGATCTTGGTCTCGCCGTCGCGGATGGCCTGGGCGCGGTAGGTGAGCGAGAGGGCGTTGACGGCCTTCTGGCCGACGCCGTTGAGGCCGACGGCCTTCTGGAAGGTCTCGGAGTCGTATTTGGCGCCGGTGTTGATGATGGAGACGCAGTCGACGAGCTTGCCGAGCGGGATGCCCCGGCCGTAGTCGCGCACGCGGATGGAGCGCGCGGCCTCGTCGAGCTCGACCTCGATCTTGCGGCCCGCGCCCATCGTGAATTCGTCGATGGAGTTGTCGATGGTCTCCTTGAGGAGGACGTAGATGCCGTCCTCGGCGTGGGCGCCGTTGCCGAGGCGGCCGATATACATGCCCGGGCGGAGGCGGATGTGCTCGAGCGAGCTGAGGGTCTTGATGCTGGCTTCGGTGTAGTTGGACGCCATGTCTGAATGCGAAAAAGGCACGAGACGTGGACAGCGCAAGCCACGATTGGGAATCAACGGGGGTCAGCCTTCGCCAAGGCTACGGCTGATCCGTCCCGCCCGCTGCGCGGGACAGGCGGAAACGCCATGGGCTCGGGCGGAAACTGAGGCGGCGGCCCGGCGCGGTTCGAGCGCAATTCCCGCCGCGGCGGGCGCGTCAGCTATTCGTGAAAGCGGGCCGGCGCCCGGCTGCGGACTTGCGGCCGGCGCGGCGGTGACTTTGCTCGGGGCATCCACCATGAAAAAGACCCTCCTTTTCGGCCTGGTCGCCGTCATCGCGCTCTACGTCGGCCTGATGTTCTTCCTCGGCCACATCGTGAAGGCCGGCGTCAACACCTTCGGCCCGAAGCTGACCCAGACCAAGGTCGAGCTGCAGGCCGCCACCATCTCGCCGGTGACGGGCGCCGGCACCCTGCGCGGCCTCGTGGTCGGCAACCCCAAGGGCTGGTCCGAAGACAACGCCTTCTCCCTCGGCCGCGTGCACGTGGACATCGCGCCGCTGTCGCTCTTCGGCGACCACATCGACATCGAGGAGATCTCGATCGACGGCCCGGAATTCCTCTACGAGACCAGATTCGTCTCCAGCAACATCAAGGACCTGCTGAAGAACATCGAGGAGTTCTCCGGCGACAAGAACAAGGCGGCCGCCGAGCCCCAGACCAAGGACGGCAAGCCCGTCAAGTTCGTCGTCCGGAAATTCCGCCTGACCAACGGCGTCGCGCGCCTCGGCGTGGGTCCGACGGCCGTGCCCGTGCCGCTGCCTCCGCTCGAGCTGACCGACCTCGGCGTGAAGGAGGGCGGCATCACCCCGGACCAGCTCGCCGGCGCCGTGATGAAGAACGTGCTCGGCAGCATCGTCACCGGTTCGGCCGAGGCCCTCGCCAACATGGGCTCGACCCGTGCCGCCAACACCCTCGAGCAGACCAAGGAGGCGGCCAAGAAGGCCGCCGAAGGCGTGAAGAAGCTCCTCGGCGGCGACAAGCCGTAGCCGCGTTGGAGCACGGCGACAACGTGGCCTTGACCGGCCCACGCTTTCGTCCCGCTGTCGCGGGACTCAAGCGCGGCCACGACCCCGCACGCTGTGCCGCCGTTTCCCGTGCGCCGCTGCACGGGCCGTGACCCGGTGCGGCGTGGACAAAGCGCGCGCCCCTGATTCGTTGCCCGCATGCTGACCGCGGACGAATGGATCCTTTTCGTGACCCTGTGCCTGACCATGTCGGCCACGCCGGGCCCGAACATGATGTATCTGACCTCGCGCGCGCTGGGCCAGGGCCGCGCCGCCGCGCTGACCTCGCTGTGGGGAGTCGCAACCGGTTTCCTGGTGCATCTGACCTTCGCGGCGACCGGGCTCGCGGCCATCCTGCAGGCCACGCCGGGCGCGCACGCGGCCATCCGACTCGCCGGGGCCGCCTACCTGCTCTGGCTCGCCTGGAAGACGCTGCGCCCCGCCGCCGGCGGCTGGCAGGCGGCGCAGCTGCCGGACGCGGCGCCGCGGCAGCTGTTCGTCATGGGCTTCATGACGAACGTGCTGAACCCGCAGGCCGCCCTGCTCTACCTGTCCATCTTCTCGCAGTTCCTGCGGCCGGAGCGGGGCGCGGTGTTCTGGCAGGGCGCGCAGCTCGGCGCCGTGCAGATCGCCATCAGCGTGGCGGTGAACGCCGCGGTCATCCTCGGCGCCGGCCGCCTGGCCGGCTGGCTCTCGGCGCGCCCCTGGGGCTGGAAGGCCCAGCGCGGCGTCATGGGCGGCGTGCTGGCCGCGCTGGCCTTGCGGCTTGCGCTCGACGGACTGCGCTGAATGATGCGCGGCATGAAGCCGCGGTTCACGGGCGTGCCCTTCGTCGTCTACCCGGTGAAGAACATGGCGCGGGCGCGGCGGTTCTACACCAAGGTGCTCGGCCTCCGGCCCGGCGACGACTGGGGCGACAAGTGGGCGGAATTCGAGATCCGGCGCGGCGCCCCCGTGCTGGCTCTCTCGACCGTCATGCAGGGCGTGAAACCCGGCGCCAAGGGCGCGGCCCTCGCGCTCGAGACCGACCGCTTTGACACCGTCGTCGCCCACCTGCGGCGGAAACGCGTGAAATTCCTCTTCGGCCCGACCGACACCGGCGTGTGCGACTTCGCCCGCTTCTGCGATCCCGACGGCAACCACCTCGTGCTCCACCGCAAGCACTGACCCCATGAAAACCCCCGCCCTGCGCTTGCTGCTCCTGCTCACCGTCCTGTCCGCCGCCGCGCAGACCCTCGAGGAACTGGCGCAGAAACCTGAGATCTGGCCCAAGGAGGTGACCGTGCCCGCCACGACCAAGGCCACCGTCCTCAAGGCCGGCCAGCCCGCCGGCAGCATGCTGCTCGGCGCCGGGGCGAAGATCGTCATCTCCGCCATCACCGCCGAAGGTGTGACCGGCCAGACCGGCGCCGCCACGGTGCGCGTGCCCGC
This sequence comes from uncultured Opitutaceae bacterium, assembly GCA_964601365.1. Lineage (GTDB taxonomy): Bacteria > Verrucomicrobiota > Verrucomicrobiia > Opitutales > Opitutaceae > Didemnitutus. Next base: position 26,099 of record CAZRNE010000037.1, on the reverse strand, counting down.
GGACAAGACCGACCTGATGGCGCGGGTGGCAGGAGGTGACACGGCCGCAAACGCCCGCGTCCAAGCGGCGCAGAAGGCCGTCGCCGACCAGGCCCCGGCCCGCGCCGTGACGAAATCCCAGACCGCCGGCCCGGCGCGGGCGGGCGGCTCTTCGCTGATGCAACGCCGCCTCGCCGGCAAGCTGGTCCGGCTCGAGGACGGCAAGCTCCAGAACTACGATGCCGGCCAGCTCGGCGGCGTGAAGTATTACGCGCTCTATTTCTCGGCGAGCTGGTGCGGCCCCTGCCGCAACTTCACGCCCAAGCTCGTCCGGGAATACCAGCGCCTGAAGCAGAAGCACCCCGAGTTCGAGGTGGTGTTTGTCAGCGGCGACCATTCCTCCGGCGACATGCGCGATTACATGAAAGAGGACCGCATGCCGTTTCCCGCGCTCAAGTTCGACCAGGTGCAGCGCGAACCGGAAATCCAGCGTTACTGCGGGCCCGGCATCCCCTGCCTCGTGTTGGTCGACGCGGGCGGCCGCGTGCTGTCCGACAGCTATGAGGGCGACGACTACGTCGGGCCCAACAAGGTGCTGCAGGACACGCAGCGCATCCTCGGGGCCAATTGACCAGCCGCCAGTCCCGGATTTCGGGGGGTTCGGCGCTTCGTGGCCTCCGTTCAGCACAGTATGATTGTCGCCGACGTCCGCATGACCCCACTCTGCCCCCGCATGAATGCACCCCGCACCGCCCTGACCACCGCAGGACTTGTCCTGCTCACCAGCCTCCTTGCCGGCTGCGCCACAAAAACCCAGACCGCCCAGAGCGAGGCGGAAAAAGCCATCCTTTCCCGGGATCCGGATGAAGTCGTGACCGTCGCCCCCGCCACGGGCAGCAACATCCCGAAGAAAATGAAGCTGAAGGATATTGTCAGCGCCGACGGCACCAAGAAGTCCCAGACGCAGGACGTGGACCCCCAGGCCTTCATGGACAACCTGCGGCGGAAGACGCCGGCAGAAATGGGACGCGGCCGCTGAGGTTGAACGAAAAGATTGCCGCGATGGCACGCGGGTGTTTTTCGTGTGTCAGTTCCTGACCAACCCCAAGCCCATGAAAACCCCACGATTACTGCTACTTGCCATCCTCGCCTTCGTCATCACCGGCTGCGCCACCAAGACCAAGGAGGCCAAGGCCGAAGGTGAACAGGCCGCGGCCGAGGACGAATACGTCTACGTGCCCTCGGCCACCGGCAGCAACCTGCCCAAGAAGGTCAAGAAATCCGACATCGTCTCGGGCAAGATCACCAAGGACGGCAAGGTGGTGACCGTGGACAAGGACGAGTTTTCCCGCAATCTGCGTCCCGGCCGCCAGTTGGAAACCGGCGGCGCGCGCTGAACATTTCCACCGCGCGGCTGTCCATGGGGCTGACCCGATGAACACCAAGCCCAATCGCCTTCTCCCCCTGCTCGCCGCCGTGCTGGCGCTGGGAGGCTGCGCGACCCAGACGACCTACTACAGCTACACCGGCGAGGAGCCGGAGAAGAACGCCAAGGACGACGAATACGTCTACTATCAGGTGACGGGCAGCCACATCATCAAGCGGGTGAAGAAGGCGGATGTGCTCTCTGGCCGCGTGCCGAAGGACTCCACGCTCGTCATCATGACGCCGGAGGAATTCGCGCAGCTCATCCGTCCCGGTCGTCGCGGTTGAGACCGGGCCGTGGTTTTCCGGTGGCACTGTGACGGTCGGATCCGGCCGGGGCATTGACGCCCCGCGGCATGCCGCGATGCTCGCCACATGAAGATCACGTTCTACCTCGAGGTGGTTTCGTCGTGGTGCTATTGGGCGCGACCGACCTGGGCCGAGTTGCAGAGGCGCTACGCCGGCCGCGCCGAATTCGGCTGGAAGATCGCCAAGATGCGCGCCGAGGACTGGCCGCTGAGCCGCGCGCAGTGCGAGTGGTTTTACCGCCGCAGCGGCATGGTGCGCCGCTCACCGTTCATGCTCAATTCCGGGTGGTTCGAACCCTTCAACTCGCAGCGCTACGCGGCCGCCAGCTACGTGGCCGAGGCCGGCCGCGACTTCGGCATCAACGACGACCGGCTCTGGCTGGCGCTGTCCGACGCCGCCGACCGCGACGGCCTGAAGGTCTGCCAGATGGACGTCGCCGCGGAAGTCGGTGCCAAGGCCACGGGCCTCGACGCCGCCAAATTGAAGGCCCGCGCCGAGTCCCCCGAAGTGGCCGCGCGCATCGAGGCCAGCACGCGGGAATTCTACGCCCACCAGATCGACCAGCGCCCGGCCTTCGTCATCACCAATGCCATCGGCGACAAGGCGGTGTTCTCGGGCCTTGTGCATCTGGAGCCGCTGGTCGCGACCATCGAGGCGATGTTCGAGGACGAGGCCGCCTATGCCGCGCACCGGGCGCACTACGGCGATCCGCCGAAAGCGTAAGCGGCTCGGCACCGAGTTTGGACATGCTGGCCCTATAGTGTTCGCCAGTGTTCCGCCATCCGGCGCCGCAGGGCGGCATCGGGCGGCGGGCCGGCCGCGGCGGCGAGGTTGTCGCGCATATGCTGCGGCCGGCTGGTGCCGGGAATCGCGCAGGTCACTTCCGGGTGGGACAGCACCCACTTGAGGAGGAACTGCGCCCAGGAGCCGATGCCCGCCTCGCGCGCCCACTCCGGCAACGGCCGGTCGCGCGTGCGCGCGAAGGCCCCGCCGCCGCCGAAGGGCCGGTTGGCGATGAAAGCCACGCCGCGATCCGCGCTCAGGGCCAGCATGGACTCCGCCGCCTCGGGTTCGTCGAGCGAGAGGTTGAGCTGCAGGAAGTCGAGCGGCTCGTTGCGCAGGATGCGCGCGACTTCCGGATAGGCCGAGGCGACGTAGTGCGTGATGCCGATGTGCCGGAACCGCCCCTGCTCCTTCCAGGCGCGCAGCGTCTTCAGGTGCGTGCGCCAGTCGGTGAGATTGTGGATCTGCATCAGCTCGACGCGACCGGTGCGGAGCTTCCGCAGCGAATCCTCCATCTGGCGCACGCCCGCCGCCTCACCGGTGGTCCAGACCTTCGTGGCAAGGAAAAGCCGCTCGCGCAGGCCCGTCTCCGCGGCGAGATCGCCGAGGACGGCCTCGGCGCTGCCATACATCGGCGACGTGTCGACCACGTCGCCCCCGCCCGCGGTGAACACGCGCAACACCTCGGCCAGCTGGGTGCGCCTCGCGGCGTCGCCGCCGACATCGAAGGTCTGCCAGGTGCCGAGCCCGATGCGCGTGATTTCGACCCCGCTGGAGGGGATGCGGGCGCGGGCCGGAGTGGACGACGGCGCCGGTGCGGTCTGTCCCGGCAGGCCGCAGGCCAGCGCGGTGGCGCCGGCGCCGAGCCGGAGAAATTCGCGGCGGGAAAGCGGGGTCGTCATGCCCGGATGCTGCGGTCAGACCCGCGCAGGCCAAACTTGTTGCGACGAGCAGCCGGGCCGGCGCGTTGTGCGCGTGCCCGGGCTCGCCATCCGCGCGCCGGGTGTCAGGCTCGCCGCATGAAATTCACCCGCTTTCTCATCGGATTGTGCGCGTTGGTCATCACCGCCCACGGCGCGCCGCAGGACGAATTCTGGCGCGCGCTCACCGCCCTCTGCGGGCAGGCCTTCGAGGGGCGGGTCGTGGAGGGCACGGCGGCCTCCGACGCGGCCTTCCGCACCCAGCGCCTGGTCATGCATGTGCGCTCCTGCGGGGAAAACGAAATCCGCATCCCCTTCCACGTCGGGGAGAACCGCTCCCGCACCTGGGTGCTCACGCGCACGCCGTCGGGCCTGCGGCTCAAGCACGACCACCGGCACGAGGACGGCAGCGAGGACAAGGTCACGCAATACGGCGGCGACACGGCGGAGGCCGGCACGGCGGAAAAGCAGGAGTTCCCCGCCGACGCGTTCACGGCGCAACTGATCCCGGCCGCCAAGACCAACATCTGGACGATGCGCGTCGTGCCGGGACGCACCTTCACCTACGCGCTGCGGCGCGAGGCCGAGGGCCGGCACTTCACGGTCGAATTCGATCTGTCGCGCCCGGTGGCGCCGCCGCCGGCGCCATGGGGTCTGGAGAGAAAATAGCCCGCCCCTGCGCCGGTCCCCGACCGGTCGTGCGGGCGATTGATCCGGGTGCAACCGGCCGCGCTCAGGCGACCTGCACCTCGGCGACCTTGCGGTAGCGCTCCGGCGGGATCTTGAAACGGTGCCCGGAGTCCAGGTCGGTGAAGATGTGCCACGGGCCCTGGCCGGCGTTGTGCACATACACCTCGAGCACTTTGCCGCGTTCGAACGTGTATTCTTCCATCGCGAACCCGTGGTCGGCGTGCTCGATTGCCTCCCCGAGTTCTCCACTGTGCTCTTCGAGTATCTCGATTTTCCAGTTCATGGGAGTGGTGGGTTGGGATTGCGCCGCGATCTCATTGGGACAATGCCCGCGTCGCGGCTCCGATGATGCGCGGCGGCCGCGCGGGGTCAAGCCGGCGCCGGAAATATTTCGCGTCAGCTTCCTTCGGCCTGCCGGAGCACCCGCTGCCAGAGCGACCAGAGGGCGCGCCGCCCGCCGCCGTCAAAGAGGCTGCCGTGCGCCGGCATCACCATGTCGAGGTAGCGCCCCGGGCTGAGGTCGATGAGACGGAAATTGGGCGGGAACACCTCGGCCTCCGTGCTGCTGTAGTAGGGCGTGCCGAGCGCCACGGTGGATTTCGGGCTGCGCGGGATTTCGTCCGACAATTCCGGCTCCGGGGCGAAGAACTGCGCGACCTCGGTGTCGGTGGACGAACAGGTGGCGAGCGCAAGCCGGGCCCGGCCGAGCACGCCAAAATACTGGCCGGTATAATCCACGTTGGACACGGCATCGCCGGTCACGACCTCGTAGGTGCCCCTCGACAGGTCGATGCGCCGCACCGCCGGCTGCACCATGACCAGGGCCTCGAGCGGCGGCGCGCCCTCCCCGGTTTTCTGCAGGGCTTCGAGCGCGAGGAGCGCGCCCAAGCCGTGGGTGATCACCACGACGCGGGGCGCAGGACCGCCGTCCGCCGGCGGCTGCGCCAGGCGGGCCAGGTATTCGGCCAGCGCGCCGGACTGCGCCGCCGCCGCCTTGAGGGCGCGCAGGTGCTCGGCCGGGCCGAAGTCCGAGCGCCAGCTGAAGGTGTGGAATTCCAGCGCCGGCCCTGCGCCCTTTTGCTCCGTCCACTGACGGAGCAGGCGCGCCAGATGGTTGCCCTCGGCGATCGACTGCGTGAGGCCCACGTCGAAGCCGTGCACGAACACCACCCGCAGGGCCTCCGCCGCCGGGGGCGCGGCCGGCTCAACCAGCGTCTTCCACGCCGGGTGGGGCTGCGCGCTGCGCAGCGAGCCGTCGTGCCGGACATGGTGGCGGCTGTAGACCACCACGTGGCCGAGCGCGGCGGCGTCCTTCCGCACGCGGTTGTAGCGGTGGTATTCCTCCGCGAACGGCAGGTCCTGGGCGAGGAAGAGGAAGACCGCCAGACCGCCGGTCAGGAACAACAGCACCGACCAGAGCAGGAGCATGGCGCGTCTTGGCACGGCGGCAGGCTGGGGGGCGACCCCGCACAATTCAAGCGCCGGGTCGCACGCTCGGATGTTGCATGGCGCACGGGGTTGCTCTTCCCTCCGCTCCCCTCCCCCTCCGCCATGGAATACGTCTCACCCCAGATGCCCCGCTTCATCGAAGGCTGGCACAGCCCCATCCTCAGCCTCGACATGCCGATCGTCAGCTACGGCTACGCCGGGCAGCCGATCCTGCTCTTTCCCACGGCGGCGGCCGATTTCCTGGAAAACGAGCGTTTCTTCCTCATCAAGTCCATCGAACCCGCCATCATGGCCGGGCGCATCCGCGTGTTTTCCATCGACAGCATCAACAAGCACGCGTGGATGGACCGCGAGCTGCCGGTGCAGGAACAGGCCCGCCGCCAGGCGCTCTACGCCCGCTACGTCGAGGAGGAGGTCGCCCCCTACATCCGCCACAAGTGCGGCGATGCCAGGCCGATCACGACCGGCGCCAGCTTCGGCGCCTTCCACGCCGCCAACACCCTTTTCCGCCGCCCCGACCTCTTCGGCGGCACCATCGCCATGAGCGGGTTCTACGACCTCGCCGACGACTACTTCAAGGGCTACAGCGACGACAACTGCTACTTCAACAACCCCGCGTGGTATGTGCCCAACCTCGAAGGCCGCTACCTCGAGCTGCTCCAGAAGCACAGCCGCATCATCATCGCCACCGGCCAGGGCGCCTACGAGGCGCCGGACGCCTCGCGGCGGTTCGCCGGCATCCTCGAGTCCAAGGGCATCCCGCACTGGCTCGACGTCTGGGGTCACGACATGCGGCACGACTGGCCGACCTGGCGCGACATGCTGCCCTACCACCTCGGGAAGATGGGCTACTGAGACCGGCCGGGCGCTTTCGGCTGACGCTGCTTTTCTTGTGGGACCGCGGCCTTGGACGCGCCCTTAACCACGCGCGCGCCCGGGCGCTGGCCTACAACGGCATCTAGAATCTATCCGAAACTGGGTATCGTAGGCAGCGCGCTTGCGCGCGCTTTTTGCTCTCTGAGGCGCGACCAAGGTCGCTGTCTACCGCATCGGCAAAGAGAATTTCCTGCTAGCTTCCAGGCGGTTGCTAGAACCCCAGCGCCTCGCACCACTCGTTGACCATCTTGCGGGCCGGCTTGTCGTCGCCGATATCCTCGGCGATCAGTTTGCCGTCCCCGTCGAAGATCTTGAAGCGCGGGATCGAGTTCATCTTGTATTGCTGCGCCACGGGCGACTTCCAATCGATGCCTTTCACGCCGGGCCGGTTGATGTCCACCTTCACCACGACGAGGTCGTCGCGCTTCTGGTGCAGCGCCTTCAACGGCTCGTCATACATCCGGCAGGGCGGGCAATACTCGCTCGTGAAGTCGAAGATCACCGTCTTGCCCGGCACGAGGTAGTCGGCGAGGTTCACCTCCGCCCCGCGCGCGATGCGGCGCGGCTCGGCAAGCTTGGTGTTGGTGGGCTCGGCGGCGTGCGCGGCCGCTGCCAGCAGCAACGCGGAAACCAGCAGGGTGCGGATTTTCATGACGAGATTGACCGCTCAGGTTGCGCGCGGTTCCGCCGCCTCGCGGGCCCGGTCGCGGCGGAACGAGCGCCACGCCAGCGCCAGCGCGCAGAACGAGAAGAGGGAGCCGAGGAAGAACGACGCGCCCGGGTGGGGCGGCACGAGGTGGCGCAGAGTCCAGTTGAGCGCCGGCTCCAAGACCGAGAAAAATTCCGGCAGGTGCACGGTCTTGTCCGGGTCGACGGCCGAGCCGAAGGCCCAGGTGCCGATGACCGGCCCGGGCACGCCCGCCAGGCTGGCGAGGCCGGCATAGACGCCCTGCACGGCGCCCTGCTCGTTGGCCGGCACGTGCTTGGTGATGTAGGACTGCAGCGCCGGGCCCGCGATGCCCGAGAACGCGCCGAAACAGATGATCGCGTAGATCATCCAGCCCTCGGTCGAGAGCGCGTAGCCGAGCTGCGCGATGATGGACACCGTGAAGCCCGCCAGCACCGCCCGGGTCTCGCCGAGCGCCGGCACGGCCTTCTTCACCACCACGGCCTGCACGAGGCCCGTCAGCACGCCCGCGAGCATGAGCGAGAGGCCGATGTTGAGCGGCGTCCATTGGTAGCGGTAGTCGGTGTAGAGCGCCCAGGTCGTCTGGATCATCGCCTGCGCCAGCATCAGGATGAAATAGCACTCGGCCAGACCGAGCACGGAGGGAAACCGCTTCAGGGCCACCAGCGCCCCCACGGGATTGGCGCGGCCCCACTCGAATTTGCGCCGGTTCTCCGGCTTCAGCGACTCGGGCAGCACGAAGCAGCCCCACAGCCAGTTCACCCCCGAACAGCCCGCCGCCACCCAGAACGGCAGGCGCAAATCGATGTTGCCCAGCACGCCGCCCAGCACCGGCCCGATCACGAACCCGATGCCGAAGGCCGCCCCGAGCAGGCCGAAGGACTGCGCGCGCTTCTCCGGCGGCGTGATGTCCGCGATGTAGGCGTTGGCCGTCGAGAGCACGCCCGCCGTCCCGCCCGCGATGATGCGTGCGAGGAAAAACCAGCCGAGCGACGGCGCCACCGCCATCAGCAGGTAGTCGAGGGCCGAGCCCGCCGTGGCGATGAGGATGATCTTCCGCCGGCCGAACTGGTCGGACAGCGCCCCGAGGATCGGCGCGCACACGAACTGCATCAGCGCGTAGGAGCTGATGATCCAGCCGTAGGTGTGCGAACCCTCCGAGACCGCGCCGCCCTGCAGCTGCACCACGATCTTCGGCAGCACCGGGATGAGCAGCCCGAAGCCCACCACGGCCAGCACGAGCGTGATGAAGATGAAGACGATGGCCGGCTGCCGGCCCTGCGCGGAAGACATCCGCCGACCCTACGGCCGGCGCCCCCTGCCGCAAGCCCCGGGTTGCCCGTGTGATCGGGAGCGCCTGTCACTTTTGCACAAGCGCTCATGCCCCTTCAACGCTTCAACTGCCTCCCTGTTCACCATTTTCTGTTTAGTCTGCCGAAATTCTTGTGTCTTACATATTATTTCTTGCCTTACTTTTTTTGAATGCCTTTCTTATCCGGCATGGTCCCGACGAACACGGAATCCGCTTACATGACATCCAAGGGGCAGGTCGTCATCCCGGCCCGCCTCCGGCGCAAATACGGCCTCAAGGAAGGCACCCGCCTCAATTTCGCCGAGGAGGACGGCCGTTTTGTCGTCCAACCGGTCACCAAGGAATACATCAGCTCGTTCCGGGGCATCTTCAAATTGAAGCCCGGCGAGAGGTCCGCCGTGCAGGAGCATTTGGACGATCGGGCGAAAGAACGTGCCCGTGAGCGCCGCGAACTTGAATCCGACCGCAACAAATGAAACCTTTGGTATTCGACACCTCCGCCCTGTTGGCGCTGCTTTTCGGGGAACCCGGAGCCGAGACGGTTGAGGCCTTGATGCACCGCGCCTCTGAAAAGGATCAACCCATGCTGATGAATGCCGTAAACTGGGCTGAGGTCTGCTATCGGGTGGAGGGCAAACGGGGAACCGAGGCGCTCGCGCAGGCTCGGGAATTCGCCACCAACGCCCCTGTCGTCGTCGTTCCCGTCGACCGGGAATTGGCTGAAGCGGCGGCAGCCTACAAGGCGGCCGACCGGCTCGGCCTCGCCGACGCGTTCGCCGCCGCCCTCGCCAGGAGCCGCAAGGCCGAACTCGTCACCGCCGACCGCGAATTCAAATCGGTCGAGAACGAGATCAAGATCACATGGCTGAAATGACCGCTCTGAGAACTCTAATTCTGCCCGGTCATTTTGGCTGTGCTAACCTTCGGCAGCACCGGGATGAGCAGCCCGAAGCCCACCACGGCCAGCACGAGCGTGATGAAGATGAAGACAATGGCCGGCTGCCGGCCCTGCGCGGAGGACATCCGCCGAAGCTACGACCGACGCCCCCTGCCGCATGCCCCCGGTTGTCCTAGGAGCCAAATTGTCGCATGCGCCGGATTATTTCACGGGAGTCACTTGTGTCTTCACGGAGAAAAAATGGGCTAATATCGGATCCGCTTTTTCGATGCCCTTGGCGTCACCCGTGCCACTCGACCATCCTTTGCCCGTTCCGTCGGCGGCAATGTAATGCCGTTTGTATTCGAAATAGGGCGTGCTGTTCCCGGCGATAAACCTTGGTGTCAAGGTCAACTCATAGCGGACATGATTCAGCCCGAAACTGTCGAAGCTGGCGTCAAGGCCTTGACCGGCCAGCTCGTTGAACATGGCAAACCGCTCCGGGCCAAGTGTCCTTCGTAAGACGTCAAGGATGCCATCGTAAATCGGCCCACTCGCCTCCGGCTGCAGGGCCGGCACCTCGACGACCAGCATCTTGCCATCGTCGCTCAAACTCGATCGGGCTGTGTCACGACGGGCATTGTCCAGTTCGACCTTGGCCTTGCCCAAAGCCGAGTTGATCGTGGCAACTTCGCTGGGCGTCAGAGCAAGGAGTTGAATGACTTCCCTGGACATCTGCGCTCCGGAAAAAGGCTGAACGCGGACAGGCACCCCTCCGTCCCTAAGCCAACGGATCACGCTCATGCGGTCGGGTTTGATATCATGCGCCTGCAACGACACCTCCATCTCAGGTTTGGCTGGCGGAGCAGACACCTGGCTCTTCGGTTCGGGCTTCTTTCCCGTGACCACCTGTTCAAGAGCTGGAGCAGACGCCGAAACTGGCATGAACCAGCCACGGCCCCACCATCCCACGCAAAAGCCCAGCCCCAAAAAGACAACGGCCAGGATGGAAACTCGAGGAAGAGACGACACCTTGCCTTATATGTGATCAACCGGAGGTTGCTGCAATTCCTTGTTCACAGTTATCTCTCCATGATCTGCCAGATCTCCCGCACGCATACGGCGCCGAAGACGAGCAGGCAGAGCGCGAGGGCGAGGTTGCCGGGGAGGCGGTTGGCCAGCGGGCCCATCCAGTCGCGGCGGTTGTTCAGCCACAGCAGCGTGACGGCGAGGAAGGGCATGATGAACGCGCCGACCACGGAAAACGCCAGCACCAGCACCACGGGCTGCCGGAACCAGAGCAGGACCAGCGGCGGCAGCGCCAGCCACGCGAGCGCGGCAAGGAACACCGGCCGGTCGCGCGTGGCGTCCGCCGCGCGCCCCCGCCAGGCGGCCGCCACGTCGGCATAGACCTGCGGCACGCCCTGCCAGACGCCGAGCATGGCCGTGAAGACCGTGCACCAGAACCCCGCCAGGAACAGCGCGCGCGCCGCCGGCCCGGCCACGGTCTCCAGCCGGGCCGCCACCTCGAGCGCGATGCGCGTGCCCTCGGCCGCGCTCGGATGCGTGCCGGCCGCGATGACGACCAGCGCGAGGCCGAAGCCGCCGGTGAAGACATAGGCGAGGCCCGCGTCCCGGCGCACCACGGGCAGCTTGTCCGCTCCCTGCCAGCCCTCCTCGCGCAGCCAGTAACCGTAGCAGATCACGGTCAGGCTGCCGCCGATGCCGCCGAGCAGGGCCAGCACCGCCCCGGCGCCTTCCGCCGGCCAGCGCGGCAGCGCCAGCCCGGCCAGCACCGCCGCGGGATCGGGCCGCGCCAGCAAGGCGCACACGAACACGCACAACGCCATCGCCGCGATGAGCAGCTTCATCAGCAGCTGGAAGCGCGCGTAGCGGTTCAGCGCCACGAGCAGCGCCGCCACGACCGCGTGGATCGCGCCCCACACCGGCACGGTCAGCGCGGGAAACACGCTCGCCCCGGCCAGCCCGCAGGCGCTGCTGAGCGAGGCGCCGACCATGAACGACCAGAACACCAGGTAGGCCGCGAACAATACGCCGATCCACCGCGGGAACCGTGTGACCCAGGCCCGCGCGATGGTCTCGCCGGTGGCGAGTTGCCAGCGCGCCAGCCCCTCGGTGAGCGTGAATTTCAGCGCGGCCGTCAGCGCCACGGCCCAGAGCAGCGTATGGCCGTGCCGCGCGCCCGTGACCGAGGCCACGACGACGTCGCCCGCCCCGATGCCGGCCGCCGCCATGATCAGGCCCGGGCCGAGCATGCGCAGTCGGGCGGCGAGGCTCATGGCTCGACCATCACGGGCAACCCGACCCAGGCGAGGTCGTAGAGCTTGAGCGCGTCCCAATTCGCGAGTCGGAAACAACCGTGCGATTCGGTGCGCCCCACTTTCTCCGGGTCCGGCGTGCCGTGGATCCCGTAGCCGGGCCGGTCGAGGCCGATCCAGACGACGCCGACCGGGTTGTTCGGCCCCGGCGGGATGATGAGCTTGCTCGTCAGGGTGCGCGCCTCCTCGTTCTCGGGAAAGTTCGCGGGATCGAACGTGTAGTTCGGGTCCAGCACGGTGACCGTGACGTGCAGCTCGCCGACGGGCCGCTTGTCCACGTGCTTCGCGATGCTGACGGGGAAATGCGCGATGATCCGGCCCTCGGCGTCGTGGACCTGCAGGATGCGCGCTGCCAGCCGCACGTGGATGCGCGCGGCGCGGCCCTCGAGCGCGATGGCGCCCACCGCCGGCACCTTTATGGGCGTGCCGGGCAGCAGCGGCTCGTCCCACTTGATCTGCGGGTTCAGGCGCTGGAGGAAGCGCGGGCTGGCGCGGAAGGTCTCGGCCATGAGTTCGAGCACCGAACCGAACTTGAGCGACTCCACCTGGGACTTGCCCACCCAGGTGTCGGGCAGCGGCGCCACGCGGCCGAGGTCGAAGACGGTGAGCACGTGCGTCTCGAGCGCCGGGGAGGTCAGCAGCAGCGCCTCGCGGGTCGGCCGGTCGAGGTCGCCGGTGACCTTCAGCCCGGCGAATTGCTGGAAGGCGCTGAGGGCCGCGGCCGATTGGACGCCGCGCACGCCGTCAATCGAGCCGCAGGAAAATCCGCGCCGGTGCAGCTCGACCTGGGCCTCGAGCCAGTTTTCGACCGGACGGGGCTCGAATTCCGGCTCGGCGGCCACTGACGCGGGCGTTGGCGCGGTTTCGCCAGGCGCAGTTTGCGGTTGGCCGTGGGCGGTGAAGAGCGCGATCATTGCCAACGGCGGCAGCGCAAAATACCCCACGCGTCGCAGCAAACGGCAGGGCGAGGCGTCCCCGCCGAGCCGCGCGGTTTTCGGACAATCAAGCCGAGGCGGCTCATCCGGAGGATTGGCCCTACCCTTCAGCGAGGCTCTGCCTTTGTCCGTCACAATGGCCGATTTCTCAGTGTTCGCCCGTGTAGGCCTTCTCGCCCGCCGTCACGCGGATCGTCATGCGGTTCTGTTTCGGCGGCAGCGGACAGGTGGAGAACGGGGTGAAGGCGCAGGGCGGGTTGTAGGCCTTGTTGAAATCGAGCACGATCCTGCCGTCCTTCGGCGCGGCGTAGAGGAAGCGCGACGCGCCGTAGGTCTCGATGCCGCTCGTGCCGTCGGCGATGATGAAGAACAGCTCCGCGCCGCCGCCTTCCTGGATGGGCCAGAGTTCGATGGTCTGGCCGTCGCGGGTGAACACGGCCTTGCCGGGCACCTTGCTCGGGGAGGTCTGGCCGACCATGTTCGTGATGGGGATCTCCTTGGCCGGCTCGAACGGGACCCAATCGGCCTCGATGCGCCACGACGGGTCGGTCGGGAAGGACTCGATGCCGGCGAAATTTTTTCGGCGCGGCGATTCGCTGTCGCGCACGCGGAGGAACAGCTGTTCGCCCCGCTGCATGATGTAGAAGTTGGCGGTGCCGAAACGCACGTAGGTGGGCTGCTCGCCCCGGTAAATCAGCTCGGCCGTGCGCGCGTCGGTGCCGTCGATCTTGGCGTCCACCCCGTCGGCCAGCGCGAGGGTCACGCGGCCGTCGTCGGCATGGGTGATCGTGCCCAGCCGCGCCGGGCCGGCGGCGAGCCGGATGGCGTTGCCCTCGGCCGAGCCGACGGTGTGCGTGCCGCGTTCCAGCGGATGCCGGCCGATGAGCGCGAGCCACGAATCGGGCGCGGTCAGCCGCGCGACGCGGTTGGCGCGCCAGTCGGCGATGGATTTTTCATAGTCCGTGACCGCCAAGAGCGGCACGGCCAGGACCAGGAACCAGGGGAGGCGGCGAAGCATGCCGGAACCCATAGACAGCGAAGGCCCGCACGCAACCCAGTTGCGTGAATATGCCGCCCGGACCGCGCGTCCCACGGGTTGCAACGCCACCGAAACCCGTTTACCTGTTGCCTGTCCAAGGAACCGCCATGAAAACCCCCGCCTTCCTCGCCCTGTTGACGCTGTCCGTTCCCTTGTCCGCCACCGATCCCGCGCTGGGCGCGACGTTCGCCGAGGTGCGATCGGCCCTCGGTCTGCCCAAAGGTCTCGTGCGGTCCGGCGACCGCCAGCTGCTTTACTACGACCGCGGTCAGGTCGAATTGTCCGACGGACGGGTCAGCCGCGTGGCCCTGCGCACGCCGGAAGCGCAGGCCGCCCATGAGTCCAGGATCGCAGCCAGCGAAGCGCGGCTCCGCGAGGAAAACGAACAGCGCCGTGCCCGGTTGAAAGACGAGGGCGAGGCGCTGAAAGCCGCCAAGCTGGCCGATGAGCGCTTCGCCGCCGCTCCCCTCGCCTACCAGGTGTCATTCTGGGAGGATTTCGCCCGCAAGTATCCGGGCGTGGACTGCCGCGAGCCGATGACCATCGCCCGGCTGCAGCTTGCCGAGCAGCTCGAGGAGAAGCGGGAACGCGCCGAGCAGGCCGCGCGCCTGGCCGAACTCGAAGCGCGGCTCGCCGAGGCGGAATCCCGCGCCTCCTATGTCGCGTATGCGGGGCGCGGTTACGGCCGGCGCTGGCGCGACCGGCATGACGACCGGCCCTTCACCGTCTGGCCGGTGGAATACCGCTTCTACGATTCGCCGCAGCCCTACGCGACCTCGCCCACCCTGCCGATCATGAACCTGCCGCAGCCTGCGCCGCGCGCGGAGGCCCGGCACGAGCATCCCGGTCGGGGCCACGGACGCGGCCAAGGAAACCAGCGCTGCATGTGAGATGATTGCAGACGGCCGGTAGCGGAAATGCAGACGCCGGTCCCTCAGAAGACCAAGTCTGGTCCGTCGCTGAATTGGCAGGGCGAGTCGTCCCCGACGAGCCGCGGCTCATCCGGAGGATTCGCCCTGCCTCAGGATCCGACAGCGGGAATTCTCACCGCGTCGTCAGGTGCCAGTGCCCGCATCCGCCTACGCTCAATGAGCTACGGCGAGACAAGGAAGGAGCAACCATCAGATCGAGGTTAAGTGCCAACTTCCGCACACCGGACAGCGGTAGGCGCTGCGCTGGCGTTCGACGCCGGCGAGCAGGGCGGCGTCAAGGGCGTCGCCCTGTGTGGCATAGCGCCGCTTGCGCCGGCACGCGAGCCGCTGCGCCTCGGTCGGCCGGCGCGGTTTCATCGCAGGTGCGGCGGGCGGCCGTCGTCGGCGCGGCGGACCTCCGCCTCCACCTGGCGGCGCAAGGCCGCCATGTTGTCGACGAGGTTGGGATAGCGCCGGCCGGCCGCGCGGGCGCGGGCCTTGGCCCACGCGATGCTCGCCGGGGTGAGCTTCGTGCCGGCGGCGCCCCCGGGCCGCGGCTTGCGCCACGGCGGATCGCGGTGCGCGGGCATGGCCTCAACCCCTGCGGACGCTGATGGTCCAGGCGCGGCCGGAGCCGATGGAGTATTTCTTGGAAAAATTGCCCTGGTTGATCGCCATCGAGACGAAGCCGCTGCTGTTGATGAAAAGCAGGTTCGCGCCGACGGGCACGTCGCCGAAGGTGTGCGCGTAGGGCACGGTTTCCTCGTAGACGGTCTTGTCGCCGTCCTTGATGACGACGTGGACGCGCTCGCCCTCCTTGAGGCCGAGCCGGGCGAAGGTGTGGCGGTCGATGCGGCAGGTCATGTTGCCGAAGCCGTCGTCGTTGGCGTCGTCGATCATGCCGGTGGCCACGCCGTTCTCGACGGTGGGCGCGGGGTATTCGAGGGGGACGACCTTGGGCTCGAGGAGCGGGCCGACCTGCTCGAAGGTGATGACGCCCGCGGCGAGGCGCGCGGCGGTGTAGGCGTAGACGTCGCGGCCGTGGAAGGTGTGCGACCACTCGGTGCCGGGCCGGCGGTTGATCTTCTCGTCGATCTCGCGGACGCCCGCGATGCCGTATTCCTTGGCGACGAGGGCGAGGCTGCCGTTGTCGGGGCTGACGAAGTAGTAGCCGTTCCCGGTCTTGAGGACGACGGATTTGCGCGCGGTGCCCACGCCGGGGTCGACCACCGACACGAAGGCCGTGCCTTCGGGCCAGACCTGGGAATTGTAGTGCAGGCTGCGCGCGGCCGCCTCGATGTCGTGGCGGGGCAGCGGGGGCTGCACGCGGAAGATGGCGAGGTCCTTGCTGACGGTGTAGCAGACGCCCATCATCACCACGCCGCCGAAGTCGGCCTGGATGACGACGGCGTTCTTGGTGGAGGCGGGAGTGGAGACGAGGCCGGTGAGAAAGGCTCCGGCGAGGAGCAGGGTGCG
This sequence comes from uncultured Opitutaceae bacterium, assembly GCA_964601365.1. GTDB lineage: Bacteria > Verrucomicrobiota > Verrucomicrobiia > Opitutales > Opitutaceae > Didemnitutus. The sequence goes on along the minus strand of CAZRNE010000037.1, from coordinate 10,091 downwards.
GAGGGTGTGTTTCATGGGGTGCCGGAAAGCTAGGCTTCCGTCGCCGGGGGGCGAGACTGGAGTGTCCGGGACCGCGCCCGCGACCATCACTGCAACACCAACACGCGCAGGACCTCGCCGAGATTGTCAGCGAGCTTGCGTGCCGTGCCGCCGGAAATCTGCCAGACCTCGTCGTCCACCCCGAAATAAAGCACGCCGGGTAACGTCGGATCGGCGGCCAGCGAATGCACCCCGTAATCGGGATGCGGCAGCTTTTCCGCGCCGGGAACCGGTTGCCAGGTCAGATCCGAATCCGACGACATCCAGAGCGGCCCCTCGTCGGGGCCCATGAGCGCGGCATAGAGCCGGCCTCCGGCATCGACGGCCAGTCCCGTGGCATAGCCGTGCGGCCGGGCGATGTCCTCCCATGTGGCGCCGCGATCACGCGAGATCTTCAGGCCCTCGCCGGCCGCGGCCACCCAGGCTCCGTCGGGCAGGAACGCGACGACATGCACGTCCCAGTAGGGCGAGACGAGCCGCCACGTGGCGCCGTCGTCATCGGAGGCGAGCACGCCGCCGCGCTCGATGGCGGCGAGCCACTGCGCGGGCCGGGCGGGGTTGCGGGCAAGAGTGACGAAGTGGGCCTCGTAGGGCGCGCGGATGAACGACCACTTCTCACGCTCGGGAATGGCGTGGATGCTCGCGTTGGGCGTCCACGGACCGTCGAGCTTGGCCGCCTGCCAGATATCGGCGGGTTGCGATCCCACCATGGGCGCGCCCTTGGCGGTGAAGCCGGCAGCCCAAGCCTGGCGCTCGCGCGGCCAGGATTCGACGGGCGACCAGGTGCGCCCGGCATCGCGCGAGACGTGGAGCGAACCGCCACCGTCGCGCCGCGTGGCGCCGGCCACGACCATGCCGGACACGTGGTCTTGGGCCAAGGCGCGCACCGCAGAACGCTCGATGGTCAGCGTGCGACCGGTGGTCCATATTTCATTTGAAGCGGGGCGTCCGTCCAGGACATGGACGCCGCCCACGGTGCCGACCAGGAGCGTGCGGGTGTCCTTTGCATCCGCCGCACCGAGGGCGATGGCGCCGGCGAGCGGGACGAGGAGTAGCGTCAGTCGGCTCATGGCGGGATGACGCGATTGAAAGCCAGCATGGCATGCTCGCAAGCGGAGCGCGGTGAAATGGCTCCGGCGTGCGGGGAACGGCCGGATTCAGCCGGCTGGCTTCGTCTCAGGCTCGCGCGTGGCCTGCCAAGTCACGGCCTGCCAGCGGCCGTTGCGGTGCAGGAATGTGCCGCTGTTGCGGTAGTAGGCGGTGGTGCCGTCGGGGTTTTTGGCGACGAGGCGGAAGTTCAGCGCGGCCATGCTGCCGTAGGCCCGCACGACGATGTTCTCGGCGCTGTAAGCGGGGGCGGGTTGGTCGGGTTTCGGCGCGGCGGCGGACTCGCGCATGGACTTCATGATGTCGGCCTTGCCCTGCACCTTGGCCGCGGAGCTGGTGTAGACGAGGTCGTCGGCCCAGAAGCGGTCGTGCTGTGCGGGGTCGGGGTTCTTCAGCAGGAACTCGGTCAGCAGGGCGGCAATCTCGGCCTGGGCGGTCGCGGCGGCGGGAACGTCGTCGGGGAATTGCGCCGTGACCTCGACCTCGATGACGTAATCAGGCTGGAACAGGCGGCTGACGCCGATCCACGAGGCGGCCGGATAGTCGCCGCGGTAGAAGGGATTGCGGACGTCCTTGGCCGCCTTCAGCGCGTCGAGGTCGGTGGTGAACACGGTCTCCTTGACGACGTGCGAGAAATTGAGGCCATGGCGGGCGAGCACCTGGCCGATGACGGTGTAGACATTTTTGACGGCGTCGGGCATCGGACCCTTGCCGGTCACGCCGGAGACATGCAGGGTGTGGCCGACGCGCACGGCCGCGCGGTAGCCGTATTCGTCCTCCCAGGGGCCGGCCTGGAATTTCTCGGTCTTGGGCGGCGGCAGGTCGGCGGCGGAAAGGGAAGCGGCGAGCAAGACGAGAAGAGCGGCGCGGATTTTCATGGCCGCATCCTCGCCGGACGGACGGGGCGCAGGCAAAGAAAAAGCCGGCCTGAGCGGCCGGCTTCGGGGGAATCTCTTTGCGGGCGCCGGATCAGGCGACGCGTTCGACGATGAGCGGCGGCGGGATCGGGCGCTTCGGGGCGAGGCGGTAGGCGTCCTTGAAGAAGTTGAGCGCCTGCTCGAGCTTCGCCTCGTCGTTGTAGTGGATCATCATCAGCGGCTCGCCCTGCTTCACCTGCGTGCCGACCTTCTTGATCTCGGAGACGCCGACGGCGTAGTCGACCCGGTTGTGGTGGTGCGGATCCTTCGCGGCGCCGAGCAGCGCGACACCCTGCGCGATCATCTTGGCGTTGATCGTGTGGACGTAGCCGCGCTTCGGGGCGGGCAGCTTGCGGATGTGCTTGGCGGTCGGGAATTTTTCCGGGTGGTCGATGAACGACGTGTCGCCGCCCTGGGCCTTGACCATCTCCTTGAACTTCTCGAGGGCGGAGCCGTCGGTCAGGTGGCGCTGCACGGTCTGCTTGGCCGAGAGCGTGGAGCCGGCGACACCGGCGAGGCGCACGATCTCCATGCCGAGCTTCAGCACGAGTTCCTTCATGTCCTCCGGGCCCTCGCCCTTGAGGAGCGCGATCGCCTCCTTGATCTCGAGCGCGGTGCCGACGCTGTCGCCGAGCGGCTGGTTCATGTCGGTGACGAGGGCGACGCAGCGGCGCTTCATCGAGCGGCCGACGCGGGTCATGGAGCGGGCGAGCTGCTTGGCCTGCTCGAGGTCCTTGATGAAGGAGCCGTTGCCCCACTTCACGTCGATGACGAGGCCCTCGGCGCCCTCGGCGAGCTTCTTGGAGAGCACGCTGCCGGTGATGAGCGGAAGGCTGGGAATGGTGCCGGTGGTGAGGCGCAGGTCGTAGAAGATCTGGTCCGCGGGCGCGAGCTCCTTGCTCTGCTCGGCGATGGCGCCGCCGACCCGCGCGAGCTGATCCTGGAAATGCTGGATCGTCATGTGGCTCTTGAAGCCCGGGATGGCGGCGAGCTTGTCGAGCGAGTTGATGACGTGCTCCTGCTCGACGCCGCACATCATCGGCACCACGACACCGCTGGCCATGGCGAGCGGGGCGAGGACGAGGGCGGTCTTGTCGCCCACGCCGCCGGTCGAATACTTGTCGATCTTCGGCTTGGCGATGTGGGAGAGGTCGATGACCTCGCCCGAAAGCATCATCTCCTCGGTCAGGATGGCGGTCTCCTGGGCCGACATGTTGGCAAAGTAGATCGCCATGAGGAGGGCCGCCTGCTGGTGCTGCGGCATCTCCCCATCCAGCGTGGAATCTATAATGTAGCGAATTTCCTCCTGGGTAAATTCGCCACCGTCGCGCTTCTTCTCGATCAGCGAGGTGAACGACGGCTTGATGAATCGGCGCGTCGGAATCGGGCGTTTTCTCATGGATGTCACGGCAAGTGTAGGATGCGTTGGCTGGCGGCGCAAAAGCCGGAGAGACAAAGAGTTTTAGCAATTTTGTCGAGCCAAAATTTCCCGAATTTTACGGATTGGCCGCACAGCATCAGGGCACTTAATTTCAACTTAAAATAATACCCGAAATCCTCTCCCGCCGTCGCCAAAATCCCTCTTGCTCAAAGCCAAGCGCAATTCCTCAATCGCCCGATGTCGCCTGCCTTTCACCTCGCCGGATACTTGGAACGCTCCATCGCTTCCGCGGGCGCAGAATTAGGGTGGGCGGCAAAGGGTTTTCAGGCCGAACTGCGGGTGGCCGACCCGGCGCATGGCGATTTCCAGGCCAATGGCGCCCTGGCTTACGCCAAACGCGAAAGGCTCAACCCCCGAACCGTCGGCCAGCAGCTGATCGACCGCTTGGAAGCCCTGCAGACCGATTTTGACCTCTCCCTCGCCGGCCCGGGCTTCGTCAATTTCCGCATCAAACCCGCCACGCTGCTGGCCTGGCTCAAGGCCTACGACTCCGAGGAGCACCTGCGCTCAGGCGCGGCCACGACCCGGGCCGGCACGACCTGGGTCGTCGATTACTCGTCTCCCAACACGGCCAAACAGATGCACGTGGGACACCTGCGTTCGGCCGTGATCGGCGAAGCCATCTGCCGGCTGCTGGAATTCAGCGGCGCCCGTGTCATCCGCGACAACCATCTCGGCGATTGGGGCACGCAGTTCGGCAAACTCATCTACGCCTACAAGCGCTGGGCGGATCCCGCCGCCCTCGCCCGCGAACCGATCGAGGAACTCGAGCGCCTCTACAAGCTCGGCAACGACGCCACTCCCGACGGCTCGCCCGACCTCGAGGAGGCCCGTGCGGAACTCGTGAAACTCCAGCAGGGCGATCCCGGGAACGTCGCGCTCTGGAAAAAATTCTCCGAGGTCAGCCTCGCCGCGTTCCAGCAGATCTACGACCGCCTCGGCATCCGCTTCGACCACAATCTCGGCGAATCGTTCTACAACGACAAGGTCGACCGCATCTACCGCGAGCTGACCGAGACCGGCCTCGCGCAGGAGAGCGAGGGCGCACTGGTGGTCTTCCACCCGGAGCACCCGCGCTTCAAGACCCAGCCCTTCCTCATCCGCAAGGCCGACGGCGCCAGCAACTACGCCTCCACCGACCTCGCCACCGTCGCCTGGCGCGCCGAGCACTTCCGCGCCGACGGCGTCGTGGTCGTCACGGATTTCCGCCAGAGCGACCACTTCGAGCAGCTTTTCCTCACGGCGAAGAAATGGTTCGCCGCGAAAAACTACCGCCTGCCCGAACTGCACCACGTCACCTTCGGCGCCGTCACCGGCGAGGACGGCAAGGCGCTCAAGACCCGCAGCGGCGACGTGATCAAGCTCCGCGACCTGTTCGACGAGGCCGAGCAACGCGCCTTTGCCCTCGTCACCGCGAAGAGCCCCGACCTGCCCGAGGCCGAGCGCCGCGAAATCGCCCGCACCGTCGGCATCGGCGCCGTGCAATACGCCGACCTCTGCCAGAACCGCAGCAGCAACTACGTCTTCTCCTGGGACAAGATGCTGGCCCTCGACGGCAACACCGCGCCCTACCTCCTCTACGCCGTCGCGCGCATCCGCTCCATCTTCCGCAAGGCCGGCCTCGACCCCGCCGCCCCGCCGGTGACGGGCGCCACCGCCCCGGAAACCGCGCAGGAGCTGGCCCTTGCGCGCAAGCTCGCCCAGTTCCCCGACGCCGTGCAGCTCGCCACCGCGCAGCTCCGGCCGCACTTCCTCTGCCTCTATCTCTTCGAGCTGGCCGGCCTGTTCAGCTCCTTCTACGCCGCCGACAAGGTCATCGTCGACGATCCCCCCGTGCGCGCCCGCCGCGTCCTGCTCTGCCACCGCACCCTCATCGTGCTGGAGACCGGCCTCCACCTCCTCGGCCTGCGCACCCTCGAGCGCATGTGAGGGCGCCCCCGGCGGGGCGGAAACCGCCGACCGGTGACGCGGGAATTCCCGCTTGCGGCGCCCCCGCCCGCCCGCAAGATGGCGCGCGATGTCCAGCGAAGCCTCAACCCCGGAAGCGGCGGGCCCGGAATACTACATCCGCAACGCCAACGACACCGACGCCCGCGGTCCGTTCAAGATCGACCATCTCGTCTCCCTCGCCGAGGGCGGACAGGTCACGCCCGATACCTACTTCTACGACGCCGCCACCGAGCAGTGGCAGTTCATCAGCTCCAACCCCGAGCTGAAGGCCGCCATCTGGCCCGAGAAGAAGAAACTCGGCTTCAAGCAGAAGGAGCTCAAACCGCTCAATCCCGAGGCCCCCGCCGGCGAGAAGGCCAAGGAGATCACCGTCGAGGACTTCCTCGCCGCCGCCGAGGGCCGCACCGACGACACCAAGGGCAAGAAGGACAAGTCCGTCACCATGGCCAAGGCCGCCATCTGGGGCACGCGCGGCGCCGCCACCATCTGCCTCATCAGCGCCGTCGCCATGACCCTGCCCAGCATCGACGCGCTCACCGCGATGGATTTCGCGAAGCTCATGGACAAGCCCTTCGTCTTCCTCGGCGTCGTCGACGCCGTGCTCGGGCTGCTGCTTTTCCTCGGCGTCATCAGCATCTACCCGCTCGTGCGGTTCCGCGCGGTGTTCGGCCTCGGCTTCCTCGGCTTCCTGTTCATGACGCAGGGGCAGTCCACTGCCGTCATGGCCGTGGCCGCCGGTTCCGCCGGGCTGTATTTCTGCACGATCTTCCTGAGCTTCATCCCGCTCGGCATCGCGCTGGCCGCGGGCATCGGCGGCATGGTCGCCCTCGCCGGTCTCGCGCTCGTCTGACCGCCGCCGCCCGGCCATGAACCCGCCGGCGCTGCTGCCGCGACTGCGGCGACTCTGGACCCACGACATCTGGCAGATCCCGCGCGGGCGGACGCACCCGGTGCGCCGCGTCGTCCATCTCGTGCTGCGCGTCGCGGCCATCACCTGGACGGCCTTCGTCGAGAACCGCGTCATCGCCCGCGCCGCCGCGCTCAGCTTCAGCTCGCTGCTCGGCCTCGCGCCGCTCATCGCCATCGCGGTGCTCATCGGCGGATTCCTGCTGGGCAACAACGCCGACCCGCAGTTCATCGCCGCCCGGCTCGGGCAGCTGCTCGAGCAGGTGGCCCCGCAGCTCCGGCAGATGAACGCCGGCGACCCCGCCGGCGCCGCGGCGGCGGTCAACCCCGAGGTCGTCGCGTTCATCGACTCCGCCATCACCAGCGCGCGCTCGGGCTCCGCCGGCGTCGTGGGCGTGCTCTCGCTCATCGGCATCGTGCTCCTGCTCTTCAAGTCCATCGAGGATGCCTTCAACGACATCTGGGGCATCCACCAAGGCCGCTCGCTGCTCATGCGGGTGGTGTTCTACTGGACGCTGCTCACGCTCGGCGCGGTGCTGTTCTTCGCCGCCATCGCGCTGCTCGGCGCCGGCACGGCCCTGGCGGTTTTCCAGGATTCGATCCGCGGCCTGCCCGGCGGCGCCGACCTGCTCTCCGCCGTGCAATGGTCCCTGCCCGCCATCTCGCTCACCTCGCTCGCCGCCGTGCTCACGCTCTTCTACCGTGTCATCCCCAACACCAAGGTGCTCTGGCGCGCGGCCTTCGTGGGCGGCGTGGTCGTCACCGGCCTCCTGCTCCTCAACAACTACGTCGCCTTCCTCTACGTGAAGCGCGTCCTGCTGACCAAGAGCCTCTACGGTTCCCTCAGCGTGCTGCCGGTCCTGATGATCGGCCTCTACGTCTTCTGGCTCTACGTCCTCATCGGCGCGGCGATCAGCTACGCCGTGCAGAACGTCCATTACCGCAACAGCCAGACCGCGTGGGGCACCCTCACCGAGGCGATGCGCGAGCGTTTGTCGCTCGTCGTCCTGCTCACCATCTGCCGCCGCTTCCATGCCTGCCTGCCGCCTGCCGGCGCCACCGAGCTGGGCGAACTCCTCTGCGCCCCGACGCAGATCCTCAACGAGTGCCTCGGCCGCCTGGTCCGCATGAAGCTGATCGCCACCGTGCGCCCCGCCGACACCGCCAGCGCCACGGAATTCCGCTACACCCCGGCCCGCCCCCTCGATCGCATCACGCTCTTCGACTTCAAGACCCTCGACGACAACCTCGGCGAGGATCCCATCGGCTCCAACCTCGAGAACATCGACCCCCTGCTGCCGCAATACGACGCCGCCCTCCAGTCGCTCGGGGATCACCCCTTCTTCCGCAAAAACCTCGCCGAGCTCTTCGCCGAGCTGCCCTTCGACGGCAGCACCGCCCCCTTTGCCTTCCCGCCCGCCGGACGCGCCCCGTAAATGGCCCCGGCCGCCCCGTTTTCTGGGCGATTGACACCCCCCGGGCCGCACCCTAGCGAAGGCGGTTTCCCTGCATGATCTCCTGGATTCAAAAATACTTTCAGAAGCACTTCCGCCTCGTGATGTTCGTGGTGCTCATCGCCGTCGCCGTCCCGATGGTGGTGGTCTACAACCAGTCCTCCGGCAGCCTCGGCCGCGCCGACCGGGGCCTCGGTCCCCGCCCCTATTTCCACCTCGACCTCAACAACGAGGAGCAGGTCCGCCGCGCCGCGCAGGACGCCCAATACAGCGCCGAGCTGAAGGGCATCTACGTCCCGCAATACGCCTTCCTGCGCGTCGCCGGCCTCGCCGTCGCCGACGAGCTGGGCCTGCCCCAGCCCACCGAGGCCGAGGTCGCCAAATACACCAGCGAACTCGCCCTCTTCCGCAATGCCGAGGGCAAGTTCGATGCGCAGCGCTACGCCGCCTTCGGTGATTCGCTCAAGAGCAACCCCGGCGTCACCACCGCCGACATCAACCGCATCCTCCGCGACGACACCCGCATCGAGGCCGTGCTCAAGGTCCTCGGCGGACCCGGCTACGTCCAGTCCGCCGAGATCATCCAGCAGCTCAACCGCTGGGAATCGACCTGGACCGTCGCCGTCGCCTCGGCCGATTACGCCGCCTTCGACCCCGGCCTCACCGTCACCGACGCCGCCGTCCAGAAATTCTACGACGAAAACACCTTCCGCTACGAGGTGCCCGCCCGCCTGCGCCTGAGCGCCCTCGAGTTCAAGGGCAACGAGTTCATCCCCTCCGTCCCGCCCACCGAGCAGGAGATGCGCGCCTTCTACGACGCCAATCCCGCCCGCTTCCCCGCCCCCGAGGACAAGGACAAGAAGGACGCCGGCCTGAACGTCGGCACGCCTGCGACCGCGCCATCCGCCGACGAAACCTACGTCAAGGTCCGCGCCCAGGTCCTCGGCGCCATGATGCAGGAGCGCGCGCTCAAGTCCGCCTTGGAGGTCGCCAACCAGCTCACCGTCGCCCTCTACGAGCGCAAGCTGAAGGCCAATTCGCCCGAGTTGTCCGCCTTCCTCGCCTCGTTGCGCCGGCCCCTCGCCACATTGGCGCCGTTTGCCCCCTCGCAGCCGCCGGAGGGCATGGCCTGGCTCGCTTCCCACGCGCGCGAGCTCAACCAGCTCAACGCCGACCGCCATTTCTCCGACCCGCTCCGCACCCCCGATGGCTTCGCCATCCTCTTCTGGCAGGAGACGCTGCCGTCCTACACGGCGCCCCTCGCCGAGGTGAAGGACAAGGCCGCCGCCGATTACCGCGAGGGCGAGAAGCGCAAGCGCTTCATCGAGCACGGCAAGGCCCTCCGCGCCCGGCTCGAGGCCGCCGTCAAGGCCGGCACACCCTTCGAAAAAGCCGCGGCCGTCGAGAAGCTCGAGGTCAAGGCCCACGCCGGCTTCAAGCTCGGCCAACCCCCGGCCGACATCCCCTACTCCATCGTCACCTCCCTCGAGACCCTCGCCCCCGGGCAGATCAGCGACATGGCCGCCGATGAAAAGAAGGGCCACCTCGCCTACGTGGTCTCGCGCCAGTTGCCCGACGCCACCGACTCCAACCCGCGCTACGCGGTCATCAAGAACGCCCTCGCCAGCCAGGCCTCGGCCACCCGCGCCCTCGAATACCTCGGCAAGCGCATGGAGGAGGAACTCAAGAAGACCGCTCCCGCCACGACGGCCCCGGCCTCCTGACCGCCGCCGCCCATCCCCTGTATCGACCGCCCGCCCCTTCCGCGCTGGGCGGTCTTTTTTGTGCCGCCATTCTCCCGTAGCCAAACCGCCTCCGACCGCGTCATGCAGAAAGCCGCAAACTTTTCGACAACTGCCGTGTGCTTTGCCTGACTGCCCACCCGCACCAACTACGAACCTCCATGCCCTCGCTCCGCTCCCTCGCCCTTCTGACCACTCTTTCGGCCTCGCTCATCGCCCAACCGGATTCGCCTGTGGCGCAGCCACAGGGCGAAGCTCGCCGAAGCTCGCCGAGCGAAGGCGGACCCATCCTCACCCTGGAGGACTGCATCGCCCGGGCCCTGAAGAAGAACTTCGACCTCGAGATCCAGCGCTTCGGCCCCGACATCGCCCGCGACTCCGTCGAGATCGCCCGCTCCGCCTTCATCCCCGAGTTCACCGTCTCCACCTCCCGCAGCATGAGCCGCACGGCACCCGACGGCTCCACGCTCGGCACCCGCGCCGAGCTCAAGAACATCAACTCGTTCCGCTACGTGAAGCAGGCGATCGAGCACGA
>CAZRNE010000036.1:0-32127 GCA_964601365.1 uncultured Opitutaceae bacterium | reverse complement strand
GCCGCGCGGCCTTTCGATCACGTCATTGTCCGCACGGATGTGAACCGCAACACGGCGGACAAGTTGCTCGCCATTGAGGCACCCTACGACCGCATCGTCTTCCTCGACACCGACACTTATATCTGCGGTCGGCTGGACGATCTATTCGACCTGTTAGATCGCTTCGACCTTGCCATGCTGCTGGAAAACAACCGGGGCTGGCACTACGAAATGCCCGGCGTTCCCCTTTGCTATCCAGAATACAACTCGGGCGTCATCGCCTTCCGTCGAACTCCGTCCGTGCACAAACTGTTCGCCGACTGGCGCGTCAATTACGACAGCATGCGCGCCCGGCAGGGCATCAAAGAGGATCAGTCCTCACTGCGCAAAGTGCTCTATTTTTCCGACCTTCGCGTGGCGGTTCTGCCAAGCGAATACCACTTCCTCTGCAACGTGCCCAACTACATCATGTGGAAGGCGCATTTGATCCACGGACGGGGTGACCTTCCGGCCATCGCCGCGCAGGTCAATTCCGAGTTGGGCCCGCGTGCCTACCTGCCATTCGTGGGCGTGATGCGCGGCTATCTCGGTCGGCGCAACTGGCTCAGAACGCTGCTGCGCATCTCTTGGCGGATGTTCATAGCGCTTGTGCGCAGTCCCAAGGATCCCTCTTTGCTCAACCCCGGCCGCTGGTGGCTGTAGAGACAAACAAAGGAGGCCCGGAGGCCTCCTTATGCGTCGGATCATGGACTGGGTAGCTACCGCTTGAGCTGGTCGCGGATTTCCTCGAGCGGGTAGGTGATGATCTCCGCGAGGGTGGGGTGATACCACGGGGCGCGGAGCAGGTCGTGCACGGTGGCGCGCTGCGCGAGGGCGACGGAGAAGCAGTGGATGAGTTCACCGGCGTCCTTGCCGACGATCTCGGCGCCGAGGATGCGCCCGCGCCTGGGTTCGGCCAGCACCTTCACGTAACCGTAGTTGGCCTCCATGAGGATGGACTTGCCGTGGTCGTTGAAGGGGTAGCTGGCGCGGAGGTATTTCACGCCCTTGGCGTCGAGGTCGCGCTCCAGAAGGCCGACGGTCGCGAGCTGCGGGTCGGTGAACACGACATTGAGCAAGAGCGACCAGTCCACCGGCTTGAGTCCGCGCACCTTGGCGGCGTGGCGCACGGCCAGCTCCGCCTGCTGGATGGCGATGTGCACGATCTCGTGAGGCCCGGAACAGTCGCCGGCGGCGTAGATGTGCGGCGCAGTGGTCTGCTGCCAGCGGTTGATGATGATCTGGCCGTCGGGCCGGGTTTTCACACCCGCAGAGGAGAGGTTCAGGCCGGCGGTGTTCGGCTCGCGTCCGAGGGCGTTGAACAGGTGCACGGCGCGGCGCGTGACGCGTCGACCTTTATGCTCAAAGGTCACGGTCGTGCCGTGGCGGCCCTGGGTGATGCCGGTGATCTTCGTGCCGGCGAAGACCTCGATGCCCTCGTCGCGGAAGGCCTGCTGCACGACCTGCGAGGCCTCCTCCGAGTGGTCGCGCAGGATGTTGGGACTGCGCTGCACGAGAGTCACCCTCGCGCCGATGCGGTTGAGAAATTGCGACAGTTCGCAGGCCACGATGCCGCCGCCGAGCACGATCACGCTCCTGGGCACGAAGTCGAGGTCGAGCACGTCGTCGCTGGTCCAGAACTTCGCCTCGCGCAGGCCCGGCACCGGCGGCACGCTGACCTTCGAGCCGGTGCCGATGAGAAAGCGCTTCGCGCGCAGACGCCGGCCATCGGACAACTCGATGGTGTGCGGATCGACAAAGCGGGCGTGGGCGCGGATGAGATCGAATTTCCCGCGTTTCAGCGCTTGCACGCGGTAGTCGGCGAATTCGCCGATAATGCGGCGCTTGCGCGCGTGGACGGCGCGCATGTCGGCGCGGGCGCCGGTCACCTTCAGACCGAAGCGGTCGGCGTGGCGCGCGTGGTGCAGGATCTCGGCGGCGTAGAGCAGGGTCTTCGAGGGCATGCACCCCTTGAGGATGCAGAGGCCGCCGAGCTGTTTGGCGCCATCAACGACCGCGACTTTCCAGCCGAGCGAAGCGGCCAGGCGCGCGCCGTTGAACCCGGCGCTGCCGCCACCGATGCAGATGAGGTCGTAGGCTTTCTTAATCATTTTTTCGGGGAGAAAAGGAAATCATGGCCGACAACCTCGTCAGGGCTGCCGCTGTGGGTCTCGATGCGCCGGCGGGCATAGCCGAGCGGTGAAAGGGCGGCCTCGCAACCGGCGAATTCGTCGGAGCTGTGGATCGCGACCACGACAATCGGACGCGACTGCGCCAGCGCCTCTCGCGCGCCGGCGAGCGCGCGATGCGCGTGGCCCTCGACGTCGATCTTCACGAGGCTGGGCGCGCGCAGGGCTCCGGCGGCCACGAGGTCGTCGAGGCGGAGGAGTGGCACGCGGATGGGCTTGGTGTCCGGGCCGGGCGTCTCGTTCTCGTAGGGCAGGTGGGTGGTCGTGCTCTCGAGGTTGCCGTAGGTGTAGAATTCGGCCTCGCCGGCGCGGTCGGACACGGCGGCATTGAACAGTTTCAGCCAGCCGAGGGCGTTCATCCGCCGGTGGCGCTCGAGCCGGGCGAAGCTGAGCGGATTCGGCTCGAAGGCGGCTACCTCGCCGGTCGGGCCGGTGCGGCGCGCGAACCCGATGCTGTAGAGGCCGTAGTGCGCACCCAGGTCCCAGCAGTTCCAGCCTGTCATGTCACCGAGTCCGGCGAGGGTCTCCTGCATGACCGGTTCATGGGTGCCGCGCCAGTAGGCGCTCCACGGGTAGAGCGTCCAACGCGCGCCGGCCGCGAAACCGCTTCGCACGCGCACGGGCCAGTATTGGAGTCCGGTCCTGCGAAGGATCGCACCGGCGCATTTCTTGACCAAGCCGGGCACGGTCAGCGGCCCTTGCCGAACAGCATCACATGGATCGTCTTCAGCACGATGGAGGCGTCGAGGGCCAACGAATAGTAGCGGATGTAGTAGAGGTCGTATTCCAATTTGCGCAGGGTGTCGTCGAGGCTGGCGCCGTAGGGATAGTTGACCTGCGCCCAACCGGTGATGCCGGGTTTGACGAGGTGGCGGAAGTGGTAGCAGGGGATCTCCTTTTCGTATTGCTCGACCAGCTTGGTCCACTCGGCGCGCGGCCCGATGAGGCTCATGTCGCCGACGAGGACGTTCCAGAGCTGCGGCACCTCGTCGAGCCGGGTGGCGCGGAGGAACCGGCCGATGGGGGTGATGCGATCGTCATCAGCGCGGGTGTAGACATCGCCGCCTCCGCCGACGCGCATGGTGCGGAGTTTGTAGGCTTCAAAGACCTTGTGATTCTTGCCGACGCGCGGCTGGTGGAAAAACACCGGGCCGCGGTCGCCGAGCCAGATGGCGGCGGCGAGGAAGGGGAAAAAGGGCAGGAAGAACAGGAGGCCGAAGGCGGACAGGACAACGTCGCTGACGCGCTTCAGGCGGGCAAAGACCGGCTCGCGCGCGATCTGGAACCCCTCCTGGAAGAGCCAGGTCTGGTTGAGGCGGTAGAGGGGAATCTTGCGCCAGTAAACCTCGTGGAACAGCTCGAGCGTATACGTGGGCACGCCGGAAAAGTGCAGGGCCACGAGCTTCTGGGCGACGGCCGGCGGCAGCTCGCGGTTGGTCTCGCGCAGGATGATGGCGTCAAGCTGCTGCTCGTATTCGGCCAGATAGTGGACCGCGTCGCCGACGGGCGGCGTGGACGCCTCCGGGGCAGGTCCGCCGGCCATCAGGGCGTCCACCGTGGCGTAGAGTACATCCTGCCGCATGCGGTTGCGGCGGCATTCCTCCCGGAACGCGGCGCAGTTCTCCGGGCTGCCTACGAAGAGAAAATAGCGCTGTTGCTGCCGGGCCAGCAACCAGGCGTAGAAGACCCGGCGGTAGCTGAGCGTGACGGGGATGAGCAGCAGGTAGGAGAACGTGGTGACGAACCGGCTGGTCTGGAGGGCGAATCCCCCGGGAATGATGGCGTGGATGATCAACAGCGAGAACAGCAGCACGGCCACGAGCGCGATGGTGTGCTGCGACGTGTAATTGACGGACATCATGTCCGTGCGGGCGTTGTAGCCGTCGATGAGGTAGACGGCGAGGAAGTGGATCGCGATGGGCACGATCAGCTCCAAGGTCAGCAATTCGCCGCGCTGGCCCCAGAGGTAGCCCCAGGCGACAAGATTGAACACGGCGAAGACCGCCAGCGCATCGAGCGCGACAAGGGCGACAGTCACCTGGCGTTGGGCGGTCATGGCGGGGAGGCCGCGACGCGGCCGAGCACTTCTTCCCAAGCCGCGGCGGCCGCGGCGAGCGTGAAACGCCGTTCATAGACCCGGCGGGCGTTGGTTCCGAGCGCAGCCGCCCTGGCAGGATCAGCCCGCAACTGGCGGATGGCCGCGGCCAGACCCGGCCCGTTGTCGGGAGCAAAGGCCTGCCCGCAATCCTCCGCCGCGAGCAACCGCGCGATGGCCCCATGGGGCGGACCGACGAAGAGCACGGGCCGCGCAGCCGCCAGCACGCCGGCCAACTTGCTGGGATTGACCAGACGCTCGAAACCGGACCGCAGGGTCACGAGGTGGGCGTCGGCCGCCGCCAGCGAGGCTGCGAGCCGGGCACGGGGTTGGGCCGGAAGAAAACGGACATTGCCCAGATTCTGCGCGATGGCTGACCGGCGCACTTCATCAAACCGCGCCCCGCTGCCGACGAAGGCAAACCCGATTCCGGCCTCTTGGCGCAGTTCCACCGCGGCGGCCAGCACGGCATCAAACTCGTGCACGCGGCCTAGGTTGCCCGAGTAGGCAACGACCAACCGCCCCTCCAGGTTCCATTCGCGGCGGATGCCTGCCACTTCCGCGGAAGACACCGGTTCCGCAAGCTCCCGCGGGGCCCAGTTTTCGATCACATGAACGCGGCCGGTCGGGACGCCTTGGGCGACAGCGGTTGTGCCCATCTCATCTCCGACGACCACACAGGCGGCGGCGGCCCGCCACGCCTTGTTGCGCCATGCGCGGAGCGGTGCCATGGGCACGGTCAGCCAAGCGCCGGTGTGGGCGGTCACAATCTCGGGGTAGATGTCCTGCACCCAATGCACCACCCGGGCCCCGCAGCTGCGCGCCACGCTTGTGACGGCCGTGCCGAGCATGGGTGGGTCGGTCATGGGCACGAGAATGTCGCCCGGCTTCGCGGTCGCGGCGAGCCGGGCGCGCGCGCGGCGCAGAAAGGCGAGGTAGTTGCGCGCGCGGGAGATCAGACCCCCGTGCGCCGGTGTGCCGCCGGTGCGGTGGACGCGCACCGCGGTCTCAGCGGTGGTCTCATCACCCGCGGCAATGACCTCCACCGGCCAGCCGGCAGCCGCCAGCGACCCGGCGAGGTCGTGCAGCAACTGCGCCGTGGCCGCCTCCGAGGGGTGGTAGACGCGGTTGACGAAGATGACCTTGGGTTTGCTCATCGCGTTCTGGCACGCAGCCGGTGCAACTCCTCCGCGGCAAAGCGCTCGTAGCGGGCAAGCAGGCGGCAATAGCGCCAGGCCCCCGGCCCATCGAGGAAACCACCGCGGAGGAAATACTGGTAGAGGAAGCGCAGCAGGGGCCGCGCGGGCAGGGAGTAGCTGAGACGCTTGAGCGCGCGCCTCCGCGCGAGGGCCGGACCTGAAAGCAGATCCCTGAAACCGGATGTTCCGTCCTCCGCGGCAAGATGGGCGGCCGCCTCCTCGGCGGCGTAGCGGCGGTTGCGCGCCTCCCATTCTTTTTCGTCCCGCACGGAGATGTCGTGGTCATACGTGCCGCGCAGATAGCCCATGCGCATCTCCGGAGCCTCGCGCTGTCCGTGGCCGACCTGGATGAACCGGAAGCCCTGCGCCCGCACGCAGCGCGCCTGCCAGGCCGGAAAATCGGTGCATCGGCGCAGCCATCGGCCATGAAAAATCATGCGCGGCGCGGCATACCAGCCGTCCACCGGCGCGGCGGGGTCGAGCGCGGCGCATTCGGCGGCCAGCTCCGGCGACAGGCGCTCATCCGCATCGAGGTGAAAAACCCAGGGATGGCGGAAACCCGCCGCGGCCTGAGCGTGGTTGCGCTGGTTCGCGAAGTTGTCGAACGGCCGCGTGAGCACCCGGGCACCGGCGGCGCGGGCGATTTCCACCGTGCGGTCGGTGGAACCGGAATCGAGCACGACCACGTCCTCGCAGGCCGCCACCGAGGCGAGGCAGCCGGGCAGGTTTGCCTCCTCGTTGCGGGTCAGGATGACAACCGAGAGCGGCAGGCGGGCGGACATGTTCAGCGGTTCGCGGAATTCTGCCGCGCCGCATCGAGGGTGACATAGCGCGCGGCAGCATAAAGCGAGAGCCACACCCCGATCATGACGGAGGGGTTGGCGAGCGGAAACTCGACCAAGGCGTAGAGCAGCACAAGCAACACCGCACCGACCAGGTAGCGCGGGATGGCGGAGGAGCTGTGCCGCCACGGCGCGCCTAGCAGGGGAATCAGCCCCAGCGCCACCAGCAGGGTAGTGCCCACGAAGCCGGTCTCGGCCAGCGACTGGAGCCAGTCGTTGTGCGCCTCCGCGTAGTAGGGCTGCCAGCCCTCGACGGAGCGCTGCGAGTTGTAGATGCGGAAGACATCGCCATAGCACTCGAGACCCCAACCGAACCAGGGCTTGTCCATCGCCATGCGCCACGTGTCGGCATAAAGCACCAGCC
The DNA here is from genome assembly GCA_964601365.1 of uncultured Opitutaceae bacterium. Lineage (GTDB taxonomy): Bacteria > Verrucomicrobiota > Verrucomicrobiia > Opitutales > Opitutaceae > Didemnitutus. The sequence goes on along the minus strand of CAZRNE010000036.1, from coordinate 25,420 downwards.
GCGAAGCGGTGGAAGGAGAGGCCTGGATGTCGGCCAGCTGCTGGCGGGTGATGACGGCGCGATGACGGATGACATCGCTGGCCAGCCACCCGGCGGCCCCGAGGCCGAGCGCGCCCGCCAGCACAAGACCGGCCACCGGCAACGCCGCGGACTCGTGGCGCCCGCGGCGCCGGCGGATGACGCGCAGAAGGAAATGCCCGAAGGCCCACGCCAGCAGCAGGGCGACGAGGACGGTGCCCGAGCGCGATCCGCTCAGGGGGACGGTCAGGGCCAGCAGCAGGCAGACCAGGCCGCCCATGAGCAGAGGCGAGTGCCAGACATCGCGGTGCCCCCCGCGCCGTTCATGGTAGAAAAGCAGCCCGAGGCAGGCGGCGAGATTGAGCAGAGTGAAGGCGCTCCAGTGGTTGTGGTAGACAAAGGTGGAGAAGAAGTAGGTCTGCTTGACCGGGAACAGGCCGAAGATGAGCGCCTTCGCGCCGGCGAGTTTCTGCAGGGTGCCGAACACGGCGAGCAACACGGCGTTGACGGCTACCGCCGTGAGCAGGCCGCGCACGCGCCGGCGACGCGTGAGAAAGAGGGCGAGATTGGCGCAGGAGACGACGATGCCGTTGAACTGCCACAGCTCGCGGGCGGACAGTTCCGGGCGGGCTGAACTGGGCAGCCACGCGATGGCTTCGCGGACCAGATAGACCTGCTCACCGCCAACAAGGCGGCTTTCGAAACCGGGATTGAAACAGCTCGCGATGACCAGCGCGTCGTAGAGCAACAGGGGCCAGAGCAAACGCAGGGCGGCGCCCCAGCGGCGGCCGACGCCGACAGCAACAAAGAACAGAATGAGCCCAAGACTGCCCCAAAGCAGGAGCACGTCGCGGGCCCACCAGACCTGCCCGCCAAAGCACCACGACATGAGGACAACCAGCGCGCCCACATGCCAGACCACGAAGCGCTCCAGCAGGTCGATCCGGGTGTCCCGGAGAATGTTGTCAGCCGGCGGCATTGGTCAGGGAGCGGTAGAAATCAGCGGTGAGGCGCGCCGCCTGCGCCCAGGAAAAATCGGTGCTCATCCAAGCCCGTCCGGCCGCGCCCATCGTTGCCAGCTCAGCCGATGGCGTGGCCAGGGCGGTGGCGAGGGCAGCGGAATATCCTTCCCATGGCACACACCAGCCGGCGTGGTGAGCCGCGAGGCCCCGCCAAGGTGTGCCGTCGGTCACCAGCGCCGGGATGCCGGCCGCGAGCGCCTCGGCGACCACGAGACCGAAATTTTCGGAGTGCGACGGCAGCAGAAAAAGTTGCGCGGCGGCGTAGGGAGGCGGATGCCCCGTGGAATCCACGGCTACGATCCGGTCCTGGGCATGGGCGGCAGCGATCCAACCCTGGACCTCCGCGAGGGAGTATTCCTCCGGTAGACCGGCCAGCAGCAGCAGCCAGTCGCCGCGCGGGGCGGACAGCCACAGCTCCAGCAATTCGCGCAGCCGCTTCTTGCGGTGAAACCGCGAGTAGAAGACGGCGACCGGCCGGCCGCGCAGCGCGGGGCAGGCGTCGTGCCAATGGCGTCGCGCCACCTGCAGGTCCGCGTCGGCGGGCAAATCCACGCCGTTGGGTGCGACGCAGAGGGGCTGCTTCCAGCCGAGGCGCCGGATGTCGTCCGCCTCCTCGGTGCTGGTGGCGTGCCAGCCCCGCGCGGCCGCGAAGGCGCCCGGGTGCACAAGTTGCTCCGCCAGTTTTTTCCGCCAGCCGTGATGCGACAGCGCCCACGGGCTGAGCATTCCGCGCGGGGAGATGACGAGTGGAATCGCGGCGCGGCGCGAGGCCTCGGCCGCATAACGCAGTGTCAGCAACCACAGCGAGTGATGCTGGAGGATTCCGGCCTCGGCTTGACCCAGGTGCGCGGCGAGCCCGGTGGAGCGGCAAAGGCTCCGGGGCCGGTCGCGCTTGAACACCATGACATCACCCTCCGGTGGCGGCGGAGCGTCCGGGGCGGTGGCGCAGACCCGCGCGGCGAGGCCGTGCCCGCGCTGGGCGGCGGCGAGCGCCAGCACGGATTTGGAAGGACCGCCGTGGCGTTCCTCGAGACTGGGCACGATATGGCAGACGCGCATCAGCGCGGTTCAAACAGGATCGGGGCGCGGTCGGAGCGGGCGGCACGGATTGCCGGCGCAGACCTGCCGCGCAGGCAGGTCCTTCACGACCACCGAACGGGCGCCGACCACGCATAATTCGCCCACGGTGACACCGGGGCCGACGAAGACGTCGGCGCCGAGCCAGGCATTCTCGCCGATGGTGATGGGGGCCGTGACGAGCGGCATGGACCAGCGGGTGAAGTCGTGCGTGCCGGCGCAGAGGTGGCAATATTGGCTCAGGTTGGCGCCGCGCTGGAGTTGCACCGGCGCGAGATTGTAGAGGATCACATGCGGCCCGACCATGGTCCGTGGCGCGAGGTGGAGCTTCCAGGGAAAGGTGATGCGCGCGGTGGGAAACACCACCACCTGGCCGATGGCGGTGATGTCGGCGCCAAAGATCTTCAGCAGCCACGCGCGCCAGGCGTGGAAGGGGCGGGGACTCCAGCGGAAGAGGGTGGATTGCACGAAGAGCCACAGCCAGCGTCGCAGCACCTCGCCGCGCGGGTAGGGAGTGACCGTGCCTTGGGCGAGATAAGGTTTCTCCGTGGTGCTCATGTTTGGGCGGTGAGTTGTTGGAAGCGGGCTAGCAGCAACCGGGCGGTTTCGCGATAGTCGAAACACCGGGCGGTTTCCTGGGCGGCGGCGGCCAGGGAGCGGCGATGGCCGCCGTCGAGGAGGAGTTGCTGCAGGATCGCGGCAAGCTCGTCCACCGCCCGCGGTCCGGACTGGTCGAATTGCCGGCCGTTCATGCCCTCGCGGATCAGATCCTCGTAGCATTCCAGACGGGAGACCACCGGAACGGCTCCGGCCGCCATGGCCTCGATGGGCGCGATGCTCAGGCCTTCGCCTTGGGCGGCGAGGCTGGGATAACAGAAGACGTCCAGTTGTCCGTAAAGTTTGGCGAGGGCGGACTTGTCGAAGATGGGCGGCAGCAGCTGCAAGCGCGCGCCCAGGCGGGGCTGGTAGGCCGCCAACAATTGGTCGCGGTATTGCGCGCCTCCGCCGCCTTGCCCGACCTCGACCGGTCCGACCAGCAGCACGCGCCAGTCGGGAAGCGAGGCGTTGTCCGCCAACCGGCGCGCGGCTTCCAGCAATTGCTCGAGTCCCTTTTCCGGGTGGATGCGGCCGACATATCCGATTGTGAGGGCCCGGCCGCCGCCCCGGTCCGCGGACTGGGCGTGCAGCGGCCAGTCGATGGGGTTGGGAAATTGCAGCAAGCGCGGGGCGAGCGATGGGTTTTCCGACAGGGCCTTCCGGGCCACGGCCGTGCTGGTGGCGAGGATCAGGTCGGCGGCGCCGTAGAACCGATTCTGCCCCTTGGGCATGCGGCCGAGCACGACGGCGACGCGTCCGGCCGAGGGCTTGAACCAGCGGAGGTAGACGGGAAGCGAAACGGTGTTGCAGACGACCACATCGGCACGCGGCAGGGCGAACAGGACGCGCAGTCCCCACCAGGCATCGAGGATGAGATTCATCGCCAAATGCCGCGTGTGATTGATGCCCGGGAGCCGCAGGTGGGTGAGGCGGCCGACCTGTTCGCGGTCGGCCAGTCCCGGCCAGCGACGCGAGACAATGGTCACGTCATGTCCCTCCTCGGCCATGATCTCCCCGAGGCGGTGCCAGATTTTTTCGGTGGCCCCACCGGCCAGGGCCGGGACCGGCAGGAAAAACCCCATGACGATGGTGATCTTCATGAATGCTTGAGGGATGCCAGCGCCGCCACCAGACCGGCCGTCGTCTGCTCGTAGGTGTAGCCGGCGATACGCGCGAGGCAATTGGCACGCAGGCGGGCGAGCTCGGCGTCAGGAGTTTCCAGGGCGCGGCGCAGGGTGCCGGCCAGCGCATGCTTGTCGTTGGCCGGGAAAACCCAGCCTGTTTCGCCGGGCAGAACGAGGTCCCGCTGGCAGCCGACGAGGTCGCTGACAAGGCAGGGAACGCCGAGGTGCATCGCTTCGTTCACCGCGAGCCCCCAAGTCTCATAGTGGCCGCGTGACGGCAGGGCAAAGATGTCGGCCAGCAAATAACGTGAAGGCATCTCAGATTGGTTGGCGAAGGGCAAAAAGCGGATGGTCCGGTCGTTCTGGGCAGCGGCGAGCTTTTCGAGTGCCGGTTTTTCCGGACCCTCCCCGACGAAGACCAGGGCGTGACCAGGCGAGGCCGCCTCGAGAAACGCATCGAGGAGTTCGCGGGGCTGTTTTCGCTCGGTAAGCTTGCCGGCGAATAGAACCACACGCTTCCCCGCGAGTCCGAGTTCGCGGCGCAGGCGATCGGCCACGGTGCGGGCAGCGGTATCAGCGGGATTAAAGAGCGTGGCATCGACCGAATGGGGCGCGAAGAAAAGCCTGTCCGGTGCGACACCCAAGGCATGGAAGTAATCGCGGTTGGATCGGCCGACATAGGTCACGGCGGAAAATTGCCGGTAGAGAATCCGGAGCATGAGGCGCCGGGGCCAAGCCGGCGCGCCGCGGCCGAGAAAGTGCGAGTCACCACGGAAAAGGAGCGGAATGCCTCGGCGTCGCGCCCACCAGATGGCGTGCAGGTGAGAGCGCCACTTATAGCCGAAGAGCAACAGCGCCCCGGGCTGATAAGCCGAAAGCCGGCCGGCCAGTCCGGGGTTGTCCAGGCCGCCGAAGTGGTGCGTGCCGGGATCGCGGTTACGATTGGGCACCAGTTCCCAATCGTAACCGCTGGTCAGATCCGTGTCCCATTTGATTTCGGTGCCGAACTGCGGGTCGCGCTGCGCGGTGAGGCCGAAATCCCAGAGATAAAAGACGCGGAACTCCAGTCCCGCCCGGCCGCGCAGCCACCGGAACCACGGGCTGTAGTATTGCGTCGGGTGCGAGAGGACGATGGCGAGCCGGGGCGCAGGGGCGGACATGCGGAAATCAGAGGCCGAGCAGACCGCGCAACAGCAGCGGCAGACCGAGCACGACGATCAGGGCTTGGAACAGGGAGGAAACCCAGGCCGCCATCGTGAGCTCGCCGTTGAACGACCAGGCGGTGACGAGGATCATCATCAGGCCGGCGAGGGAGAACATCGGGCTGTCGCGGCTCCACCACTGGAGCTTGCGGATGAAGAAGCCGTAGAAGGCGCCGAGTGCCATGGCGCCGACAAGTCCGAAATTCGCGTAGGCTTCGGCGAGCTGTCCGAAGGCGATGGTGGCCGTCTGCGTGGCGTCCTCGTCCTGGAGCCCGTAATAGATGGAGAGCTGATAGGTGGAGATGTGCGATCGGGGTTTGTCCGGCCAGAAGAAGCGCGGGATGAGCTGGGGGAGGACGTTGGCGTATGTTTTGCCTTCGAGATAGGGCTGACGGGAGGGGGAATACTCCGCGACCAGACACAGGATGTGCATGAGCGAAGTGCGCTCGATCAACCGCCGGCTGGCACCCTTGCCACCCGAGCCGCCGTCCGGCGTCAGCCCGTAGCCGATCCATTCGGCGTAGTAGGACGGCAGATCCAGCAATCCCGGGGCCGGTTTCTTTTCTTCCCAGTAGATCCGGCGCATCTCGAACTTGCCGTTGTGCAATATGGCGACGACGGCGAAGGCAATGAGCATGGCCCGCCATGGCACCTCCCGGCCGCCCGACAGATAGCCCATGAAGGCGACCCCGAGCAGCGTGATCGCCTGAACGAGCAGCAGCGAGGTGGCCATGAACAGCAGCTGCAATACCAGGGCGCCGCCGAACAGCCAGCGGTCGCCGCCGGTCAATTCTCCCCGGCCCCAGCGCTGCGTAGCCACAAACGTGCAGATGGTGCCGATGCCATAGAAGATGGCCCGCAATACGCTGAAGAGGTCATCGGGGATCCAGTTCGTGAAGGTCGACACCGAGATGAAGACCGTGGAGAGGATGATGCCGTGGGAAACCGTGCGCTCGACTCCCTTGGTCAGGATGGATTCCCTCCAGAACCTCCCTGGTTGCGGCAACCCCGGCGTGATCTGGTAGACGGCGAATCCGACGACCAGATACAGCAATACGGCGAGGGCAGCCTGCGTGATGACTCCACCCGAGAAGTATTGCAGATGCTCGTGTTCCCGCAGCAAGGGTATCGCGTAGGCGCCGACCGAGAGCAGCATCATGGACTCGAAGGCCGGAAAACGGCCGCCGCCATTCTTGAACCACAGCAGCATGGGCAAAGTGGCAAAAATCAGAATCCCGAGACCGAGCATTACATGTGTGAAATCCTGGGTCTGGGATGTCGCGGCAAAATAGCCGCAGGCGAGCGCCAGCAAGATTACCCCTGAGGTGAAGAACTTGCGGGTGTGCCGCTCGGCGTTTCGTCCCAACAGGCCATACGAGACCGCGGGGGCGGGATCCGGCTCCACGGTCTTTGTGTTGTCGGAATCGCTCATGGTGTCCCGGCTATGCGGGCAAAAATGGCCAGTTGCGCATCCGCGCAATCATCATCGGAAGACACGGGACGGGCCCGACCCTGCCGCGAGTCCGGATTGCGCCTGAGATCGCCCAAGAATGCCGCCACGGCTGCGGCGGCAATGGGCTCACCTCCCGGTGCGAAGGCGACCAGCCCCGGCAAGCTGAGCGCACGGGCGCGCTCGACGAGCGCCGAGCCCTCGGCAGCCACAATCAAAAGCGGGCGGCCGCTGGCGAGACAGGCGAGGAATTTGGAGGGCATGTAGCCGGCGTCAGTGGAACCCAGCACCAAGTTGACCCCGGCGCCGCGCATCGCGCGCAGGGAGTCAAGATACCCGATGCGGCTGGTTTGCTCGTGGACGATCTGCGTGACCCCGGTTTCGGCGGCGAGAGCCGGAGTCGTGGGCATGGCGTGCGGTGGCGGCGCATAGGCTGTGCCCAAGAACTCAGCCCGGACCGCGTGGCCGCGCTCCCGGGCCAGCGCGATCCCCGTGAAGAACACCCGCAACGCCGGCAGCATGATGTCGCCCAAGCGACCGACATAGACAATTCGCGCCGGGTCAGGGCTCGTGCTGCCGGCACGCAAAAGTCGGAAGTCCCGCAACGGAGCCCCGAAGGGCAATACGGTGGCAGCCGACATATTGAACCACCGGTAGCGCGCCTGCAGGTCCGTGAGATAGGCCGGCGACACGCTGATCACGTGGCTGGCCCGCCGCAGCGTCCAGTCTTCAAGGATCCGGGCGGCGGCACTTACGATCCGGTATTTCCAACCGCCGGGTGGCGGCGGCGCACCGGGACGATCATAGAAGTCGGTGACCCAGGGATCCTGCAGATCGACGACATACGGCACACCGTAGAGCGCACGCCAGATGCGACCCATGGGCAGGACGCCAAACATTGTCGTGGAAAAGCAGACCACGTCGTAGCGCCGCGCGGCGAGCAAACGGCAACCAATGGCGAAGATGAAGGGCAGGGCGCGCAAGGCGACGTTGCCGATGCCGACCAGCCTCGTGAGCCCGCGGGGAAAACAATAGGCGCGGACCACCTCGACGGCTGTCGGCACGGTGCGGGCCAAGTCCTCGTCCAAGGGAGCCGTGGGCGTCGGGTCGTCCACGGTCAGGACGGTGACCTCCCAGCCGCGCTCGACGAAACGTGGCAGGCTCATGCGCACACGCTGCATGTCCGGCGTATTCACCGGGCAAAAATGCGGGCTGACGATGAGCAGGCGTCTCATCGGTGAAGAGCCCGGGCGACCGCCTCCAAGAGGCGCGATTGTTCCTTTTCCCAGCAATACTCCCGCTCGGCCGCAGCGCGGGCCGCCAACTGCGCCGCGTGAATCCGCCCAGGTTCGGACATAAAAGCGTCGAGCTGCTTCACCTTGGATTGCAGGTCGGATTCCGCCAGACAGAGGCCAGCAGCGGGAATACGATCCATGATCTCCCGCTGTCCCGAGGTGTCGCTGGCAACCACAGCCAAACCGGCGTTGAGATACTGGAAGAGCTTGTTGGTGATGGTCAGGTCTCTGCTCCGAGGCTGCCGCAACTCCAAAGCCAGGCCGATGTCAAAGTCGGCAAGGCGCTGCGGCAACTCTCCCGGAGGGACCGGTGGGTGATTCAGGATCCTCTGGCGTCGGGCGGGTTCGAGTGATCCGGTGAGTTCCTGCAGGTAGCCGTCACGGCACTCACCCAGCAGGTGGACAGTCGAAGGCACCGAGGTCCGCTTCCATAGCTCCAGAAATTCCTCCAGTCCGCGGCCCGGTCCGACAGTTTGGGAGAACCAGACAAAATTGACGGGACTTGCACCGGTTGGCCGGTCGGTCCGGGAGGCGGGTTGGAGGGGGAAAACGTTCCGCACCACCACGGGCCGAGGGCAGCCATAGCTCCGGGTCAACGCGTCCGCCATGGCTTCCGAGGTGGTGAAGGCGCACGCGGACCGGCTCAGAACGCTGGACTCGACCTGCTGGAGCAACTTCACGGGGCGATGTTTTCGGTCCTCCGGGAGCAGATCTTCCGAATGCCAGTCCTCGAGATCTACCCCGACGCGACGCCCTTCGGCGATGAGGCGGTCCGCGATCCAGAGCGGAAGCTCCGTATGGGCGATGACCAGATCGGCCGGAATGGCGCGTGCCCGGCGGAGCAGTGTGCCGGCAGGTCCGAGGGCAGACGGAAATTCCCAGCCAAACCGCCGAACGAGGGTCCGCGCGACACGGGTGCGCGCCCGCCATCCCAGGGCCAGCAATCTCGCCCCGAGGCTTTGGCCCGAAAAGTCGACGGTCTGAAATTGAAACGGCTGGCCTCGGACCAATTGCAGGTCGAGGTCACGGTAAACCGGCAACCACGACACGGTGAGAACAGTGACCTCATACCCCGCATTTCCGAGCGCTGTCGCCTCCTTCACCACCCGGGGATTGCGGCAGAGGTGCGACGCGCTGAGGATGAGTATTCGCTTCAACGGGCGAGAAGATGCTTGAGACGCCAGACCGCCCGCCAACCGAGCAGGGCGGCAAGTGCGGCGGTCTTGGGGCCCATTGCCGGGCGGCCGACGGTTTCTCCGAGCCGGACCACTTCTGCCTCCGCCCGGGCGATGAGATCGGCAGGTGACGGATAGAAATCATGGACAAAGCGGCGCCAGCAGCCGGCGCACGCGCGGTGGACGCGCGGCGAATCCTCCGCCGCCCGGAGGTGCGCCGTGATCAACTCCAGGGAGCGAAACTGTGAGCGTCGCGCCCGCAGACTGCGTTGCTGGCTGAGGCTGCCGGGCATGCCGGAACGATAATAACTGCGCGCCATGGGATCTGCGCAGAAGGCGATGCCTGAGGAAGCGAGCGCCACGCGGGCGAAATATTCACCGTCATCGTTGAGCGAGAGGGATTCGTCCCAAGGTCCGGCCTTGTCCGCTACAGCGCGCGGCACGAGCCAGGCAGAGGGGTGCATCATCGCCCCGCTCTCCCCGGCGAGCACGAGGAAATCCACCGGTGCGAAGTCCCGGAATACAGCTTCGTCCACAAATCGGGCAGCGGCCGGGTTGTCGGTGAACCGACCCCAAGCGCATGTCGAGACCGCGCCCCGCGGGCGTTCGCTGAGCAAGGTCAGCTGCGCGGCTATCTTGCCGGGAGACAGCAGGTCGTCCGCGTCGAGAAACTGGATGAAGTCACCGCGAGCGAGCCGCAGGGCGTGGTTGCGGGCGGCACTGGCGCCGGCGTTGGTTTGCGTGACCACCCGCACGCCAAGCGATTCGAAGCGACGGGCCATTGTGAGCGAACCGTCCGTGGAGCCGTCGTCGACCACGATGATCTCCTTGTCCGGCCAGCTCTGCGCCATTGCGCTGTCCAGGGTCGCCGCGAGCCAGGGAGCGGCGTTGTAACAGGGGATGAGGATGCTGACTTTGGCGGGCATGGTCATCCCGTTACATTCCGGACCAGCACAAGCAGGCTCGGTGTTTCCAGAACCATCGTGTAGCCGCGTTCCCGAAGTCCATTTGCGGCCAAATTCCACCGCGGATCGAGTGCGCCGGCCAATCCCTCCCGGTTGACCGGAGAGGACGCAAGGACCACGACGTCTCCGCACCGGGCCGGATCAACCCCGGCGGGCGCGGGCAGCCTTTGCACGGCACAGTCCAAGTGAGCGGCCAAAGTGCGCGCAGGGTCGTTGACCGACACAATCGCCCCAGCACGCAGATTGCGCGTCCAGGGCAGCGCAGGCCGCACGTCCGCGGCAACTTCAAGCGAGGCACCGCGCGACGCCAGCCCCAGGTTCAGCCCCAACAAGGCGACCAAGGCTGCAATCGTCGGCCATCCTTTTGGCAACAGGTGCGCCAACAGCAATGCTCCCGGCGCGGCCAGGGGCAAAGCGGTGCGGGCACTGTGCAGCGCATCGAACTCCCCCGCCCACCGAAGCAGCACCATGCCCGCAGCGTAGACCAGGATTGTCGCCCCCAGAGCGCGCCGGAGGCCACCAGCCGAGACAAACGCCTTTGCGGCCAGCCAAAGCAGGCAGCCCAGCATGAGCAGGCCGAGCGGCACTCGCAGCTTCGCTCCGAAGCCAAGGACATCACGGAGGCCCAACCCGCCGAGCAAGCTGGGCATGCTCCAACCCAGATCCGCCGCGATCTCGGGCCACTGGGCCATGGGCACGGCGCCACCGCGCGGATATCCGCTCCAATGTCCCGTAGCGGACTTGTTCCAAGCGAGCAAGGCGAGGCTGATCCCAGCTACGAGGCCAACGGCTATCCAGGCGAGGCGCGGCCGTCTACCCTTCAGACCGCGCTCCGGGGGCATCAGCAGCCACATTGCCGCCAGAAGGAGCAGCAACGCTCCTGCGTAGCGGATGACGAAGGCGAACAATGCGGCGACACAGGCCAAGAGGATGGCGGACGGTCGCGGCCAGGCAGCAAGGCCGCAGGCAAAGACCAGCATGGCCAAGGCAAACGGCACTTCGCTGAAGACACCGGTGACCAGCGCCGAAACGGGGTAGAGAGTGCCTAATGCGCAAAGTGCGAGCATACCCGCAGGCCGGCCGGTATCCGCCCATGGCCAAAGCCTGGCCATCAACACCAATAAGCCAACCCAGGATGCCACCGCACAGACCAGCAATCCTTGATAGGCACTCGCTCCGAAGATTCCGATGGCGGCTCCCATCAGTGGCCAGCCGAAAGGCCACGCGTTGCCGAACGATTCGGGCGGTGTGTGTCGGAAAAGCTTGGCCAGCTCCACGTAATAGTAACCGTCAAACGACAGTCTTAACCTTCCAGCATGACTCAACCAAGCCGCTCCCGCAAAGGCAGCCACGGGCAAAATCCAGTTCAGCCAAGCGTGGGGCTGCTCCGACCGCAACGTGGGCGCCTGGGGTGTCATCATTGCGGGGGCGGGGCGACCTTCCGCCAGTTATGCTGGAAATACCAGCGCTTGGAACCGGCGACATAGTGGTGCATCACCGCGCGACATTCGACGGCCTCGGGCGGGCGCGGCATGGTGATGTAGTCCGTTGCCGGCGCGATCGCGCATCCGCGGCCGGCGACCAGCATGGCAATCAGCGCCTGCTCGAGATAATAGCTGGTCTTCTCGCGCGCGATGAGCGTGGCGCACCAGTGCTCGAGGCGCTCCCAGTCCAGCGCGGCGCTATCCAGCCCGGTGAGGCCGACATTGACCAGCTCGGCCACGGGTGCGCCGGCGAGTTTGCTCATCAGTGGCCGCGAGTAGCCGTAGGAGGTTGTGCAATCAACGGCGTGCAACGGCCGGTCGGGCCGGGCGAGCCAATCGAGCAGGAACTGGGGTCGCCGGAAGAAAAGAAGGTCGGAGTCGATGACGAGCTTCCAGCCACGTGAACCGAGGTGCGGGTCAATCAGTTTGCGAATGTTGGGGTAGTTGAGCCAGCGCTCCCGGAGGAAGGGAAACCGCGCCGCCGGCAGGTGCTGGTCGAGACGGTCGACCGCCTCGGATCGTGCCACGAAGCGCGCGGAGGGGAAGAGCCAAGCGAGCGGCCCCTGATGTTCGGCGCGCAACGAGCCGTCGTCGTAGATGACGGGCGCAAGCGGGCGCCCGCTGTGGCGGGCGAACGACCACAGGCAAAAGGCCGTCTGATCCCAGAAGCGGGCCCCGGTGAGGAGATGCAGTTCGACGGGTGGACCGGTGCCTGCGGCCGGCGGGGGCAATCGGCGCGCAGCAGCCTCCATTTCCGCCCGGCCGCGGGCCGTGCGCCGCCGCTCAAATGGCCCGCCATCCGCGACCAAGTCTCGGGTCCATCCTGCGGGCCGGTGCCAAAGATGATAAATGATCCTTCCTGGAAGTGACATGTCAGGAGGCCACGCGTCCTTCGAAGTGACCGCAGGCGCCCTGCCAGCGGATGCGTGCGGCGGGCGTGGACCAGGCGCGATAAGCAAACCAAGCCTTGGCCTGGCGGAGTGGCACGGTCCACGGCGCGATTGCAGACCAGGGGCTGGCGCCGTGTCGCCGCAGGACTTGCTGCCACGACTGCTGGATGCCGCGATTGAGCCGGGCGAGATAGTCCGGTTGCAGGCGATTCGCCGGGATGAGATGTGTGAGCGTCAGATCCGGAAAATAGGCCACCTGCCAGCCGGATCGGAGCACAGAGAAGATGATATCGTTGTCGCCGCTCGACGTCAGCGTCGCGCCGCGCCGGTCCGGCAGGTTGGCGGCCGACGCGTCGTCGAGCCAGGATTGCAAGGCAGCCCGGCGCACAGCCATCCCGGCGCCGATGGGCGCGAATGCCGGATACTCGCGAGAACCCGGATCAGAGATAAGCGGAACTGCTCCAAGGTCGCGACAGGCGAGGAGGTCGTCGAATTCACGCACCCAGGCCGGTGGCTCCACCTCGAATTCGGGGACGCTGCGCCCGCCGATCGCACCGATGCGGGGATTCGCCGCGAAATGCGCCAGCGCTCGTTCGAGATAGTCCGGTGCGAGCAGATTGTCGTCATCCACCATGACAATGATTTCACCGGTGGATTCCTGCAGTCCGCGCCGCCGGGCGTAGGTCAGCCCAAGGATTGGCTCGCGGATGATCCGCAGGTTAGCCGGGCCGTTGCCGCCGTTGGTGACAGCCGCGGACGAAGCGTTGTCCACGAGCACTGTTTCCCAGCGATCGGGGGGCAGGCTCTGCAGGCGCAATGCGGCAAGTGCGCGGGCGAGGCGGCCGGCATGCGGATTATGCGTTGGTAGGATGACGGACAGTTCCACCGGAGCAGTCATCCTGCAATGCGCCAGAAGCGTAAGAGTTCGACGGGCAGAGGACTGATGAGGTCAATCTTGTCGTGCACGACATGCGCCGCCGGCAGCAGCAGGTTCAGCCAGGCAAGCCGCCAGACATGGGTGGCAGAATCGGCGGGATGCCGCCGGTTCCACTCGATACATCCCGCCAGCAACAAAGGCGTGAGGACGGCAGCGGACCGGCTGATATCGGAAGCCAAGGCGAAGCAGATCAAAAGTGTCAGTGCGGTCGCGGAGGCGATGCGCCAGCCACCCAATGTCACCGCATAACCCACGGCGACCCAACCGCCGCGCAAAGCCATCCACCACCCGAGAGGCGCGAACGGGGCGAGTCCAGCCAGCATCTGTGCTCGTTCGGCGAGATACCCATTTTGGACGCCCTCACTGCCCGGACCGCTGAGGACGGCGCGCGCCACGAGATAGGGCAGAACCCAGGCCAGGGGGAGGAATTGCCGCCAGGAAAACCCATGTCCCCCCATGTGGCCGCGCACCAACAGTGTCAGCGGCAGGGCGATGAGGAAACGTTCATCCACCCAAGGGCAGAGCAGCAGCGCCGCAATCATTGCAACGCGGCTCCGGGCAAAAGCGACGGCGAGCAGGCCGAGCCAGATCCATCCGTCATTAATGCCCCACCAATGCAGTGGCACGAGCAGCGCGGATGAACTGGTGTAGAGCAGCGTGCAGCCCCCGACAAACCGGAGATCAGGATTATGCCGCGACGCGACCGTTGCAGCATAGGCCACCGCCGCGAGCGCACCGAGCCACGGGAAAGCAAAGGCCGCCTGACCTCGCAGGCCGGCGTAATGACAGACCACCGCCGGCAGTTGCCGCCAGAGCATGGCAGGTTCGATGTCGCGACGGAAGGGACTCTCCACCTGCTGGAGAAACGTGACGGCGCGGTCCCACTGAAATGAGCCCGGCACTGGCTGCCGCAACAGCCAAAGACGGGGCGCGAACACGACCAGCGCCAAGGTAACGCAACCGAGGGCGATGATAAGGGGATGGCGCAGAAGGGCAGGCACCGTAGGGTCAGGTAGCGGCGCGGGGACGCATGCCCTGCACGGCGGCCGGCACGCCATGCGCGATGGAGCCGGCCGGGAGATCCTTGGTCACGACCGCGCCTGCGCCGACGATGCAGCCATCCCCGAGGGTGACACCGCCCAGCACCGTCACTCCCGCGCCGAGCCAGACGTCACGTCCGATGCGGGTCGGAAGCAGCGTGTCGGGTTGCGAGCGGATGTCTGTGTCCAGCGGGGGCACGGCGTGGTTCGACGAGAGAATGCGGCAATGCATCGCGATGAGGCAGGCGTCGCCGATCTCCACGCCACCGTGGCCGTAGATCACGGCATGGGGGCCGACGAAGACATCGCGACCGAGACGGATGGAACCGCCGAAAGCATGCAGCACGACGCCGGTCTCCAGCCACGCGCCCGCGCCGATCGTGATGCGCCCGCGCTGTGCGCGGAATCCAAGACGGCAATCAATGCCGCGCCCAAGCAGACGTGGTTCTGTGAGGTCGGCCCCGGCCAGGCGAAGCCGGGCGGTGCGGATTGAATTACGCAGGGAACGGGCCAGTGCGGGTGTCGTCATCATGGAAGGTTCAGCGACGGGCAAGATTCTGGAGCCGCAAGGCGGCGAGTGGACCGACAACCGCGCGGGTGAGGCGGATCAGCGGGTTGGCCGAGGCCGGTGGGTTGCCGCCCAGCGAGCGTGAGAGTGCAACGGCATGTTGCGCCGAACCGACGTCTCCGGCACGAAGCAGTGCGCGCGCGGTGCCGTCGATCTCCGCCAACAGAGCGGGCCGGCTGCCGGCGGGCAGCATGCCGGCATATCGTTCCAATGCCCTCAGGCGGCACCGCCAGTTCTCCGCCACCGGTGTGCTGATGCTGCCGGGGCGACGGACGGCGGTGACAAGAATCTCCTCGGCAACAGCGAAGCGGGCCCCCGCCGCGGCCAAACGCACATGGAGGTCGGCATCCTCCCAGATCCGAAGGGACTCATCGTAGCCGCCGATGCGCTCGAGGACGGAGCGCCGGTAGTAGCCATTGATGCCGCCGACGGGGTGGGAAAGCAGATAGTCGAGCGGGGCGGCACGCAGTTCCGTGTCCGAATAGAGCCATTCCATCTCGGTGCTTCCGTCGGATTCGCGGATCCAACGTGCCGAGCAGATGACGACATCGATGGTGTCGCCCGCGAGGGCGGAAACCCGCCCGTGGTAGGCCGGATCGAGGAAATCGTCGGCATCGTGGAAATGCACCCAATCGGCCGTGCTGGCGCGCCAGAGGTTGTTGCGGGCGTGGCCGGGTCCGCGGTTCTGCTCGCCCCGGACAACCCTTGCACCCAGACGTGCCGCCACGGCGGCGGTGTCATCCGTGCTGGCGTCGTCATAGCAGATGATCTCGTCGAAGGGGCGGGTCTGCGCCGCGACGGTGGCGAAGAGGCGAGGGAGAAATGCCGCGGCATTGTGGCAGGGGACGAGCAGGGCGGTGCTCATGCACTCCGGGGATTTGATGCGGGCTCTCGGCCGAAACCGCGCGAGAGCCAGGCACGAATTGCTGGCTGGATTTTAGCCTCGAGCAACCAGGCGGCGGGAAAGAGCAGCAAGAGCACCAGCAAAGCACGGACGGCAAAGGTGAAAGCCGTGCCGGAGAATTCAGGGAAGAGGTGCAGGACAAAATGTTGGACCGGTGCGCCCATTGCATAGAGAGCGTAGGAAATCGCTCCCAAGGGAGCCAACCGCCGGAACACTCCCAAGCCGGGCCGCCAATGGCGCACGAGCGCAGCGAGGATCAGCATACTTAGGACCGCATTGTGCTCGCCGCTCCATGCCCAAGTGCCGCGCGCATATCGCCACGCGATATAACAGGCGGGCAACAGCCAGCAGACGGCCTCCAGCCACCGCATCGCCGGCAGACGACGGCCTGAGAGCAGAAGAAAGAGCCAGAGTAGAACCGGCAGACTGTCCAAATAGTCTATCAGCACCCCCGAAGCCCACATGGCGGGAAAACCGAGGCGATTTAGCACGGCGTCAAAAATCTGCAGCTGCCATGTGGCGAAAGCTAACAGCAGAACTGATGGCCATGGGGCATTCTCCGGACCGGATGCGGAGGGCAGCCGCCAAGCGACCGCCAGCCCGGCTGCCCAGAAGATGAATCCGCTAGCCAGCCAAGCGATCGCCAGTGGAAACCCCGGAAGAGCCACGCCCAAGACAGCGACGAACAACGCGCCAGCGAAGAGAGGGACCAAGGGCGGCCGCGCATACCACAACGCCGGAAACAACAAATAATAGAGCACCTCGTAATGCAGGCTCCAAAGGTTGGCGTTGGCAGACAGGAGGGGCACGGTGTGTGGAAGCCCCGGTGATTCATTTTGCCAGAAAAGCGCATGGCCGACCAGATCGCCCCATCCAGCAGACGGACTGAGCAGCCATCCCGCGATCAAGGCGAACCAGTAGATGGGCAACAACCGGACCGCGCGGCGGCGAAGGTAAGCCAAGACGGCTGATGCGCTGAACGCGCCGGTGTTGGTAAGACCGATCACGAAACCCGACAGCAGGAAAAAAAGGAGCACGGCCTGAATCGAGTTCTCGAACCACCAAAAAGCAGGGGAGGGAACGTAACCGGGATCCAGCACCGCCTTGGGGGAAGTCATATGCCCGTAGAGCACGGCAAGCGCGGCACAACCCCGCAGACCTTCGAGGGCCTCTATTCGAGCCGGTGCCCGGGGCGAGCCGGCAACAGGCTCCAGACGCGAAAGGAGGTTGATCACTGACACATCGAACCGCAAGCGGAGGGCGCCGCGATGAAATCCATGATTGCCGCCGAAAGTTCGCCGCTATCGGCAGGAGGGTGGGTAAAATCGCAGGACGCCCATGCATGGGTGGCTCCGGCGGTGGCAGCCACGCGGGCATAAAGCGGGCGAGGCGTATTGTCGGGCAGCAATTCCACGACACGGGCCCCGGGGGAGGCAAAGCACAGATTGGCGAAACCGGCACCGTGGGGCCCGGCGATGACCTCCGCTGAAGCGAAGAGCGAGACCTGCTCAGCAGCCGGGCGGCGCGCCAGGCCCACCAGTTCGAATCCGGGCAACCGGGAAACCAGTTGTTCCTCCCAAACCAGGTGGCGGCCCGGGGCATCACGGCGCGAAAGCCAGATGCGTCCCGTCCCCCCCGAAACTGGACGCCATCCGACCAGATTACGCAGGGCGGAAAACAACCAGGGGGTGGGGCGGCTGTCCTCGGTCAGCTGATTGGTGAAAAGCAGGCGTTCGCAGCGCCAATGGGTATGACCATGCAGCCAGATGATCTTTTCCGACGGCACACCAGCCAATGTCAACCAGTCATGATGAAAGCCGCCTTTCTCACCCGGACAGAGGAAATGATCGATGCGATGCAGAAACGGACGCGCCAAGTAGAGACGCGGCAGGGACTCGTGGAGGAAGTGGTAGAATCCGCCTGCGTCGAGCGATCCAAGATTGAGCGAAAGACCGGACAGGGGCTGGGGCCCGGGGAACCTGGGGGAGGAGAACAACGGATGGTCTTGTGCATCCCCGTGCCACCGGCGCACCGACTCGACGAACGCGCGCCGCACATAGGGACACCAGACGACTCCGTCGGCACCAGCCACGCAGGCATCCCGGAGCGAAAACAGACGACGCACCGGCGAGGTGTAGGACTGTTCCGCGGGAGATTGTGTGGATGATTTCTGGCCCAACAGGCCAAGCGATCGGGCAGGCACGCCGGCGTCGGCAGGCTGCTCCAGCACCACGCCATCCGGCCAATCACCGGCGGCGAAGCGGTCCGTGCAACGCATCCGGCTTTGGACAAGCTCCGTGAAAGGCCCGGCGGCAAAGGGACCTGCGCCCAAGAATCGCTGCACCGCATTGCCTATCACGCGCATCACGGACCTGGTCCCGCCATGGTTTCATTGACGGCCCGTTCCACTTCCTCGACGGGAATATCCATGCACATGACAGCATGGGGGCAGCCCTCATTCAACCCGCAGCCGGCGCAGGGCGGCTCGCGAACCAGATTTCGATTGAACGCATATCCGGTCTGCGCCGGCCGGCTCCGGCCGCCGTATATTATCACCGCCGGTGTGCCGACGGCGGCGGCGACATGCTGCAGGCCGGATTCCAAACCGACAAAAAGGACGGCGCGCGCGAGCAAACCGGCCACATCTCGCAGCGTGGTGCGGCCGCGGAGATCCTCTGCGCCTGGCAATGGGGGATCCACCGGGCTGCCAACTTGACAGATGCGGTGCTTTGGCGAGAGACGCCGGGCGAGTTGATCCCAACGTTCGCTGGGCCACTCTTTGGTGGAAGCAGCGTAGCGCGCGCCCCGGCAGGAGTTTTGCATGACAATCAAACCTGCTTCCCGGGAAACCGGTTCAACCGCCAGAATGGGCCGCCAATCCTGCGGCAGGCAGACCGGGATATGCGCCGCCATTTGCGCCGCTATGTGCTCCGGCCGCGAGGTCTGATACTCCAGGTGGACAATATCGGTGGAAATCCAACCGCGACGGACGGAGTAGTGCCAGCGCTCCAAATTGCTTGCAACCATCACAGGGTCACCGTTGCCGATCCAAAGCTCCGGGTAGGTGGCGATGACCGAAATGGGACGGCCGGCGCGACGCGCGGCACGGGCAATGGCGGTCAGCATGAGTTCGTCCCCAATGCCGCCATTCGTGTAATAATAGCGGGACTGTGGACGGGAAAGACCCAGCACCCATAGCCGGGTTCGGATCGCATCAAGCCAACGACGTGATGGATTGGGGCGGAAAGTCACCGGCGGGTTCCACTCAATCCCAAGGCATCAGTGCACAGTGGCGGCAAAGGATTGCCCGCCTCGGGTCGCTTGGACAAGCGTGACGCCCCAGTCGCGGCTGAACGTCACGACAGGATAGCCTTCCTGACGGATCTCCTCGAGCAATCGCGGGACACCCATGCCGGCACGTCGCCATTGGCGATAATGTGGATCGTCAGCAAACCGGTCCCACAATGTGTCGTGAAAGACCACCACGCCAAAGGGCGTCATGCGCGGCTGCAATGCTTGCCAGTCGAACTTCGCGCCCTCGTAGCTGTGGTCCCCGTCGATGAAGGCAAAATCCACCTTCGGGGGCAAATCCGGCAGGGCCTCGGCGGTGCGCTTGCGGACGATATGCACGCGCCGGGCGGCCTGCCCGATGGCGGCGAGGTTGCCCCGCAGTGAGCGGTAGGTGTCGGCTGCGTCACTGTCGCTCCAGTCGTTGGGAAGGTGCGGATCGACGGCCCAAAGGTGGCCAGCCAAGTTTTGCTCGAGGGCAAGGGCGATCAAGCATGTGGAATAGCCGTGCGCTGAGCCGATCTCTACGCAAACCTCGGGTTTCTGCGCCCGCACCATGCCATGGAGCAGCCAGCCCGAGTCTCCCAATCCGCTGCGGAAATTGCGCAGGCGAAGCCTGAACCGCAGCCAGGCAAACCGGGCTTCATGGCGGGCCAGGCGGAACGCGTTCATCGGATCAAGTAGGCGCGACCGGCCGCGGATCGCCGGCGTCAAGTATGAGATACCCTGCGTTGTATTCCTTGCGCAGTTCCCACATGGAGGTTCCAGGGGGCCGCGACACGGTGAAGATCACGGCGGCCGGGACATGGTGATCCGGACCAGAGCCATGCACGGTTGTGGCGACATCGATGCCGTAGGAGCCGGTTGCCAGGGGAGGCAGGGCAAGTGGCAATCTGAAGCGCGCCCGGCCGCGGCGCTCGGGAAAACGCCAGCCAGAGAAATGGCCCGGACTGTAGAGGCCGAGCGGCAGTCCCTCCAGGTCGGTCAGGGTGCATTCAAGTGAGCGGCCGGGCAGTCCGTCGAGCTCGACCTCAACTTCCAGCCATAGTGTGGCGGCCCCTGCGTGCTCGTTGAGCCGGTGCCCCTGCTCGTCGGTAATCGCAGCATCAAGCACGCTGCAATAGCGCCCGTGCCCGAGCTCACCCGCCGCTTCATTGGCCCGCGTGTAACGGTCGATCACTTCGGCTGTCGCCCCCGCTTGCGCCACCAGGCCGCGCTCTAGGAAGATGCACTTCGTCGTGAGCTGGCGAACAGCTCCAATATTATGGCTCACAAACAGGACCGTCCGCCCGCCGGAAGTGGCCACAGATTTCATCTTGCCCAGACATTTTCTTTGGAAAGGTGCATCACCGACGGCGAGGACCTCGTCCACGATGAGGATCTCCGGTTCAAGATGGGCGGCGACGGCGAAGGCGAGGCGCACATACATGCCGCTCGAATAGTGCTTCACCGGCGTGTCGAGGAAGCGCTCCACCTCGGCGAAGGCGACGATCTCGTCGAATTTTCGCGCGATCTCGGCGCGGCTCATGCCGAGGATGGCCCCGTTGAGGTAGATGTTCTCGCGGCCGGACAATTCGGGATGAAACCCGGTGCCGACTTCGAGCAGCGAGGCGACCCGTCCCCGCAGGCGCACCGAGCCGGTGGTGGGTTCGGTGATCCGGGAGAGAATCTTCAACAGCGTGGACTTGCCGGCCCCGTTGCGCCCGATGATGCCGACCACGTCGCCTTGGTTGACATCGAAGGACACATCGCGGAGAGCCCAGAACTCCTCGGTGGTGCGGGTGGGTGCGCGCCGGAAAAACCGGCGCAAGGCGCCGACGACCCCGTGCGCGAGCGTGTCGCGGAATGTATCGTGACGCGCCTCGTGTCCGATGACGTAGCGCTTGCCGAGGCCGGAGACGCTGATGACGGGTTCAGCCATGTCAGATTACGTCAGCAAACGTGCGCTCGGTGCGGCGGAAATACCACAGTCCGGTGGCGAGCAACACGGCGCCGACGACCGCGGAGGTGGCGAAGCCACGCCAGTAGAAGTCGGCCGTGCCGCCCAACAGGCACCAGCGGAAGCCGTCGATGACGCCAGTCATCGGGTTCAGCGCGAGCAGGTCGCGCCAGTTGGGCAGCACATCGGTGCGGTAACCGATGGGAGAGAGAAAGACGCCAACCTGCAGGATGAAGGGCACGATTATGCGAAAATCGCGGAAGCGCACCGTCAGAGCGGACAGCCAGAGTCCCGCGCCGAGCGCGATGAGCAGCGCGCAGGCTCCGAACACCGGCAGGAGCAGCACCTGCCAGCCAGGCATGACACCAAACCAGGCCGCCATCGCGGCATAGAGCGCGAGCACGACGGTGAAGTCCACGAGCGCGACGCCGAGCGCGGAGAGGGGCACGATGAGCCGCGGGAAAAAAACCTTGGAGATGAGGTGGGCATTGGACACGAGGCTGCCGCTGGAGCCGCTGACCGCGGCGGCAAACAGCTGCCAAGGCAGCAGCCCGGCCATGACGATGAGAGGGTAGCGCGCGTCGCCTTTGCCCATGCCGGCGAGCACGCCGAACACGAAACTGAAGATGCCCATCGTGACGAGCGGCTGGAGCAGCGCCCAAGCGACACCGAGCACGGTCTGCTTGTAGCGCACCTTGATGTCGCGCCACGCGAGAAAGCCCAGGAGTTCCCGGTAGCGCCACAGGTCGGACCAATAGTGGCGGTCGCCGCGACCGGCTTCGATGACGAGTTCATGGGCGGGGAGCGACATTCTAGGCGAAGGACCGGTCGGGGGAGTCTATGGCTAGGGGAAAACCACTAGGCAACGCTTCGCAGCATCGCTTCCGGGCTGGAGGCGCGGGATTGTGCATTGATGGGCAAGTGGCGTGCAGGCAGAGCCTTCGCCGGCCATGCGGAGGCAATCAAAGCCGCCGCCGCCGTGCAATGCGCATTTTCGCGCAAATCTTAGAGGCAAATGGCTTTGCCAATCTCCTCCGCCTTGGCCGGCGACACCAGCAAACCTACCATGTGCAGGCCGAATTCAACCGCGGTGCCCGCGCCGCGTGACGTGGCGATGTGGCCGTGGGTGACCACGCGCTCATTCGCAAGAATATGCGGCAATTCCGCGGCCACCGAGGGATGGGCGGTGTAACGCCGTCCTTCCAGCAGACCGCAATCCGCCAGCACGGTCGGCGCGGCGCAGATGGCGGCGAGCCATTTCCCGGCTTGGTGGTGCCGGAGGACAGTGGCACGCACCCGTTGATCAGCGCGGAGGTTCTTCACCCCTGGCCCTCCGGGAATAAACAGGAGGTCGAACACACGCCCGGCCACGGAATCGAGGGTGGCATCGGCGTGGGCGACGATGCCGCTGCGTCCGGTGGCGTGGCGATTGTCGCTCAACGAGGCGATGACCACCTCCACGCCGGCGCGGCGCAGCAGGTCGACCGGAGCAAACGCCTCGATCTCCTCAAATCCATCGGCGAGCGGAACGAGCACGGAAGGCATACGGCAAATCTACACCCGCGCGGGCCGCGGGCGAACCGATTTTTGCTCGTATGGGTGGGATGAACGCGGCCTTGTTGCCGCATGGCCAATCAAGTCAGGCGCCTGGCGGTCTTCGGCTGCGGTTATGTCGGCGGTGCCGTCGCCCGGGCAGCGCTGGCGCGCGGCTGGCAGGTGACGGCGTTGACGAGAAATCCCGCGACGGCAGCCGGGTTGGACAAGATGGGTGCAAGGGTGTTGGTCGCGGAGCTGGCCGAAGCCAGCTGGCACGAGCAGATGGCGGGAGAATTCGATTTCGTCCTGAACAGCGTCGGATCAGGCGGTGGCGCACCGGGGGATTACCGACGGTCCTACGTCGACGGGATGCAATCCATCGCCCGGTGGCTGGCGCAGCGCGCCGGGCGGAAACCCGTTTTCGTCTACACCAGCAGCACCTCCGTGTATGCGAAGTCGGCGACCGGCGCGGTGACCGAGGCGACGGCGCCGGCAGCCGACTCGGCATCAACCGCGGCCTTGCTCGAGGCGGAGCAGGTGGTCGGGCGACAGGTGGCGCCGTATTGTGCGCGCTGGTATGTGCTGCGGCTGGCCGGCATTTACGGACCCGGGAGGCACCGTCTGCTTGATCTGGCGCGAACCGGCGTTTGGCATAGCGCGCCTGAGCTCGAGCGCGCGATCAATCTGGTCCATTGCGACGACATCGTGCGCGCGATCATGGCCTGCTTCGAGGCCGAAGGCGGGACCGGGGGCGTCTACAACGTGGCCGATGGCTCGCCGGCCACGCGCGGTCAGATCCTCGCCTGGCTGGCGCAACGTCTGGGACAGGCAGCGCCAGCCCTGCCGCCGGCAGGTGAGGCGGCGACGGTGCGCCGGATAGACTGTGCAAAGCTGCGTCACGCGCTGGGCTGGGCGCCGCGGCATCCCGACTTCCGCTCGGGCTATGAGGAGATCCTGCGCCAGGCGTGACGGGTTTTTGTTTGCGTCGGCGGAGGGCGCGGCAATTTTTCGCGCCAACCTTCCACCATGGCCGGCGTAGGCAAATTGCTCAAACAAGCCCAGAAGATGCAGCGGCAGATCGAGGAGATGCAGAAGATCCTCGAGACGCGGGAAATCGACGTGTCCGCCGGCGGAGGCGCCGTGCAGGTGAAGGTGAACGGCGCGGGAAAATTCCTCGCCGTGAAGCTCGATCCTGAATTCCTCAAGGAGGATGCCAAGTTGGTGAGCGAAACGGTTTGCCAGGCGGTGCAGGAAGCGGCGCAAAAGGCGAAGGAGATGAACGACGGGGAGATGCAGCGGATCTCGGCGGCTTTCCAAGCCCCGGGCATGTTCTGAACCCACCTTGACCCCGGCCTTCGAAGAACTGCAAAGGCTCCTCAAGGGGCTGCCGGGCGTCGGCTACCGCTCCGCCGAGCGCATCGCCCTGAACCTGCTGGTCGAAAAGCCCGCGCGGCTGCCTGAGCTGGTCCGCGCGCTGGAGCAGGCGGCAAAATCAGTGCGCCGGTGCGAGCGCTGCGGCAACCTTGCGGAGGAAAAACTTTGTGCCATCTGCGGGGATGAGCGGCGGAGCGCCGCTCAGGTCTGCGTGGTCGAGACGGTGCCGGACCTCGTCGCCGTCGAGCGCTCGGGTGCATATCGCGGACAGTATCACGTGTTGCACGGGAAGCTGTCGCCCATCCACGGCGTCGGCCCCGAGGATCTGAATCTTGCGAGTCTGGTGGCGCGCTTGAAATCGGGCGGAGTCGAGGAGCTGATCCTCGCCCTGTCGAACGACGTCGAGGGCGAGGCAACCTGCCATTACCTGACCGAGCAGGCGGCGGGGATGAAGTTGCGCATCACCCGCATCGGCTTCGGGCTGCCCAGCGGCGCGGGTGTCGTGTATGCCGATGCCGTCACACTGAAGAGCGCGATGGAGGGCCGGCGGGAGTATTCGTAATCGGGAGGGAGCTGATCCGCCCTTCGGAAAACGCGGCGTTGGTGCCCGCCTTCGCCGAGGCTTAGGCGAGGCAACTTTCCTTTCGCTCCGAAAAGAAAGTTGGTGCGGGCAGAGGGAATCGAACCCTCCTCTCAAGCTTGGGAAGCTCGCATAATAGCCGATATACTATGCCCGCAAACAACGCGGCGGAGCCAAACGGGTCGCCGTGCGCAAATCAAGCCTCGGCCTCGACCGCTGCCGTCCCGAGCCGCCGGTAGCGGTCCTTGATGCGGCGGACGATGTCGTCCGTGGAGAGGCCGTAGGCGGCGCGGAGCACCTCGACACTGCTGCCGTGCTCGACAAATTTGTCCGGCCAGCCGATGCGCTCGACGGGCACGAGGCAGTCGGCCTCCTGCAGCGCCTCCAGCACGGCGCTGCCGAAGCCGCCGGTGACCACATGGTCCTCCAGCGTGACCAGCAGCGGAACGACGGCGGCCTGGCCGAGCAGGAGCGTGCGGTCGAGGGGCTTGGCGAAGCGGGCGTTGACGACGCCCACGGACAAACCTTCGTCGGCGGCGAGACGCTCGGCGACTTTCAGGGCTTCCTGCACCATCGGACCCAGGGCCCAGAGCATGATGTTGGAGCCTTCGCGGACAATCTCGGCCTGGCCGAGGGGGAGGGCGGCGGGCTGGGATTTGACGGCAGCGCCGGTGCCGGCGCCGCGCGGATAGCGGATGAAGGCCGGTCCGTTGTGCCGGAGCGCGGTGTGCATCATGTCCACCAGCTCTTCCTCGTCCTTGGGCTGCATGACGACGGCGTTGGGCACGCAGCGCAGGTAGGCGAGATCGAAGAGCCCGTGGTGTGTGGGACCGTCGTTGGGCGACAGCCCGGCGCGGTCCATGCAGAAGGTCACGGGCAGGTTCTGCAGGCAGACGTCGTGGATGACCTGGTCGTAGGCGCGCTGCAGGAAGGTCGAGTAGATGGCGCAGACGGG
>CAZRNE010000035.1:29685-34001 GCA_964601365.1 uncultured Opitutaceae bacterium | reverse complement strand
GTCCGCAGCCCGCAGGACGAAGGGGAACATGCATTCCCGCGGCGCAATACCCGGCTCCGCGGCTGGTGTTCTCCTCGGCAACGCCGCGCGCAGTTGGCGGCTTGCCTGCCGCCGCCCGAGGCCCCTTAGTCAGCCCATCCATGACCTGCACGGTCTTCACCATCGCGAACCAGAAGGGCGGCGTCGGCAAGACGACCACCGCCGTCAACCTCGCCGCCGCCCTCGCGGCGCAGAAGATCCACACCCTCGTCATCGACCTCGACCCCCAGGCCAACGCCACCAGCGCCCTCGGCATCGAGAAACAGGAGGGACGCTCGCTCTACCGGCCGCTGCATGGCGAGGGCACGGCCCTCGAGATGCTCACCCCCACCGCCTGGCCGCACCTCGCCCTCATCCCCTCCGAGGTCGACCTCGCCGCCATCGAGATCGAGCTGGCCCAGCAGCCCAACTACCTCGCCCGCCTGCGCGGCGTCCTCGAACCCGTGCGCAACTCCGGCGGCTACCGCGCCATCATCATCGACTGCCCGCCCGCCCTCGGCATGCTCTCGATGAACAGCCTCGCCGCCGCCGACCACCTCCTCATCGCCCTGCAGAGCGAATACATGGCCCTCGAGGGCCTCGGCCAGATCCTCAAGGTCGTCGAGCGCCTCAAGCAGGCCGGCGTCAACCCCGCCCTCGATGTGGGCGGCATCATCATGACGATGTTCGACAGCCGCACCAATCTCGCCAAGCAGGTCGTGGACGAGGTCCGCCAGCACCTGCCCGACAAGATCTTCCAGACCCTGATCCCCCGCACCGTCCGCCTCAGCGAGGCCCCGAGCTTCGGCAAGACCATCTTCGCCTACGACCCGCACAGCCCGGGCGCCGCCGCCTACACCGCCCTCGCCAAGGAGGTCGCCGCGCGCTTCGGCCTTGCTCCCGGCGCGGCCTGAGGCCGCCGCCCGCGCCCATGACCGCCGCGCTCGCCAAATACCGCCACGTCTTCGCCGTCGGCCTGCAGAGCAACCTCGTCTACCGCTGGAATTTCGCGGCGCGCGGCTTCTTCTCCCTCTTCCACCTCATCGTGGTCTTCGTCCTCTGGCGCGCGGCCTACGAGGGCCAGACCCACATCGGCGGCTACGACCTGCGCCAGACCCTGACCTATTTCGTCATCCTGCTGCCCCTCCAGTTCATGATCGGCGCCTTCAACGAGGATTACCAGGTGAGCGAGGAGATCCGCAGCGGGCTCATCAACCAGTTCCTGCTCAAACCGGTGAACTACTACCTCTACCGCTTCAGCATCTTCGCCGCCGCCCGTTGCGTCTCCGGGGCGCTCGTGCTGCTGCCGTTGCTCGCCGCCCTGCCCTTCATCCACGACAGCCTCACGCTGCCGGACGGTGCCTGGCGGCTCTGGCTCGGGCTGCCGGCCATGTTCCTGTCCGCGCTCATCCAATTCACCATCGCCTACTGCTTCGGCCTCCTGACGTTCTGGTTCCTCGAGATCCAGTCCTTCGTCATCCTCTCGATGGCCGTCGAGGTGGTGCTCGGCGGCCAGATGTTCCCCCTGGACCTGCTGCCGCGCTGGCTCTACGAGGCCGCCCAATACCTGCCGTTCTACTACCAGATGTATTTCCCGGCGGCGATCTTCACCGGCCGGCTTGATTACGCGGCCACCCTGCAGGCCCTGCCCATCCAGGTGGCCTGGGCCGTCCTGCTGCTGGCCTTCGCGCAGTTCCTCTGGCGCCGCGGCCTGCGTCTCCACACCGCCGTCGGCGGCTGACCATGACTCCCGCGCACTACCTCCGCATCTGGCTCGCCGGCGCCCGCTACTCCATCGTGCGCACGATGATGTTCCGGCTCGATTTCATCATGTGGTCGCTGGTCGAGTTCTTCTGGATGGCGGTCAATCTGCTCCTCATCGGCGTCATCTACGGGCACACCGACTCCATCGCCGGCTGGAACAAGCATGAGATGATCCTCCTCGTCGGCTCCGCCATGATCCTGCAGCGCCTGACCATGGGCTTCTTCTGGAGCAACCTCTTCGAGCTCAGCCGCAACATCCGCACCGGCCACTTCGACTTCTTCATCGCCCAGCCCGGCAACCCGCTGTTCATGGTCTCGACGCGCAAGCTCGACCTCGACGGCATCATCAACTCCTTCGTCGCCATCGCCGTCGTCGTCTACGCCGTGCGCCAGCTCGGCCTGCAGCCCGGACCGGGCGACATCGCCCTCTACGTGGCGCTCCTCGGCGTCGCCCTCGTCATCCACTACGCGGTCATCCTGCTCACCACCTCCATGACCTTCTGGCTGATCGGAGCGCAGGGGCTGGAGGGCAGCTACTTCACCGTCTTCGAATTCGCCCGGCTGCCGAAGGAGGCCTTCCTGCGCAGCGCCGTGCTCAATGCCGTCTTCGTCTGGGGCCTGCCCGCCGTCATCACGAGCAACATCCCCGCCAGCGCCCTCCTGCACGGGCTCAACTGGGGTCACCTGGCCTGGCTGGCCGCCGCCGCGGCGGCTTGGCTGGCCGTCGCCGTCATGGTCTTCAACCGCGGCCTGCGCCGCTACTCGAGCGCCAGTTCCTGACCATGGGCAACCGGTCCTCCATCGAGAAACGCCTCGGGCATGCCTTCGCCCGCCCCGAGCTGCTGACCGAGGCGCTCACCCACCCGTCCTACCTGCAGGACCACCCGCAGGCCGGGCCGCACAACCAACGCCTCGAGTTCCTCGGCGATTCCGTCCTGCACTTCCTCCTGACCGACGCGCTCTACCGGGAGTTTCCCGGTGAGCGCGAAGGTGTGCTCAGCCGCCGGCGCGCCGTCCTCACCAAGGGAAAATTTCTCAGCCAGCTCGCCCGCGACCTCGGTCTCGACAAGGCCGTCCGGCTCGGCCGCAGCGAGGACGATGCGGGCGGGCGCACCCGTGATTCCATTTTGGAGGATGCGCTTGAGGCCGTCGTCGGCGCGCTGTTCCTCGACTCCGGCATCACCGAGACGCGCCGACTCGTGCTCGGGTGGTATGGACCGCTGGCCGACCGCCTCGAGGGCGCCGAGCAGGTCGAGAATCCCAAGGGCCGCCTGCAGGAACTCGTCCAACCCGAGCATGGCAACGACGCCCTCCGCTACGCGGTCGACGTCACCACCGGTCCGCGCCATGCGCGGGAATTCACCGTCAGCGTGCACCTGCACGGCCGCCTGCTTGGCACCGGCCGCGGCTCCTCCAAGAAGGCCGCCGAGGAGGCCGCCGCCCGCGCCGCGCTCAGGACGCTGCAGCCGGAGGCGCACTAGCGGGTTGCACGTCGCGCGGCCGGGCACACTGTCTGCCCCTCGTGTCTGCGGTGTCACATCGGCGCACCAACATCACCGGAGTCTGCCCGGCCGCGCGCGCGTGGGCGGTCGCCGCACTGCTTCGTCGCCATCCCGCCCCGGTCTGGCTGGTCGTCACCGAGGATCCCGCGGCCGTGCCTTCGTTGGCGGAGGACATCGCACTTTTTGCGGAAGCCGGCCGGGCCACGGAGTGCGCGGGTTTCCCCGAGGCGCACACGGACAGCCGCGCCCTGCGCGAGGCCTTTCAGGCCGCCAGCGAACGACTCGCCGTGCTCAGCTGGTTGCGGGGCCGGCGCGGCCACGCCGACCCGGCCAGTCCGCTGGTCATTGTCGCCTCGCCGACCGCCCTCCTCCAGCCCGTTCCGCCTCCGCAGGAGTTCGCGGCGCGCGAAGCGGCCTTGCGGCGCGGCGCGGCGCCCGGCTTCGCCGCCGTGCTGAAACTGCTGGCGGACTTTGACTACGATGCCGAGGCGGTCTGCGAGGCGCCGGGGCAATACGCGGTCCGCGGCGGCATCATCGATGTCTATCCCATCACCGCCACCGCCCCCTGCCGTCTGGATTTCTTCGGCGACACCCTGGAGGAAATCCGCGCCCTGGACCCGGTGACCCAGCGTTCCGGCGAACCGCTGGAGCATGTCGTGCTCACCGCCGCTCCCCGAGTGCAGGGCGGTGGCGCGCCCGCAACCCTGCTCGATCACCTCGAGGAGACGTTTCACGCCGTGATGCTGGAGCCGAAGGCAATCGAGGAAGCCTTCACCCTCCTCGGTCAGGCCGCCGACGGCGCCGAGCCCATGGCCGGCCGGATCGCCGCGCGGGCGGCGCACCTGCTCGGCGTCGGCGACCTCGATCTCGGCAGCAGCTTTTTCGGCGAAGGCACGGTCGAGGAAACCTGGGACAGCGAATCGCTTTCGCATCACCGGCCGGCCGTGGACTCCGCCCTTCTGGCCCACGAGCGCCTCGCCGCCGTGGATGCCGCCCGCCGGCAATTCCTCGACCGCATCGCCGCGTGGTTGA
>CAZRNE010000035.1:0-29675 GCA_964601365.1 uncultured Opitutaceae bacterium | reverse complement strand
CCGCTTCGTCACGGGCAAGGAGGGCGAGGAGGAGCGGCTCCGCGAACTGCTGCAGGAGCATGGCGGTTTCCGGAAACCGAAACCCGTTTTCCTGCGGGGCCATCTCGGCGAGGGATTCCGCATCACGTGGCGGGAAGGCAGGGCGGGCCCGCTGGGCCCGCCGACTGAAGCCCTCGGCACGCCCGGCGGTCGTCCCCTACCCCAAGGCATCGGCGAGGTTGTCGTCACCGAGACCGAGATCTTCGGCCGGCGGCGTCTGCGCCGGTCCGCGCCGCGCCAGGCTGTTGCCACAGCCTCCGCCGTGGACCAGTTGCTCGATTTCTCGGAACTGGCCGACGGCGATTTCGTCGTGCACCTGCAGCACGGCGTGGCCGTCTACCGCGGGTTGACCAAGCTCGAGACCCGCGACGGTCTGCGCGAAGTCATCTCGCTCGAGTTCGACGACCGCGTGACCCTGCACGTGCCGCTGCAGGAATCGCACCTCATCAGCCGCTACGTCGGACTCTCCAAGGCCCGCCCGCAACTCGGCCGCGTCGGCTCCGGCCGCTGGGAAAAGACCCGCCAGGCCGCCGAGCGCGCCACCCTCGACCTCGCCGCGGAGCTGCTCGAGATCCAGGCGAAGCGCGAGGCGCAGCCCGGCCACGCCTTTGCCGCCGACACCGTGTGGCAGCGCGAGTTCGAGGCGGCCTTCCCCTACGTCGAGACCCGCGACCAGACGCGCGCCATCGCGGAGGTGAAGGCCGACATGGAGCGCACGCGCCCGATGGACCGCCTCATCTGCGGCGATGTCGGCTTCGGCAAGACCGAGGTCGCCGTGCGCGCCGCCTTCAAGGCCGTGATGGGCGGCAGGCAGGTGGCGGTGCTCGTGCCCACCACCGTGCTGGCCCAGCAGCACCTCAACACCTTCCGCGAACGCATGGCCGGCTATCCCGTGGCGGTGGAGATGCTCAGCCGTTTCCGCTCGAAGAAGGAGCAGCAGCGCATCCTCGACGCCGTGGCCGGCGGCAAGATCGACATCCTCATCGGCACGCACCGCCTCATCCAGGCCGACGTGCGCTTCAAGGACCTCGGGCTGGTTGTCATCGACGAGGAGCAACGTTTCGGCGTGAAACACAAGGAGGTCTTCAAACGCTGGCGCGCCCACGTCGACCTGCTCTCGATGAGCGCCACGCCCATCCCGCGCACGCTCTACCTCGCCCTCACCGGCGCGCGCGACCTCAGCACCATTGAAACCCCGCCGACCGACCGCCTCCCCATCCAGACCATCGTCAAGAGCTACGACGAGAAGCTCGTGGTCGAGGCCATCCGGCACGAGGTGCGTCGCGGCGGCCAGGTCTTCTACCTGCACAACCGCGTGCAGACGATCGACCTGGTCGCCGCGCGTCTGCGCGAGCTGCTGCCCGACCTCCGCATCGGCGTCGGCCACGGCCAACTGGGCGAGGACGGCCTCGAGCGCGTGATGACCGACTTCGTCGCCGGCCAGCACCACGTCCTGGTCTGCACCACCATCATCGAGAGCGGCCTCGATATCCCGAACTGCAACACGATCATCATCGAGGGCGCGGACCGCTTCGGCCTCTCGCAGCTCTACCAGCTCCGCGGGCGCGTCGGCCGCTTCCGGCACCAGGCCTACGCCTACCTGTTGCTGCACCGGCATGCCCGCGTGGTGGACCTCGCGCGGCAGCGCCTCGCCGCGCTGCGCCAGCACACGCAACTCGGCGCGGGTTTCCGCATCGCCATGCGCGACTTGGAGCTGCGCGGGGCCGGCAATCTCCTCGGCGCCGAGCAGAGCGGCCACATTGTCGGTGTGGGCTTCGAACTGTATTGCCAGCTGCTGCGGCAGAGCGTGGCCCGCCTCAAGGGTGAGAAGGCCGCCCGGGCCATCCGCGCCTCCGTCAAACTCGACTTCATCTTCCTCGGCGAAGGCGCGGCAGACAGTGCGATTGCTGGTGCCGATGGCAGCTACACCGCGCTGCGGCAGCAGGAGCGCGCCGAGGGGATGATCGAAAAGGCCCAGGCCCGCCTGCCCGCCGGTTACGTGACCGAAGCCCGGTTGCGCATCGACTTCTACCGGCGGCTCGCGCTGGCCGAGACTCCGGCCCAGGTGAAGGCCATCGGCGAGGAACTGCGCGACCGCTTCGGCAAATATGGTCCGGAGGTCCGCGCCCTCCTGCTCGTCACCGAGATCCGCATCCGGGCGGAACAAAAGGGCGTGCTCTCCGTCGAAAGCGAAGGCGCCCGCCTGAAGTGCCTGCGCAATTCCGGCCGGCCCGACGACTTCATCCAACACAACCATCGGTTTCCCCGCTTGACCGCTCCCACCGCCCTCGCAAGGTTGAAGGAAATCATCGTTTTTCTGCAGAATTTACCGAACCCATGACGCTGTCCCGCGGCCTCCGCCTGCTCGCCTTAATCGTTCCCCTGGCGTCGCTTGCACAGAACCAGCCCACTCCGGTCAACGTGCCGGACGACGGCCTCAACCTGCGTTTTGCCAACGGCATCGCCGCCATCGCCGAGGACAAGGTCATCACCGTTGACGACATCCGCCGGGAGGTCGCGCCGTTCGTCGACCGCATCCGCCAGAGCGCCAAGTCGGAGCAGGAGTTCTACCAGATGCTGCAAAAGGCCCAGGAGGACGCGCTGCAGGACCTCATCGACCGCGTCCTCATCGTGAAGGAATTCTACAAGGACGAGAAACGCCGCGTGCCGGCCAATTTCATCGACCAGCAGCTCTCCGAGATCATCGCCAACGAGTTCGACGGCGACCGCAGCAAGTATCTCGCCTACCTCCGCTCCCGCGGCATCTCGCAGAAGGATTACCGCAAGGAAGTCGAGGAGCGCATGATCTACGACTACATGCGCGGCCAGCAGCGCAAGTCCGCCAGCACCATCAGCCCGGTCAAGATCGAGACCTTCTACAACGAGAACAAGGAGCGCTTCTTCCAGGAGGACTCCGCCTACCTGCGCCTCATCCAGATCAGCCGCGCCCCCGACGAGTCCGACGATTCGCTTAAGGCCCGCGCCGAGGAGGTCATGGCCAAGCTCCGTGCCGGCGCCAGCTTCGCCGACGTCGCCCGCATCTACAGCCAGGATTCCCGCAAGGCCAAGGGCGGCGACTGGGGCTGGCAGCGCAAATCCGACCTCCGCAAGGAATTCAGCGATGTCCTTTTCGCCCTTGAGAAAGGCCAGTTCAGCGAGCCCATCCTCATGCCCGAGGGGGCCTTCATCCTCCATGTCGAGGACCGCAAGCACGCCGGCGTCCTGCCGCTGAGCGAGGTCCGCGACTACATCGAGCGCACGCTGCGCGACCAGGCCCTGCGCCAGGCGCAGGAGAAGTGGCTCGAGAAACTCCGCCGCAACGGCTACGTGCGGATGTTCTGACGCCGCTGCGCGCCGCGCGCCCGCCATGTCGTCCTACGAGCAACCGCTGCGCGTCCGGGACATGGCGGCCGGCGACCGCCCGCAGGAACGGCTCGAGCGCCTCGGGTCCGGCGCGCTCAGCGACACCGAATTGCTCGCCATGCTCCTGCGCAGCGGCCAGCGCGGCCACAACGTCCTCAGCATCTCCCAGAAACTGCTCGCCGAGGCCGGTTCATTGCCCGCCCTCGTGCGGTGGACCGCGGAGGATTTCCGCC
Organism: uncultured Opitutaceae bacterium; assembly: GCA_964601365.1. Lineage (GTDB taxonomy): Bacteria > Verrucomicrobiota > Verrucomicrobiia > Opitutales > Opitutaceae > Didemnitutus. Next base: position 26,040 of record CAZRNE010000035.1, on the reverse strand, counting down.
GCGTCAAGGGCATCGGCAAGGTCAAGGCCCTCCAGCTGCTCGCCGTCATGGAAGTGGCCCGGCGCGTCCTCGCCCGGCGCGAACATGTCGAGGCGCCCCTTTCGAACGCCGCCGATGTCTACCGCTGCTTCGAGACCCGTCTGCCGGCACTGACCGTCGAGAAGTTCTGGGTGCTCTGCCTCGACCGCAAGAACCGCCTGCTCCGGGAGGTCGAGCTGACCTCCGGCACCGCCACCTCCACCCTGGCCCACCCGCGCGAGGTTTTCCGCGAGGCGGTCCGCCACGGCGCCACCGCCCTCATCTGCGCCCACAACCACCCCAGCGGCGACCCGCAGCCCAGCGCCGCCGACACCCGTCTCACCCGCCAGCTCCGCGACGCCGCCACCGCCGTGGACATCCCGCTCCTCGACCACGTCATCCTCGGCCAGCCGGCGGCCGACCCCGCGGGGCGGGGCTATTACAGCTTCCGCGAGGCCGGCGTCCTGTAGGTGATTTGCCCGCGTGGAAAAAACCTCTTGGCAAAGCCCGCAAACTTGCCCTTGTTTCGGCCCCTTCGGTCGGTGGAATAGCGAAGTGGCCAAACGCGACTGACTGTAAATCAGTTGGACTCCGTCCTTCGGTGGTTCGAATCCACCTTCCACCACCAACTTACAAAAGTGCCGGAAATCATGGGAGCGGTTTGGGAGCGGTTTCGCCACCAACCTGCCGGGGCGAGATGGCAAGGACGCAGAACTGAAGCCCGTCGATGATCTCCTTCGTGAGGCCGATCTGGTGGTAGCGCCGCCGGCACGGCAGGTGGCGGTGGTGGCGCACGACTTCATGGCTAGGAGGAAGGCACCCAGGTCGTCCGGGTGCATGAACACCTCCCAGCATATGTCATATGCTAGCGGAGGGATTAATTGCTGCCCGCTGGAACGAGCCTATACGGCACGACTTGGGCGAATATCCCCCGTCGCATGAGCCGTGCCTGCATCCTCGCGCACCGCCCGGATTCGGAAAGGCTTCTCTCCCGGCAGCCGCTCCGCGTTGAGGTCTTCCTCGATCTGCTGGATGCGGTTTGCGAACGCGGCGGAGATTTCATTTTCATCGGTGGGCTTCCACTTCTGGGCCCGCGCGTGCTGTCATCAACCTCAATCTGCCGCCCGATGAGCCCGGCATGCTTCGCGGTCCTCGCCCCGTAGCTGCGCCAAGAATTCCTCCGGCGTGTTGGACGTATCGTAGGCCCCCTGGATGTAGGCCGTGAAGTCCGACCACTCCATCTGGGTCGCCGCCACCAGATCCGTGATGGCCTCGCGCACGCTGGCGGGGAAGCGCGCAATCAGGCTGTCGCTGAACACCCCGCCCCCAAACCGCTCCACGGCCCGGTAGATGCCCTTCAGGCGCGTGTCGTCGAACGCCGCTAGGGCGTCGTCCAGATCGGGTTGTCGGGGTTGTCCAGCCTCGTCTCGTGGTCCGACATCAGGCTGGCCCGCGTCGTCAGCTCCATCACCCGCCTCTCGAGCGGGTCGGGCTCGGCGTCGATTTGCGCCTGCGTCTCCGGCGGCAGCTTGAACTGCAGGTCCACGGTCGGCTCCAGCTCCGCGATCATCTTTTGCAGATACGCCTCGCGCTCCTTCTTTGTTTTATTCTTCAGTCCCTTGACGGGAACCGACCTCACCGTCAGCTCGTATAGGCGGCGCTTAAGACGGTCCGGTATCGCGTCTATCGTTTCTTGCACTTGCTCTGGAAGCGGCTCCTTGTGTGTCCGAAAGTTTTTCTCGAAAAAAGCGATCCGCTTTTCCAAATATGCCTTACTCTCACTGTTGGGGTTCTTGGTTTGTGAACGGGCGCCTTTATGCGTAACAACTCTATTCTCAGGGGCTATAGCCCTCGATGAAGGCAACCCTGAGTTGATTTGCTTTTGCTGCGCTGTTGGCTGGCTGGTATCTGGCTGCACAATCTGCTGCGACTGCTTGCTTAGCTTGCTTTTCTCTTCTTCGACAAATCGTTCTAATTGACGGGAAACCAATTCGGAGAAATTATAGCCACGTTTAGCGCCTAAGCGCGTTGCTTCATCGCGCAACCAAGTGGGAATGGTAAGTGTAACGCGGTCGCGGTCGACGTGATGTTGGAATTTCGGCATTGGAAATATTGTCGACTGTAAAGTGTGAGCAATCTTGGGTTCCAATCCCAGAAAAATTAGGCCCGCCCCCTACCGCAAGATCAGCCAGAGCGTGCGGAAGCTCAGCCCCGCGACGAGAAGACCGACGACGATCATGAACGGCCTGCGGGGCACGCGCCCGCACAACCAGGCTCCGAGCGGCGCGGCCAGCAGACCACCGGCCGCCAGCGCGGCGATGATCTTCCAGTGCCCGAATCCCAGCGTCAGCAGAAACACGATGGACGAGGACAGCGTGACGAAAAACTCCACGGCGTTAACACTGCCCACCGCCTGCCGCACGTCGTTGCCGCGCGCCACGAGGTTGGAAGTGACGATCGGGCCCCAACCGCCTCCGCCGAGGGCGTCCAGCAGCGCACCGCAGAAGGCCAGCGGCGTGAGCCTTGTGTCCACCTCCTTGGGCGTGAACTGGCGGAACGCCTTCACGAGGATGTAGACGCCGATCAGCAGCAGGTAGGTGGCCACGTAGGGCTTGATGACATCACCCGGCACCGCGGTCAGCACATAGGCCCCGATGATGGCCCCCAGCACCCCGGGCAGGAGCAGCCGGCGGAACAGCGTCCGGCTGATATTGCCGAAAGCCCGGTGCGAAAGCGCCGACACCCCCGTCGTGAAGCACTCGGCGGCGTGCACCGTCGCACTTGCCGCCGCGGGTGGGACCCCGGAGCTGATCAGCAGGCTCGAGGCCGTCACCCCGTAGGCCATGCCCAGCGCACCGTCGATCAACTGGGCGAGAAAACCCGCCGCCAGGTAGAACAGCCATTCTTCGCTCATGTCCGAAAGACCCGGTCAGGTCGTGAGTATTTTCCGAACCGATTCCGCAATCTTCTCTACCTGCGCCGCGTCCAGTCCAAGGTGACAGGGCAACGACAACACTTCCGCACAGGCTCGCTCGGTTTCGGGCAGCGAGACCGATTGCGCGAAGGCCGGCTGCCGGTGCAGCGGCACCGGATAGAGTATGCCGCAATGCACGCCGTGTCCGGCCAAGGCGCGCTGCAACTCGTCGCGGCGCGGGGTCCGCACGACAAACTGGTGCCAGACGTGCGTCCGGCCCCGGCCAGTCACGGGCAGGCGCAACGGCGTGTCCTTGAGCAATTCCGGGTAAACTGAGGCCAGGCGGGCACGGTGTGCGTTCTCCTCATCGAGCCGCGGCAGGCGCGCGCGGAGGATCGCCGCCTGGATCTCGTCGAGCCGCGAGTTGCGCCCGGCAACCTCGCTCACGTAGCGCGTCCGCCATCCGTATTGGCGCAGCAGTCGCACCTTCCCGAGCAACGCGGCATCGCCGCCGGTCACTGCGCCGCCGTCGCCGAGGGCGCCGAGGTTTTTCGTCGGGTAGAAGCTGAACGCCGCGAGGTCGCCCCATGCGCCCGCCTTGCGTCCGTCCACCTCCGCTCCGTGCGCCTGCGCGCAGTCCTCTACGACCGCCGCCCCGTGGGCGCGGGCCAGCCTCGTGATCTCCGCCATGTCGCAGGGCTGGCCGTAGAGGTGCACGGGCACGACCGCCTTGATGCTGCGGTCGGATTTCAGGGTGCGCTCCAGCTGCGCCGCATCCATCAGCATCGAGCCGGGCTCGATGTCGACGAAGACGGTCCCGGCCCCGACGGCCTGGATGGCGGCGGCGGTTGCGGACACCGTGTTGGCGACCGTCACGACCTTGTCGCCGGGCTCGACGCCCAGCGCCCGCAGGGCGAGCTCGAGCGCGTCGGTGCCATTGGCCACCGCAACCGCGCCGGCACAGCCCAGATAGGCGGTGAACTCCTTTTCAAATGCCTCCCCTTCCGGCCCGAGGATGTAGCGCCCGCCGGCCAGCACGCGCGCGACCGCGGCGTCGATCTCCTTCTTCGCGGCCAGATAGCCGGCCAGCGGGTCGGCGCTGTGGATCGGGGTTCTCACAGGTAGTGCGGCAGCTCCTGCCGGTAATACTCCACCGTCCGCCGCACGGCCTCGCGGATGCTTGCGCGCGGCCGCCAGCCCAGCTCCCGCGCGATCTTCCGCCCGTCGGCATAATAGTCGCCGATGTCGATCTTGCGGCGGCCCGCCGGGTAGGCGCGCACCCGGAAGCTTCCCCGGCCCGCCGCAGCGACGACCACCTCCGCCAGTTCCCGCAGGCTGATGCGGCCGCGGCCGCCCAGGTTGTAGACGCGGCCCACGGCGGCGGGCTTGGCCGCCGCCAGCAGCAGCGCATCCACGGCGTCCTCCACGTCGGTGAAGTCCCGCAGCTGCCGGCCGCCCCAGACTTCGAAGGCCTTCCCCTGCAGCGCCTGCTTGATCCACACGCCGACGAAGGTCTGGCGCGCGTCCTTCACGCGCATGCGCGGCCCGATGGTGTTGGTCAGCCGCAGCACCGTGCTGCGCACGCCGTGGATCTCGCTGTAGAGCCGGTGGTATTCCTCACCGGCGAGCTTGTTGATGCCGTTGACGTCGACCGGCCGCAGCGGATGCCGCTCGTCGACCGGCAGGTATTCCGGGCGCCCGTAGATCTGCCGCGTGCTGGCGAACACGATGCGGATGCGCGGATTGTGCCGCCGGCAGGCCTCGAGGATCGAGAGCTGGGCGCGGCAGTTGACCTCCAGGTCGGTGTCCGGATCGGCCATCGAATCCATGTGGCTCGTCTGGCCGGCGAGGTTGAAAAGGTAGTCCTGTCCGCGCACGAGGCCGGGCAAGCGCGCCCGGTCGCGCACGTCGGCGATCACGACCCGCACGCGCCGTCCGAGACCGGCGACGTTGCGGCGGTTGCCGCCGTATTCCGGCCGCAGGTTGTCCACCAGCGTCACGCGCGCGCCCGCCGCCACCAGCCGGTGCGCGAGGTTGGACCCGATGAAACCGAGTCCGCCCGTGATCAGGACCTTCTTGCCGCGGAAAACTCGGATGGGGGACGGTGCGCGCACGCCCCACCAAGTCTCAGCGCCTGCGCGCTGTCAGCCACTTTTTCATGGCGGGCAGCGGGCGGGTGTTGAGCACCTGCTCCTTGGTCAGCCAGCCCTTGCGGGCCGCCCCCACGCCGACCTTGTAGTAGGCCAGCTGCGCCGTGGAATGCGCGTCGGGGTTGATCGAGGTCAGCAAGCCGCGCTCGGCGGCCTGGCGCCAGAGCCGCCAGTCCATGTCGAGGCGCATCGGGCTGGCGTTGAGCTCGATCACGACACCGTTGGCGATGGCCGCGTCGATGACCTTCTCGGCGTCCACCTCGTAGCCCTCGCGCTCGAGCAACAGCCGGCCCGTGAGGTGCCCGAGCATGGTCACGTGCGGCTGCTCCAGCGCCCGGATGATGCGCTTCGTCATCTCGTCGCGGCCCTGGCGGAATGAGGAGTGCACCGACACGACCACGTAGTCCAGCGTCGCGCGCACGTCCGCGCCGAAATCCAGGCGGCCGTCCGGCAGGATGTCGCATTCCGTGCCGGTGAAGACGTGGGTCTTGAATTTCCGGGACTCGTTCAGCCGCCGGATCTCCTCCACCTGCGCCGCCAGGCGCGCCTCGTCGAGGCCGCGCGCCTGGAAACTGGACTTCGAGTGGTCCGCGATGCCGAGGTATTCCAGCCCGAGCGCCTGCGCCGCCGCGGTCATCTCCTCCAGGGTGTGGTGCCCGTCCGAGGCGGTCGTGTGGTTGTGGAAAACCCCGCGGATGTCCGCCTCGGCGACGAGTTCCGGCAACCCGTCCGCTTCCGCCGCCTCGATCTCTCCCTGCCCCTCGCGCAGCTCCGGCGGGATGAAGGCCAGGCCCAGTTTCTTGAACAACTGCTCCTCGGTCTTGATGCTGGTCTTGCGCCCCATCTGCTCGGCCTTCTCCTTGGCGGTCCCCTCGCCCTCCGCCGGCACGAGCCCCCACTCGCTCATCGACAGGCCGTGCTGCAGCGCCCGGTGCCGCATCTGCACGTTGTGGTCCTTCGAGCCGGTGAAATGGTGCAAGGCGAACACGAACTGCTCCGGCGGCACCAGCCGCAGGTCCGCCTGCATGCCGCCCTCCAGCCGCACGCTGGTCTTGGTCTCACCGTGCGCCGTCACCTCCTTCACCCCCGGCCAGCGCACGAACCATTTCGCCACCGCCTCGGGCGCGGTGGTCGCGACGAGGAAATCTAGGTCCCCCACCGTCTCCATCCGGCGCCGCAGGCTGCCGCAAGACTCGGCCTGCTCGACCTCCGGCAGGGCGCGCAAGCCCGCGAGGATCGGCTCCGACAGCTCCCACGCCTCGATCCAGAGGTGCCGCCGCCCGTAGGCCTCGCGGTTGCGGATGCCCTCGAGGATCTTCTCCTGGGTCTTCTCCCCGAAGCCGTCGAGCGCCGCCACCCGCCCGTCGGCGCAGGCCTTCTGCAGCTTCGCAATCGAGTCCACGCCCAGCTTCTCGTGCAGCGTCTTGACCTTTCTCGGGCCCATGCCGGGGATCGCCAGCATCTCCACGAGGCCCGCGGGCACGGACGCCTTGAGCTTTTCGAAGAACTCCAGCCGCCCCGTCGTGTGCAATTCGCCGATTTTCTTGGCCAGGGCCTCGCCGATGCCCTTGACCTCCTCCAGCGTGCCGGCGTTCACGCGCTCGGCGAGCTCGCTCTCCGGCATCGCCTCGACCAGCCGCGCCCCGGCCTGGTAGGCGCGCACCTTGAAGGGATTCTCGCCCTTCAGCTCGAGCAGGGTGCCGATCTCGGTCAGCACGGCGGCGATCTCGGTCTTGTTCACGATTCCAGGTTATTTGCCCGGCCGCGGGCCGCCAGTGCGAATCGCCTCCGCCGCGAGCCGCGCCAGCTCCGTGCGGTTCAGCTTCCCGGCGGCCGTGCGCGGCCACTCGACGAGCGGCGCGAGCAGCTTCGGGCGCTTGTAGACCGGCAGACGGTCGCGCAGGGCCCGCTCCACCTTGGCCGCATCGGGATCCCGGCCCGCCGGGTAAACAACCACGACCTTCTGCCCCCACTCCGCGTTGGGCACGCCCACCACGGCCACGTCGGCGAACTCCCCCGTGGCCCGCAACACCGCCTCGACCTCCTCCGGGTCGATCTTTTCGCCGCCCGAGATGATCACCCAGTCCCGGCGCTTGTAGATGACCACGCGGCCCTGCGCGTCCAAGGTGCCCTCGTCGGCCGTCGCGAAAAACCCAGCCTCCCGCCACTCCGGGTAGTAACCGTGGAAGACCGACGGACCCTGCACGCGCACGATGCCGTCCGCGCGCACGCTGAGCCGGGCATGCGGCATGACCGGCCCGCAGGTCCGGTCCCCGCGCAGAAAGTCACCCTCGCGTTGCGCCGCCACCATCGCCGCCGTCTCGGTCATGCCATAGCTCAGGACGAGGGGCAGCTTGGCCGCACCCGCGCGGGCCAGCAGGTCGGCCTGGCTGGGTCCACCGCCGACGAAGACCAGCCGGAAGCTGCGCAGCCATTCCACCGACAGGTCCGACCGGAGGAGCCTCTCCAGCTGCGTCGGCACCAGCGAGATCGACCAGCCGTCCTTTTTCGCGGGCAAGGCCGGATGCCGGCCGGCCTCGACCTCGCGCCAGTCGAGCGGGCGGTATTCACCGCCGCTCAGCGCGCAGCGCATCCAGGCCATCAATCCGCTGACATGCCACAGCGGCAGCACGCCGACGGCGTTCACGCGGACCAGATTGAAATGGCTCCGAAATCCCTGCACGGCCGCGGCGATCGTGCCTGCGTCATGCCGGGCGAACTTCAACCCGCCCGTCGAGCCTCCGGTCGGGATCATCAGCCAACCTGCTTCGCCCACCGGGCTTCGCAGGTCGCGGTCCGCCTTTCTCAACTTGGAAACCTGCGCACGGTCGCGGTCGCCCCAGCCCGGGTCGCCGAGGAACACCTCTCCGTCACCGGCGACGGCCGCCGCCAGCGCCGCCATGAACCGGCGCGGGTCGGGCTCGGCCACCACTCCGCTGGTGCCGGCCGCTGTGCCCCTGGCACCCAGCAGGCGCGCTAGCTCAGTTCGTTCCATGGCTCCTCCGATTTCGCCGCCTCGCACCAGGCGCCGTCAAGCAGCGGTCCGAGGGCCGGTCCGTCCCAGGCGCGGTGCCCGAACATTTCCCCGGTGCCGAAGCCGAGCGCGCGCGTCGTCAACCCGGCCATCAGGGCCCAGCGCAGGATCGCCGCCTTGCCGACGGCCGTCTCGATCGCGCTCGACAGCACGATGTCGGCCTTGGTCGCCCGCACCCACGCCGCGATCTCGTCCGGCGGGCCGCACAGCGCGGGCTTGAGGACAAAGATCCCGTTCCAACCCTCCGCCTGCCAGCGCCGCGCGGCGTCGAGCCGCACCACGGCCTCGTCCAGGGCCAGCTTGACCGGATAATCTGCGGCGAGGCCGCGCAGCACGTCCCGCGCCTCGGGCGCCACCGGCTGCTCGACAAACTCCACCGGCCGCTCCGCGCAGCGGGCCAGCCATTTCTCCGCCGTGCGCCGGTCCCAGGCTCCGTTGGCATCCAGCCGCAGCTTCACGTAGGCCGGCAACGCGCCCAGCAGGTCGTCGAGGATGCCCATCTCGTCGGCGGCATCGCCCACCCCCACCTTCCACTTAAGACAAAGAAAGCCCTGCTCCAGGCGGCCGGGCAGCCGCTCCAAGGCCGCCCGCCCCGCCGGCAGCAAGGCCGCTACCGGCAGCCGCTGTGGGGTGGAACCCGGCCTCTGAACGGGTTCTGAGCGCGTCCGGAGGCCGCGCTCCACCTCCGCCTTGGCCGAAGCAACCGCAAAGCGCACGCATCCAAACCGCTCCGGGACGGCATCCAGCGCCGCATCGTCGACCTGGCCACCCCAGGCCACGCACAAGGCGGTGGCTTCCTGGATGGCCTCCGTTCCAAACCCCGGAACCGGCGCGATTTCCCCGTAACCCGCCTTCCCGTTCTCGCCTTCCAGCCGCACCAACAGACCCTCGCGCACCGTCCACGCCCCGTGGGCCGTCCGCAGCGGCGCGGCCAGCTCCCGCCGGTAGGGCTTGAAGGCAAAGCGATACGTCACGGGTCCACGACTACTGGCTGCGCCGCGCATGGCAAATTAACGTTGTGGTTTCCCGCGCGGGGATTATTTCGTCCACGGCAACATGACCAAGTCTGTTGCCCATCCGGATACCGATTTCTACCTGCCGGCCGAGCGCTTTTTCGCGGCCAACCTGCCCAGCGCGCTCACCTACGACGACGTCTCCCTCGCCACGCTTTACAGCGAGGTGCTGCCCCGCGAGACCGACACGGCCACCGCCCTGTCCCAGTCGCTCCGGCTCCAGATCCCGATCATCTCGTCCGACATGGACACCGTCACCGAGTCGCGCATGGCCATCGCCATGGCCCTCAACGGCGGCCTCGGCCTCATTCACTACAACCTGCCCGGCGACGCCCAGATCAAGGAGGTCGCCCGCGTGAAGCACCACATCCACGGCCTCATCCAGCACCCGGTCACCGTCCCGCCCGACCTCACCATCGCCAACGTCCTCGAGATGATCGAGCAGCGCCGGTTCGATTTCCGCACCTTCCCGGTCGTCGACGACACGGGCAAGCTCGTCGGCCTGCTCCCCGGCAACATTGTCAAGGAGCGCTACCGCTCGCGGCGCATCGCCGACGTCATGACCCCGCGCAAGCAGCTCCGCACCATGCCGGAAAAGAAGATCGCCGCCAATCCGATCAAGGAGGCCGACAAGTTCTTCACCGAGAACATCGGCATCCACAAGATCCTCGTGGTGGATGACAAGGACCGGCTGCGCGGGCTCGTCACCAGCTCCGACATCGAGCGTCTCACTTCCGAGGCCAAGTCCCGCCGCAAGCCCGCCCGCGACGCCCAGTTCCGCCTCGTGGTCGGCGCGGCCCTCTCACCCGTGCGCCGGGCCGACGGCAGCCTCGACCGCGACCGCATCCTCGGCCACGTCGGCGCGCTCGTCGACGAGGCCGTCGATTGCGTGGCCGTCTCCACCGCCCACGGGCACACCGCCGGCGTCGGCGAGGTCGTGAAACTCGTCCGCGGCGCCTTCAAGGATCTCACCATCATCGCCGGCAACGTCACCAGCGGCGCCGGGGTGGAGTTCCTCGCCGACTGCGGGGCCAACGCCGTCAAGATCGGCCAGGGCCCCGGCTCCATCTGCACCACGCGCATCGTCGCCGGTGTCGGCATCCCCCAGCTGACCGCGTTGCACGTGTCCGGCATCGCCGCGAAGAAGCGCGGCGTCCGCCTCATCGCCGACGGCGGCATCACCAAGTCGGGCGACATCGTCAAGGCCCTCACCCTTTCCGACGCCGTCATCCTCGGCGGCCTGCTCGCCGGCTGCCGCGAGGCCCCGGGCGAGATCATGGAGATCTCCGGCAAGCTCTATAAGCAATACCGCGGCATGGGCAGCCACGCGGCCATGAAGGCCGGCTCGGCCGCCCGCTACGGCCACGACAAGGCCGACACCACCCGCAAGGTCGCCGCCGAGGGCATCGAGGCGCTCAAGGAGGTCTCCGGTTCGGTCGACGACGTGCTCGGCGCGCTCATCGGAGGCCTCCAGTCAGGCATGGGTTACCTCGGCGCCAAGACGCTCCCCGAACTCCGCGCCAAGGCCCGCTATGTCCGCGTGACCCCGGCCGGCCAGAAGGAAGCCGCCCCGCACGACGTCATCGAGGTCGCGGCGAGGAAGAGCTGAGGAGCGACCGGCAAGCCGCGCGGGCTCAGCGCTGGTAAACCCGCACGTAATCGACCTCGAACCGACGCGGAAACACCTCGGGGTCCACGCCCTTGGATCCGCCCCAATCGCCGCCAACGGCGAGATTCAGCACGAGATGGAATTTCCGGTAGAAGGGCCAGGAGGTCCAGTCCCCTCCCTCGCGTCGCGAAGTGAAGTAGTGGCGGTCGTCCACGTAGATCCGGATCTCCTCGTGGTCCCATTCGAGAACGTAGGTGTGGAACTCGGTCGAGGCGGTGGGCACCTCGATGGTGCCGGTCCGCTGCGTCTTGATCCGCCAGTTGTTCTTCAGGGTGTGGGTGGAGGCGTGGATCCGGCCGGGATCGTAGCCGACATGCTCCATGATATCGATCTCGCCGTTGCCCGGCCATGAGCCGTCGCCGAGGTCCCAGACCGTGGGCAGCATCCAGATGGCCGGCCAGGTGCCGAGCCCGAGCGGGAGGCGGGCGCGGATTTCGAAGCGGCCGCCGATCCAGTCACCCTTGTTCTTGGTCACCAGCCGCGCCGAGGTGTAGTCGCTTTTCTCCCACTTCTCGCGGTGCGCCTCGATGATGAGCAGGCCGTTCTCAACGCGCGCATTGGCCAGACGGCCGTCAGTGTAGAATTGCAGCTCGCGGTTGCCCCAACCGTGCCCGCCGACGTCGTAGCTCCATTTTTCCGGGTCAGGGTGCCCCTGCCCCTCGAATTCATCGGACCAGACCAGCTTCCAGCCGGAGTCGGCCGAGGCCAGCGTGGTGGACAGCAACAGAACGAAGCAGAGGCAGTGTTTCATGGTTGGCGGACGTAAGTCTGGATGGCACGGGCCGGGATCGAACAGGCGAGAGCCCCGCCTCCGGCCGACAGGGTGAATTTCCCGGCCGCGGAACTTTTGTTCATGACGACGACCACGAGGGAGCCGTCGGGGTTCTGAAATGCGATTGAGTCGAACCCCGCGGCCCCGCTCGAGGCGATGCGGCGCGCACCGGGCTGCACGAACCTGCTGAAATGCGCGATGTAGTAGAACGAGGGTCCGTAACGGACCTCCTTTGTCTCGGTGTCCACAATGACCGGCGCATCGCAGAAATTGCCGACGTGGTTGGGACCGCCGCGCTGGTCGAGGACGATGTTCCAGTCGCTGAAACCGCAGACCCAGTTCCGGAAGTCGCCCATCATCTGGGTGGCGTAGCCCTCGCCGTGCTCCCAGGCGCCGAGCTTGCCGACTCCCTCCCAGCACCCTTCGGTGAAGAGGATGGGCTTGTCCGGGTATTTGGCGTGCACCCGCGACGACGCGGCGAAGTCGTTGCTGACATACCAATGCAGCCCCAGGCCCCAGACATAGCGGGCGGTTTCTGGGTCACCCAGCGCGGCATCGGCGTGCGCCTCGAGGATGTCGCGGTTGTGGTCGTGTGCGAGGAGCTTGATGCCTTGGAGGCCCGCCCGGTGCAGCGCCGGGCCGAGATGGTTGCGGATGAACGCGCTCTCCTGCGCGGGGGTATAGAGGCAGGATTCCCAGACCTGCCTGGCTTGCGGCTCGTTCTGGACGGTGAAGGCCCAGACCGGGAGCTTCTCCTCCCGCTCCATCGCCCGGGCGAACTTTACGAACAAATTCGCCCACGAGGGCGCATACTCCGGACGCAAGGACCCGCCGTCATCCATCCGGAAATTGGTCTTCATCCACGCCGGCGGGCTCCAGGGCGACACCATCAGACGGAAGCGCTCGTCGCTGCCGGCCACGCGCCGGGCGTCGTGCAGCAGCGGCATCACCCATTTCCGCATCGGATCGAGCGTGAACGAGTGCAGCTCGTAGTCGCCCGGCCGCTCCGCCAGTGACCACATGCTGAGGGAGAAATCGCAGCTGTTGAGGTGCGTGCGCGCCAGAGTGTAGCCGATGCCCTCCGCGGGGTCGTAGTAACGTCGGATCACCTCCATCCGCTTGTCGGCGGGCAACTGCGCCAGCACCCACGCGGACGATTCGGTGAGCGCTCCGCCGAAGCCAAGCATCTCCTGGAACTGCAGCTTCGCGTCGATCACCAGGACATCGGCCGACGCCTGGGCTGCGGCCGGGTCAGCGACGCGGGTGAGACGCGTCCCGTTGTCCCGGGCGGTCTCATACACCGACCATTGGCGGGCGAGGCCGTCCGGGCTGAGAAGTGCACCGAGCATGGTCAACAGCAACGAGGGTCCGGCGGGTTTCATGCGATTCGGCTGGCTATCCCGCGATGGGTGCGGGCTGCTTGCGCTCCTTCAGTTCCCGCTCGATGCGCTTCACCTGCTCCTCCTCCAACGGATAGAGGATGATCACCAGGCCGCTGAGGATCGAAAAGGCGGCGGGCAGAACGCTGAAGAGCAGCGTGATGCCCTGCAGGGCGCGGGGCGTCTGGGCCGCCTCCGCGACATAGCCGTAGTAGCTGAGCAGCCATCCGATCATCGCGCTGCCGAGGGCCAGGCCGACCTTCTGGATGAAGACCGTGGCGGAGAAGATGAGGCCCGTGGACCGGCGTCCGAACTTCCATTCGCCGTAGTCGGCCGTGTCGGCATACATCGACCACACGATGGCCGGGGTCGGGCCCGCGACGAAGGACGCGAAGATGTGCACCGCGTAGAGCAGCGGCAGGTTGCCCGGATCGAGCACGTAGAAGGAGGCCATGCCGAGCGCGTTGAGCATGGTGAGCCCGATCATGAGCCGGCGGCGCGAGGCGAAGCGGGTGAAGAACTTCGTCGAGAGCGCGCCGGTGATGAAGGCGAGGAATCCGGCGAGGTTGAAGGTGCCGAGCCCGGCGAAATCGCCCACGACATACTTGAAGTAGTAGACGGCCGACCCGGAGCGCATGCCGGTGTTGGCCAAGGTCAGGAATCCGGCAAAGAACAGGACCAGCCAGGGCGTGTTGCGCGCGAGATTGCTCAGGTCGCTTCCCAAGGACATGTCCTGTCCGGACGGAGGGGCGACCCTTTCCCGCGTGTTGAGAAAAGTGTAGATGAACATCACCACCGAGACGACGGCGAAGATCGCCATCGTGTAGCGGAAGCCGCCCGCCTTGCTGCCGGCGACCGAGGTGAAAAACTCGCTGAGCACGGGCACGAGCCAGCCGATGAGCAGGGCGCCGAGGAAGGCGCAGGCGAACCGGTAGGTGGAGAGCGAGGTGCGGTCCTCGGACGAGGCCGACATCACGCCCATCAGCGCCGAATAGGGCGTGTTGATCGCCGCATACGCCACCAGCATGAGCGTGTAGGTGACGTAGGCGAAGACGAGCTGGCCGTCCGGAGAGTAGCCCGGGTTCGTGAACATCAGGTAGCCGAGCGCGCCATAGGGCAGCGCACCCCAGAGGATCCAGGGGCGGAACTTGCCCCAGCGTGACTGCGTGCGGTCGGCCAGCACGCCGATGACGGGATTGAGCGCCGCCACGAGGATCGGCACGGTGCCGAGCAGCGTGCCGACGGCGGCGCTGTTCCTTATCCCGACGACGTCCGTATAATAGTAGGCGAGAAAGATGTTGAACGCCTGGAAAAAGAAATTCGAGGCGGTGTCGCCCAAGCCGTAGGCCAGCTTCTCGCGGAAGGACAGCGGCTCGCTGCCGGCTGCTGCGCGGTGGTCGCGTTCGGGTTCCGTGCTCATCTCAGGATGGGGACCGGAGGAGTTCCGGCAGGGGAAAATCCAAAGAGAAAGGCAGCCGGACAAGGATATTACCCCTGCCCGGCTGCCGGTGAGTCATGACGCTTAGAACGAGTAGCCGAACTCCATGCGGACGCTGCGGCCGGGAGCGTAGATCAGGCCGTAGAGGTCCTTGTCGTCGGCGATGTTGTAGGCGTTGAGCTGCACGTAGGCGTCCTTGCCGCGGACCTTGAAGGGATAGCGTGCCATCAGGTCGAGGTTGAGGCGGGCCTTGTGCTTGAGGATGGTGAGCTGGCCATTGCCGTTGGTCTGCTTCTGGCCCGCGACCGTGATGCCGGAGAAGTATTCGCGCTCCGAGTCCCACTGGCCGCCGAAGCCGACCTGCAGGCCCTTGAGGCGGCCTTCGCCGGTGAAGCGGTAGTTGGCCCAGGCGCTGACGGAGTGCTTCGGGGTGTCGTCCCGGCTCTGGCCGGCGCCCCAGCCGATGCCCGTCCACGTGGAGGTGTCGGCGGCATTCGTGTAGACCTGCGCGAGCTGGTAGCCGGTCAGGCCCCAGTTGCTGTCCGGGAAATACCAGACGGCCCACTTGTTCTCGGGGTTCGGATACTTGATGAACTTGCCGGGATTGGTGATCACCCGCTTGGTGTGCGCGTAGGTGACAAGGAACTGCAGGTTGTCGCTCGGGGTGAACATGATCTGGGCATCCCAACCCTCGGACTCGTCCTCCTGCTGCACGAAGGCCTGGTAGCCGTTGCCGTCGCCGCGGTCCTCCCAGCTGTTGTTGGTCTCGGCGTCGGAGATGTAGAGCCAGCCCGGCCAGCCGGGGTTCGTGCTCTGCGTGAGGGCGAAGACGCGGTCGAGGTAGGCCGCGCCCGTCGCCTGCGAGGCGTTGACATACCAGCTGGTCGTGCCGCCGACGTTCTTCTGGTAGATGGCTCCGGCCGCGACGCCGGCATTCCACTGCGGAAGGGCCGCGTCGGCCGCGCCGTTGCCGCCGTTGCTGCCGCCGGGCACGCTGCTCGGGCTGAAGTTGGCGACATTGTAGATGATGGGCCGGTTGCGGTCGAAGGTGCCCTTGAGGGTCGGCATCCACCATTGGCCGAAGGGCACGCCGGTGCGGTTGATCTTGAACTTGCTGATCGTGCCGGAAATGCGGCCGTCAAACAGGTCGAGCTTCAGGCCGATTTCCTTGCTGCGGGCCAGGACCGGGCCGAGCGGGCTGCCGGCGGCATCGCGCAGGCCGTCGAAGTTGGGCTGCACGCCGCCCGCCTTCAGGGCGTAGACGCTCAACTGGGGCAGGAGGCGGAGGGTCGCGCCGTATTGCTCGGTGTCCTCCTTCTGCGACGGACGCGTGAAGGAACCGGAGCTGGCGGCGGGATGGAATGTCGCCGAGAAACCCTTGTTGTCGTTCTTGTCCCGGCGCAGGCCGGCCACCACGACGA
Source organism: uncultured Opitutaceae bacterium (assembly GCA_964601365.1). Taxonomy (GTDB): domain Bacteria; phylum Verrucomicrobiota; class Verrucomicrobiia; order Opitutales; family Opitutaceae; genus Didemnitutus. Next base: position 10,232 of record CAZRNE010000035.1, on the reverse strand, counting down.
GGCGCTCGTCGAGCATCTTGCCCTGGTAGACGAAGTAGTCGCCGGTGTTTTCCGCCTCGGAGTTCGTGCGGTTGATGTTCACCATCGCGGCATCGGGGGAACCGTCGCCCTGGCGGCCGAAGCGGATGTAGCTGGTGTCGGTGGGGCGCTTGTAGTTCCACGTGTCGTTCGCGGTGCGCCGGAGCGTCGTGGTCCTCTCCGCCTTTTCCACGGAGCGGCCGACGAGGAAGCTGTTGTCGAGGGCGAACCACTTGCGGTCTTCGAAGAGTTTGAAGTTCCAGGTGGCCTCGACGCGAAGCTGATCGCGGTCGTTTTCCTCGGTCGCGTCCGTCCACAGGTATTGGAAGATCGTGTTGCCGACCTGGCTGCGGGTGAATTCGCTGCTGCCGTTGGCCGAGTCCAGCGGGATCACCGTGATGGTGTCGCGAAGTCCGACCGGACCCCAGTTCTGGCGCATGGAGCCGTTCACGTCGCGGGAGTCGAAATCGACGCTCGCCTTGTTGTAGCCCGCGAGGAAATGCAGGTTGGGGAGAATCTCCTGCCGCAACTGCAGGCGCAGGTTGGATTGATCGGTGTCCCGGTAGGTGTCGGGGCCCGACCAGCGGAAGGTGCGGTTGTCCTTGCCGGCGAACTGCACGAAGCCGGCGCTCTGCAGGCGGTCGGCCTGGCCGATGCCGTCGATGTCGGCGCGGGCCCGCACGGTCAGAAAGCCGAGCGCGTCCTGGTTCTGGGTTCCCGTCTCGAAGTCCAGGGTGATGTCGGTCTTCGCGAAAGGCTTCCAATTGAGGCTGGGCGACACGAACCAGTGCTTCTCGCTGTAGAGTTCGGTGTGGTCATTGGTGTCCTGCCAGGCCAGGTTTACCCGGTAGGCCAGTTTGCCGGAATCGCCCAGCGGGCCCGTGGTGTCGACCGTGGCCCGCATGAAGTTGTGATTGCCGTAGGTGAAGTTGGTCCAGGTCGCGGCCTTGCGCTGCGGCTCCTTGGGCAGATAATTCACGATGCCGCCGAAGTTGCCGATGCCGTAGAGCAGCGCGGCCGGGCCGCGGATGACCTCGATGCGGCCGATGTTGACGGAATCCGTGGCGCTCTGGCGGCGGTAGCCGTCGCGCAGCACCACGTCGGTCACATAGCCGCGGATCTTGAAGGAAGTCTGGGTCTTGTTCGCGGTCGAGGCCTCGGGATTGTGCACGCCGCCCGCGCCGTAAAACGCATTCGACCCCTGGTCGTTTTGCGACTGGAGGATGATGCCGGCGCTGTAGCGGAGGCTTTCGCGGAGGTCGCGCGAGCCGGTGTCGCGCAGGAATTCCTCGGTGATCACCTCGATCGGCATCGGCAGCTCCTTGATGGGTGTGTTGAGACGGGTGCCGGAGGTGGCATTGGTGGCCTTGTAGCCCTTGTCCTTGTCGGTGGTGACGACAAAGGGGCTCAGTTTGACCACGCTCTCATCGCTCTCGCTGTCGGCGGGCGGCGTCGGAGCGGACTGGGAAAACGCGCTGCCGGTCACGGCAAACAGGAGCGCGGCGATCATCGGATACCGGATGGGTTTATCCTGGGGTTTCATGCGGGCGGGGGTTTGGGCTTGGGATTTCCCCGGGTGCAGCGCGGAGTATGCATGCCGGGGTGCGCACCTCGATGCAAAAGGAACCCTGCGCGCACAATCTGCGCGTTACTGACATCGTTCAGCGTTCGCGCTGAACCCGGTCACAATCTCGTGCGGTTCTGTCCTCGCCCCAACGCGGTCGGCCCGGGGACCCACCGGCCCTCCAGCATGTGCACCCGGCTGCGATCCGTCGTGCCGAATTCACACCGCTCCAGGCGCGCAACCAGATGTTCCACCGCGATGGCTCCCATGCGCCGGTTGTCCTGGAAGATGCCCGCGACCTTGCCGATCGCCTGCTCCTCGAGCGACAGGCTGACAAGTCCGACCTTCGGCGGCAACGGGTAGATGCCGTGGGGATTCAGCTCGCCCATGATGACGACGTCCGGCTTTTCCTTGGCATACCAGCCGGGCAAGGTGGGCAGGATGTCCTCGGTGCGCGGCGGCATCAGGGGTTTGACCCTCTGGCCTTCCGGCAGGCCGGCTTGCGCATAGAGACAGGCCGCCAGCCACCGGTTCTCCAGCCGTTCGTTCAGCTCGTGGCTGATGACAAACCCGATGCGCCGATAACCCAAGGCCTGGCATTCCCGGATCGCGAGCAGGGCGGACTGGAAATGGTCGTTGGACACCCGTTCGATGCTGGGCGAAGCCACGCTCATGTCGCTGCCGACCACGGCAAACCCGGTGAAATCCAGCTCGATGCTCCGCTCCGCATGCGGCAACGGGGCAATCAGCAGGCCGAGGATGCCGCGCGCCTGCAGGATCTGCGTGAAACGGGCCGGTGTCATGCCCGGGCCGCGCAGGTTGAATTCTTCCAGTTGGTAGCCCAGGTCGCGCGCCCGGTTGGCCGCCCCCTCCTGCATTTCAATGAACATCTGGTAGCTGCGCCAGGGCGCAAACTCCGGATCGCTGGTGACGTAGGCCAGCACGGTGTGCCGCATCTTGCGGCGGCGCTCGTGCAGCGAGGTCATCAGCGCCGAGACCAGCGGGTTGACCTTGTAACCCACCTTCTCCGCCGCGGCGAGGATGCGATTCCGCGTCTCCTCCGGAATGCTGGGGTCATGTCGGAGCGCCAGGGACACCGTCGAGCGCGCCACACCCGCCGCAGCGGCGACATCCTTCATCGTGATTACTTTCTCAGGCACGGAAGCCATAATGCCCGCCATCCGTCCGGGAACAAGCCCCCTGTCGCCTGTTGAACGATGTCAGTAAAAATCGCGTCGTCACCGGGGGACCGGGTCGTTTGTCTCCAGCGCGCTCCGCCTCCGGCGCGAATCCCCCAGCCTGCCATGCTAGACTTGAAGCCCACCAGCTCCGCGCACCGCGTGATCAAACGCACCCAGACCCCTCCGGCCCTGGATGGCTCCTACCGGTTCCCCGCGCGGTTCACCTGGGGCGTGGCTACCGCGGCCCTGCAGATCGAGGGCGCGGCCCGGACCGGGGGCAAAGGCGAGTCGGTCTGGGATCGGTTCGCCTCGATCCCCGGCAAGGTCGCGAGCGGCGACACACCCGCCGTGGCTTGCGACCATTACCATCGCTTCCGCCAGGATTTCGCGCTGATGAAGCGGCTGGGCTATACGAATTACCGCCTCTCCATCTCCTGGCCCCGCATCATCCCCGATGGGGACGGACGCGTGAACTCGCGCGGGCTCGATTTCTACCGGCGCCTGATCGATGCCCTGCTGGACTACGGCATCACCCCATGGGTTACCCTGTATCATTGGGATTTGCCGCAGGCGCTCGAGGATCAGGGTGGCTGGCGGGTGCGCACCACGCCCGAGGCCTTCGCCCGCTACGCCAACGTCGTCGTCCACGCCTTGGGTGACCGCGTGAAGAACTGGATCACGCTGAACGAGGTGCCCTGCTTCATCGGACTGGCCTACAAGGCCGGCTACCACGCGCCCGGGGCGAATGAGACCGATCAGGTTGTCAACCAGGCCTACCATAACGCCCTGCTGGCCCACGGTTACGCGGTGCATGCCGTCCGGGAGCACGGCGGTCCGGGCTCGCGCGTCGGCTTGGTGCACAATCCCGACGTCGGCATCCCCAGCATCGAGACCCCGGCCAATATCGCCGCCGCCCAGCGCTGGACCGAGGAGCGCAACTGGCACATCCTCGCCCCCGTCTGCCAGGGGCTCTATCCCGACGGCTGCCTGAAAAAAATGGGCGCCACCCGCCCGCAGATCAGCCGCGGCGATCTCGCCCTGATCTCCACCCCCGCCGATTTTCTCGGACTCAATGTCTACAGCGGCTTCTTCATCCGCGCCCAGCGCGGCGGCCGGCCCGAGGTCCTGGCTTTGCCCGGCAATTTTCCCCGCGCCGACCTCACCTGGCTGAACCACGCCCCCCAGTCCATCTACTGGGCCCTGCGCCACGCCCACGCCCTGTATGGCATCCGCTCGCTTTACGTCACCGAAAACGGCGCCGGCTACGAGGACCGCCCCGACGCCAACGGCGAGATCCTCGACCTCCACCGTCGCGACTACCTCCGCAACCACCTGATCGCGGTTCACCGGGCGGTGGACGAAGGCCTGCCCGTCCATGGCTATTTCCTCTGGTCCTTCCTCGATAACTTCGAGTGGGCCGAGGGTTACTCCAAGCGCTTCGGCATCGTCTACACCGACTTCAAGACCCAGCGTCGCACGCCGAAATTGAGCGCGCATTGGTATTCCGAGGTCATCCGGGCCAATCGCATCCTCTGAGGCGTTCCCCGACGCCGCGTTTCGTTCGCGGCCTGTCGCTTGGTGCCGGTGATCCGACGCTTCCGGCTGGTCACGGCGCACTTGCGTCATCCAATCGCGCGTTGACCCGGGAAACTTCCCGCGCAGCCTGCTGTCCTATCCACCCATGATGCCCCGCGCCGCTACGCGCCTCGCCGGTTTTGTCATCGCCTTGGGCCTGTTGGCGCGCGCCCCCGCCACCACCATCGAACCGCCCGGGTTTGATTCGCTGGTCGAGCAATCACCCCAGGTCGTCCGCGCGGTCGTCACCGCCGTTTCCGCCGAGTGGCGCGCTGTTCCCGGCGATGCTGCCCAACGCGTCATCAAGAGCCGCATCACCCTGGAAGTGCGCGACGTGATCAAGGGCACGGCGCCGCGCTCTCTTGTCATCGAGGCCTTGGGCGGACGCATCGGCGACGAGGAGATGCGCATCGAGGGCGCGCCCGAGCTGAAGGTCGGCCAGGAAAGCATCCTCTTCCTCAACGGCATCGAGCGCGCCTACACGCCGCTCACCGGCCTCATGCACGGCTACTATCCGGTCCGCCGCGACAAGCGCACCGGCGCCGACTACGTCCTCCGCAGCAACGGCAAACCCCTCTACAGCGAGCAGGATGTCGTCCTGCCCCTCGCCGCCTCCAGCGCCCTCCTCGCCCGCAATCCCCACGCCCCCGGCATGACCGTCGCCGAGTTCACCGCCAAGATCCGCAGCTCCGCCTCCGCGGCCACTCTCCGTGCCAAGCAGCATTAAGCTCTTCCGCTTCGCCCTCGCGGCGTTTGGTGCCGCGGCCGTTGCCGGCCCTGCCGCCGCATTCGTCTTCATCCTCAACCCCAGCACGGGTATCCCCGCCAAATGGGATCCGCCTACCATCCCCTTGCGCATCATGCTCGGGGACACCGCCAACCTGCAGGACGGCTCCAGCTTCAACACCAGTGCGCGCGCCGCAGCCGAGGGTTGGAGTGCCCGCATGGGTGCCGTCCAATTTACCGTGGAATTCGCCACCGGCAACGCCGCCCAGCGCAACGGTCGCAACGAAGTCTGGTTCAGCTCCAGTGTCTTCGGGGACCCTTTCGAAGGCACGACCATTGCTGTTACTTCTTCCTTCCGCAATGGCAACCAGCGCACGGAGTCCGACGTCACCTTCCGCTCCGACCGAACTTGGAATTCCTATCGCGGGCCCACTCAGAGCGGTGTCCTCGACCTCCAGCGAGTCGCCTACCACGAATTCGGCCACGTCCTCGGCCTCGGCCACCCTGACGAGGACAACCAGACTGTCGCCGCCATCATGAACAGTCGCGTCAGCGGAGTGGACGCCCCGACCGACGACGACATCTCAGGCATCCAGCGGCTCTACGGCCCGCCGGGCGTCCCCGCCAACGACAACTTCGCCAACGCGGTGGTGATCGACCTCGGGACCGCCACCTCCATTTCACTCGCCGGCCACAACACCAACGCGACCAAGGAGGGCGGCGAGCCCAACCACGCGAGCAACGCCGGCGGCTCCTCCGTCTGGTGGCGTTGGACCGCGCCTGCCGCCGGCAGCGTAATTCTCGATACCCGTGGCAGCGTCTACGACACCACCCTCGGCGTCTACACCGGCTCCTCTGTCTCCGCCCTCACCTTGGTGGCCGGCGATGACGACATCCAGGACGGCATTGTGCAGGCCAGCGAGGTCACCTTCAACGTCACCGCCGGCACCACCTACCAGATCGCGGTGGACGGCTTCGACCGCGACGTCGGCGGCATCACGCTTAATCTCGCCTTCCAAGGTGCCACGGTCAACCCCCCGGTGATCACAGTCCAGCCGGTCAGCCTCACCGTCAACCCCGGCAGCACCGCCACCTTTACCGTGGTGGCCACCGGCCCGGGCACGCTCGTCTACCAGTGGTTCGTCGGCGGCAACCAGATCGCCGGCGCGAACAACCCCACTCTCACGATCAGCAACGTCCAGGGCACCAACGCCGGCAACTATCACGTCACCATCACGAATACCGGCGGCAGTGTGACCAGCAACACCGTCACGCTCACGGTCAATCAGACGACCCCGCCTCCGCCCTCCGGGGGAGGAGGTGGCGGGGGTGGCGGCGGTGCTCCGAGTGCCTGGTTCATTGCCGCCTTGCTGCTTGTCGGTGCCGCGCGGCTGCTCAGATCCCGTAGCCGCGCTTGAGTCCCGCTCCCGCGGAACGAAAGCGTGGGTGCCGTAGCCGCGCTTGAGCCTCCGGCGAAAGCGTGGCCTGCTCTTGACCATAAATGTCCCTTCGCCTCCCGCGCCCCATCCGCGATCTCCTCCCCGCCCGGCCGCCGTGGGCCTTCCTTCTCGTCGCGGCCGCCTCCCTTGTCATCCAACTGACGCCCGCGTGGCGCGAAGCCCTGCTCTACCGGCGCGAGGCCGTGGTCGCCGGCGAATTCTGGCGGCTCTGGACCGGTCACCTCGTCCACTTCGGATGGCCGCACTTCCTCGCCGACACCGGCCTCCTCCTGATCCTCGGGCTCTTCCTTGAGGAAAAGCACCGGGCATTTTCCTGGACCGCCCTCGCCGTCATGCCCGCCGTCGTCTCAGCATGCCTCTTCTGGCTGGACCCGGCCATGACGCGCTACGGCGGCCTCAGCGCCCTCGACCTCGGGCTCCTGCTTTACCTCGTTTGCCAGGGCTGGCGCCGCGACTGGACCGACTGGTTTTGGCCCGCCGTGCTCATCATCTACATTGCCGAAATCGCTTTCGAAATCTATCAGGGTGGCACGGGCGGCGGCATGATCCGATTTGACGAACCCGGCATCAAGGTCGCCACCAGCGCCCACCTCGCCGCCGCCGCCTACGCCCTGGCCGCCTTTGGCTTTGCCCACCGGCAAAGACGCCCGCAGAAGACGTAGATTCCCATTGCCGCCCTCCGCATTTATTCTGGATTCTGAATTCTGGATTCCTCCCCTCCGTCCTTCGCCATGCCCCTCCTCCCCTTCCAGAGCCAGCTCATCGCCGACGTCGGCATCTCCTTCGGCGACGAGGGCAAGGGCCGCCTCATCCCCGAGGTCGTGCGCGAGCTGGAGGGCACGCCGCGCGCCGTGTCCGTCGTCTTCAAGGTCAACGGCGGCGCCAACTCCGGCCATACCGCCGGCGGCATCAAGCTCAACCTCCTCCCCGCCGGCGTGGTCGAGAAATCCGTCGCGCACCTCGCCATCGGGGCCGGCGTCGTCGCCGACCCCTGCAAGATCCTCTGGGAGGCCCGCCCGCTCGAGAAGCGCGGCTACGCCATCTTCCCCCGCCTCGTCATCGACGAGCGCGCCATGGTCTCCGACCTCAGCCACCGCCTCCTCGACCTCGCGTGGGAGGACTACCGCGTCAACGTCCTGCAGGAGGAGGCCCGCGGCTCCACCGGCCGCGGCATCACGCCCGCCTACCAGGACGAGACCGGCCAGTGGCAGATCACCTTCGCCGATTTTCTCGGCGGCCCCAATTTCTTCGCCCGCAAGCTCGCGCAGCGCGCCGACCGCGCCCTCCGCACCATCCGGCACGTCTGCCAGGTCTCGCCGAAGAGCTGGGACGCCTTCTTCGAAAAACTCACCGCCTCGGAACTCAAGGTGAACGCCGCCGCCATCGACGCCGGCCTCTTCCCGCGCGGGGAGTTCGACCTCGCGCGCTTCAAGGGCCCGGAGCCCTTCACCCTCGACGTGCCCAAGCTCGCCGCCGCCTATTGGGAAGCCGGCCAGCAGTTGCGGAAGAACATCGGGGAGGTGCGCGAGCTCGTCCTCCGCGAGCAGGCCGCCGGCCGCACCATCATCGGCGAGTTCGGCCAGGCCTACTGGCTCGACAAGCGCCACGGCTACTCGCCCAACGTCACCGCCTCGCACACCTACACGCCCGAGTTCTTCGAGAGCGCGGGCATCCCCGTCCAGCCCATCCACACCTTCGCCGTCGCCAAGGCCTACGACACCAAGGTCGGCACGCACACCTTCATCACGCAGATGGACGACGCCCTGCCGCTCGCGCAGAAGCTCAAGCAGATCGAGTTCGGCACCGTCACCGGCCGCCAGCGCATGGTCGGCTGGTATGACGCCGTGGAGAAGGGCGACGCGCTCCGCTACGGCGGCTACCACGACCTGATGATCAACAAGATCGACGCCCTCACCGGCGCGCCCGAGCTGCTCATCTGCACCGCCTACGAGGACCCCAACGGCCGCCGCCACGCCCATGTGCCCCGCGCCGAGGCCATCCGACGCGTCCTCACCCCCGTCTTCGAAAAGCATCCCGGCTGGACCGAGGATATCTCCGGTGTCCGCCGCTTCGCCGATCTCCCCAAGAACGCCCAACGCTACACCGCCGCCATGGTGCGCAGCGTCATCCGCGTCGCCTACCCCGAGAAGCTGCCCGCCACCCTGCCCAACCTCCGCTACCTCGGGGTCGGCCCCGACCCCTCCCAGATCATCAAGGACGTGCCGGCGACCGCGGATCTGCTCGCGTTCGCCTCATGATAGTGCGGCGGTGAATCTTCACCATGAATCGTCCAGATGAAGCGCCAGTGCGGACTATAATCTGGGTGATAATTGCGCTCGTCACGACAGTGGCATTTGCAGGTGCGCTCATGTTTCGCGCGTTCGCGGAGATTGCCGTCACCAGGCCACTCACCCTTGGAGAAGTGGCGTTGGCCCTCTGGGCGCTTGTCAGCGTGGATATCTGCGCCCTGCTATGTGGGCTCGCTGCCATTTATTTGGGGTTCAAACGCTCGAAGGGATACCGAGTGCATGGGATTGTCTTCGGCCTCACGGCAATTGCCATCTGCTTCCTCTATCTTCGTGCGGCCGGATGGCCCCCTGGGCCAGGCGAGGCAGCCTATGCCTATTTTGGACTCGCGGCGGGGATCATGGGACTAATCGGCGTATCCGCAGCCCTGCTAAAGCTACACTTTGAATCCACGAATACACAGCAGCGATAGCGCCTCACGGCCGTTTCGCTCACATCCAGCCCGACAGTAACCCGACTCTTAACTAACCATGACCACCAAGCACCGCGTCTACTCGATGATCTTCGCTAAGGTCTATCCCTACTACGTCGCCAAGGCGGAGAAGAAGGGACGCACCAAGGCTGAGGTGGACGCCATCATCTGTTGGCTCACCGGTTACAAGCCGCGGCAGTTCGAGGCGCAGCTGAAGAAGCAGAAGGACTTCGGGACCTTCTTTGCCGAGGCGCCCAAACTGAACCCGAAGCGCAAACTGATCACCGGCACGATCTGCGGCGTTCGCGTGGAGGACATCAAGGAGCCCCTGATGCGCGAAATCCGCTACCTCGACAAGCTCATCGACGAGCTGGCCCAGGGCCGGGCGCTGGACAAGATCCTGCGCTCCTGAACCTCCGATCCGGTGGATCGCCACGGCGGCGCAATGCTTTGGCCCTGTCAGTCGCCCAGGCGAATGTCCACCGGCCTCAGGCCGGCAGCCTGCGCCAAGGACACTTGGCGCGCATCAGCCGACACAAATCGCGAGCAGCCCAGCTCGACTGCCAGCGCCACATGGAGGATGTCGAGGCTCCGGCAGAGCAGCTTTTCAGCGTAGCGACGCGAGAGCTGCACGGATTCGTGGAAAACCTTCGGCCAATCCGGTGCTGCGTCCGCCAGTCGACCGGCCTGCCGGTCGTCCTCGAATTGCTCCAGCAAGGCCCGGGCTTCGTCCGTCGTCAGCAGCTTCCGGCCATTCAGGACGCGAAGAGCATTGCCCACCTCCAGCGTGTGCAGCCAGGTCAACGGCAGTTGCGGCACGGCCTGCGCCTCGCGCCGTGCCCGGTCGGAGTGCACCTCCGTCACATAGACTTTCACCAAGGCGCTGGAATCGAAGTAAACCTTCACCAGTCACCCCGCCCGGCCAGGATTTCCTCCGCCGCACCGGGGCGGATCACCCGCCGGCCCAGCACGCGCTCCGCCCGCGCCTT
>CAZRNE010000034.1:0-34393 GCA_964601365.1 uncultured Opitutaceae bacterium | reverse complement strand
CGCCGCCGCGCTCGGCTAAGCCAGGTTCCCGCCGCGACACTTCCCGGCCGCGCCGACCGGCGCGGCCTTTTTGTTTGTCAAAAATCCGCGCCCGGGGAATCTCGCCGTCACCCCCATGAGCGCCACCTGGGCCAGCCTCAAGGTCCTCTCCGACTCCACCCGGCTCCGCCTGCTGGCCCTCTTGCTGCGCGAGGAGCTCGCGGTCACGGAGCTGCAGGAGATCCTCGGCATGGCGCAGTCGCGCATCTCGTCGCAACTGGCCCTGCTGCGTCAGGCGGGCTATGTCAGCGACCGCCGCGACGGCAAAAAGGCATTCTATTCCGTGCGGGGCACGCTCGCCCCGCGCCAGCTGGCCCTGCTGCGGACCGCGGCAGAGTCCGTGAGCGATCTGTCCGAATCGGTGGAGGACCGCGCCAACCTCGACCGCGTTCTCTCAAAGCGCCGCCGCGCCTCCGAGCAATATTTCAACCTCATCGCCGGCCGCCTCGGCAAGGGCTACTGCCCCGGCCGCAACTGGGAATCCATCGGCCATCTGGCGCTCCGTCTCGTCCCCGGCATCACGGTGGCGGACCTCGGCGCCGGCGAGGGCCTCATCTCGCAGTTGCTGGCGCACCGCGCCGAGCGCGTCTGGTGCATCGACAACTCCCCGAAGATGGTCGAGGTCGGCACCGAGCTGGCGAAGAAAAACCGCCTCGCCAACCTCGCCTACAGGCTCGGCGACATCGAGCAGGTGCCCCTGCCTGACCGGTCGGTGGATGTCGCCATCCTCTCGCAGGCGCTCCACCATGCCAGCCACCCGCAGACCGCCGTCAACGAGGCCTTCCGCATCCTGAAACCCGGCGGACAGATCCTCGTCCTCGACCTCAAGGAGCACGGTTTTGAAAAGGCCCGAGAGCTCTACGGCGATCTTTGGCTGGGGTTCAAGGAAAGCGCCCTCCACGGCTTCCTGAAGAAGGCGGGATTCCAACAGGTCGAGGTCACGACCGTCTCCCGCGAAAACCAGGAGCCTCATTTCGAGACGCTGCTCGCCAGCGGCACCAAGGCAGGCAAGGTCGGTCGCTGACATACCGTCCGGCCAAAAAGAAAACCGCCGAACCTCTTGGGGGTCCGGCGGTTTCAAAGTGGCGCACCCGTAGGGAGTCGAACCCCAAACCTTCTGATCCGTAGTCAGATGCTCTATCCAATTGAGCTACGGGTGCGCAAAGGAACGGCGAATAAGCGGAGTCGCTCCGGCGACTTCAAGCAGATTCTTGAAGTCAGACCGGTGCAGCCCGGCGCCAGTCGAGCAGCTCGACCTGCAGGGTCTTGCGGCCGTTGAAATGGTTCCAGTTCATCTGCAGGGCGAGGTCCAGCGGCTCGCCGGTCGGCGGCAGGTGATGGGCCATTTTCCAGGCCACGCCGGACGTGCGGCGGCCCCGCGCGTCCTCGACCGTGAAGCGGAAATGCACGTCCTTGAAGACCTCGATCTGCCGCAGGCGCACGCCAAGGGCCGCGAAGGTCGGCTCGGGGTTGCCCTGCCCGAAAGGCTGCAACCGGTCGAGTTGCTGCATCAACTCCTCGCCCAGATCCGCGCCCTGCAGGTAGGCCGCGATCTCCAGCGCCGGCTCGAGGTCGGATTCGCCGTGCCGGGCCCGGATGGCGGTCTCAAAAAGCACCCGGAACTCCTCCACCCGCTCCTGCCGCAACGAAACACCGACCGCCATCGGATGGCCGCCCCAATTCTCGAGGCAGTCGCGGCAGGCGCCGAGGAGTTCCACGAGATTGTAGCCGGGCAGGCCGCGGCCGGAGCCCTTGGCCAGTTCGCCCTCGCGCCCCAGCACGATGGCGGGCCGGTTGAATTGCCGCGATATCCGCCCCGCCACAATGCCGACCACCCCCGGGTGCCACTCTTCGTGGTAAAGCACGAGCCCCCGGGCACCCGCCGGGCCGGATTCGGCCTGTTCCTGCGCCTGCACGGTGATCAGGCGCTCGATGTCCTGCCGCTCACGGTTCAGTTCCTCCAATTGCTGCGCCACGCGCCGGCAGAAGGCCCAGTCATCGCTCAACAGCAGGTCCACGGCGATGGCGGCATCGCCGAGGCGGCCGCTGGCGTTGATCCGGGGGCCGAGTCGATAGGAGACGTCGGACGGAGCCAGCCCGACCTCGGGTTTGAGCCCCGCCACGGCCATCAGGGCCTGCAGACCGGGCCGTTGCGTGCGGGCGAGCACATCGAGGCCGTGTCGCGCGTAGATGCGGTTCTCCCCGCGCAGGGGCACGAGATCCGCGATGGTGCCCATGGCGACCAGGTCGAGGTAATCCCTGGGCCGGATCTCATGCGCGGCGACCGCGCCGCCCGCGCGCAGCTTTTTCAGGAGGCCGTGGGCGAGCTTGAAGACAAGCCCGACCGTGCAGAGGTGGGCATCGTCGGCATGCGGACCGCCTTCGACGTGCGGATTGACCAGGATCGCGTCCGCCGCGACGGCGTCCTTGGAACGGTGATGGTCGAGGATGATGACGTCGGCGCCCTGGGTGCGCAACCCGGCGACCTCGGCGGCGGAATTGGTGCCGCAATCGAGGGCGATGAAGAGCCGCGGCACGCCACCGGAGAGGGCCCGCTCGATCGCCGATTGCGTAAGCCCGTAGCCATCCTCCATCCGGCGCGGCACGACGTAGCGCGGAGGCAGGCCGAGGCGGCGGAGCAGGTCGACCAGCAGCGCGGTGCTGCTGACTCCATCCACGTCGTAATCGCCCAAGATGACAACCTCCTCGCGGCGGGCGATGGCCTCGATAAGACGGTCGGCAGCCCGCTCCAGGTTGGGCAGGGCGAACGGGTCGCGCACCGCGGCCAGCCGCGGTGCGAGGAAATCGGCCCCGGGCGCGGGCTCGGTCAGGCCGTTGCGCACGAGCAGCTCGGCCACGACGCGGTGCACGCCGAGTTCGCGTGCGAGGGCGGCCACGCTGGGGGCGTGGGCGGGCTGATGGATCCAGCGCATGGCTTTGCGGAGGCGGGGCGGGGGGCCGGAACCGCGCGTGAGGAAAACGCGCGGGCGGTCAACGCGCCCCACCCGGGCAGGTCACTCGGAGGCGCGGGACGAGCCGGCCCACTCGTATTTCGGCGCGATGTCGTGGTGCGCCTCGACGTGCTTCCGGTCGCCCTTGTGCCACCAGTAGAAGATGGGGCTGGCGATGAAGAGCGACGAGAACGTGCCCGTGAGGATGCCGATGAGCAGGGTCAGCGCGATGTCGTTGACGTCGCCGCCGGTGATGGCGAGCAGCGTGACGGCGCTGAGGAAGGTGGTGCCGCCGGTGATGATGGTGCGCGAGAGCGTGAGGTTGAGCGAGCGGTTGATGAGGTCGCGCAGCGTGCCGGTCGGGTTGAGCTTCAGCTCCTCGCGGATGCGGTCGAAGACGACGATGGTGTCGTTGATCGAGTAGCCCGCCACCAGCAGGATGGCGGCGACCATCGAGGCGTTGAACTGCCGGTCGAAGAGCACGAAGATGCCGATGGTCATGAGCAGGTCGTGCACGGTGGCGATCACGGCGCCGACGCCATAGCCGAACTCGAAACGGAACGCGACGTAGATGAGGATGAGGACGAGCGCGACGGCGAGGCCGATGACGGCGTTCCACTGGATCTCCTTGCCGACGGCCGGACCGATGCGGGTCTCGCCGGCGAACTTCAGCTTCGCGTCCGGGAAGGCGCGCTGCAGCGTGTCGGCGAAACCCAGCCCCTGGTCGAAGGGGGTCTGCACCCGGAGGATCTCCAGGTCGGAGCCGATCTGCTTCTGGTAGGAGGGATTGACCTCGCGCAGGCCGGCCTGGGCGCCGACGCGGCGGATCTCGGCGAGGTCGACCTTCTTATCAAAGGTCATGGCGATGGAATCGCCGCCGGTGAAGTCGATGCCGTAGACGCCCTTGCCCTTGTAGGCCACGACGGCCACGCCAATGAAGACCACGGCCCATGACACGATGAAGGCCGGCTTCGCGAATTTGAGGAAGTCATACTTCGTGTCCTGGAGCACCGAGAACATCCTGATGTTCTTGATGGTGTCGGTGTGGATGACCGCCTCGAGCAGCAGGCGGCTGACGACGAGCGCCGCAAACATCGTGGTGAAGATGCCGATGGTCAGGGTGACGCCGAAGCCCTTGACCGGGCCGGTGCCGAGCACCCACATCACCACCGCGGTGATGAGCGTGGTGAGGTTGCCGTCGAAGATGGCGGAAAAGGCCTTGTCGAAGCCGGCCTCGAGGGCGGCCTTGAGCGACTTGCCGAGCCTCAGCTCCTCGCGCATGCGCTCGAAGATGAGGATGTTCGAGTCCACGGACATCGCGAGGGTGAGCACGATGCCGGCGATGCCGGGCAGGGTCATCGTCGCGCCGATGTTGGCCATGACGCCGAGGATGATCAGCACGTTGGCGAACATCGCGATGCAGGCGAGGAAGCCGCCCGTCGTGTAGAAAAACACGATGAAGAGGATCGTCAGCGACGTGGAGATGATGAAGGCCTTGGTGGCGCTGTCCACGGCGTCCTTGGCCAGGGTGGGACCGACCTCGTATGACTCGACGACCTTGAGCGAGACATCGAGGGGGTTGTTGAGGACGTTGGCCAGCTGGAGGGCCTCGCGCTGCGAGAAACGGCCGGTGATCTGGGCGGACCCGCCGGTGATGGGCTCGTTGATGCGCGGGGCCGAGTAGAGGCGGCCGTCAAGCACGATGCCGAGCAGGCGGCCGACGTTGGCGGTGGTGACGTTGCCGAATTGTTTGGCGCCGTCGCTGTTGAAGCTGAGGTGCACCTGGAAGGCGCCGATCTCGTCGATGCGGGCGACGGCGTTGCTGACGTTCTCGCCGCTCATCTCCGGGCGGACCTTGACGATGTAGTAGACGGTGTAGGTGCGCCCGGTGGCCTTCTCCTCCTCCTCCATCGGCATGATCTCATAGCCGGGCGGGACGTCGCGGGGCGGCTCATTGAAGGCGCCGGTGCCCTCGAGCACGAGGCGGAAGTCCAGGCGCGCGGGCTTCTTGATGGCGTTGACGACCTCGGGGTCGTCCTTGGTGTTCACGCCGGGGAGCTGGATCTCGATGCGGCGGTCGCCGACGGGGCGGATGAGCGGCTCGGTGACGCCGAGGCCATTGATGCGGCGGCCGATGATGTCGACGGCCTTCTCGAGCTTGGCCCGGCGCTCGAACTCATCGGCGTTGGCCAGTTCGGATTCGGGTGCCTCGAGGGTGACGGCGACGCCGCCCTTGAGGTCGAGGCCGAGCTGGAGCTTGGCCTTGGACTCCTTGAGCAGGTGCTCGAGGATGAGGTCGTTGCGGCGCTCGACGTTTTTCACGTCGCCGACGTTCAGGTCCGGGAAGAATTGGAGCAGGTCGATGCGCTCGGCGCGGGTGAGCTGCCGGAGCGCGACGTAGAGGCTGGGGGCCTGGCGGGCGGCCACGTATTGGTCGGCCCGGGCGACGAGTTGGTTGAACTCTGCCTGCTTGGCGGTGGCTTCCCCGCGGATGAACTGACCGAAGTCGCGATCTTCCAGCGGCAGGAGGGAAAAGACCGCCCACAGCGTGATGACGGCCGTGAGGATCAATTTCGAGAGGTTGCGGCTGAGCATGGGTGTTGGTTGTTAAAGGGGTGCGCGCCCGGGGACACGCGGGCGGCGGGGTGGTGCCGCCGGGGTCGCGACTCAGGAGGACTCGGCCTTCTTGACGAGGCCGTGGACGAAGCCCTTGGCGAGCTCGACCTTCTGGTTGTTCTCGCCGACGCGCACGATGAAGCGGTCGTCCTTCACGCTGGTGATGGTGCCGAAGATGCCGCCGGTGGTGAGGATCTCGTCGCCGGGCTTGAGCGTGGTGAGCATCTTCTCGTGCTCCTTCTGCTTCTTGCGCTGCGGGGCGATGAGCAGGAAATACATCGCCGCGAACATCAGGATGAACGGCAGCAGTTGGAACAGCATGGCGGCGCCCGAGGGCTGGGCCGGCTGGGCTTGGGCGAACAGGAGCGCGGACATTTTAGTCATTGCGTCTTCGGTGGTTTTGAAAAATGGAAAAGGGCGAATAAGCAGAGCGCATTTCCCAAAAGCAAGCCAATCCCTGACCCATTTTCATTCGAGAATTGAAGACCAAAGCAGCAACCAACTGGTCGGCCGCACAGTCCGAGGAACATTACGGTTTTAAGCGCTGGGGAACCAACCACTTCTCCGTGGACAGCGAGGGCTTTGTGCAGGTCCAGCCCCTGGCCGACGGCCGCAGCATCCGGGTGATGGACGTGGTCGACGAGGCCGTCGGCATGGGCCTCAAGGCCCCCCTCGTCATCCGCTTCCAGGACAAGCTCCGGCACCGCGTCGTCCAGCTCAACGAGCTCTTCGCCAAGGCCATCAAGGAGGAGGGCTACAAGGGCGAATACCGCGGCGTCTTCCCCATCAAGGTCAACCAGCTGCGCGAGGTCGTCGATGAGATCGTCGCCGCCGGCAAGGACTTCAACTACGGCCTCGAGGCCGGCTCCAAGCCCGAGCTGATGATCGCCCTCGCCATGCACGAGGGCACGCAGCGCCTCATCATCTGCAACGGCTACAAGGACCACGACTACATCCGCCTCGCCCTGCTCGGCCGCAAGCTGGGCAAGAAGATCATCATCGTCGTCGAGCAGCTGTCCGAGGTGGACACCATCATCCGCATCGCGAAGGAGACCGGCGTGAAGCCCATGATCGGCTTCCGCGTGAAGCTGCAGACCCGCGGCGAGGGCAAGTGGGCGCTCTCCACGGGCGACAACGCCAAGTTCGGCCTCAACACCGCCGAGATCCTCTTCGCGGTCGAGAAGCTGCGCGCCGCCAAGCTCACCCAGTCGCTCCGGCTCGTGCATTTCCACATCGGCTCGCAGGTGCCGAACATCATCACGATCAAGGCCGCCGTCACCGAGGCCGCGCGTTTTTACTGCCAGCTCGCCAAGATGGGTTTCCCGATGGGTTACCTCGACGTCGGCGGCGGCCTCGGCATCGACTACGACGGCTCGCGCACGAACTTCGAGTCGTCGATGAACTACACACTCGCCGAATACGCCCGCGACGTGGTCTTCAACATCCGCGAGATCTGCACCGCCTCCGGCGTGCCCGTGCCCGACATCGTCTCCGAGTCCGGTCGTGCCGTCGCCGCCCCCCACTCCATGCTCATCGTCGAGGTCTTCGAGCGCATCAACAAGCGCGAATCCCTCGGCAAGAAGCACCAGCCCAAGTCGAAGCACAAGGTCGTCAATGACCTCGAGGTCCTGCTCAAGAACAAGGCCAAGCTGGGCCGCCTCGAGCGCTACCATGACGCCCTGCAGAAGAAGGAGGAGGCCTTCTCGCTCTTCAATCTAGGCTACCTCGACCTCGAGAACCGCGCCGCCGCCGAGCAGATCTTCTGGCAGATCTGCGAGAAGATCAACCAGGAGGGCGCCAAGGCCGGCTACCAGCCCGAGGAACTGCACGACATGAACCGGCTCCTCGCCGACCAATACGTCTGCAACTTCTCCGTCTTCCAGTCCCTCCTCGACCACTGGTCGCTCGACCAGCTCTTCCCGGTCACGCCGATCCACCGCCTGAAGGAGAAACCCTCGGTCAACGCCATCCTCGTCGACATCACCTGCGACTCCGACGGCAAGATCGACCGCTTCATCGACCTGCAGGACACGAAGGACTACCTCAACGTCCACCCGCTCCGCCACGGCGAGCCCTACTACCTCGGCATCTACTTCACCGGCGCCTACCAGGACATCATGGGCGACCTCCACAACCTCTTCGGCCGCGTCAACGAGGTCCACGTCTTCCTCGAGGACGACGAGCCCAACGGGTTCTACATCGAGGAGGCGCTCGCCGGCTCGCGCATCGCCGACGTGATCGAGGGCGTGCAATACCAGTGGGAAGAGCTCTGCCGCCGCATCAAGCAGCAGATCGACCACGCCACGAAGAAGGACCTGATCAAGCCGCGCGAAGGCGTGCGACTGGTAGAGTTCTACGAATCGCAGATGCTCGCCAAGACCTACCTCAACATCGAGCCCCTCAACGGCAAGAAGCGTTAGCCACCTCCCCACTCCATGAGCGCCCGGTATCTCGTTCCCGCGGTGCTTCTCGTGCCCGGTCTCGCCGCGGGCTACATGACTTGGTTTACCTGGCGCGCCGGCGACGACAGCAAGTGGATCTTCGCGGCCTTCACCGCCATGTTTGTCATTCCGGCCGTCGCCGCGCTCTTTCCGCGTTCGCAGCCGAAGCCCGGGAAGACCGTGGAAACCCGCTTCGCCCCGCATTGGGCCCTGATGTTCGCCACCCTCTGCCTCGCCCTCGTGATTCTCTACGCCATCGGCAGCGCGCTGTTGCGCTGGTTGTCCTAGGAGCGCTGTGGGCCAGCCCGCTTGCGGGCGCTGCTTGGGCGCGAGCAAGCTCGCTGACCCACTGAGGCTCGAATAGCCACCACGCGCTGCGATCAGTCTCAAACTTCGGGTTTCCCTTCAGGGGTGAAGTCGCCTTTCGTGGCGGGGATGCCGTCGTTCCAGGCCCAGGCCGTCGCTCAGGCGCTGCAGCTCGTTTTCGTGCTGGCGGGCGGAGCGTTGCTGCTGCGGGCGCTGGCTTTGCCTGACGTGCGCCGGCGCTGGTTCCAGACCAATCGTCTCGCCCATTGGCATGTCAGTCCCGCCGAAGTCGGCCTGCTGGTCGTGCTGATTTTCCTCTTCGGACTTACCGGTCAGCTCACCCTTTATTCATCTTTTGCCGGATCCCTGAAGGGGCATCCCGACGAGAAGGCTCTCCTGGTCCTGCTGACGGGTGCGGGTTTCCACGGCATCGCGCTGCTGGGCTGGCCGGTGTGGCACCATCTGCGCGGCATGTTGCGCGGGGACTTCGATTCATCCGACGTCCCCGCCCCGGCGGATGCGTCCAAACCCCGGCGGGCCGCCTTCCCCGTTGCCGTCGGCACGCTGCTCTGCGCGCTTCCGGCCATCCTCGCCCTCCAATGGGGCTGGCTCGCCCTGCTCCGCTGGTTCGGGCAACCCGTCGAGCCGCAGGAGATCATCGCGATCTTCGCCAACATCCAGTCGCCTTGGATCATGGCCGGCTTGGTGGTGATGGCCTGTGTCGTGGCGCCCATCAACGAGGAGTTGCTGTTCCGCCACGGGCTCTACCGGTTTGGCCGCCAGCGTTTCGGCCGCGCCATCGCCCTGGCGGCCTCCTCACTGCTCTTCGGCGTATCGCACGCGAACCTCGCGGGCGTGGTTCCCCTCGCCGTGCTCGGGGCGGCGCTGGCGTTGGCCTATGAAAAATCCGGCGATGTGCGCGTGCCCATTCTCGCGCACGCGCTGTTCAACCTGAACACCGTCTGCCTGCTCATGCTGGGCGTGACCGCTTGAACATGCCCCTCTTCACCACCAGTCGTGCTGAATCCGTCGCGGCCTGCGGGGAGATTGAGTTGCTGGGGCATATCCGCCGCTGGCTCGGGGACGTGGCCCCGCGGGCGCCTTACGGCATGGGCGACGACTGCGCCGTGCTGCCGCCCTCCCCCCGCCCTCAACTCGTCACCACCGACCCCGTGATTTACGGGCAACACTTCGACGACCGCGCCACCGCGCGGCAGGTCGGCGCCAAGCTCCTCAAGCGCAACCTCAGCGACATCGCCGCGATGGGTGGGAGGCCCCGCGCGGCTGTTCTTTCCCTGGCGATGGGCGGCAACACCGACCGCACCTGGCTGCGCGGCTTCTACCTGGGCCTCGCCGCCGAGGCCCGGCGGCATCGCGTCAAGATCGTCGGCGGCGACATCACGCAGGCCGCCCGGGGATTTTTCGGTGCTTTTCTGACCCTGCACGGTGAGGCGGCCGGACCCCGCGTCATTACCCGCCGGGGAACCCGCTGCGGCGATGCGATCTTTGTCACCGGACAGCTCGGCGGCTCGTGTTCCGGCCATCACCTCAAATTCACCCCCCGGCTGGCGGAAGGCGCATGGTTGGCCCAACGCCCGGAGGTGGTCGCCATGATCGACGTGAGCGACGGCCTCGCCAAGGACCTCGCCACCCTTACCCCCAAAGGCGCCGTCGCCTCTATCTGGCCTCAGATGATCCCCGTCAGCCCCGCCGCCCGGCGCGCCTCCCGGCGCACCGGCCGCCCCGCCTGGATGCACGCCGTGTGCGACGGCGAAGATTACGAGCTGCTGTTCGCGATCCGCGGCGTTGATGAGCTGGCCTTCACCCACCGCTGGCACCGGCGCTTCCGGACCCCGCTGCACCTGCTCGGACACTTCGCCCGCCGGCTCGCGCCCGGCAACATCGACTGGGCCTCCCTCCATGGCTACGAACATCTGCGCTAGGCTCCGCTCGGGGGTCACGACCGATTCGGCCGAGGCCACGCGCGCGCTCGCGGCCGATTTCGCGGGCGCACTTCCCGCCGACACGACGCTCGCGCTGCATGGCGACATGGGCGTCGGCAAGACCACCTTCGTGCAGGGCCTGGCCCAGGGCCTGGGCATCAGCGAGCCGGTCACCAGCCCGACCTTTGCGATTTACTCCGTGCATCGCGGGCCGCGTGCCCGCCTCGTGCATCTCGATGCCTACCGGTTGGAGAATGCCAGACAGGTCGAGTCCCTGCTGCTCGACGAATTCCTCGTCAGCCCCTGGGTGCTCGCGGTCGAGTGGCCCGACAAGATCGCGGGATGGCTGGCCCCGGACGCCTGGCACCTGACGCTCTCCATCGTCGAAGGCGACCGGCACCGCGTTGTCTTGAAATAAAAAGCCCGCTCAGGGAGCGGGCTCGTCAAATCAGGTCTGACCTTCGGGCTTCGGCGGCTCGGTGGCCGCGGGATCGGCAGCCGGTGCCGGGTCGCCCGCAGGTGGCGTCTCGGGTTGGGCCGACGTGTCCGCCGTGGCGGCCGGCGGCCGACCCTCGGTGGTTTCAACGGCGGCAGGAGCCTCCGGGAAGTCCACCGGGTCGTGCTCTTCCTCGCCGGATTCGGCCTTTTTCGCCGCCTGCGGGGCCATCGGCGGCGCGGCGAAGAGCTTGCCGTCGGAAAACTCCGTGACGTAGCCCTCGCTGACCAGCCAGCGCAGGTCGTTGCCGAGTTTCCTGAGCTTGTCGGCCTGCTCCGCGGGCAGCACCGCGAACGGGGCCTGCGAGACCGGCATGCCCTCCGGCAGCGGGGTGGCCGCCAGCGCGGCGGCGACATCGATGCCGAGAAGCGCCTTGGGCAGGTCGCGCACGTGGATCATCGGATGCTTCTCGATGAAATCGATGAGCGCCGTGATGCTCTCGGAGAACACCTGGCCCGGCACGCGGAAGCGGCGCTTGACCGCGCAAACGTAGGAGACGCCGCGCGCGCCCTTCTTGAAGATCGTGAAGCCCTCGCGGCGCAGGCGGCCGCGGAGCGCATTGGCGGTGTCGAGCGGGAACTTGCGCTGGCGCTCGATGTGTCCCTCGACCGCGCGGCGGATCTCTCCGGGCGGGATGAGGGCGACGTTCTTGCCATGGAACCGCACGTGCTCGACGGCCCGCACGACGGCATGCTTGCCCTCGGCCAACAGGTGGGCCCGGGCCTCGTCGAGGGAGTCAAAGGTCACCACCGGCTTGTCCGGGGCGGCCTCGGCGGCGGGTGCGGGAGCCTCCGCTGTCGGAGCGGCCTGGACCGGCTGCTCCGGAGCGGGCGTTGACTCCGCGGCTGGCGTCGCCGGCTCGGCCGGCGCAGGAGCCGCAGAGGCGGCCTCCGCGGATTTCTCCGCCACGGGCATCGGCGGGGTGGACTTTGTGCCCTTGGGCGGCACTCCCTTCCAGATGTAACGGGTGGCCTTCTTCATCTTGTCCAGCCACTGCTGGACGACCTCCGGCTCGCGCACGGAGGTGATGCTGTCGCGGAAACGCTCGAACGACATGCGGCCCAGCCGCGTGGCGTGGTGCTGCTGGATGATCTGCTGGTAGCGGTGGTAGTTCGGCGGACCGAGCAGCTCTCCCGTGATGCCGCACTTGTTGATGATCGGAAAATTGCCCTTGGGCGGGTCGATCTCGACTTCCTGGGTGTCGAAGAAGAGCGCCAGGTGGTTCTTGAGCACGTGCGCGATGGCCGCCTCTTCCGTGTCGAAGGGCAGATGGTCGGGCACGGAATAGTAGAGCGGCGGCAGCTTCTCGCGCTTGGGCGATTCGCCAGCGGAGGGCTCCGTGCCCTCGGAGGGAGCCGGGGCGGCCGGGCGCTCCCCTTGGGCGGGTTTGCGCTGCACCACGATCACGAAGCGCTCGTTCTTATCGAGCACGGCCTTGGTGATCTCAAAGAGCTGGAAGGTGCGGCAGGAGGCGCGCACGGCCTTCACCATCGCGGCGAATCCGGCATCCTCAGGATAGATGGTGACGTTGAAATACGGGCTGACGTAAGGCGCACGGTCCTGCGACGGGTAGTCGCCCCGCTCACCTCCGCGGAAATCGCGGCGGTCGCCGCCCCGGAAGTCCCGGCGCGGTCCGCCACGGAAACCATCGCCGCGCGGCCGCTCCTCCCGGTCAGGTCGCTGGCCGGGACCGGCTGCATCCCCGGGGCCCGCGGGGGCGCCGGCCGGACGTTTGAAGCCCCGGCGGTCGCGCTTCGCGTCGCCGCCCGGACCGGGACCGTCCCCACGCCGCTCACGGTGACCGCGATCGAAGTCGCGTTCCCGGCGCTGCGGGGAGACCGGTTTTACCTCGGTCCATTGGGTGCCGAAGCTGAAATCCTGCAAGGCGCTGAGGTCGATTTTGTTCAACCCCGGCTCGTTGCCTTCTTGGGCGGGCTTGGTGTCGTCCATGTAAACTGCGGAAAAACGGGCGTGGTTACCCGGTGGGAGTCGGTATTGTTGCTTGATGTTCCGCGTCACGGGTCAGGTGACGCGAAGAGGCGGAGTGTCCCAGCCCCCGAGGGCGAAGCAAGCGCATTTCGGGGCTTTACAAGCCCGGAGGCGTTTACCTTATTGCGCCTTCCTCGCTGGTTATCCGCTCAGGTGGTGGAATTGGTAGACACACACGTTTGAGGTGCGTGTGCCGTAAGGCGTGGGGGTTCGAGTCCCCCCCTGAGCACCAGCCTTCGCCGAGCAAAAGCGAGACGATGGCTGTCCTCCGGAGCCTTGGCGAAGGAGGACAATTCCAACCTCGGCGTGTGCTTGATGGCTTGGCTGGCAAGCCATGCGCTTTTCGGTCTCCTCGGTCAGGCTTACTTCTTCAACCCCCTGCAGAACCGCGCCAGCCGGGCCAGGCCTTCCTTGATCGTCTCATCGCTGGTGGCGTAGCTCAGCCGCATGTAGCCCTCCGCGCCGAAACCGGAGCCGGCCACCGTGGCGACCTTCTCCTGCTCCAGCAGGCGGGCACAAAAGTCGTCCGAGCTGAGACCGAAGGAGCTGATGTTGGGCATCAGGTAGAACGCCCCCTCGGCCAGCAGGCAGGTGATGCCGGGAATGGCGTTGAGACCGGCGTGCATGAGCTTCCGGCGCCGGTCGAAGGCCGCCTTCATGGCCGCGAGTGATTCGCGGGCCTTGTCCTTTTCCTTGAGCGCGGCGAGGGCGCCGTATTGGCCGAAGGTCGTGGCGTTCGACGACATCTGGCTTTGCAGCTCACCGGCCGCCTTCGCGATGTCGGGCCGCGCCACCAGCGTGCCCAGACGCCAGCCCGTCATCGAGTAGGTTTTGGAAAAACCCGCGACGGTGATCGTGCGCTTCTCCACCTCGGGACTCAGCGTGGCCATGCAGGTGGGCGTCTTGCCGTCATAGATGAGGTGCTCATACATCTCGTCGGAGAGGATGTAGAGGTTGCGGCGCACGCAGACCGCCGCGATGGCCTCGATTTCGGCGCGGCCGTAGACGACGCCCGTGGGATTCGAGGGACTGTTGAAGATCAGGACCCGCGTGCGGGGCGTGACGGCTGCCTCGAGCTGGGCGGGGGTGATCTTGAACCCGCCGCGGTCGTCGGTGGGCAGGTTCACGGGCACGCCGCCGCACAGTTTCACCATCTCGGGGTAGCTGACCCAATACGGCGCGGGGATCAGGACCTCGTCGCCGGGGTTGACCACGGCCTGCAGGCCGATGAAGCAGGAATATTTCCCGCCGGGCGACACGACGACCTGCGTCGGCGCGACCTTGTAACCGTATTCGGCCGCATAGCGCTCCGCGACGGCCGCCCGCAGGGGCTCGATGCCCGGCGTCGGCGCGTATTTCGTTTTGCCGGCCCGCAAGGCGGCGATGGCGGCTTCCTTGATGAAGTCCGGCGTGTCAAAATCCGGCTCGCCCGCCGCAAAGCTGCACACGGGCTCGCCCGCCGCGATCATGGCCTTGGCCTTGGCGTCGATCGCCAGTGTCGGCGACGGCGAGACATTGCGGGCCCAGACGGAAAGCGGATGCGGGTTGCTCATGTGCGCCCGGACAAAAAGGGTTCGTCCGCGGCAACGCAAGCCCCCGGCCCTGTCATCAAATCCGGCCTCAGAAGCGCTGCACGGCGCCTGCCGGCACCGCCGGGTTCTCGTCGCCGAGCCGCTCCGGCTCGAAGGCCGGCCGCGGCCAGGCCTGTTCGAGCGCGGCTGCCACCACCTGGAAACGCGTCTTGTCGCGCGTGCGGGCGTTGCGCACGTCCACCGACTTCACGATCCACTGCTCGCCCAGCTTTTTCACCTCCAGCACGGAGATTGTCTTCACGGACTTGCCTTCGGCGGTGAGGAAATCGGCCTGAACCAGCGCGAGGAACTGCCCGTCGAGCGACACGCGCACGGCGGCGAGATCCGGCTGCGCGGCGCGGACCTCCGCGGGCGCGTAAAGCAGGAAGGTGTGGGCCGGCCGGCCGCGCACCTTGGCCAGCCCCTCATAGACGCGCTCCGGCCACGACAGAAAGGGCATCTGCAGGTCGAAGAGTGTCACCTCTGTGCCGGTCAGCGGAGCAAGGCTCTGTTCCAGCCCGACCACGCGGCCACCGGGCTCGCCGGCGCGCCATTGCCACGCCCCGCCTGTTCCCGCCGCCCCGAAGAGCCAGCGCTGCTCGGTTGCGATTCCGCCGTCGCCAGGCAGGACCAGGCGCGACAGCGGCCCCTGCGGGCGCATCGTCCCGAACAGCTGGCCGCGCAGCGTGCGCTCCTCGCCTTTTCGCGGCAGCACCCGCAGCTCGAATTCCAGCCAGTAATCGCCGGCCAGGCCGGCCTGCCGGAACTGCTCCAATGCCCGCGCCCCTTCGGCCTCGTCGCGCTTGTCCTGCAGATAACGGGGAGCCGGGCGCGCCTGTGACTGCCCGAAAAGTGAAACGGCGGTCGCCGACAGGGCGAACGCCGTCAAAAGCAGGGCCCGGATGCGCAGGGGCCGCGACATGGACAGGTCAGGGCTTGGGCTTGTCGCCGGCGGGGGCCGGGGTCGCGGCCGGCGCGGGAGCCGTGGCCGGAGCGGCCACCTTGGGCAGGGTCGACTCGGCCTCCACCTGTTGCTTGGCCTGCCGCACGTGCAGGATGTAGAGCGCGAAACTGATGACGAAGAAGGCGATGGCCGCGTTGATCGTGGCCTTCGAGAGCACATTGCCCGTCTCGGCGCCGAAGGTGGACTCCATGCTGCTGCCGCCCATCGCGGCGACCGCGCCGTCCGACTTGGCCTTCTGCATGAGGACCACGAGGACGAGGAACAGGGAAATGAGGATCAGGACGACCGTGAGAATGCTGATGACGATGCTCATAAAGCGGGCCAACCAACGGAGTGCGACCGGCCTTGTCAACCATCGTTCCGTTATCAATCAGTCCGGTGGAACCCGGCCTGTGGACGGGTGCAAATGCCGCCCTCGTATGCTTTGCACCTGACTACAGCGAAAGGATTTATAGCTGCACGCCCATCCGTTCGAGCACGCGCTGCAGGTCCTCGTTGCCCTTGTATTCGACGATGATGCGGCCGCGACGCGGCGAGTGCTTGAGCGCCACCCGGGCGCCGAGGTGCGAGGTGAGCTTCTTCTCGATGTCGGTCAGGGTCGCGGCCTCGGCGGCGGGCATGCGGCGGCGGCGTGAGCCGCCCTTGCCGCCGCGCTTCACGGCCTCCTCGAGCGAACGGACGCTCCAGCCTTCCTCGATGGTCTTGCGCGCCAGCAGCGCGCGCACGGCGGTGTCTTCCACCCCGAGCAGGACCTTGGCGTGGCCGACGCTCAACAGGCCGCGGGCGACGAAGCCCTGCAGCTCGGCCTCGAGGCCGAGCAGGCGGAGCGAATTGGCCACGGTCGCGCGGCCCTTGCCCACGCGCTGGGCGGCGGCGTCCTGGGTGAGGTCGAAATCGCGGATGAGACTGGCGTAGCCGTGCGCCTCCTCGATCGGGTTGAGGCCTTCACGCTGCAGGTTCTCGATCAGCGCGAGAGCGGCGGATGAGGAGTCGTTCGACTGCATCACGCGGGCGGGGATGCTCTTGAGCTTGAGCTGCTGGAAGGCGCGCCAGCGGCGCTCGCCGGCGATCAGCTGGAACTTGTCGCCGGCGGGCCGCACCACGATGGGCTGAAGCAATCCCTCGGCCCGGATGCTTTCAACGAGTTCGTCCAGCGCGCCCTGCTCGAATTCGCGGCGGGGCTGGTATGGGCTGGGCTCGATCGCCGACACGGGAATCTCGCGGTATCCCGGCATGCCCTCGGGGGGGGCGGCGGGGGCTGAGGCCGCGGGGGCGGCCGGCGCAGCCGCGGGCTTGGGCGTCGCGGCGGCGCCGGTGATGAGGGCGCCGAGTCCGCGGCCCAAGCGGGATTTGTTCGCAGCCATATTATTTGCCTCCGGGGATGAACAGCGTCTGCCCCGCCAGGATGCGGCTCGGGTCGCTGATCCTGTTGGCGTTAATGATATCAATCTTCTTCGCGCCCGTCTTGCGCGCGATGACGTCGAGCGTATCGCCGGACTGCACGGTGTAGCTGATGCCGTCCTTCGGATAATTCTCACTGAAGCCACCGGGGTTGATCGCCGGCCGCGTGGCCTGGTTTTTGGCCAAGGCGTCGAGCGCCGACTGCGTCTGGCGGGCGAGCTTCTCGATGCGGTCGCCCACCTGGTCGAGGATGTCACGGCGCTGGTCGGTGAGCCCGGCGCGCAGCGCCTTGTTCATGTCCGCCACGGCGTCGTTGAGCTGCGCCACGGTCACGTAGCTCTGGTTGGCCTTGGCCTGGAGCTGGTTATTCTCCCGGTTCAGCTGCTCCACGGTCAGGGTCAGCTCGCCGACGCGCTGGTTGAGCATGCGCATGTCCTCGCGCATCGCGGCCATCTCGGCGCGCAACTGGTCGACGGGATTGTTCTGCGCGGCCAGCAACGTGGCCGACGCCAACAGGACGAAAAGTAACCTCATGGGGTGCATGGATAGGACAACGGGGTTGAAAAACAAGCCTTAGACCGGTTTGCGGCCGAACGGTTCGCGCGACACCAGCGGCGGCATGGGCACGGAGGGCAGCACCGTGCCCGTCGCCACAGGAAAACCCCGGAGAAACTCGGCCGCGGGCAGCATTTTCCCGCCCGGCCGCTGCAGGCGCAACAAGCGCAGCCCCCCCTGCCCCGTTGCGACGACGAGGCCCTCTGCATCCGCGCCCAGCACCGTCCCGGGCTCACTGCGTCTGTCATATAATGTATGACAAACGTCGGGCGGCACGGCGTCGGCGAGGCCGATCTTCACGGGTTGGCCGTTCAGCGTGAGCGTGACCGCCGGCCACGGCATGAGTCCGTTGATGCGCGCGGCCAGCTCGGAGGCCGGGCGGCCGAGATCGAGCACACCGTCGGACTTCTCCAGCCGGCGGCAATAAGTCGCCGCCGCGGCATCCTGCTCGCGAAACACCAGTCGTCCTTCCGCCAGCGCGGGAAGATTGCGGGCCAGCAACGGCACGCAGGCCCGGGCGAGCTTCGCCTCCACCTCCGTCGCCGTGTCGTGCGCTCCGATGGACACCCGCTCGAGATCCGCGACCGGCCCGGCATCCAGCGCGGGCACGATCCGCATCAGCGACACGCCGGTCTCACGCTCGCCGCAAGCGATCGCCGTCTGGATCGGCGAGGCACCGCGATAGGCGGGCAGGATGGAGGCGTGGAAATTCAGCGTGCCGAGCCGGGGCGTCTCGATGAAATCCGGCCGCAGGATGTGGCCGTAGGCCATCACCAGCGACACATCGGGTTGCCACTCCTTGAGCCGCGCCAGCTCATCCTCGCGCAACTTCTCCGGCTGCAGCACCGGCAGGCCGCGGGCCAGCGCCCAGGCCTTGAT
This sequence comes from uncultured Opitutaceae bacterium, assembly GCA_964601365.1. Classification (GTDB taxonomy): domain Bacteria; phylum Verrucomicrobiota; class Verrucomicrobiia; order Opitutales; family Opitutaceae; genus Didemnitutus. Next base: position 16,242 of record CAZRNE010000034.1, on the reverse strand, counting down.
CGCGTTCGGCTGCACCTTCTGGCCCCGGCCGGCGGGGCGGTCGGGTTGCGTGTAGACGGCCACCAGCCGTGCCTGGCGTGCACCCTCGCCCGCCAGCCACTCGAGCATGGGCAGCGCGATTGCATCCGACCCCATGAACACAACACTCAGCATATCAATCCTCCCGATCGGTTGTCATCCTGAACGCAGTGAAGGATCCATCGCCCTCGGCCAATCTGGATTCTTCGCTTCCTCCTTCGCCGAGGCTTCGGAGGACAAGCCGCTCAGAATGACAGGACGCGATCATGCTTCACTCAGTCATCCATGAGTCCGGCGAAATCGGCATCGTCGCCCGCCGCCGCCGGGGCGGCGTCGCGGCGGCGCGCCTTGTGGGCGAGGCGCTCGGCGATGTCCTGCTTTTTCTTGCCCACCAGGTCGAAGTGGATCGGGCAGCCGTCGAGGTCGAACTCCTTGACGAGGCCGGCCTCGAGGTAGCGGCGGTATTGTTCGGTCAGGTTGCCCTCGCGGTTGCAAAACACCTTGATGCGGAACGGCCGGTTGCCCGTCTGCGTGGCGTAATAGGCCCGGAACCTCTGCCCGCCGATCGCCGGCGGCGGGTTGCGGTCGGTCAGCTCCACGATGGCCTTGTTCAGCTTCGCCGTGGGGATCTTGCGCTCCAGCCGCTCGTCGAGCGAGCGCGCGGCCTTGAGCATGCGCTCGATGTCGTTGCCCGTCAGCGCCGACACGAACATCACCGGCGCGCCGGGCGTGAAGAACAGGCGCTGGTAGAGCGCGGCCTCGAATTTCTCCCGGAAATCACGCTCGCCCTTGTATTGCTTCAACTCCCCGCGACGCAGCGCGGCGAAGACCAGGTCCCATTTGTTCACCACCACCACGATCGGCCGGGCCGCCGCGACGATCTCGCCGGCGATGGCCTTGTCCTGCTGCGTCACGCCGTCCACGGCGTCGAGCACCATGAACACCACGTCGGCGCTGCGGATCGCCTCCAGCGAGCGCACGCGGGAGAAATACTCGACCGAGGACGACAGCTTCGTCGCCGCGCGGATGCCTGCCGTGTCGATGAGGCGGAACGGCACGGTGCGCTTGTCGCGGAACTGGTAGTCGAACTCCAGCTCCACGGAGTCGCGGGTCGTGCCCGGCACCTCGCTGACGATCAGGCGCTCGCTCTTGAGCAGTCGGTTGCTGAGCGAGGACTTGCCGACGTTGGGCCGGCCGACGAAGCAGATCGTCAGCCGCTTGGGTCCCGTGCGCTCGGGGGCGGGGGCCTCCGGCCCTAAGCGCCGCACGATGGTCTCGCGCAGGTCGGCCTCGCCCTTCCCGTGCTCGGCCGAGACAAAGACCGGCTCGCCAAAGCCGAGACGGTGCAGCTCACCGACGCTCTCGACCTTGTCGGCGCCATGGTCGGCCTTGTTGGCGACGAGCACGACGGGTTTGCGGCTGCGGCGCAGCCAGCCGGCGATCTTCTCGTCGTTGGCCGTCAGGCGCTCGCGGGCGTCGACGGTGAAGAGGATGAGGTCGGCCGCCTCGACGGCGAATTTCACCTGCTCCTCCGCGGCGGCGATGAGCTTGGCCGGGGTGTTGGCGTCCTGCAGGCCGAGTCCGCCGGTGTCGAGGAGGGTGTAGCCGCCGTCGGCGATCTCGGCCGACACGATGTCGCGCGTCACGCCCGGCTGGTCGTGCACGATGGAGATGCGCTTCTTCGCCAGTCGGTTGAACAGGCGGCTCTTGCCCACGTTGGGGCGGCCCACGATGGCGACGGTGCGCGGCATGGCCCGAAGCTGGAAGGCCCCGGCCGGTTGGCAAGCGCCGGTTATCGCTTGTCGCGGGCGGCCCGGAGCCTACGTTGCCGGGCTCCATGTTCGCCTCCCTCACCGACAAGCTCACCTCCGCCCTCCGCAACCTCCGCGGCACCGGCCGCCTGACCGAGGAAAACATGGCCGACGCCCTCCGGGAGGTGCGCGCCGCCCTGCTGGCCGCCGACGTGCACTTCAAGGTCGCGCGCGAGTTCATCGACCGCGTGCAGGCCCAATGCGCCGGCCAGGAGGTGCTCAAGTCCGTCACCCCCGGCCAGCAGGTGGTGAAGATCATCCACGACGAGCTGGTGAAGCTCCTCGGCGAGGGCGCGACCGAGCTGTCCGCCAAGCGCCCGTTGCGCGTCCTGATGGTCGGTCTCCACGGCGCGGGCAAGACGACCTCGACCGCCAAGCTCGGCAAGTTCCTGAAGAAAAAGGGCGCCCGGCCCTACCTCGTCGCCTGCGACGTCTACCGCCCCGCCGCCATCGACCAGCTCGAGATCCTCGCCCGGCAGGAGGAACTGGGCTTCTTCTGCGACCGCGCCTCGAAGGACGTGCCCGCCATCGGCGCGCGTGCCCTCGAGGCCGCCACCGCGGCCAACGCCGACGTCATCCTCTTCGACACCGCCGGCCGCCTGCAGATCGACACCGACCTCATCGATGAGGTGAAGCGCCTCCGCACGGCCGTGCAGCCCGACGAGGTCCTGCTCGTGGCCGACGGCGCGCTCGGCCAGGAGGCCGTCAACGTGGCCAAGGCCTTCCACGACGCCCTCGGCCTCACCGGCCTCGTGCTGACCAAGCTCGACGGCGACGCCCGCGGCGGCGCGGCCCTGTCGATCAAGGCCGTCACGGGCGTGCCCATCAAGTTCGCCGGCACCGGCGAGAAGACGGCGGACTTCGAGCCGTTCTACCCGGACCGCCTCGCCTCGCGCATCCTCGGCATGGGCGACGTGGTCTCGCTGGTCGAGAAGGCGCAGGAGACCATCGACCAGAAGGAGGCCGAGCGCATGGCGGAGAAGATGCGCAAGGCGGACTTCAACCTGGAGGACTTCCTCGCGCAGATGCAGCAGGTGAAGAAGATGGGCTCGATGCAGTCCATCATGGGCATGATGCCCGGCATGAGCGGCGTGCAGCTGCCCGACGACTCCGACCGGCAGCTCAAGCGCACGGAGGCCATCATCCAGTCGATGACCGTGCAGGAGCGCCGCAAGCCCTCCCTCCTCAACGGCAACCGCCGCATCCGCATCGCCAAGGGCGCGGGCGTGCCCGTCGTCGAGGTCAACCAGCTCATGAAGCAGTTCGAACAGATGCAGAAGCTCATGAAGCTGATGAAGGGCGGCAACCAGAAGAAGCTCATGCGCCAGATGGAGGCCATGAAAGGCCGCGGCGGCATGGGCATGCCCGGGTTCTGAGCGTCAGTCCGGCGAGGCGGCGCGGACGCGCTTCCACTCCTCGCGGACTTTCTCGAACTCGGCGCGGAATTCCGGGTTGGCGAGCAACCGGTCCACGAACTGCCGGGCGAAGACGCGGCCGGACTCCGTGTCGCTCGGGAAATGCACGCCGATGATCTCGCGCGAGTGTCCGATGTCGTGCGCGTCCTTGAGGAACACGTCGGAGAATTCCGGCGCGAGCTCGCCGTAGAGGTGGGCGAGGATGTGCGCGAATGACGAGTGACCGCTGGGGAAGGCCGCCCACGGCGTCTCCTGCAGGTTCTTGATCGCCGGGTCGATGGCGTTGGGCCGGATGCGGGAGTATTTGAACTTCAGCGCCCAGACATGCCAGCTGGCGTCGCGCCACATGCGGTGCCAGAGCGCGGCGGTCAGGGGCAGCGACTTGGCGTTGAACCAGGTGCCGATGGAACGGCCGACGTAGAACAGGTTGGCCTGGTAGGCCTCGTGGTTCGGGTCGCCGGGCTTCGTGCTGGTGCTGTAACCCCACGGCGCGAAGTAGAGCGCGCGCTCGCCCTCCTGGTCGGTGCGCTGGGCTTGGAGGCGCAGCAGGTAGTCGAGCTCGGCGCGGGTCTGCGCCGAGCTGTTGGCGGGCATGAAGGGCAGCCTGATCTCGTCGAGCGGGATGCGGATGAACTCGGGCTTGGCGGTCTTGAGCCGGTCAACCGAGGCGGGGTTGTTCGGATAGGTCTGGGCGTCAATCGGCAGGTCGGGCGCCGAGGGGTTGGGGTCCAGCTTGGCGAGCTTGGCGTAGTGTCCGCGCGCGGCTTTCGAACCGCCGCACGGGTTGCAAGGATCGCAGGGCGCATTGGCAGCGAACGACGATGCGGTGCCGAGGAGAATCAGCACACCCGCAATGGCCCGGGAAACGAAGGGGGTTAAGGTGGTTTTCATCACCCCTGCTGACGCACCGATCAGCAAAAAGACGCAGGAAATCCAGAAGCTATCCGGAAACCGGGTTTTGTGGTGGGGCAGCGCGCTTGTGCCGCTCCCCCTGCGACCGGTGCGGCCCATGGTGGAGCGCGGCCTCTGGACGCGCTCTGAACCCGTCCGGGGGCCGGGTTCCACCTCAATGACCGCAGATGGGTTTTGAAATGATTCCTCAATCCAACCGGCAAGGACGGCCGTCGCGCCGGACGTAATCCACCACCCGACCCCGGCGGTCGAATTCCATGCGGCAGCATTCATGCATCAACTCGAGGATGCGCTGCTTGCCGCGCCGGATGCGCGACTTGGCCGCGGTCAGCGTGATGCCCAACCGGCGTGCGACCTCCGCATGCGGCAAACCCTCATAGTCGGCCAAGCGCACCGCCTCCCGATACGGCGCCGGCAGGGTGTTGAGGTAGCACTCGGCCGATTTTGCGACAGCTTCACTGACCTTGAGGAAGCGGGTCTCATCGGCGGGCGCCGCACCATCGGTGAATTCCTCCTCTGGCCGGCGCTTCCGGAAATGATCGGTCAAGGTGGTCCGCGCGATGCGGTGCAGCCACGCTCCCAGCCGGTCATTCTGCCGCAAGGCCGCCCGCTGCCGGAAGGCCTTCAGCAATGTCTCCTGCAGGAGGTCCTCGGCGTCCGCTGCCGAATTTACCCGGCGGCGGATGAATGCCCGCAGACGCGGGAGATGGCGGGGGATTTCCTTCTCAAAACTCATGCACGCAACGATTGGGCGAGAGAAAGTAATTTCGCCCTATCCTTGCGGCCAGCGGAAGCTTCAACCCCGCTGTTAATATCGACGAAGCGCGCCCCTGTGGCGGTGACCGCCACGGCGATGTTCTCGGGATTGAGGCCGCCTGAGAGGATCCAGATCTTGCCGGGATGCGCGATCGCGTGGCGCTGGAACTTCGCCCAGTCGCCGGTCCGGCCCGTGCCGCCGAATTTGTCGGCGTGGAAGGTGTCCAGGAGGAAGGTCTGCGCCAAGGGCAGCCACTCCGGCTTCACGTCCTCGCCGGGAGGCAGCTTGGGTGCCAGCCAGAGGCGGTTGACGCCCACAGTCTCCGCCCACGCCGCGATCCGGTGCACCGGCGTCGTGTGCGCGAAGTGGACTTGGAAGGCGTCGAAGCCAAGGGCGGCGAGCTGCGCCAGGTCGGCCGGGGCCGGCTCCACGCAGACGGCGACGTGCCGTGGAACCATAACTTGGCAGGGCGAACCGTCCACGGTGAGCCGCGGGGCGGCGGGGCGCCACCCCCCACCAGATTCAGCCACCCGACGGCCGCGAAGCGCGATGTATTGTTCTCGCGTCAAATTGCGCGGCGAGGGCGGATAGAAGATGAAGCCGAGCCAGTCCGCACCGATCTCCGCCGCCGCGACGGCGTCCTCCGCGCGTGTGATGCCGCAAATCTTCAATGTGATCTCGCCGATCATTTTCTTAACCACTGATTGCACTGATATTCACTGATGACCATCTGCAATCCGTGACCATCCGTGTCATCCGTGGTCAGAATGAATTCACGGACTTGATCACGTGCTCGACCTGCTCGTCGGTCAGTTCGGGGAAGATCGGCAGGCTGAGGCAGGTGGCGCTGGTGCGCTCAGCGATCGGCACGCTGCCGGCGCCATAGCCCAGTGAGGCATAGCAGGGCTGGCGATGCATCGGACCGGGATAGATGATCTCCGTGCCTACGCCGTGCCTGTCGAGATGCGCGCGCAGGTCGTCGCGGCGCGGATGCAGCATCGTGAACTGGTGCCACACGCTCTCGCCGTAGGCGGGCACGACGGGCAGTTGCACGTCCTTCAGCATTATCCCCGCGCGGTAACGCGCGGCGATGGCGCGGCGACGGGCCGTCCATTTCGCGAGATGCTTCAACTTGATGTTGAGGATGGCGCCTTGGAACCCGTCCATGCGGAAATTGAACCCGACCTCCGTGTGCGCATAGCGCTTGGGCGACCCGTGGACGCGGAGCAGCTGCGCCTTGTCCATCACGGCCGGATGCTTCGAGACGAAGGCCCCGCCCTCGCCGCAGGCGCCGAGGTTCTTGGTCGGATAGAAGCTAAACGTGCCGCAGTCGCCGATGGCGCCGACCGGCCGGCCCTTGTAGGTGGCGCCGACGGCCTGGGCGCAGTCCTCGACCACGAACAGTTTGTGCTGATTGGCGACGGCCATGATCTCGTCCATCCGCGCGGGCTGGCCGAAGATGTGCACGACCACGATGCCCTTGGTCTTGGGTGTGACCGCCTTGGCGACGGCCTCCGGGCTGATGCACCAGGTGTCGGGGTCGATGTCCACGAAGACCGGCTTGGCCCCGACATAGCTGATGCCCCAGCAGCTCGACGCGAAGGTGAAGGGCGTCGTGATGATCTCGTCCCCCGGCCCGAAGCCGCCGCAGAGCGAGGCGATGTGCAGCGGCGAGGTGCCGCTGTTCATGCCGAGCGTGCGCGGATGACCGAAGGCCGCGCTGAAGGCCTTCTCGAAATCCTCCACGTCCTTGCCGAGGCAGAAGCGGGTGTGGTCGTAGGTGTCGGCGAGGGCGGCCAGCACCTCCGCGCGCAACGGTGCGTGCTGCAGCTTCAGGTCGAGGAAGGGGACTTTCATTTGAGGCGAGGTAAGAGCGCGGCGACGAGCGAGTCGAGGCTGGGCTCGGCCGCCTCGAAGTCGACCCGCAGGCCCAGCTCGCGCATCGCGGCCGCGGTGGTCGGCCCGATGCCGCCGAGCAGCGGCGGCCGCGCCTTGGCGCCGAGTTTGAGCGCGGCGGCCTGGTCGTGGAACGCCTGCGCGGCCGACGGGCTGGCGAAAAACACCGCATCGGCCCCGTGCGCACGGTAATCGACGGCGGCCGCATCGGAGGCGAGGTCCGTCGCGCCCTCGGTCTTGTAGACGGGCAGCTGGTCCACGATGGCGCGCCCCTCCTCCAGCAGGCTCACGAGCGTGTCGCGGTTGCGGTTGCCGGTCACGACGAGCACCTTGGCGCTGTCCATCGATTCGCGGGCCAGCAGGGCCTTGGCGAGCGCCTCGCCCGTGGCCTTGTCGGGCATCAGCTCGACGCGCAGGTGTTGGGCGCGCACCGCGGCGGCGGTGGCCTCGCCCACGGCGCCGATGCGGATCAGGCCGAGCGAGCGGATGTCGTCGAACAGGCGGTGGAATTCCTCGAAGAAGAACCGCACGCCGTTCGCGCTGGTGAACAGCAGCCACTCGTAGGTGCCGAGCTCGGTCAGGCAATCGGCCAGCACCTGCTTGTCGATATCCTTGGTCACCTGGAGCAGCGGCAATTCGAGCACGGTGGCGCCGCGCGCCTCAAGCTGGCGGCGCCAGTCGGAGGATTGCTCGCGCGCACGGGTCAGGACGATGCGCCGGCCGGTGAGGTCCTTTTGTTCAGGCATGGAAACCAAGCTCCTTGAGGATGCGCGCCGCCGTGGCCGCGGGCGCCGTAAAATCGGCCTCGGCCAGCCGGAACCGACGGATGCCGGTGTTGGCGTGGAAAAAATGCAGGTTTGCGCCCTCGACGTGCGCCGCGAAAGCGATCTGGCAACCCGCGCCCACCGCGGCCTGGAAGGCGCGCTCGAGGTTGACGGCCCGCGCCGTGGCGGCATCGAGCGCCGGCACCAGCCGCGCGGCGAGGTCCGCCCGGCACTGGATGGCGATGGCCCCCTGCCCCACCGCCGGCACGCTCTCATGGAAAGTCAGCGGTCGGAACACCAGTCCCGGCCAACCGTGGATGCCGAGCCGCTTCATGCCGGCCGCGGCGAGGATCGTGGCGTCGGCCGCACCGGCGGCGATCTTCTTGAGCCGAGTGTCCACGTTGCCCCGGATCTCGGCGAACCTCGCCTGCGGGAACAGCTTCGCGATCTGGCCCTGGCGCCGCGGGCTGCTCGTGGCGATCGTGGCCGGCACGGTCACGCCCTCGCGCAGGATGAGCACGTCGTGCGTCACTTCCCGCGGCAGGAATCCGGCGACGACCAACCCCGGCGGATTTTCCCCCGGCAGATCCTTGCAGCTGTGCACGGCGGCGTGCGCATCGCCCCGCAACAGGGCCTGTTCGAGTTCGGCCGTAAAGAGTCCCTTGCCCCCCTGCTTGGCCAGCGACCACTCGGCCTGGCGGTCGCCGGTGGTGACGACCTTGAGCAGCTCGCAGTCCGCCCCGAGTTTTTCGCGGAAACAGGCCGCGGTCATCTCCGCTTGGGCAAGCGCGAGCGGGCTTTTTCTGGTGGCGAGGATGAATTTCACGGAGCCCCACTGAAACCACTAACGGGCACTTATGAACACTAATTTTGCGGGGACCGTGCCATTCGCAGCCACTCGGACGGCGAAGCCAGCGCAAATCCCCTCCGGCGCAAGGCTGACGCTGGCTGGCTTTGCTTTCACCTCTGTTGGCGAAGAATGGACGCTGAGGGACTCGAACCCCCGACCCCCTCGGTGTAAACGAGATGCTCTAACCAACTGAGCTAAGCGTCCGGCCCGGCACTAAGCCCCGGCCGGCCGGCAGCGGCAAGGGGGAATTGCGCCGCGCGGAGCACGCTTGACCGGGCCTCCCGCCCCACCCGACCATGCCGCCGTTGAACCCGACCATCCAGCGTGCGCTCGAGCAAGCCACCGCCCTGCGCGGCAAGGCACCGGCGCGCCTGCTGGCCGTTTCCATCGCGGAGCAACGCCTCTGGCTCGTGACCGAGGGGCGTCTGCAGAAGGCCTATGTCGTCTCCACCTCGCTGCGCCCGCCGTGCAACGTCAAGGACTCCCTCGGCACCCCGCGCGGCCTGCACGAGGTCGCCGAGAAGATCGGCGCGGGCCAGCCGCCCGGCATCGTCTTCAAGAACCGGGTGGCCATCGGCCGGCATTACTCGGAATTGCCGGCCGACGAGCAGGCGAAGAACCTCATCACGACCCGCATCCTCTGGCTGCGGGGGCTGGAACCCGGCGTGAACGCCGGCACCAATGCCGCCGGTGAATCCGTCGACACCCACGGGCGCTACGTCTACATCCACGGCACCAACCACGAGGAGCGCCTCGGGTCGCCCGCCAGCAGCGGCTGCGTGCAGATGCACAACCTCGAGGTCATCGAGTTGTTCGACGCCGTGCGCACCGGCGACCCGGTCTGGATCGAGGACTAGCGGCCAACCGGTAACCCTGTCGTTGGTGTTCGTGGGTCAGCGACCTTGGGCGCGCCTCAGTGAGCAACGAGCGCGCGCAAGCGCGCTGCCCACCACAGAAACCCAGTTTTCGGTTAGCTTCTAGTAGTCGGTGGCCATCGCCACGCGCGCACCGGCGGGACTATGGATGACCTGGACCTCGTCGCCCACCCGGTAGAGCGGCGGGGATTCCTGCGTGATCACCACGATGCGGCCGTCCTTCATCTGCACGGTGATCTCCTGCGCGACCTTGCGGGTCACGGCCTCCTCGACGGCCTCGCCCACCACGGAACCGACGATGGCGGCGCCGGCCTGCGCCAGCTGCCGGTCACGGCCGCCGCGGCTGCCGTCGCTCGGCGCGGCCGCCGCGATGCCCACCAGGGCGCCGCCCGCCTGCCCGATGTGCGTGCGCCGGCCCTCGATCGTGACCTCGCGGACCTTCAGGATGGTGCCGTAGTCGGCCGTCTGGATCTGGTTGGCCTGATTGCGGGGCACAACCGTGGAGGAGGAGGGAAAGGTGCAGCCTCCCCACGCCAGGAATCCGCCGGCCGCGATGACCGGCAGCAACGCGCGTGTGTTCATGCCGGATGAGACGCCCCGCCCGGGGAAAGGTTGCAGGGAAAATCGCCTACCGGCCCGGCCGGCCCGCCAGCAACCGCAGGCTGTTGAGGCAGACGACGACCGTGCTGCCCTCGTGCGCCAGCACGCCCACGCTGAGCGGCACCCAGCCGCCGAGCGACGCCAGCACCATCACGCCCACCGTCCCGAGCGAGATGGCCAGGTTTTGCCGGATGATGGCCTTGGCCCGGCGGCTCAGGCGCAGGGCCGCGAGAAAATTGTCGATGCGGTCGTGCATCAGGATCACCTCCGCCTGCTCCAGGGCCGCGTCGCTGCCCCGCGCGCCCATGGCCACGCTCACGTCCGCCGCCGCCAGGCTCGGGGCGTCGTTCACGCCGTCGCCCACCATGGCGACCTTGCGCCCGCCGCGGCGCAACTCCACCACGGCCGCGACCTTTTGCTCCGGCGTCAGGTGCGAGCGCACCTCGGCCACGCCGAGCTCCTTGGCGACGGCCTCGGCCGCATGCCGGCGGTCGCCCGTCAGCATCACGGTATGCAGGCCCTCGGCGTGCAACTGCGCCAGCACCCCGCGCGACTCCGCGCGGATCTCGTCCCGCAGCAGCACCCGGCCCAGCACGTCGCGACCCACCACCCACACCTCCGACAGGTCGGCGGAAGCCGGGGGCAGGTTCACCGCCCAGTCCTTCAGCGAGCCCAGTTCCAGGAGTTCGCGCCGCCCGAGCAGCACCTCCTGCCCGTCCACCCGCCCGCGCACGCCCTGCCCGACCACGTTCCGGAAATCCTGCACCCGCGGGAGGCGGAGGCCGCGCGCCTTGGCGTCACGCACGATCGCATGCGCCAGCGGGTGCTCGGAGTTGGACTCGAGCGCGTAGGCCAGCTCGCTGATCTCCCGCTCGCGCCCGGCCGGAAAACTCTCATAGCCCACGACCGCGAGCCGCCCCGTCGTCAGCGTGCCGGTCTTGTCGAGCGCCACCACGCCCACGTCGGCCAATTTCTCGATCGCCGCTCCGCCGCGGAACAGAACGCCGTGCCGCGCCCCCCAGGCGATGGCCGCGAGGATGGCCGACGGGATCGAGAGCACCAAGGCGCAGGGACTGGCGACGACGAGCAACGTCATCGCGCGGTAGAACGCCGACGTCTGCCCGGGCCGGTTCTCGAAGGCCGGCAGGTCCGCGCCCAGCCACCAGACGAGGAACATCGCCGCCGTCAGGCCGAGCACGGCGACCGTGTAACCCGCGCCGAACCTGTCCGTGAACCGCTCGCTCGGCGCCCGCAGCTTCTGGGCGGTCTGGATGAGCCGGATGATCTTCTGCAGCGTGCTCTCGCTCGCCGGGCGCCGCACCGCCACCTCGACCGCCCCCCAGAGATTGAGCGTGCCGCTAAACACCGGCGCGCCCGGCTCCTTGTCCACGGGCACGGACTCGCCCGTCAACGTGGACTCGTCGCAGGCCGTGCGGCCCGATTCGACCACGCCGTCCGCCGCGAAAATCTCGCCGGGCCGCACCAACAGCCGGTGCCCGGCCCGGACCGCGTCCACCGGCACCTCGCGCCGCGCGCCGTCCGGCGCGATGAGCGTCGCATGCTTGGGCGCGCTGTGCAGGAGCGCGGAGACCTCGCGGTGCGTGCGGTCGAGCGCGTAATCCTCCATGGCCCCGGAGGCGGAGAACAGGAAGAGCAGCAGCACGGCCTCGCCCCAGGCCCCGATGCAGACCGCGCCCACGGCCACGGCGAGCATGAGGAAATGGATGTCCAGCTTGCGGCGCTGCAGGTTCTCCCAGGTGTCGATCGCCGCATCCCAACCGCCCGCGAGCAGGGCGCCCGCGTAGAGCGCCGTGGCCAGCCAGCCCGGCGCCCCGGCGCGCGCCGCCGCGAAGCCCGCCAGGCCCAGGCCGCCGCAGAGCCCGGCCAGGACGGCGAGCTTGCGCCACTCCGGCTCGTGCGGTGCCTCCGGTTCGTCCTCCGGCCAGGCAAAGTCGCGCCATTGCCAGAAGGTCGGGGCCGTCGCGCAGGTCGGGCGCTCCACCTGCGCGGCCCCGCCCTCGGTGCGCACCACGAAGCCCCCGCTCCGCCCCGCGCGCGGCGCGTGCTGCGTGTCGAGCGCGCGCAGGACCTCCGCCAGGTGCTGTTCCAACTGCGCGGCATCCACCTCGCCCAGCGTGGCGACGGCCACCTTGCGCTCGCCGGGATCCACGCGGACGGCGGCCACCCCGGGCTGGCTCTGCAGGAACCGGATCAGCTCATCCGTCCATGCCGGCGTGCTGGCAGCTTTCTGGTTCACAAGCGCAGGCTGTCCGCCGGTCCCGGTGCCGCAAATACAATTGCGCCCGCCGTGCGTCACGGCCTCAGTCCGCCGCGTGATTGGCCTCAGCAGCGACGCTACTTCCCCGCCCTGCCACGTGCGCGCCCACAGCGCCGCGATCTTCGCCGACGGCGGATGGCTGGCGGGGTTTTCCGGCTTGGAGCACCGGCCGGAGCAGGAGCGCATCGCCCGCGCCATCGCGGGCGCCCTGCACGAGGACCGCGCGCTGCTCTGTGAAGCGGGCACAGGAGTGGGCAAGAGCCTCGCCTACCTGCTGCCCGGTCTCATCCGCGCGGTGGAGCAGAAACGCCAGCTCATCGTCTCCACCCACACCATCTCGCTGCAGGAGCAGCTCGACACGCTCGACCTGCCGCTATGCCGCAAATTCTTCGCGCAGGTGCCGGAGTTGCGCGACTTCGCCCCGTTCCGCTCCGCCGTGCTGGTCGGCAAGGCCAATTACCTCTGCACGACGCGCCTGGCCCAGGCCCTGCGCGGGCAGGCCGAGCTGTTCGCCACCGCCGAGCAGGAGGAATTGAAGCGCATCGCCGCCTGGGCCGGCTCGACCAAGGAAGGACTGCGCCACGAACTGCACCCGCCGCCGGCGCCCGAGGTGTGGGAAAGCGTCAACGCCGACTCCGCCGCCTGCAGCCGCAAGCACTGCGACGGCTCCTGCCCCTACCAGCGCGCCAAGGCCCGCCTGCGCGACGCCCACGTCATCATCGTCAACCACAGCCTGCTCTTCTCGCTGCTGGCGGCCGGAGGCGAGCGGCGCGGGGGCAGCGGCGCCCGGGGCGTGCTCTTTCCCGACGACCTCGTCGTCATCGACGAGGCGCACACGCTGCCCGAGATCGCCACGGCACACTTCGGCCTCTCGGTCAGCTCCTACGGCTTGGACCGCCTGCTCAAGGGGCTCTATCATCCGAAGAAGAAGCGCGGCCTGTTGCAGCGCCACGGCGCGGCGGCGGACCGCCTGCTGGTCGAGGACGCACTCGAGGCCTCGGCGCAGTTCTTCGGCTTCCTCGGCGACAGATTCCTCCAGCAAAAACCCATCGTCCGCATCCGCGAACCCGGCGCAGCGGAACCGTGGCTGGACGAGCCGCTGCTCAAGCTGACCGCCGCGCTTGACCGGCTCGGCACGACGAAGGAGGGCACGCCGGCCGGCGACGAGCTGACGCAGGCGGCGGAGCGCGTGAAGGCCTGGCGCGGCAGCATAACCTCGTTCCTGCGCCTCGCCCTTGCCGACCATGTCTACTGGCTCGAGCGCGGTGGCCGCACCGGACAGATCGTGACGCTGCGTTCCGCGCCGCTCGACGTCGCACCCCGCCTGCGCGCGACGCTGTTCGAGGGCGAGACAGCCGTGGTGCTCACCAGCGCGACCCTGGCGATGGGCGGCGCCATCGAGCCCTTCCAGCAACGCGTGGGCGCCGAGTCCGCGCGCGCGGTCATCGAAAAATCGCCCTTCGACTTCGAACGGCAGATGCGCGCCTACGTCGCGGCCGACATCGCGCCGCCGGGCGGCGACGCGCGGCTCGACCTCGACGGCCTCGTGGACTACCTGCGCTTCTGCACGCTGCGTGTGGCGGGCGGCTCGCTGGTCCTGTTCACGAGCTACAGCGACATGAAGGGCGCCGCCGCCGCGCTCGCCCCGGCTTTGGCGGAGGCCGGCCGCCCGTTCCTGATGCAAGGCGAAGGGGCCTCGCGGACCGAGCTGGCGCGCCTGTTGCGCAAGGCCGGCAATGGCGTGCTCTTCGGCACGGACAGCTTCTGGACCGGCGTCGACGTGCCCGGGCGGGCCCTGTCGCAGGTCATCATCACCCGCCTTCCGTTCGAACCGCCCACGCACCCGGTGGCGGAGGGCCGGGCCGAATGGGTCGAGGCGCGGGGCGGCAACGCCTTCGCCGAGATCATGCTGCCGGAGGCGCTGGTCAAGTTCCGACAGGGCGTCGGCCGGCTCATCCGCTCGCGCGCCGACCGCGGCGTCGTGACCATCCTCGACCCGCGCGTGCTGACGAAGACCTACGGGCGCGATTTCATCGCCGCCCTGCCCTGCCCGCGCTTCGAGCGGATGACCCGCGCCGACCGCGAAGAAATATTTCGGCCTTTTCCTTGAATACCGCCGGGCAGCCCGGTTGACTGCGACCCAGAGCATGAACATCCGCGCTTTCGCCCATACCGACATCGGCCGCGTGCGCCAGGAAAACCAGGATGCCTTCCTGCTCGACGACGAACTCCGGCTCTACGCCGTGGCCGACGGCATCGGCGGCCTGCCCGCGGGCGCCCAGGCCGCCAAGCTCGCCCTGACCGCCCTGCGCGAGTTTTTCGCCCAGCAGAAACCCGGGGCAGCCGTCGACTACGATGCCAGCCTGGAGGACGCCAACAAACAGGTGCACCTCCTCGGCCGGCAGATCAGCCCTCGCCTCGGCATCGGCTCCACCCTCACCTTTGTCCACCTCAACGACGACCACCTCAACTTCGGCCACGTCGGCGACACGCGGCTCATCCGCTTCCGCGATTCCACGGTCACGCAGATCACCTCCGACCACACGCTGGAGAACGAGTTCGCCATGCGCCTTGAGCGCGGCGAATCCCCCCTGTTGCTGATCGAGAACAAGAACGCGCTCACCCGCTGCATCGGCCAGCCGCCGCCCGTCTGCGGCGACTTCGACTCGCTGCCGGTGCTGCCCGGCGACCGCTACCTCATCGCCAGCGACGGGGTCACCCGCCTGGTCTCGACCGAGGACATGGCCATCCTGCTCGATCGCTTCAAGGAGCCCGAGAAATGGGTCCGCACGATGGTGGACACGGCCAACGAACGCGGCGGCTTCGACAACATCACCGCCCTGGCCATCTTCGCGGACTGATTTCAGCCCCAGAGCGGCGCGGGATAACGGCCGGCCTTGACCAGCGCCCCGACCGCCTGCCGCGCCGCCGGCAAATCCTCGCGGTAGGTGATGCCGAACCAGGCATCCTCGCTGCGCAGCAAGGCCACGCGCGCCGCCCCCTGCTGGTTCAAGGTGCTCAGCGCCGTCGGGAGGTAGAACTCCGCCTTCGGATCCTGCCCGCTCCGCGCGAGGAAGTCCGCAAACAGTCTCTCCAACTGTCCGAACACTGCGGGCGTGAAACCCCAGAAATTCATCGAGACGATCTCCTCGCCCGTGAGCCGGTGCACCGCACCGGCCGCGTCGGTGTAGCGCGCGCCGGTGTCCGCCTTCTCGATCTTCGTGACCTCGGTGATGGACACCAGCCGCCCGTCCTTGCCGGTTGCGCAGAGCCCGCGGCTGACCGCGCCGTGCTCCGAGAGCGTCTGGCGCAGCGGGTAGCCGACCATCGCGCAGTCGGCCGAGGCGGCGAAATGCGACGCCAGCGCCCGATAGCCGGCCGCGCCGTAGAAGTCGTCGGCATTGATGACGGCGAAGGGCCGCCGCACGGCTTTGCGCGCCGCCAGCACCGCATGGCCCGTGCCCCAGGGTTTGGTGCGAGGTGGGACCCGGCCTCCGGACAGGTTCATGCCGGGGGGAAGGTCGGAAACATCCTGGAAGACATACTCGACGTGGAAATGCGCCTCCAAGCGCCGGCCGATGGCCTCGCGGAAGTCGCGCTCGATGTCGCGGCGGATGACCAGCACGAGCCGGTCGAAGCCCGCGCGGCGCGCGTCGTAGGCCGAATACTCGATGATCAGCTCGCCGTGCGGCCCCACGGGCTGCACCTGCTTGAGCCCCCCGAAGCGGCTGCCCATGCCCGCGGCGAGGATGACGAGGTCGTAATCCTGTTTGTCCACGGACGCAGACTGTTGACCGCCACCACCGCGGGTTAAAGGGCAAAAAATTATCCGCCTTCCGCGACGAGAAACGCCGCGATCTCTCGATGGCGGGCCTCGGCGTCACGGGCCCCTATGGCCATGATCTCGCGCACGTAACCCTGATGGAACATGAAGGTCGCGAGCAGTTCCGACTGCGCGGACTCGCGCGTCCCAAGTCCGCGTATGGCGAAACGGAAGGCGCGCGGCAGCTCTGCCTCATAGTTGCGCGCCAGGGGTGCCAGATCCACCGAAGGCCGCAGAACGAGC
>CAZRNE010000033.1:0-38126 GCA_964601365.1 uncultured Opitutaceae bacterium | reverse complement strand
GGCGCTGCATGTTCGAGCCCATGAGCGCGCGGTTGGCGTCGTCGTGCTCGAGGAAGGGGATCAGGCCGGCGGCAACGGAGACCACCTGCTTGGGCGAGACGTCCATGAGGTCGACCTCGTCGGCGGAGACTTCGAGGAAGTTGCCGGAATTACGCGCGGTGACCTTGCCGATGAAGTGGCCCTTGTCATCCACCTCGGCGTTGGCCTGGGCGATGGTCTTGCCCTCCTCCTGGTCGGCGGTGAGGTAGACGACCTTGTCGAGGACGCGGCCCTTTTCGACGAGGCGGTAGGGCGCCTCGATGAAGCCGAACTCGTTGACGCGGGCGTAGGTCGAGAGCGAGTTGATGAGGCCGATGTTGGGGCCTTCGGGCGTCTCGATGGGGCAGATGCGGCCGTAATGCGAGGGGTGCACGTCGCGCACCTCGAAGCCGGCGCGCTCGCGGTTGAGGCCGCCGGGCCCGAGGGCGGAAAGGCGGCGCTTGTGGGTCAGTTCGGCCAGGGGGTTGATCTGGTCCATGAACTGCGAGAGCTGGCTGCGCGCGAAGAAGTCGCGGATCACGGTCGTCAGAGCCTTCGGGTTGATGAGCTTCTGCGGCGTGATCGAGTCGACGCTCTGATCATAGAGCGTCATGCGCTCGCGCACCAAGCGCTCGGTGCGGGCCAGGCCGACGCGGCACTGGTTGGCGAGGAGTTCGCCGACGGTGCGCACGCGGCGCGAACCGAGGTGGTCGATGTCGTCGACGATGCCGTCCTCCTTCTTGAGGCGGACGAGATACTTGGTGGCGGCGACGACGTCGGCGGACTCGAGGATGCGGACCTCGAGGTCGGTCTTGAGGTCGAGCTTCTGGTTGATCTTGTAGCGGCCGACGCGGCCGAGGTCGTAGCGCTTGGGATCGAAGAAGAGGCGCTTGAGCAGGGCCTTGGCGTTGGCGGTGGTCGGAGGCTCGCCGGGACGGAGCTTCTTGTAGATTTCCTTGAGGGCCTCCTCCTCGTTGCGGGTCGGGTCCTTCTTCAGCGCGCGGATGATGGCGCCCTCGTCGACGGTGGTGTCGATGACGCGCATCGACTTGATGTCGTGCTTCTCGAAGGTGCGGACGATCTGCTTGGTCAGGGGCTCGAAGGCGCGGGCCAACACGACGCCCTGCTGGGCGTCGACGACGTCCTCGACGAGGACGAGCGTGGAGACGTTCTCCATGTCGAGGGCCTTGGAAACCTTGAGGTCCTGGATCGTGTAGAACAGGTTCAGGATATCGAGGTCGTTGCTGTAGCCGATCGAGCGGAGCAGCGTCGTGATGAGGAATTTCCGGCGGCGGCGGCGGCGGTCGAGGTAGACGTAGAGCAGGTCGTTGTTGTCGAACTGCACCTCGAGCCAGGTGCCGCGGTCGGGGATGATGCGGAAGGAGTGGAGGAGCTTGCCGTTCGGGTGCGTGGCGACCTCGAAGCAGATGCCGGGCGAGCGGTGGAGCTGGGAGACGACGACGCGCTCGGCGCCGTTGATGATGAAGGAGCCGCGCTCGGTCACCATGGGGATGTCGCCCATGAAAATGTCCTCGTCCTTGATGAAGGCCTCCTCGCGGAGACGGAGCTTCACGTAGAGCGGCACGGCGTAGGTGATGCCCTCGCGGAGGCACTCGATCTCCGTGTTCTTGGGCTCGCCGATGTGGTAGGAGACGTATTCGAGCGTGAGGCGCTCGTCGTAGGACTTGATGGGGAAGACCTCGCGGAAGACGGCCTCGAGCCCGGTGGCCTTGCGCTGCTTCTCGGGTGTGTCCTTCTGCAGGAACTCGAGGTAGGAGCTGATCTGCAGCTCGATGAGGTCGGGCGGCGGGATGACTTCGCGAAGTTTGCCGAAGTTCTCGCGCTGGTGGTGATGGTTGCGGTCAGCCATGTGGATCTCCCGTTAAGTGATGCGAAGAAAAAAGTGGGCGCGGGCGCTCAACAGGAGCGGCCGGCCAGGGGGCGCGTGGGTGCGGTGACCTCGGCGCGCCAGGAAAGAACGTGGGAAAAGCCGGAGGCCGGGCCGCGCGCGTGCGCGACCCAGCCCGGCGAATTGCGTGATTGTGCGGCGAGCGGAGCCAAGCGGGTTACTTGAGCTCCACTTTGGCGCCGGCGGCCTCGAGCTTCTTCTTGATGTCCTCGGCCTCGGCCTTGGCGACGCCCTCCTTGACGGGCTTCGGCGCGCCTTCGACGAGGTCCTTGGCCTCCTTGAGGCCGAGGCCCGTGATGGCACGGACTTCCTTGATGACGCCGATCTTGTTCGCGCCGGCGTCCTTGAGGACGATGGTGAACTCGGTCTGCGCCTCGGCGGCGGGGGCGGCGGCAGCGGCGGCGCCGGGGGCGGCGGCCACGACGGCGGCGGCGGCGGAAACGCCCCACTTGGCCTCGAGGTCCTTGACGAGCGCGGCGAGTTCGAGAACGGGCTGCGCGGACAGCCACTCGATGACTTGGTCTTTGGTGATGTTGCTCATGATGGTCTCCTTGGAGTGCTAGCGGCGGCGGGGGGCCGCGCGTTTAAGAGACGTATCTCCTAGCTGGACTCCTTTGGATGGGTTGGCTCCGGCTTGCGCCGGAAATTCGGTTAGGGTTGGTGATGGGTGGGCGCTCAGGCCGCCGGGGCGGCGGGCTGCTCCTTCTTGACCTTGGCGTCGAGAACGCGGACGAACGCGGCGGCGTTCGAGGTGAGGAGGCTGAGGAACTGGGCGCGGAGGGCGTCGAGCGAAGGCAGGTCGGCGAGCTGCGAGAGCTCGGCGGCGCTGAACACCTTCTTGTCGAGCACGCCGACTTTGACGGCGAGCTTCTGCTTTTCCTCGATGAACTTCTTGAGGATCTTGGCGACCCCGGCGGGGTTCTTGCCGCCGACGACAACGGCGGTCTGGCCGCTGAGGGAAGCCTCGACCTCGGGGAGACCGAAGGCCTTGGCGGCGACGCGGAACGAGCTGTTCTTGACGACGTGGAACTCGGCCTTCTCGGGCGCGAGGCGCTTGCGCAGCTCCGAGGTGTCGCCGACGGTCAGCTTGGTGAAGTTGGTGAGGATGACGTAATCGGACTTCTTCAGGTGCCCGGTGACCTCATCGATCAGGAATTTCTTTTCGGCTCTCATGGTGGCGGGTGCTCCGGGTTAGAATTTGCTGAACTCGGTGGTGGCCAGGCGGACGCCGGGGCTCATCGAGGATGAGATGACGACCGACTTGATGTAGTGGCCCTTGAAGGTGGCGGGTTTGGCCTTGCCGACGGCCTCGAGGACGGCGGAGGCGTTCTCGGCGATCTGCGCCGGCGTGAACGAGCGCTTGCCGATGCCGACGCCGATGTTGGCGGTCTTGTCCATCTTGAACTCCACGCGGCCGGCCTTCACGGCCTTGATGCCGGCGGCGATGTCGTCGGTGACGGTGCCGGACTTGGGGTTGGGCATGAGGCCCTTGGGGCCGAGCACGCGGGCGAGCGTGCGGACCTGCTTCATCGCCTCGGTGGTCGCGATGGCGACGTCGAAGTCGAGCCAGCCCTCGTTGATCTTGGCCATCATGTCCTGGAGGCCCGCGAAGTCCGCGCCGGCGGCGAGGGCCTTCTGCGGGTCGTCGGTGAAGACGAGCACGCGGATCTTCTTGCCGGAGCCGTTGGGCAGCGGCGTGGTGCCGCGCACCATCTGGTCGCCCTGCGAGGGGTCGACGCCGAGGCGGAAGGAAAGCTCGACGGTCTCGTCGAACTTGGCCTTGGGGAATTTCGCCAGGATCTCGACCGCTTCCTTCAGCGGATATTCCTTGGCGAGGTCAGCGACCTGGAGGGCGCTGCGGTATCGTTTGCTGTGTTCCATGGATTACTCCTTGCGGTGCGAACGTCCCGGGTGGGACTCCCGCGGTGAGTGGGTGGTGGTTGAAAATCAGTCGACGACCTCGATGCCCATGTTGCGGGCGGTGCCGGCGATCATGCGGATGGCGGCCTCGTCGCTGTTGGCGTTGAGGTCGGCCTTCTTGATTTTGATGATCTCGAGGATCTGCTTCTTGGTGACCTTGCCGACCTTGTCCTGGTTGGGCTTGCCGGAGCCGGAGGCGATGCCGGCGGCCTTCTTCAGGAGGACGGAGGCGGGGGGCGACTTGCAGATGAACGTGAAGGACTTGTCGGTGTAGACGGTGATGACCACGGGGATGATCATGCCGTTCTGGTCCTTGGTCTTCGCGTTGAACTCCTTGCAGAAGCCCATGATGTTGACGCCTTGCGCGCCGAGGGCGGGGCCGACCGGGGGCGCGGGATTGGCGGCGCCGGCGGGGAGCTGGAGGCGGACGTAACCTTGAATCTTCTTGGCCATGGTGAGTGTTGCTGGGCAGTGGCGGGTTGGTGGTGGGCGGCGGATCAGCTTTCAGAGGCGCGCTGGACCTGCCAGTATTCGAGTTCGACGGGCGTAAACCGTCCGAAAATGGAAACCGAGACCTTGAGCTTGCCGCGGGCGGGGTCGATCTCGTCGACGCGGCCGGTGAGGTTGGCGAAGGCGCCGTCGGTGATCTTGACCTCCTCGCCGACGTCGAAGCTGACCTTCGGGATCTCCTTGCCGGTGGCGGCCTCGACGCGGGCCTTGATCTCGTCGATCTGCGACTGGCGGAGCGGAGCCGGATGATCGCCGCCGACAAAGCCGATGACGCCGGTGGCGTCTTTCACGAAGTAGAAGGGCTTGATGATGATCTTCCCCTCCTCGTCGTAGAGCTTGATCTGGATGAAGACGTAACCCGGATAGAGTTTGCGGACCTTCGTGCTCTTCTTGCCGCCCTTGACCTCCGAGACGACTTCCGTGGGCAGCAGGATCTCGAAGATGTGGTCGTCCAGCTCCTCGGCCTTTTTGAATTTTTCAAGGTAGGTTTTCACCTTGTTCTCCTGGCCGGAGAGGGTGTGGACGGCGAACCACTGGGTGCCGGTCGGCGTGGCGGTGGGATTGCTCATCGGGGGGCGCGGTCAGCGGGTCAGCCAGAGGGTCACGGCGTCGACCAGGTTGTAGAGGGCGAAGTCGCTGATGCTGGTGAAGAGGCCCAGCAGCACGCAGGCGACGATCACGACGATCGTCGAATCCTTGAGCTCGGACTTGGTCGGCCAGCTGGCCTTGAGCAATTCGCCCCAGAGCTCGGAGGTGAATGTGCGGACTTTGCTGAAGGGATTGGCCATGATGCGGAGGACTGGGCGGAGGTGGCAGGGGCGGAGGGACTCGAACCCCCAACCGACGGTTTTGGAGACCGCTACTCTACCAATTGAGCTACACCCCTGTGGTTATTTCTTTTAGACGACGCAGCCGGGACCCCAATTCAGGAGCCCCGGCAGCGTAGTGCTGAAGGATTTTGGAAGGTTATTCGATGATCTCGGTGATACGGCCGGCCCCGATGGTGCGGCCGCCCTCGCGGATGGCGAACTTCTGGAGTTTCTCCATGGCGATGGGCGCGATCAGCTCGATCTCGATGTTGGTGTTGTCGCCCGGCATGATCATCTCCACGCCCTTGGGCAGGTGGGCGACGCCGGTGACGTCCGTGGTGCGGAAGTAGAACTGCGGGCGGTAGCCGTCGAAGAACGGCGTGTGGCGGCCACCCTCGTCCTTCGAGAGGACGTAGATCTCGGCCTTGGCCTTCTTGTGCGGCGTGATGGACTTCGGGGCGGCGATGACCTGGCCGCGCTCGATGCCGTCCTTGTCGATGCCGCGGAGCAGGATGCCGACGTTGTCGCCGGCCTGGCCCTGGTCGAGCAGCTTGCGGAACATCTCGATGCCGGTGACGACGGTCGAGGTGGTGTCGCGCAGGCCGACGATCTCGACGGTGTCGTTGAGCTTGACGATGCCGCGCTCGATACGGCCGGTGGCGACGGTGCCGCGGCCGGTGATCGAGAACACGTCCTCGACGGACATGAGGAAGGGTTTGTCCATCTCGCGGACGGGCTCGGCGATCTCGGAGTCGATGGCCTCCATGAGGGCCTGGATGGCGGCGGCGCCTTCCGGCTTGCCCTCGAGGGCGGCCGTGGCGGAACCGCGGATGATCTTGGCGTTCTTGCCGTCGAACTGATACTTGGTGAGCAGGTCGCGGATCTCCTCCTCGACGAGGTCGAGCAGGTCCTTGTCGTCGATCAGGTCGACCTTGTTCAGGAAGACGACGATCTTCGGCACGCCGACCTGGCGGGCGAGCAGGATGTGCTCACGGGTCTGGGGCATCGGGCCGTCGGCGGCCGACACGACGAGGATCGCGCCGTCCATCTGGGCGGCGCCCGTGATCATGTTCTTCACGAAGTCGGCGTGGCCGGGGCAGTCGACGTGCGCGTAGTGGCGCTTGTCGGACTCATACTCCACGTGGGCGACCGAGATCGTGACGATCTTGGACGCATCGCGCACGGTGCCGCCCTTGGCGATGTCCGCGTAGGACTTCATCTCGGCCAGGCCTTTCTTGGACTGGACCGCGAGGATGGACGTGGTCAGCGTGGTCTTGCCGTGGTCGACGTGGCCGATGGTGCCAACGTTGACGTGCGGCTTTTTGCGTTCGAATGTTCCTTTAGCCATGTGGAGTTGGAGGTTTGTTAGGGAGGTTGAAGTGGTTGACCTTGATTAACGTCGGTAGGTCGCCGACGTCGCCCGTGGAGCCCAGAACCGGATTCGAACCGGCGACCTCGTCCTTACCAAGGACGTGCTCTGCCAACTGAGCTATCTGGGCAGACCAAGGCACTGGAAAAAACAAGGGGAACGGACAGGCAATGCCCCACAAAATACCCCGTCAACCAGAATATTGATTTTTCTCCAAAAACCTAGGGCCCGACCGTTATCCGGTAGCTGCCCGGCGGCAGACGCGCCCCGATCCGGGCTGTTTTTACGAGGTAATTCCGGGTGAAATCATCCACCGCCTCCACTCCCGAACTTCGGGTCAACAAGGGTGATCCCACAAGTCCCGCCGGCTCTGTCCGGACGATGAACTCCATCACCCCCTTTTCACCCTCGGGTGAGCCGGCATTTCCAATCTCGAATTTCAGGGCCAACCTTCCATCTGACAACGACTTGGCCTCGACACTGGCCCAGCGACTCGGCAGCGAATCGCCCGCTTGATCGATTTGGCCAAGGCCTGCAAAGGGCGTTTCATTGCCCTTCTCCACCAGCTCCGCTGCCGTCTCGGGAGGCGTCACCGGATCTGCGCCGAATCTCGGAATCGAATCACCATACTTGAGCACTTCCGCGAAATCACCGAAGGCCTGACCTCCCGAACGGGCGGCTGGCTTCCGCACCGACCGGTAATTCACCGCTGTGGGGAAGAACAGCGGCGTGGCATCTTGAAATGTTGCCCGCTCTTTCAAGAGTCGCTCCACCACCGCGTCCCCCTGCCCCGTCAGATACATGAACGCCTCCGGCGGACGCGGAACGGCTCCCGATCCCGCCATCGCGCCCTGCGACCACCACAGCCAGGCCGCGATCACCCCCAACGCTCCGCCCATGCTGGCCCACACCCTCCGCTTCACCTCAATGCCGGAGATCTTCATGTCTCAACGCGGCCCTGCGCCCCCGCTCCTCGGCGGCTCCGTCGCCACCAGCACCCGCGCAAATCCCGCGGCGCCCGCCATGGCGCTCAGGTCGGCCGCCCCCTGCAGCGACACCTCGCGCTCCGCCACCAAGAGCAGCACGCTGCCCGGGTGCTTCTTGGCGAACTTTTCCAAAGCCTGCCGCAGGTCCGCCAGCCGGCTGTAGCGGCCGCCCTCGAACAGAATCGCCTGGTCGTTGCGGTAGCTGACCACCGCATGCGTCTCCGCCAGCATCTGTGCCCCCGCCGCCACCGGCAGAGATGACTCCGCGCCCCCCGGTGCCACGAGAAAACCCGGTGCCATCACGAAGCGTGACCCGATCACGCCGAACAGCAACGCCACCACGCCCGCGCTCACCCAGCAGAATGCGTCCAGGTTCCGCGGCGGCGGGCTCAATCGCGACTGCAGTTCGAGCGGACCGGTGATCATTTCTTCTCCGCGCCCCCGTTCGCCGTCCGTGTCACATGAGCCATCAGGTCGTTGGCCACCCATTCCATGTCGTGCACCAGCGCGCGCACGCGCCCGTGCAGGAAATGCCGCCCGAGATGCGCCGGGATCGCCACGACGAGTCCCGCCGCCGCCGCGAGCAACGCCTCCCACATGCCGGCCGACAACACGGCCGCCGTCGCATAGTTGCCGCCCTGCTGGAAAAGCCAGAAGGTCTTGCCCGCCCCCAGCAGCGCCCCCAGCAGCCCGAGCAGCGGCGCCACCTGCGCGATCGCGGCGAGCGCGTTGATGCGCCGCTCCAGCCGGGGCAACTCCGTGATCGCCGCGTCCTGCACCGCATGCCGCAGCGCGCGCTCGTCGGCGCCCGCATGGCGCAGGATCGTCTTCGCCACCACCGCCACCGGACCCGGCGTCTCCTCGCAGAGCGTCAGCGCCTCCATCAGGCGCCCCTTCGCCAGCAGATTCTTGATGCCGTTGACGAATTCCCCCGAGCGGATCTGGCCGCGGTGCAGGTAGAGCAACCGCTCCATGAAGATGACGACGACCGCGAGGCCGAGCACCCCCAGCAGCCACACCACCGGTCCGCCCCTCGCCAGGATGTTTTCCGTGAACACGCTCATGTCGCCGCGGGATGATGCGCTCCCGTTCCTGTGCGTAAATGCGAAACCTCGCTCACGACCGCGTCTCCGGCGCTGCGCGGTATTTCGCGAGTTTGGCCTCAGCCGTGGTCACGAACACCAGTTGGTGCTCGACCACCAGCTCGTAGGCCCGCTGCGCCTCGTCCAACCGGCCGGCCGCTTCGTTCAGTTCGCCGATGCGCATCAGCGCCCGTGCCAGCCAGGTGCGCCCCGTGGCGCCCAGCTTCGCCGCCTCCTCCCGGTTGAGCAGGAAATCCGCCACCACCGACCACAGCACCGCCACCGCCTTGTCCGTCTGTTCTCGCTGGGCCAGCGCGAAGCCCCACTTGTAGCCCGCCTCGACCCGCAGGTCCGCCGGGGCCGACGGCAGGTCGCGCAGACGCTCGTAGATCGCCATCGCGCTGCCCGCGTTCACGACATTCGGGCCGCCCATCGCCGCCAGCGTGTCGCCGAGGGCCAGCTCCGCCACCAGCCGGTCCGGATGGTTCGGAAAATTGTTCAACAGGTGCTCATACACGAGTTGCGCGTTCGGGAAGTCGTTCAGCTTGCGGAACACGTCGCCCTGTTTCAGCCGCGCGGCGAACACCAGTTCGCTGCCCGGATAGCGCTGCACCAGATCCTCGAGCAGTTTGTTCGCCGCCTCCAGGTCGGCCTGCGCGCCGGCCTGCTCCGCATAATGCGCCGCCTGGAAAAGCGCCAGCGGGGCGAACTCGCTTTTCCTCGCCTCCTGGTCGGTCTGGGCCAACTCCACCAGCAGCCGCCGGGCCGCGGCCAAATCGCCGCGCTGCGCCGCCCGCTCCGCCTGCGCCAGGTAGGAATTTTCCGCCGCCGCCGTGCCCCGATACTCCGAGCGCAACCGCTCCAGCAGTGCGGCCCCCTCCTCCTCGCGGCCGAGCTCCAGCAACGCCTGCGCCTTCAGCAGCAGCGTCGTGCTCGCGAGATCGCGGGCGAGGTTCGCGTCCAAACCGGCCGCGCCGGCCAGTGATTCGAGCAAGCGGTCCGCCTGTGCGAGCGCGCCGGCGGGATCGTTGTCCTTCACCGCCAGATCGGCCTGCAACCACCGCAGCCGCGCCTGCAGATCGGGTCGCACTCCTGTCAGGTCGCCGTCGAGCAGCCGTGCCACCCGCGCACGGGCGGTGCCGAGCTGCCCCGCCGCCTCGAGGGCCTTCGCCAGATTCCACTCCGCCTGCCAGCGGCTGTCGGTGTCGAAACCCGCGTTCGCGGCGGCGGCATCCAGCACTTCCGCCGCCTCGCCGAGGCGGTTGGCGCGGATGTCCGACAACACGCGCTGGAAGATCAACAGCCCCGCCGGCACGACCGCGGGCGCCTCCCGCAACGCCGCGTCGTAGGCATCGGCGGCGTTCTGGTAGTCCGCCGCACGGAAAAACGCCTCCGCCAGCAGGACGCCCAGTTCCGAGCGTTCCCGGCCCGGCGGCAGCAGTTGCCGCAGCTGGCCGGCCAGGTCCGCCGCCGCACGGTAGCGGTTGGTCTCCCACGCCGCGGCCAGGCGCACGCCGAAGGCCGCGCTGCGCAGGATTGAACCCGGGTATCGCTCCAGCAGATCACGGGCCTTGGCCTCCGCCTCCGCATAATTCCGGTCCGCCAGCGCCAGCTGTGCCTGCGCCAGCAGGAGGTCTTCCGCGATGCCGCCCGGCGCCTTGTCCTGCACGTCACCGATGAGCGCGCGCAACTGCTCGCGTTCGCCCGCGGTCTGCGCCCCGCGCAGCAGCATCTGCAGCGCCAGCCGCCGGTTGCCCTCGTTGCGGGCCGAGCGCACGACCTCGCCGAGCAGACGCCGGCCCGGCTCGCTGCGCTCGCCGGCGATCTGGCCGATGAGCAGCCGGAAAAGATCCGCCGTCTCGCGTTCCGCCGGCGGCAGCAGGGCGAGTTGACGCTGCAGCACGGCCAGGGCCTCCGCCTTGCGTCCGAGCCGGTCGAGGCCCGCCGCATAGGCGCGGGCGAAAGTGTAGCCCTGCCGTCGGCCCTGCAGGCGCTCCATGTTGCCCCGCAACGTCGCCAGCTGCGCCTCGGTCACCTGTCCTGCCCGCAACCGGGCCTGCTCGCGCGCCAGCTCGAAACGGGCGCGCTGCGCCCCCGACACGGCGGCATTGAACGCCTGCTCGTAGAACCCGGATGCGCGGTCGCCCGCACCCTCCATGTCGGCCACCGCCCCCTGGAGGAAAAACCACCAACCCCGTTCCGCCGGCGGCAGGTCCTCCGCGCGGCCCGCCGCCAGCGCGGCCTTCGCTCCGTCGAGCCGTTGCGCCTGTGCGGCGAGCAGACCCGCGCGCAGATGATACGCGCTGGTCCGTGGCCCGACATAACCGCGCAACGCCGCCTCGGCCGCGGCCACTTCCCCCGCATCCATCAACGCGGTCACCAGGGCCAGCGTGATCCGGTCCCTCGCCTCCGCCGGCAGGGCCGGATCGCCCAGCAGATCCCGGTAGATGGCCGCCGCGGTTCCGGGAAACCCCGTCTGCTGCGCGGCCACCGCCTGCGCTTCGCGCACATAGCGTCCGCCCGGAGTCGCCGCGCTGGGGGCGTTCGCATCCGCAAACGGACTCGGCGACGCCGGTTGCGCCCATGACACCGACGCCGCCAGCTCCATGACCAGCAGGAATGAAAGGGTGCGGGGCAGCTTCATCGGGTGCCGCGCACTGTGCGCCTCGCCGAGTCGGCTGGCAAGTTCCAGCTGCGGGCCCGCTCCAAAGAGCACCCCGCGCTGTAACGGAAATCCTCTCGCACCCCGCCCGCGTATCGCGCAACCTGTCGGCCGTTTCACCCACCAACCCCGCCATGAGCACCGCTCTGATCATCCTCCTCGTCCTCGCCGGCCTCGCCGCTGTTGTCGTCATCTGGGCCATCGGCACCTACAACGGCCTCGTCACCCTGCGCAACCGCTTCAAGAACGCCTTCGCCCAGATCGACGTGCAGCTCAAGCGCCGCTACGACCTCATCCCCAACCTCGTCGAGACCGCCAAGGGCTACCTCAAGCACGAGCGCGAGACCCTCGAGGCCGTCATCGCCGCGCGCAACACCGCCTACGCCGCCTCGAAGGCCGCCGCCGCCAACCCGGCCGATGCCGCCGCCATGAAAAGCCTCATGGGGGCGGAGTCCGGCCTGATGGGCGCCCTCTCCCGGCTCATGGTTGTTTCCGAAGCCTATCCCGACCTCAAGGCCAACCAGAACATGATGCAGCTCACCGAGGAGCTCACCTCCACCGAGAACAAGATCTCCTTCGCCCGCCAGGCCTACAACGACGCCGTCATGGCCTACAACACCACCCGCGAGAAATTCCCCGCCAACCTCGCCGCCGGCATCTTCAACTTCGGCGAAGCCCAGCTCTTCTCGGTCGAGAACCCGGCCGAGCGCAACGCCCCGCAGGTGAAGTTTGCTTGAGCTGTCAGCGATCGGCTTTCAGCCCTCAGCTCGGAAAATGAGGGCGCTGACTGCTGACCGCTGAGAGCTGATTGCTCTCATGGACTTCTTCGAGGCCCAGGAACGCGCGCGGAAACGCACCGGCCGCCTCGTCCTGTTGTTCGCGCTCGCCGTCCTCGGCACCATCCTCGCGGGCTATGCGGCTGCCTTGCTCGTCATCCGCTCCGCGGGCGATTTCGAGCAGCGCACCCGACCGGCCAACGCCTACGCGGCGCCGGCCGCCTTTCGCGGCGTCCATGACCTGTGGCAGCCGCGCGTCTTCCTCGGTGTCGCCGGCAGCACGCTCGCCGTCGTCGGCCTCGCCTCCCTCTTCAAGTGGGCGCAGTTCCGGTCCGGCGGCTCGGTCGTGGCGGAGACCGTCGGCGGCCGCCCCATCGACCCGCGCACGACCGACCTCCGCGAACGCCGCCTGCTCAACGTCGTCGAGGAGATGGCCATCGCCTCCGGCGTGCCCATGCCCGCCGTCTACGTCATGGACGACGAGCCCGCCATCAACGCCTTCGCCGCCGGCCTGACCACCTCCGACGCCGTCGTCGCCGTCACCCGCGGCACGCTGGACAAGCTCAACCGCGACGAGCTGCAGGGTGTCGTCGCGCACGAGTTCAGCCACATCCTCAACGGCGACATGCGGCTCAATGTCCGCCTCGCCGCCATCCTCTTCGGCATCCTCGTCATCGGCCTGATCGGGCGCGGCATCCTGCGCAGCATGTTCCGCGGCCGCGTGCGCGTGGGCGGCTCCGGCAAGAACAAGGGCGGCGGCGTGGCGCTCATCTTCGCCGTCGGCCTCGCGCTCATGATCATCGGCTACGTCGGCTACTTCTTCGGCCGCCTGATCCAGGCCGCCGTGTCGCGCCAGCGCGAGTTCCTCGCCGACGCCTCCGCCGTGCAGTTCACCCGCAATCCGGGCGGCATCGGCGGCGCGCTCAAGAAGATCGGCGGCTACGCCATCGGCGCCCGCCTCAACACCGCAAAGGCCGCCGAGATCGGGCACTTCTTCTTTGGCCAGGCCTTCAAATCGAGCTTTGGCGGCCTCTGGGCCACGCACCCGCCCCTCGAGGAGCGCATCCGCGCCGTCGAGCCGCAATGGGACGGCAAGGTCTACGAACCGCCCGCCGTCGTGGACATCGAGCGCGAGACTTTTGCCACGGCCGGATTCTCCGGCGGGGGCCGCGAGCGGCTCACGCCCGACGAAACCCTCCGCCGGGTCCACGAGGCCGAGCCCGACCTGCCGCCCCCGATCCCGCAACAGCGGATAGCGTTCCAACCCACGGCGGTTGTCGCCCAGGTCGGCGCGCTCACCGAATCGCATTTCCGCCACGCCCAGACCCTGGTCAATTCCATCCCCGCGCGCCTGCGCGATGCCGCCCACGATCCCGCCGACGCCACCGCGCTCGTCTATGCGCTGCTTTTCGACCGAAGCGCCGCCGTGCGCGACAAGCAGCGCGCGCTCGTGGAGAAACTTGCCGGCGCTGAAACCGCTTCTGCGGTCGCCGCGCTGCGCCCGGCGCTGAGCGTGCTCGATCCCGCCGCGCGCCTGCCCCTGCTGCAATTGACGCTGCCGGCCTTGCGCCGCCTCGATGCCACCGCACTCGACCGCTTCGTCACCCTGCTCGACGAGCTCGTGCACGCCGACGCCCGGGTGTCGCCCTTCGAATATGCCATGCAGAAGATGCTCGTGCACCACCTCCGCCTGGCCGGCGCACCCACGACGCGGACGGACTTCCATTCCTTCCCTGCCGTGGCCGGTGACATCGCCGTCACTCTTTCCTTCCTTGCCCGCCTGGGCGGCAAGCCCGCCGAGGCCTTCGCCACCGGCCTGAAACAAATCCCGCAGATCGCCGATCAGCCCGCGCTGCTCGACGCCGGCGCCGCCACGCTGGAGAAACTCGATGCCGCCCTCGACCGCCTCGCCCGTGCTTCGCTGCCGATCAAGCAGAGGTTGCTGGCCGCGGCTGCGCACGTGGTCGGCCACGACGGCACCGTGAACCTCGAGGAAGGCGAACTGCTGCGCGCCCTTTCCTCCGCCCTCGACTGCCCCATGCCGCCGTTGGGGGGAGACACGACCTAGGTGCGGATTTGGTTGATCACGATCGCCAGCACGATCGACCCGAAGATCAAGGCACGGGCGATGCGCCGCCGCTTCGTCACATCCGGCAGCCACTGCGGCTCCTTTTTGTTCAGCCACCAGAACAGCACCGAAGGCAACAGCAGCACGTAGAGCCAATGCAGGCCAAGGGCCGCGAGCAGCCGCCCGACCCCCCCCGCCACCGACACGCCCAGCAGGAACGACGCGAACAGCGTCGAGAAGGTGACACTGTGGCCCTTCAGCCCGTTCCAGAACCAGCTGAGCAGGAAAATGTTCACGCCCCGAGTGAGTAACTTCGCCCTTGGCTTTGCAACTCCGAGGCAGGTCTTCAGTCGGCTTCGCAAGAATAGCAGCCATTCTGACGGGCTCGTTGTATCGCGCAATTCGTCACGCGGCACGCCGCGAGGAATTAACCCAGCGCGATACAAGGCCCCGCCCCGCCGCTTGCAAGCCGCCACCCGGATTTGCATTCGACTCCGCCGGCATTCCGGGCTTTGAAGCTTGGTCCCCGCCTGCCATGAGCAGTCTGCCCCATCAGCCGCCCTTGCTATTGACCGACCTGATCCGTCAAGTGAGGCAGGAGCTGACGACCGCCTTCGAGGAGCACAAGCAATCGGGCCAGCCTTCGATCTTCACGGTCGAATCCGTCGCCTTGGAGGTGAATGTCACCGTGCAACGCGACGAAACACTCAAGGCGGGCGGCGGCGCCAAGCTGGTCGTGGTCGACCTCGAAGCCGGCGGCGAAAAGACCCTGAGCGCGTCCCACGTTCACAAAGTCACCGTGCAATTGTCGGTGCATGCGCCCCGCCCGGCGATCGATCCCGGCGAGTCCGTCTTGCTCAAGCCACCCGGCAAAAAAAACGGCGGCAACAAGATCTCGTTGCAATACCCCTTCAACCTGCAGCCCGTGGACCTGACGGGCTTGCCCACGAAGCTCAAATTGTCGCCGAAGCAGCAGACGGCTTTCCACGGCCTTTTCAAGGGCAAGCAATTCACCACCTGCTTCGTCCCCAAGACGATACGGCTGCCGGAAGGGTGACCGTGCGCCGGCGTTGACCGGCGCGTTCGCGTGCACACGCTTGCCGGCGTGACCCTTGCGGAGAAACAGCGTCAGCTCATCGACGACCTGCTCATCCTGCCGGACGCCCAGGAGCGCCTGGCTGCCATCGTCGACCGCGTGAAGAACCGGCCGCCCCTGCCCCAAGCCGAGCGCATCGAGACCAATCGCATCAAGGGCTGCGTCTCGCTGGCCTGGATTGTCGGTGAACACCGCGCCGGCCGCTGCCATTTCCGTTCCGACGCCGATTCTCCCCTCGTGCGCGGGCTGCTCGCGTTGTTGACCGACTTCTACAGTGACGCCTTGCCGGCGGATATCCTCACCACCGAGCCTGCGCTCATCACCGAACTCGGCCTCGACCGCGTCATCTCCCCCACCCGTCTCAACGGCCTGCGATCCGCCTGCGCCCACCTCCGGCAGATCGCCGCCAGCCCGCCGGCATGAAACTCTACGACGCGCACAATCACTTCCATTTTGAGCCGTTGGCCCCGCATCGGACGGCCGTCGACGCGGAATTGCGCGCCATTGGACTGTGCGCCGCGGTGGTCAACGGCACCTGCGAGGAGGAATGGCCGGTCGTCGCCGCCCTGCCCGACACCTACCCTTGGGTGCGGCCCAGCTTCGGTCTGCATCCCTGGGATTGCGGCAACCGTTCACCGCGGTGGCTCGAAAAACTGCGCGCCAGTCTTTTGGCGACCCCCTCCGCCGCCGTGGGCGAGATCGGTCTGGACCGTTTCATCCTCGGACTCAAACCCGACGACCCGCGCATCTGCGGCGCGCGCGTTGCGCCGCTCGAGGAGCAATGCGAGGCCTGCGCCGCGCAACTCGCCCTCGCCGCCGAACTGGAAAGGCCGGCGGCCATTCATTGCGTCCAGGCCCATGGCGCGTTGCTTGCATTGCTCAAGTCCACCCCGCTCCCGCGCCGCGGGTTCTTGCTCCACGGTTATCGCGGCTCCGCCGAGATGATGAAGTCCTACGCCGACCTCGGCGCGTATTTCTCCTGGAACCTCGAGGGGCTCGCGCCCCGCGCCGAGGCGATGCGCGAGGTTTTCCGCCTCATTCCTGCCGACCGTCTGCTGGTGGAGACCGATGCCCCGACCAAGGCTCCGCCGCCGGACCTGAACCGCCTGCCACTCGGCGATGCGCCCGACGGCACGCCCATCAACCATCCCGCCAACATCCGCGTGGCCTACGAGACCTTGGCCCAACTGCGAGGCGATCCGCTGGAGTCGCTCGCCGCCCGGGTGGAGCAGAACTTCCGCCGGCTATTCGGCTGAAGCTATCCGCCGCACGATCTCACCTGCAGCCACCAGGCCGAAGGCGCCCGTCACCGCCACGCTTGTGCCGAAGCCGGTGGCGCAGTCGAGCTTGAGGCTCGTGCCGGGCTCCGGTTCGGTCGAGCAGGTGCCATCGGCCCAAGGATAGACCGGTTTTTCATTCGAGAACACGCAGGGCACACCGTAGTGGTTGCCCTCGCCATGGGCGAAACCGTGGTCGCGCCGCAGCTTCTTGCGCACCTGCCGCAGGAGTTCGTCGCCGCCCGATTCACCGAGGTCGCCCACGCGGATGCGCGTCGCATCGCGCTTCCCGCCCGCGCCGCCGACCGTCAGCACGCGCATCTGCCGCTGGACGCACGCAGCGATGATGAGCGCCTTGTGCGACATCAGGTCCACCGCATCCACCGTCCAGTCATAGCGCGGCTCGAGCAACGCCGCGGCCGTCTTGGGCGTGAAAAACTCCGCCCGCAACGTCACCCGGCACTCCGGGTTGATGGCGCGGATGTGCGCGGCCAGGGCTTCACCCTTGGGACGGCCGATGTTGCCCTCGTAGGCCTGCGACTGGCGGTTGGTGTTCGTCACGCACACATCGTCCAGGTCAATCAGGGTCAGCGCCCCGATGCCGGAGCGCGCCAGCGCCTCCACC
This sequence comes from uncultured Opitutaceae bacterium, assembly GCA_964601365.1. Classification (GTDB taxonomy): domain Bacteria; phylum Verrucomicrobiota; class Verrucomicrobiia; order Opitutales; family Opitutaceae; genus Didemnitutus. The sequence continues at coordinate 21,019 of CAZRNE010000033.1, read as the reverse complement.
ACCCACGAACCCACTCCGCCCAGCCCCACGACGGCCACGTGCGCCGCCGCCAGCCGCGGCAATGCCGCCGCGCCGTAAAGCCGGCCGAGCGCACTGAATCGTTGGCGATAACCCTCGGTCATGTCGCGCCATCAGCCCGACCGGTGTCGGCGTTTTCGCCAACCATTTTTTGCGAAAGGTTCGCCAGCCTGCGCGTATTAGCCGGCGCACAGCGCGCGGTTCCACCGTGTGATTTCCGGTGCCCCGGTCCGCTTTGCCCTGCCCGGCCCCCGCCGGCCCCGCTATCGTGCCCTTGCAGCCGGATTACCCCGGCCAGCCCGCAACCCGCATCTCCCATGACCGCCTCACTCCATCTCCAGGGCAAACGCGGCGTCGAACTGCTGCACGACCCGCTCCTCAACAAGGGCACCGCCTTCCCCGCGGCCGAGCGCGACCTCCTCGGCCTGCGCGGCCTCCTCCCGCCCCGCATCGCCACCCAGGAGCAGCAGCTCGAGCGCGTCCTCGAGAACTACCGGCGCAAGGAGACCGACCTCGAGAAATACATCTACCTCATCTCCCTGCAGGAGCGCAACGAGGCCCTCTTCTACCGCCTCGTCATGGAGCACCTGCCGGAGATGATGCCCATCATCTACACGCCCACGGTCGGACTGGCCTGCCAGCGCTACGGGCACATCTTCCGCCGCCCCCGCGGCCTCTACGTCACCAAGAACGACCGCGGCCGCGTGAAGGGCCTGCTGCAGAACTGGCCGCATTCCGATGTGCGGATCATCGTCGTGACCGACGGCGAGCGCATCCTCGGGCTCGGCGATCTCGGGGCCAACGGCATGGGCATCCCCGTCGGCAAGCTCTCGCTCTACACTGCCTGCGCCGGCATCCCGCCCGCCCAATGCCTGCCCATCATGCTCGACGTCGGCACCAACAACCCCGCGCTCCTCGCCGACCCGCTTTACCTCGGCCTCGCCGAGCCGCGCCTGCGCGGCCCAGCCTACGACGAATTCGTCGAGGAGTTTGTCGCCGCCGTGCAGCAGGTCTTCCCCCGTGCCTGCCTGCAATTCGAGGACTTCGGCAACGCCAACGCCTTCCGCTTCCTCCACGCCTACCGCGACCGGGCCTGCAGTTTCAACGACGACATCCAGGGCACGGCCAGCGTCACCTTGGCCGGCCTTCTCACTTCCGAGCGCCTCACCGACCTGCCGCTGGCGCGTCAGAAATTCCTCTTTCTCGGCGCCGGCGAGGCGGGCATCGGCATCGGCGACCTCATCGTCGAGGCACTGAAGCTGCAGGGCATCACCGAGTCCGCCGCCCGGGCGCAGTGCTGGTTCGTCGATTCCAAGGGCCTGGTCGTCCGCTCCCGGACCGACCTGGTCGAACACAAGCTGCGCTTCGCGCACGAACACCGGCCCATGGCCACGCTGCTTGAGGCCGTCGAGGCCCTGCGGCCCACCGCGCTCATCGGGGTCTCCGGGATGCCGCAGACCTTCACCGAGCCCGTCGTCCGCGCGATGGCGCGGCTCAACCCGCGTCCCGTCATCTTCGCTCTCTCCAACCCCACCTCCAAGGCCGAGTGCACCGCCGAGCAGGCCTACACCTGGTCCGGAGGTCGGGCGATTTTCGCCAGCGGCAGCCCCTTCGCCCCCGTCACGCTGGATGGCATCACGCACATCCCCGGCCAGGGCAACAACAGCTACATCTTCCCGGGTGTCGGCCTCGGCGTCATCGCCAGCGGCTCCCGCCGCGTCCCGGACGAGATGTTCTACGTCGCCGCCCGTGAACTGGCCGACCAGGTGACCGGGGACGACCTACGGTTCGGCCGGATCTATCCCGACTTGGTGCGGATCCGCGCCGTTTCCGCCCGTATCGCGACGGCCGTCGCCGAGGTCGCCTTCCGGCGCGGCCTTACCGACATGCCGCGCCCGGGCGACCTGCCGGCCCATGTCCGCTCCGCGATGTTCGACCCCCACTACCCGGCTTACGTCTGAGCGGCGCGGGCTCACCCCGCGTCCACATCCCCCGCCCGGGCGGAAGTTTTTTGCGACTTCCGGCGGTGTGCCGTGTGCTTGCCTTAGATTATCTAGATAAAGGCTTGCCTTCACTGCCTTAGATTATCTAGGTAAGCGCCATGGCTGAAAAAAGCGAACTCCTCCCCGGCACCCTCGACATGCTCATCCTCCGCGTCCTCAGCCGCGGCGAGTTGCACGGCTGGGGCATCACCAACCGCCTCGAGCAGCTCTCGCAGAGCGCGCTGCAGGTCGACGAAGGCTCCCTCTACCCCGCCCTCTACCGCATGGAGGACAAGGGCTGGATCGAGGCCGAGTGGCGCGTGACCGAGAACAACCGCCGCGCCAAATACTACTCGCTGACCCGCGCCGGCCGGAAGCAGCTCGAGAAGGAGCAGGAGCTGTGGGAGCGCATGAGCGCGATCATCACCACCGTGATGCAGACCGCGTGATCCTCATGACCTTCTTCCGCCGCCTCCGCCACCTGTTCAACCGGCGCCGCTCCGAAGCCGAGATGGCGGAGGAGATGCGCCAGCATCTCGAGCATCGGGCCTCCGAGTTCGTCGGCGACGGCTTGCCGCCCGACGAGGCCCGCTACGCCGCCCAGCGCCGCTTCGGCAATCTCGCCAGCATCCAGGAGCAGGCCCGCGAGGCCCATGGGTGGGGCTGGCTCGAGCGTTTTCTCAAGGACCTGCAGTTCGCCGCCCGCCAGCTGCTCCGCTCCCCCGGCTTCTCCCTGCTCGCGATCGTCACGCTCGGTCTCGGCATCGGAGCCAACACCTCGATGTTCAGCCTGGTCAACGGCATCATGCTCAAGCCGTTGCCCTACGCCGATCTCGACCGGCTTTCCGCGGTCTACCGCGCCACTCCGCAGAAATCCGACGGCGGCCTCGCCCCGGCCGATTTCCTCGCCCTGCAAAAGGCCCGGGGATCCTACGGCGATTTTGCCGCCTATCGGATGGGGCGCGTCAGCCTCTCCGATCCCGGCCAGGCCGCGCAAATCGCCTTCGCCGCCCAGACCAGCGCCAATCTCTTCTCCTTGCTCGGTGTCCCGATGCACCTCGGACGCGCCTTCCTGCCCGGCGAGGACACTCCGGGCCGGCATCGGGTCGTCATCCTCAGCCAGCGCATCTGGCTCAACCGCTACGGTGGTTCACCCGCCGTGATCGGCCGCAAGATCCGCGTGGACGGTGAACCGCACGAGGTCATCGGCGTGCTGCCGCCGTCGTTCAACGACTGGCGGCATCTCGGGAATTTCGATTTCTTCCGCCCCTTCGCATTCACCCCCGAGTTTGCGGCCGAACGCCGTCAGGCTGACCTCAGTGTCGTCGCGCGGCGCGATCCATCGATCGGTCCCGCGCAGGCCGCTGCCTTCATCGCGGAGCAGGGCGCGCGCGCCGCCCGCGAATTTCCGGAGATCAACGCCGAGGCCAGCTGGCGCACCGTCTCGTTGCAGCAGGAGGCCGTCGGCTCCAGCGGCGACATGGTCCTGCCCATGCTGGTGGGTCTGTCCGCCTTCGTGCTGCTCATCGCCTGCTCCAACCTCGCCAATCTCCTCCTCGCGCGCACCATGGCCCGCTCGCGCGAGTTCGCCGTCCGCGGCGCGCTCGGCGCCTCGCGCCTCCAGCTGCTCCGCCCGCTCGCCGCCGAGGCGCTGCTGCTTTCCCTCGCCGGCGGCACGCTCGCCATCTTCGTGGCCGGCTGGTTCCGCGACTGGGCCGCCATCCGCTCCACCGGCGACAACGGCGAACAGGTCTACTTCGCCGTGGATTGGCTGGTCATGGGCTGGGCCTTCCTCGCCTCGCTCGTCACCGCCCTCGCCTTCGGGCTGGCCCCCGCCCTCTTCGCGCTGCGGCTCGACCTCAACCATGCGCTGAAGAGCGGAGGGCGCGGCGCCCCCGGTGGACGCGGCCACCAGCGCTTCCGCCAGATCCTCATCGTGGGCCAGTTCGCCCTCGCCATGGTGCTGCTTGCCGGCGCCGCCCTCTTCATCCGCGGCCTGCACGACCTCCACCACCGCCGCTCCGGGTGGGAGTCCGCGCAGGCCGTGACCGGCGCCATCGTGCTGCCCGCCGGCACCTACGGCGAAACGGAGAAGATCGCCGCCTTCCACCGCCTCGCCTTGGAACGCCTCGCGGCCCTGCCCGGCATCGAGGCCGCCGCGCTCGCCAGCGCGGCCCCCTCGTTCCACTGGACGGATGTGCGCAAGTTCCTCGTCGAAGGACTCGATCGTCCTGAACCCGGCCGCGAACCTGCGGCCATGGTCAACACCATCAGTCCGCGTTATCTCGACGTCTTCGGTCTCCGCGTCATCGCCGGGCGTGGTTTCCTGGACCGCGATGACCGGAACGCCCCGCGCGTCTATCTCGTCAGCCAATCCACGGCGCGCGCGTTTTTCGGCGCCGCCGATCCGGTCGGCCGCCGCCTGGCCGTCGCCCGCGACGGTGCCCCCGCATGGGGCGAGATCGTCGGCGTCGTCGCCGACTTCGAGAATGTCGACCCCGACCCCAACAAGGTCGTCCACCGCGTCTACCAGCCCCTCGCGCAGGAACCCCGGCGCCAGTTCGAACTCGCCGTGCGCGTCGGACGCGGTGTGTCGCCCGCCACGGTGGTGGATGCGGTTCGCAGCGCCATCACCGATCTCGATCCCGACCTGCCCATCCGCCGGCTGCAACCCCTCGACCAAAGCATCGCCCGCACCCTCTACCAGCTCGGGGTGCTCCGCGACATGCTGGGCGCCTTTGGCGTGCTTGGCCTCGCGCTGGCTTCGCTCGGGATCTACGGGGTCATCGCCCGGACCATGGCGCAACGCACCGGCGAGTTTGCCATCCGCCTCGCCATCGGAGCCCGGGTGAGCGACATCACCCGGCTTGTGCTCGGCTCCGGGGTGCGGCTCGCCCTCACGGGTTCGGCCTTGGGCATCATCGGCGCAATCGGGGTTTCCCGCGTGCTGGCCTCGGCCTTCCCCGGCGTCCGCGCGGACAATCTGTCCGTGCTGGCCGCCACGGCCACGTTGCTCGTTGCCGTCGCCCTGCTCGCCTGCTGGCTGCCCGCCCGCCGCGCCGGAAAAATCAACGCCATCGACGCCCTCCGCGCCGAGTAGCCCGTGTCATGCAAGTCTGGCGTCGCCTCAGGTTTCTCTTCCGCCGCCGTGCCATCGAGGCGGAGCTGGCGGAGGAGATGGGGTTCCATCTTGAGCAGCGCGCCGCCGACCTTGCCGCCGGCGGTCTGGCGCCCGACGAGGCCCGCTTCGCCGCCTTGCGCAAGTTCGGCAACACCGCCGCGCTCCAAGAGCGCGCCCGCGACACTTTCGGTTGGGGCGCGCTCGAACGTTTTCTCCAGGACCTGCGCCTGGCCTTTCGCCAGCTCTGGCGTTCGCCGGGCTTTTCCCTTCTCGCCGTCGTCACGCTCGGCCTCGGCATCGGCGCCAACACGGGCATGTTCAGCATGCTCAATTCTCTCCTGGTCAAACCCCTGCCCTACCCCGACCACACCCGCCTGCTGCGCGTCTACCGCGTGACGGCGCAAAACCCCAAGGGCAACCTCTCCGCCGCCGACTTCCTCGAGCTGCGCCGGACGCCAGGCGGCTTCGGCGACGTGGCGGCCTATACGCCGGGCAACGTCAGCCTCTCCGATCCGGGCCGGCCGGCGGAATTCGCCTACGCGGCGCGCGGCAGCGCCAATCTGCTCGCGCTGCTCGGCGTCCAACCGCAACTCGGCCGCGATTTCCGCCCCGCTGAGGATCAGCCCGGCCGCGACCGCGTTGTCATCCTCAGCCAGCGAGTTTGGAAAAACCGCTACGGCGCCAGCCCCGATGTCATCGGCCGCACCATCCGCGTTGATGGCGAGCCGCACGAGGTCATCGGCGTGCTGCCACCATCCTTCAACGACTGGCGTCACCTGGGCATGATCGATTTCTTCCGCCCGCTGGCCCTCACCCCGGCGCAAGCCGCGGATCGCGGCGGTGCATTCTACCGGGTCGTGCTGCGCCATCCCCCGGACCGCGCGCCGGCGGAAGTCGCCGGACTCGTCGCCAATCTCGGCGCGCGCCTTGCCCGCGAATTTCCCGAGGCCAACGCCGAAACCACCTGGCGGGTGCTGCCCCTGCAGGAGACCATGACGCCCAAGAGCGCTACGCCCATGCTCGGCATGATGCTGGCCCTGTCCGCGCTGGTGCTGCTCATCGCGTGCTCCAACCTCGCCAACCTGCTTCTCGCTCGCACCATGACGCGGGTGCGGGAGCTCGGCGTCCGCGCCGCGCTCGGGGCCTCACGCATGCAGTTGCTGCGCCCCCTCGTCGCCGAATCGCTGCTGCTGGCGCTGGCGGGCGGGCTTTGCGCCGTCGTCTTCGCCTACTGGTTCCGCGACTACATGGCGCAGCGCTCGATCAACGAGAACGGCGAGGCCGTCATCGCCGAGATCGGCTGGCCGGTGTTCGGCTGGGCCTTCGGCGCTTCCCTTGTCACCGCGGTGGCTTTCGGCGCGGCGCCGGCGCTCTTTGCCCTGCGCCTTGACCTCAATCGATCGCTGAAAAGCGGCGGACGCGGCACGACCGGCGGACGCGGGCACCAGCGTTTCCGCCACGTGCTCATCATCGGTCAGTTCGCCGTCGCCATGACCCTTCTCGCGGCCGCCGGCTTCTACATCCGCGCGCTCGATGAATTGAACAGCCGCCGCGCCGGCTGGGAATCCGACCGGCTGGTCACGGGCGACATCCTGCTGCCCGAAAACACCTATGCCGATGATGAGAAGATCTCCGCCTTCCACCGTCTCGCGCTCGAGCGGCTGTCGGAGTTGCCCGGTGCCACCGCCGTCAGCATCTCCTCGTTCGCGCCGTTTTTCAATTGGACCGACGCACGCAAATTCATTGTCGAGGGCCGCGAGCGACCGCCGCCCGGCCGCGAGCCCGCCGCCGTGGTCAACACCGTCACGCCACGGTATTTTGCGGCCTTCGGCACGCGCCTCCTCACCGGCCGGGTGTTTGATGCGCGCGACCGTTCTGCGGCGCCGCCGGTCTGCATCCTCAGCATCTCCACCGCGCGCGCCCTGTTCGGTGACGCCGATCCCATCGGCCGCCGCATCGCCCAGGTCGCCGGCAGCCCGGACAACCCCGTGTGGCTCGAAGTGGTCGGTGTCGTCAGCGACGTCGTCTCCTCCCTGGCCGAGGCGAATCCCGTGATCAACGAGACCAACCAGATTTACCTCCCGATGGCGCAATTCCCGCGACGCGCCAACGTCATCGCCGTGCGCTCCGACGGGGCCGAATCGGCCACGCTTGTGGCCGACATCCGGGCGGCGATCGGGCAGCTCGACCAGGACCTGCCGGTGCGCCACCTGCAACCTGCCGATCTGGCCATCGAGCGCGCCAACTCCGCGGCCCAGGTCGGCCGCGACATCTTCGGCGGCATGGCCGCGCTGGGCGCAGGACTCGCCGCCCTCGGCATCTACGGGGTCATCACCCGCACGATGGCGCAGCGCTCGAACGAATTTGCCATCCGCCTCGCGCTCGGCGCCAGCGTCGGCCAGCTCATGCGCCTCATCCTGGCCTCCGGAATGAAATTGGCCCTGCTCGGCTGTGCCCTTGGCACAGTCGGCGCGGGCGCGGTCGTATGGGCCCTCAGCGTGTTCAACCGGACGATGCACGCCGATGGTGCTGCAGCCACGTTGGGCGCCACATTGCTGCTTCTCGCCGTGGCCTTTCTTGCCTGCTGGCTGCCCGCCCGCCGCGCCGGAAAAATCAACGCCATCGACGCCCTTCGCGCCGAATAGCCCGAACCCAGCTCCCATCCGGGGCGGACCACCTCCCCATCCCCGGTGCGCCCCTCGCGCGCCCACATCTCAAACTCCCAACCATCATGCCCTACTTCATCCTCATCCTCTTTTTCGCCGTGTTTGCCCACGGCGCGACCAGTCCGGCCGAAGCCCAGGCCGCTCTCGGCGCCAGACACCTTGCCAAAGGCGAGGCCGAGGCCGCCGTCGCCGCCTACGAAAAGGCGGCCGAACTCGATCCCAAGAGCAGCGTCATCCAGCACCAGCTCGGCGAGGCCTATGGCCTGGCCGCGCAAAACGCCGGCACCTTTGCCCGCATCGGCTGGGCCAAGAAAACCCGCGCAGCCTACGAAAAAGCCGTCGAACTCGACCCGCGGAACCTCGCCGCCCGCCAGAGCCTGATGTCCTTCTACCAGATGGCCCCGAGCATGATGGGGGGCGGCATGGACAAGGCCCATGCACAGGCCGCCGCCATCAGGGACATCGATCCCGCCCGCGGGCGTGTCGCCACCGCCATCCTCTTCATCGGAGAAAAGAAATACGCCGAGGCCCGCGCCGAGGTCGACGAGGTGCTGCGCACGGAACCGGCAAACTACGCCGCGCTCTTCCAGGTCGGCCGCCTCGCCGCCCTCACCGGCGAGCAGCTCGACCGGGGCGAGCAGGCATTGAGACAGTGTCTCACGCTCACCCCCGTGTCCGGCGCGCCCGGCCACGACGCCGCCCATTGGCGCCTCGGCAACATCCACGAGAAGAAGGGCGACAAGGCCGCCGCCCGCGCCGCCTATGAAGCCTCGCTCAAGGTGAACCCCAAGTTTCCGCAGGCCGTGGAAGCACTGAAGAAGCTCGGCTCTTCCTGACCTTCGCCGCTCTCGCCCGCCATGAACACACCCCATCCGCTCCAAGGCACTGCTCGCCGCGCCGGCTTGGTCTACCTGCTGCTCTGCTTCATCGGGCCCATCAACGCCATCTACATCCCCAACACCTATGTGGTCAGCGGAGACCCGGCCGCCACCGCGCAACGCATCCTGGCCGATGAGTTGGTCTACCGCCTGGGTGCCATTTCCGGATTCGCCAGCAACATCGTGTTTCTCGTGCTCGCGCTGATGCTCTACCAGCTCTTCCGGGATGTGCATCGCGGCCAGGCTCGCCTGATGGTCGCCTTGGTCGGCATCTCGGTCGCCATCGAGATCGGCAATCTCGTCAACCAGTTCGCGCCGCTCATGTTCCTGAAGCCGCGCGACTACCTCGCGGTGTTCACCACGGAGCAATTGCAGGCACTGGCGTTGTGCTTTGTCCGGTTGAATCGTCTGGGCGTCTACCTCGCCATGGTTTTCTGGGGCCTGTGGTTGTTGCCTTTTGGTTCTTTGGTCATCCGGTCGGGTTTTTTCCCAAAGTGGCTCGGCTGGCTCCTGATCCTCGGCGGCATCACCTACGCGGCCCTTGGACTCACCTTCCTGGTTTTCCCGGCCTATGGTCCGATGGTCTCCAACGTCGCCATGCCGTTCTACGCTGCCGGCGAGCTGCTCATGATTTTCTGGCTGATTTTCGCCAAACTGCGCACGTCGCCCGCAGCGGCTTGAAACCCGGCAAGCCGTCGGCTCGGAGAATCATTCGCCTTTCGATCTTTCTGTGCTTGGCTCCCACCTCGACTATTTCCTGACCCGGCTTTCCGCCTGGCAGCACCGCCCGCCGGCCGACAGCCCCCTGCCAACGCTCCGGATCGATACGCCGGCCGGACGCCTGCGCGTGTTCGACTCCGGTTCCACCAACCCTTGCGTCGTCTTCACGCCCGACGGCCCCAACGTCATCGAACACTACCAGACGCTGATCCGCCTGCTCGCCCCGGCGTGGCGCGTCGTCTGTTTCGATTTTCCCGGCTTCGGCCACTCGCTGCCGTCGCCGCGCTACACGCACTCGCTCGACGACGGCGCCGGAGCCGTGCTCGCCGTGCTGGACGCGCTGGGCATCCGGCAGGCGGCGCTGGCCTTCAGTTGCGCCAACGGTTTCTACGCCCTCCGGACCGCGCGGTTGGCACCGCAGCGCATCACCCGTATCGTCCTCTCCCAGACCCCGTCGATGACGGCCATGCACGCCTGGAAACGCCGCATCATCCCGTGGCCGCTCTCCGTCCCGGTCCTCGGCCAGGCGGGCTTCTGGCTGGTCCGGAGAAGATCCGCCCACGGCTGGTATGACTCCGCGCTCCCGATAGGCGCTCCCCGCCAGCCGTTCCGCGGCATTGCGCAGCGCGCCTTCGACCACGGCGCGTGCTGGTGTCTCGCCGGCATCACCCAGGGCCTCGCCCGCGAGGACGTGCAGGTGCTCCGCGGTGTCGGCACACCCTGCACACTGATTTGGGGGCCGAAGGACCGCTCCCACCGCCACACCGATCCTGCGTCGTTGCACGAAATCGTGCCCCACGCGGAAATCCTGAACTTCGCCGGCTGCGGCCACTTTCCTGAGCTCGAACAGCCGGGACGCTTCGCGGAGCTTCTCGCCGCCCTCCGCAAACCCCTTGTCGCTGCGCCTCGCTATGGATAGGCACCGCGGCATGAGCGAAAGCCCATCTCCCCAGCCCTCGCGCCATTTCGCGCGAACCGCCTCCTGGGCGGTCTACTTCGCCTTTGTTGCGCTCGCCCTCGCCGTCAACTGGCATGATCGCCTGCTGCGCTTCGACACGCCGCACGCCGCCGGCAAGATCGCCGTCTGGGCGCTCTGGTTCGGTTTCACCGGATACACGATCTTCTGCAGCTCGCAGGAAAACCTCTTCGCCGGGTTTCGGGTCGTATTGGGCCGGCACTGGGGGCGCCAGGTGCTGACCGATCTCTACATCGGCCTGCTGCTGCCCTGCGCCATCATTTGTCTCCACAGCGGCTCGGTGCTTGTCCTGCTGCTCTGGCTCGCGCCCATTCTCGCGTTCGCCAACCTCGCGACCCTGCTCTACTTCGCCATCCACTACGACTCACTCGTCGCGCGGTTCCTCGGGTGAACTATTTGCTCCATGAAGACCAACCCGGCCCTGCTCGCCTCCATTGTCGAAGGTCGCACCGACTTGGTATTCGACTGCGAATCCTCCGGCCTCGACCCGAACTCATCCGATGCGGACGGCGTGCCGCTTATCCGCTGGTGTGCCTACTATGGCGACAGCGCCGCGGTGCGTTATCTTTTGAGCAAGGGGGCCGACCTTCGCTCCCTCGGCGACAACCTCGATCTCAACGGCGCCGCCTTCCACGGACACTGGCAGTTGTGCCGTTTCCTCCTTGAGCGCGGCGCCAACGTTAACCTGGCTTTGCCCGACACCGGCGAAACTCCGCTGCACGCCGCGCTCTGCCGCCGCGAGAGCCATGCGCACACGCAAGTTGTCCGCGTGCTGCTCGACGCCGGGGCCAATCCCAATTGCGCCACCAAGCCGGGCGCGCCCACCAGCTCCTTCATGCGCGACTGCCGCACCAAGGGCGAGACTCCGCTGCACCGCGCCGCCGCCTATGGCACGGAGGAGACCATCCATCTCCTCCTCGCGGCCGGCGCGCGGCTCGACTCCCGCGATGCGCACGGCGACTCCCCGCTTGCCTGGGCGAGCTGGCACCTGCGGCCACCCGCAATCCTGCGTCTGTTGTGCTTTGGCGAGCACCGCATTCATCCCGACTGCATCCCGATGGAGAAACGGCTGATCGGCCGGCCTGCGAAGTAGGCTCCCGCGCCGCATCGGCGCGGCTACCTGGCTTTCAGCCGCGCCGTGATGCGTTCCTGCATTTCGGAGACGGCCTTGACCGTGTCGCTGTCCGCGCAATTGGCATTGATCACATAGGCGGCGTTCTGCTCCACGAGCACCACCATCCGGGTGTAATTCATGGTGTTTGATCCGTCGTGCGCGAAACCCACCGCCATCCCGCCCTTCCCGCCGTAACCACCCCAACCCAAAGTATAGTTGCCCGGCGGGTAATGCGCCGTGTGCAGCTCGCGCCAGGTTTCCGTCTTCAGCAAGGTCGGCCCCTCGCCGCGCTCGCCCCGAAGGTGCGCCACCAGGTATTTGAGCAGATCCAATGTGCCAGCGTGCGCCGTGGCGGCCGGCCCGATGGCCGCCGGATTGTCCCCGCCCTTGCCGCCCGACACGGGCGTGAGCTTGACGGTGGGCGAACGGTAGTGTCCCCAAGGCTGGTCCACGCGTCCCGGGTAGGCGGCGGCGCCGAAGCCGCCCGTCATCATGCCCAGAGGCTCGTAGACGTGACGACGGACCAAGTCCTCCCATTTGCCCTTGGCCAGGGTTTCCAGCATGTGCCCGGCGATCGCATAGGACAGATTGGAATAATGATGCTGCGTTCCGGGCACGCTGAGTGGCTTTTGCTTGCGCAATACTTGCCGCGTCAGGGAGGCGCGCTGATCGCGCGGCAGGTGGGCATAGTCGATCTTGAGCCCGACCTCGGGCGCCACATCGCTGATCTGGGTGGGCAGTCCGGCCTGATGGGACAGCAGCATCCGCAACGTGACCCCGCGCCACTCCGGCAGCATGCTTTCACGCCACAACGGAAACGCCTCGCCGAGCGTCGTGTCCCAACGCACGACTCCGTGCTCGACAAGCACACCCGCCAGCGTGGCCGTGACGGATTTCGTGCAGGAGCCGATGTTGAATTTGTCGTAGACCGTGACCCGCTCCGCCGCGCCGAACTTGCGCACGCCGCCGGCACCCCGCGCGAAGACCGCGCCGTCCTTCCACACCGCCGCCGCCATGCCGGGCACGGCGTATTTCCTGCACAGCTCCTCCAAGTCCGCGTCGAGCGACTGCGGCTCGGACAGAAGTGGCGCCACCAGCACGGCGCCCAGCGCCATCATGGCCACTCTCATCGCAACGCCTCCACCGCCGCGATGGCGGAGCGCTCCCGCTCGGTCCAGTCGCCGCGGATCCAGCTGTAGGGCAGCCCGCGCCGCTCGAGCGCGCCATGCCAGATGCGCATGCACTTGCGGCGGTCCTCCTCGTCGGGAAAACACCGCTGTGGATCCGGCGCAAACGGCACGTCAATGTCGCACAACAGATGGAGCGCGTAGTTGCGGCAGCGTTTCTCCGCGCCCCGCCGCAGCTCGTCGGGTGTCGTTCCATAGAGCAGATCGCTCCACAGCATGGTGGTGAGCGCGTCGGTGTCGCAGATGATCAGGCTTCGGCCGGCGGCCAGGGCCCGGACGGCCGCCTCGTCTTCGCGCCGCCACTGTTCCTTGGCAATCGGCAGCATGTCCTCGAGACCGAGGGCGCCCTGCGCATCCCAGCGCTCGCGGGCGTATTCCTCCACCAGCGGCGCGCGGTAGTGCGCGGCCAGCTTCCGGGCCAGTTCCGTCTTGCCGGTGGATTCGGGTCCGAACACCGCGATGCGCCTGATCCCGCTCATGCCTGCCGCCCCCGCATGGCCTCACGCCACTCGCGCCAGCCCCAGAGCGCCATCGCCCAGAACAGGGCGTAGAGTCCGGCGAAAAGATGGAGCTCCTTGGCGATGAAGACCCCGATCGCCGCGGTGTTGGCCGCCAGCCAGCCCGGCCAGTTTTCGATGCATTTGCGTGCCTGCAACCATTGCGCGCACAGGCTCACGGCGAAGACAAAGGCATCGCCCCACGCCAAGGCCGCGCCCGCCCGCCGCATGAGCCAACCCCACACCGCCCACAGGACCAGGGCGGCCAGGACCCAGGCCCAGCGCGCGCCGGCGGACAGACGCTGCACCGGCAGCTCCTTCCGGTCCGATCCGGCATGCGTCCAATGCCACCAGCCGTGCACGAGTGCGGCAAAGAACATGACCTGCAACGCGGTCTCGGAATAGAGTTTTTGCGCAAAACACACCCACCCGAAGATGCTCACCTGCGCCAGCCCGATGGGAAACGCCCACAGGTTGCGGCGGATCATCAACCCCACGCCGGCCACGCCCAAGGCGGTGGCGATGATCTCCGGCCAGCTCATGCCTTCTGGCGGTCTGCCTGCGCGATGTAGGCTTCCATCGCCTCACGCGTGAGCGTGTGCGCGGCGGCGCAACGCGGGCACTGCACCCGGATCAGCTCCTCCCGGCCGAACAATCCCTCCGCATCGCTGCGGTAGGCCGGCGCGATGACGCCGAGAATCTTCTCCTGCGTGCAACCGCATTGCCACCGATACGCGCGCCGTTCGATCAGCGCGAGCGTCTCGGTCTGCGGCAGGTTCAGCACCCCCTCCCCCGTGATGCCATGGAACCACGGCAGGTCGCAATCCGGGTGCGCGACCAGCAGCGCATGCTCGTCCTTGCCCAGTTCGAAATACCGCGCGGGCCGCTGCTCGCTGTCGCGGTAGAAGGTCTCGACCGCCCGCACCACGTCGGCGCCGTCGAATTGCACCACGCTGCGCCGCGGCTCGGCTCCTCGCCGGGGAACCGTGTCGCAATAGAAGATGTTGTGCTCCCCCTCCTTCACGTTTTCCGTGAAATAGCGGCCCACCACCGTGCAATCTTCGTTGTCGCCGACGAGAAAAAGATTGGTGCGGGGCGACCGGAGGTTGAGCGTCCACGCGATGTGCTCGAGGCGGGGCCGGGCCGCGCAGTGCAGCGTGAACAAGGCCAGCGCCTCGGCCAGCAGCCTCTCCCGCCCGGCATCGCGTGGTTGCACGTGATCCTGCAGGTGGAGGAAATAGTCCACAAACAGCGTGCCCAGCTCGCCGCGCACCAGCACCGCGTTGCGCCCGCGCACGAAGCTCACGCTCACGGGCGAGGCGGCCAGGTGCGGCGCGAAGGATGTCGTGGATTCACTCACCGGCGCCACCCTTGCCATTCCGCCGGCGAAGGCAACGGCGCAGTCACGCGCACATCAGGAAATCGCGGCCTTCCACGTAGCGGCGCCGGGTCAGCTCGCCGCGGATCAGGTCGCGCGCGCCGCGCGTGGCCACATAACCGAGAACAAAAACCGCGCCGGGCTCCGGCAGTCCGTCGGGTGCGACGACAGGCACCCCGCCGACCTTGCGGCCGGTCTTCTTCGGATCGACGTCGATGTAGCCGGCGATGCGCGCGCCGTGTTTTTCAAGCTCGGCGGCGCGGCCGCGGGTCGGTCGCCCCGCCCCCCAGATCCAGACCGCCCGTTCGCCGGCGATCCGCCCCAGTTCGCGCGCAATCCATGGCGCCTTGACCCGATAGAACGCATCCGGGGCATACCGTGCATCCGTCCGGGACAGGCGCGCCGGCGAATCGTGCCAGGTCAGCAGCGTGCGCGGCACCTTCGCCATGCGCACGCCTGCGTCCAGCCAGCGCAGCCACAGCTCATAGTCCTCCGGGAAATCCCCTTCCCGGTAGCCACCATGTCTCTCCACCGCCGCGCGCCGCAACATCACGCTGGGATGCGCATGGGGTGACTCGATGAACCGGTTGAGCGCGATCTGCTCGGGAGTGATCAGCGTATTGAGCCAGTCCACATGCAGCGCGTAGCCTTCGCCGGCGGCCCGGTCTCCACCATAGGCCACCAGGCATCCGACCACACCGAGGGCCGTCTCGCGTTGGAGCATGGCGATCTGCCCGGCCAACCGCTCCGGGTGCGACTCGTCATCGGCATCCAGGCGAGCGATCAAATCGCCGCAGGCACTGTTTAGGCCGGTGTTGAGCGCCGGCACCAACCCCGGCCGCGAGGCGCGGATGACACGCACCCGGGCGTCGCGGCGCGCGGCGGCGGCGAGGATCTCTCCCGTGCCATCCTGCGACTCATCGTCAACCGCGATCAATTCCCAGTCGCGCCAAGTCTGCGCCTGCACGCTGGCCAACGCCCGCGGCAAGGTGCCGGCTCCGTTGCGCACCGGCATGATGATGGAAACCATGGGCATGGCGTCGGGTTTAGCACGAGGACCGTGCGGCGCACGACGGAAGTGCCGGGCTGGAGCGCGGCCTCCGGACACGCTCAGAACCCGTCCAGCGGCCGGGTTCCGCCTGAGTGCACTGCCTCAGTTCGAGACGCGCTCGGCCTGGATGACGCCCTTTTCCACGAGCTTCTTCACCTTCGGCTTGATGACGAAGGTGCAGTAACCCTGGTTCGGGTTGTTCTTGAAGTAATTCTGGTGGTAGTCCTCGGCCGGGTAGAATTTCCCGAGCGGCGTGATCTCCGTGACGATGGGATCATCCCAATTCTTCTGCGCCGCGGCCTTGGCGCGGATGGCGGTCTGCTTCTGCTCCTCGCTGGCGAAGAAGATGGCCGACCGGTATTGGTCGCCCTCGTCCGCGCCCTGCCGGTTGAGCGTGGTCGGGTCGTGCGCCTCGAAAAAGACCTCGAGGATTTTCTCGAAGCTGATGACCGAGGGGTCGAACTCGATCCGTGCCACCTCGGCGTGACCGGTGCCGCCGGCGCAAATCTGCTTGTAGGTCGGATTGGCCACATGGCCGCCGGTGTAGCCGCTGATGACCTTTTTCACCCCCGGCAGGCGTTCGAACACGGCCTCGACGCACCAGAAGCAGCCGGCGCCGAGTGTGGCGGTTTCAGTCTTGGGGGCAGGAGCGGGTTGAGCGGACATAAGTGAAGTCAGCAGGAGAAAGGCGGTGACAGCGCGGCGAGTCATGCAATTGGGAGACGGCTAGCCAGCTTTTATTCCGACGCAACTATTCAGAGGTTTAACCACGGATAACACGGATCAATTCCGGATAAAACTTCGCGCTCGTCCGTGAAACCCGCGACCAAAGTCCTCCCTCTTGCTTTCCGGTGCAACCTTACAAACAACCCCGAATCCACACGAATCATTTGTCCCGCTGGTTGAAAATACTGGTGTCAATTCGTGTGCATTCGTGGTTACAAGAAATCGATGCGTGATACCCGGCTCGACAAATGGCTCTGGGCGGTGCGCGTGTTCAAGACGCGGGCCGAGGCCACGGCGCAGTGCCGCAACGGCCGGGTGCAGGTGAATGGCCTCGACGCCAAGCCGGGTCGCGATGTCCATGCCGGCGAGGTCATCACGGCCAAGGTCGGAATCGTCACGCGCACGCTGAAAGTCGTCGGCGTGCCGCGTTCACGCGTTAGCGCAAAGCAGTTGCCGGAGTTCATGACCGACCTGACCCCCGCCGCCGAATACGAGCGAGCCAAGCAGGCCGGACTCGAGCACATGCTCGCCCGCGAACGCGGCAAGGGCCGCCCGACCAAGAAGGACCGCCGCGAGATGGGCCGCCTCTTTGGCTTCGAGTAGGCCGGTTATTTCCTGCTCAGCTCGTCGCGGTGGATCACACCGCCCTTCATGACGAAGCGGACGCGGGTGAGCTCCGCGATGTCGTCGAGCGGATTGCCGGCGACGGCGATGAGGTCGGCGAGCTTGCCCTGCTCCACCGTGCCGACGCGGTCAGACCAGCCCATGATCTCGGCGTTGAGGCTGGTGGCGGAGATGATGGCATCCATCGGTTTCTCGCCGAGGCGCGCGCGTTCGAGAAACTCCATGGCGTTCTCGCCATGCGGGATGACGGTGGAGTCGGTGGCGAAGCCGATGGGGAGACCCGCGGCCACGGCGCGGCGGAAACCCATGTCCTTGATGTCGCTGATCATCTTCGAGCGCATGATCTCGGAGTCGGGGATTCCGGCCTCCCGGCCCTGCCGGGCGATCACGGTGCTGGTGTAGAGCGTGGGCACGTAGAAGGTTCTCCGGTTGGAAGCCTTGAGCATGGCGATGGCCTCGTCGTCCAGATAAGAACCGTGGTCGATGGTGCGCACGCCGGCGCGGATGGAGGTCTTGATGCCGCCGATGCCATGGGCGTGGACGGCGACCTGCCGGCCCCAGCGGTTGGCCTCGGTCACGGCCGCGAGGATTTCCTCGTCGGAAAACTGCTGCGCGCCGGGCGACTGGCCCTTCGAGAGCACCGCACCGGTGGCGAGGAGCTTGATGAAATCCGCCCCGTGCTTGAAGTTCTTGCGCACCTGCTTGACGACCTCGGCGGGCGAATCGGCGAGGTTGTCCACGCCGGGCACCTGCACGTAGGGCGAGAACTGCGCCGCGTCGCCCGCCCCGCCGGTCGAGGAGACGTAGGCGCCGGCCACCATCATGCGCGGCCCGGGGATGGCGCCGTCGTTGATGGCGTTGCGCAGCTCGACGTCCACGTAGGGCCAGGCCGTGCCCATGTCGCGCACCGTGGTAAAGCCGGCGTGGAGGGTGACCCGGGCGTTGTGCGCGCCCCAGAGCGCGGAAAAGGCCGGCGTCGTCTTGATGAGCTCATCCTCCCAGTGGATGCCGTATTTTCCGCAGAGGTGCGTGTGCAGATCGATCAATCCGGGCAGGAGCGTGGCGTCACCGAGATCGACGACCAGCGGGCCGGGGCCCGTCGACATGGCGGTGCCGACCGCAGCGATGCGCTCACCCTCGACGCGCACGAAGGCGGGAGCGATGACCTTGCCCGTGCCGTCGATGAGGCGTGCAGCCTTGAGCAAGTAGCCGTGGGACGGACGGGGACCGGCGGCCAGGGCGGACTGGAGCTGCTTGAGGGCGGCGGCGGCATCAGCGGCCGGGAGCGCGCAGGCGGCCAGCAAGGCTCCGGCCGCGGCGAGTAGGGCACGGGATTTCATGGGGTGCCGCCAGCAAAGCACGCCGCGCCCAAACCTCAAGTGCGCGTGAGCCGGCGGTATTTGACGCGGTGGGGCTGCTCGGCGTCCTTGCCCTTGCGGCGGCGGTAGTCCTCGAGGTAGGCGCTGTAGTTGCCGGCGAACCAATGGACGTAGCTGTCGCCCTCAAAGGCCATGATGTGCGTCGCGATACGATCGAGGAACCAGCGATCGTGCGAGATGATGACGGCGCAGCCGGCGAAGTTCTCCAGACCCTCCTCGAGCGCGCGGATGGAGTTCACGTCGAGATCGTTGGTCGGCTCGTCGAGCAGGATGAGGTTGGCGCCGCTCTTGAGCACGCGGGCGAGGAGCACACGGTTGCGCTCTCCGCCTGAGAGAACACCGACCTTCTTCTGCTGATCCGCGCCGGTGAAGCCGAATTGCGCGCAATAGGCCCGGCTGTTCACCATACGCGCGCCGAGCGGCATCATTTCCTGCCCGTCGCTGATGACCTCCCAGATGGTCTTCTCGTCCTGCAGCGAGTCGCGGGACTGCTCCACATAGGCCCATTTCACCGTCTCGCCGATGCGGAAGGTGCCGGCGTCGGGCTTCTCCATGCCCGTGATCATCCGGAAAAGCGTCGTCTTGCCGACGCCGTTGGGGCCGATGACGCCGACGATGCCGCCGGGCGGCAGTGAGAATGACAGGCTCTCGTAGAGGAGTTTGTCGCCGTAGGCCTTGGTGATGCCCTGCGCCTCGACCACGAGCGTGCCGAGCCGCGGGCCGGGCGGGATGATGATCTCGAATTTCTTCTCCTGCTCGGCGACGTCCTGCTTGAGCATCTGCTCGTAGGCGTTGATGCGCGCCTGACCCTTGGCCTGCCGGGCCTTGGCGGAGGAACGGATCCATTCCAGTTCGCGCGCCATGGCCTTCTGCCGGCGGTCTTCGGTGCGTTGCTCGATGGCGAGCCGCCTCTGCTTTTGCTCAAGCCAGCCGGAGTAATTGCCCTTCCATGGGATGCCGTGGCCGCGGTCGAGCTCGAGGATCCAGCCGGCGACGTTGTCGAGGAAGTAGCGGTCGTGCGTCACGGCGATCACCGTCCCCTCATAGCGCGCAAGGTGCTGCTCGAGCCATTGCACGCTCTCGGCATCAAGGTGGTTGGTCGGCTCGTCGAGGAGGAGGATCGAGGGTTTCTGCAGCAACAACCGGGCGAGCGCGACCCGACGGCGCTCGCCGCCGGAAAGGTTGTCCACCACGGCATCCGGCGGCGGGCAGCGCAGGGCATCCATGGCCTGCTCGACCATCGGCGCCGTGTCCCAGGCGCCCAGCGCGTCGATCTGCTCCTGAAGCTTCGCCTGCTTTTCGGCAATGGCATCGCGGGCGGCATCGTCGGCCGCGGCCGAAAGCTCGTCCCACGTGGCATCGTAGGCGGCGGTGAGCCCGGTGAGGTGCTTCACGCCTTCCTCGACGCAGGCGCGCACGGTGGCGCCGGGTGTGAGAGCCGGTTCCTGCGGCAGGAAACCCACGCTGTAGCCCGGCTCGAAGGCGACATGCCCCTCGAATTCCTTGTCGATTCCGGCAAGGATGCGCATGAGCGAGGACTTGCCGGAGCCGTTCAGGCCGAGCACGCCGATCTTGGCGCCGTAGAAGAAGGACAGCGAGATGTCGCGGAGGATCTCCTTGCGCTCGATCTTTTTCGAGACGCCGAGCATCGAGAAGATGATCTTGGGAGCTTCGCCGGTTTGGGCCATGGGGCGGGAGCAAAGGCACCCGGCCGGACGTTGCAACGCAATCGTCACAATTCCGCGCTCGACGGGCAGATGTCCGGCGAGCGAACCTCCCCGGCCATGAAGCCCACCGTGCTGATCCTCTGCACCGGCAACTCCTGCCGCAGCCAGATGGCCGAGGGATTTCTGCGGCGCGCCGCCGGCGACGCGGCCGAGGTGCACAGTGCGGGCTCCAAGCCCGCCGGTTACGTCCACCCCAAGGCTGTCCAGGTGATGGCGGAGCTGGGCATCGACATCTCCAAGAGCCGTTCGAAACCGTTGGGTGAGTTCCTGCAGACCAACGTCACCACGGTCATCACGGTTTGTGGCGTCGCCGACCAGGCGTGCCCGATTTTCCCCGGACAGGTGAACCGCCACCACTGGCGTTTCGACGACCCGGCGCATGCCACCGGCACGGAGGAGGAGGTGCTGCGGGAGTTCCGGCGCGTGCGCGACGAGATCCGGCGCGTTTTCGAGGCCTATGGCGCGGGCCTGCGCGAGGGTGCGGGCCGGTAGCCTGCTGCGCGCGGCGCAGCCTTCGCACTGCCGGCTGGTCTCACCGGCTCAGCAGCAGGTGCGCCAGCCATCCGGCCAGCAGGAGCAGCACGACGCCGACGAACACCCGGATCGCGAGCTTCTTGTGCGTGGCGGAGACATCGAGCGGCGACTCCGTCTTGTTGGGATGCACGAGGAAAATCCGCATTTTCTCGGGGATGTTCTTGAGCTTCTGGGGCGGCAGGTAGGTGCCCTTGAGGTTGAGCTGGTTCTTGACCTGCGAATAGAGGAAGCTCGACATCGCGATGCCACCGGGCTGGGCCAGCGGCTGCACGCGGGCGGCCACGTTCACGGTGTCGCTGAAGATGTCGTCCTGCACGTCCACCAGTTCGCCGAGGTGGAGGCCGATGCGGACGTTGTAGCGGTTTTCCGGTGCGACCCAGGCGTTGTTGGCCTCGATGGCGGAGAGGACGTTCAGGCTGCAATGCACGGCCGCCAGCGCGG
>CAZRNE010000032.1:0-39460 GCA_964601365.1 uncultured Opitutaceae bacterium | reverse complement strand
CGCCGGGCCCCCCCGCGCCCTCCCCGCTTCCCCCCGCCGCCGCCCTGCCGTGCGTGACACTCAAGGCGGGCTAGGTTCTCCGCGTCTATTCCGTTTCAATCCGCACGCCCCGCGCGGGGCGTGACCGTTGCTACATAAGTGAGACAACGACTGGGAGTTCAGAATCGATATTCGCGGAATACCTCAAGTTTCGATTCGACCAACTATGTCAAAGAACAGTGCTCGACTTAAGCGGTGGATATGCTGGCAGTTTCAACATTCGCGGCTCTCAGGTGGATGCGCTGGTAGCCGAAGGTCCGCGATATCCTAGACAATTAGCGGCCCCTCCAGATCAGGCGTTGCTTTGGTGCCGTGATGTTCAACTCGCCGCTGCCAGTTGGCCCCAAGGAAATAGAAACGAAAGCTGTCTTCTTCAGCCTTGTAAATATGCAGCAAGTCGTTGCGGAAATGAACCCATTGGTCCGGCTCAATCAAGCATTCGAAGACGGAGTTTTGCACCCGCTGTCCGTGATTCAGGCAAACCTTGGCAACGCGCCGCAAGCGGCGCCGTCCATCGGGCGTGCTCGTTGAGACATCATAGCTGACGATCACCATCATGGCTTACCTCCATTCAAATGGCGGATAGGCATCGAGGTCACCGCGCAGATGACGAGCGAGCAGCAGGGCCTGGGCGTGAAACACTACACCAATAGCCAGGGATTCATCCAGAAACGGATGCTGGATTTCCTCCTGCTTGCGCTTCTGATAGGCTGAGAGCACCTCCTTGCGACCGGCTTCATTTAGCCAGACGGCACCGCCTTCGCGTTTCTCGAAGTGGGATGGTTTGATTTGCTGACGGTTGATGAGCGCTAAGGCGAGGCGGTCGGCAAAGGCCGCGCGAAATTCCTCCATCAAGTCGAGCGCTAAGCTGGCTCGACCAGGTCGGTCCCGGTGAAAAAAACCGACGGCAGGATCTAAACCATGCGTCGTGAGTGCACTGGCTACATCCCTCATGAGCAGGGTGTATAGGAACGAGAGAAGGGCGTTGATGTTATCCTCTGGCGGGTGGCGGTTGCGGCCCGCAAAGGCAAAAGCTTGTTTCTGCTGGATCACGAGGGCTTCAAATACCCCAAAGTAGTGTTGGGCCGCTTCGCCCTCGATTCCGCGCAGATGATCCAAATTTTTGGCCTCCGCTACGGCGCGCAAACAATAGCCCAAGCGGTCGGCAGCGGCAGACACCGCCGTTTCATCGCAGGCATTCTCCCGGGCCGCCCGCCGCAAGAGGTGGCGGGTGTTGGCGATTTTTCCCGCAATAATGCTCCGGCCGACATCCAATGAGGCGGCGAGGTCGTCCGCCCGCCGGTATTGCTCCCTGCGAAGCAGCACATTGCCGGAGGGCTCGCCCGTGACGCTGGCCAGAAATCGACCATACTCGGTGAGAAAGGAAACCGACACGCCGGACTCGGCACAGGCTCCAAGAAGAAACGGACTGCACAGGACGTTGCCGAAGCAGACGATCCCACCAAGGTTCAGGAGAGGCAGGCGCATCCGGACCTCCTTCTCCACCTCGACGACCACGGTCTCACCTTCCTTGCGCAGATAAGCGCCTTGGGTGCTGACGTAGAGCGTATTGAGCAGACGGCGCATGGATCATGCAGGATTTGATATCAGCCGGGTCACGTATTCCGAAGCTGAGCGGGTTATGGCCTGGGGCTTGCAGTGATCGAAGAAGGAGCACTGATGACAACGAGGGCCGTATTCTGGAGATGGCGTGCGACCAGAGGCGATCAAAGCGTGAAGATCGCCGACGAGCTGCTGGGTTTCGGCCCGCAAAGATGCGTCAATCGTCACAACCAACCGTCGTTTGGTTTGACCATAATAGAGCGCACCCTCCTGCACCGTCGTATCAAGCATTTCTTCCAAGCAAAGTGCTTGTGCGCAAAGCTGGATGGCATCGGCGTTGTTCTCCTTGGGTTTGCCGCGTTTGTATTCAACCGGGTAGGGTGTCTCGCGGCCACCGGGCTCAGGGTGGAACTCAACAACATCAGCCACACCCTGAAGACCCAGCGTGCGGGAACGCAGCGCCATGGCGCGTGCGATCCGCACCCCGCCGCGCGAGGTCGCACCCGGCTCGTGGGCGGTTTCGTGCATGGTGCGTCCCTCGGCAGTAAGCCGGTTCTCGACCCAGAGGCGCTCGACATGGATGAACGCGCACTGGCGCGGGCAGAACCGGAGGTGCTGCAACGCCGAGATGGGCAGGAGATCGGACTCACTCACGCGCGTCTTTCAGCGGTTGCCTTGTTGGAACCCGATCTTGCGACAGGGCCTCGCGGTGTCACCCGCCGCCAGCTGGCGGATCGCCTGGACGACGGCCGCGAGCTGCGCGTCGTGGCCACCCACGCGTTTTTCCAATTCTGCCAGCTTGGCGGCGAGCGCGCGATGGTCGGCGAACAACCGGCGGAGTTGGTTGGAGGCGCGCACGACCTGCACGCCCATCTCGATGGCGGTTTCGCTGTTCAGGACGTTGGCCGCCTGCACCGCGCCGTGCTCGGTGAAGGCGTAAGGGAGAAAGCGAGGATCGCGATGTCGCCATGAACCGGTCGCAAATTGCGACCGGTTACTGCTGACAAGCTGACGCTCAGCGGCTTGCGGATTTAAGGTCGCAAATTGCGACCTTAGACGCGCCAGCTCGCGGGCTTCCGCGCGTGTGAGTTGGAACATGAAATCCTCCGGGAAGCGGCGGGCGTTGCGCTTGACCTGTTCGTTGAGGCGCTTGGTGGGCACGCCGTAGAGCGCGGCGAGGTCGGCGTCGAGGATCACGCGCACCCCGCGCAGCACAAGGATGCGCTCAAGTGGCAGGAGAGCGGGCTTCTCCGTGGTCATGCCCAAGGGCTCAAACCCATTCCTCGATCGTAATGCCCGTGGGAATGGCGGCGGGATCGATCTTCACCTCGTAATCGGCGTAGGCGCGGGGCACCTCGACGCCGGGCTTGCGCGCGATGGAGACGGCCTCGAACAGGCGGTGTGCGGGGGCGTTGCCGAGGGCAGTGGCGTGCTTGAAGGCGATGCACCGGCGCGCGGCCATGCTGCCGGCCGGGCGCGCGGCGGAGGCGTCGAAGTCGAAGAGCTTGCCGATCGCCTCCTTCAGGACTGCGAGGTCTGCGTCGGTGAAGTGAGTCTGGGCGGCGAGGAAGGGGTTGATGAAGCCGTGGGCGCGGTAGAGCGCGTAAGGAACGGTGAACTTGCGGCCCATCGTTCGGTTGTCGCCCTTCTGGCTCTCAGCTTCTTTGGCGGTCTCGACGGCGCAACGGGTGATCGAGTGCTCGGCGGAGACAATGCGGTCAATGGAGCGGGCGAACGAAAGCTGCACGGCTCCGCGCACCTGCCCGCAGTTGAACTCCTTGGTGGACATGACGGCACCGAAGGTCCGCACGTCGAAGAAATGGCGACACATCCAATCCTTTACCCCGGGCGCTTCGGTGCCTGATTCGGCGGGCACGCCGGCGCCATCGTAGGCGACCTTGCGGCTCTGGCTGAGAACGGCCTTTTCCTGCACGTAGATGCGATGCGTGGGGCTGTCTCCGCGCGTGAGCTGGACGTAGTTGCGGACCTTGCGCTTGAGGCAGACATCGGTGACGAGGCCGTGGCCGCTCTCGGCGTCGAGGCGAGGGAGGTTGCCGGCATCGGGGTCGCCGTTGGGGTTGGCGTCGCGGGCTTCGAAGAGGAGGACGAAATCGTAGCGGTGGTTCATGAGGAGGACGAGTTGAGGGTTTGGATTTGAATGTAGTCTTGAGTGAAAATCAGGCGGCGGCCTCGACCTTCTTGGTGAAGAAGGCCTGGCGCTGGTGATAGTAGCCGAGCGCGAAGAGGGTTTGATCTTCGAGCGAGAGGAACGACGGGTAGGGTTTCGCGGGCAACCCTGACTGAATCTGGCCGACGAGCTTTTCGCGCGCGATGCGGTGCGGTGTCTCGAGCTTGGCGAGGTGGTGCTGGTAGGTGCGAAGCAGGCGCGCGAAGACAGCCGAGGGCGTGGCAGAGGCGGCACCGTAGTAGCGCTCGCGGATGCCGGCGTTGATGTCGCCGAGGGCGTCTTGCTGGGTTTTTTCAAGGGCGGCGAAAAGCCGGCCGAGAAGATACGGCGGCTGTGTGTTGTCGGGATCGAGGGACATGGTGGGTGGCGTTTGAGTTGGGTTGAGTCGGACGAGAAAAGCCTTGAGGGCGGCGCACCGGAGGTAGTTGAGCCGGCCGTCAGTGCGGATGCGGCGGACGATGGCGGACGCGAAGGCGTGTGGGTAAGGGCCGCCGGTGAGCACCGCGCGAAGCAATGCGCCGCCGAGCAGCGGCGGGATGGTGTCGCGTTCGAGGCCGTCCTTCCGCACGGCGGCAGTTTGATCGAGGAGGTCGCGAATGGTAGGGAATTCGGGATCGGGCCGCTTGGCGTCGTCGCTGTATTCGCGTTCGAGGCGCAGGGCCTCGTAGTGCGCAGCGAGCTTGGCGGCGAGGTCGCCGAGCGTGCTGACCTGCCAGAAGCGGACGGACAGGCGAGCGGCGTTGGGTGCGAGGCCGAGCAGATAGAACGGCGTGGCGGGGTCATCGCCGCCTGGCGCGGCTCGACCTCCGCCGGCGCGCAACGCAGAAAGAAACTGGCGGACCTTGGAGAGCCGGGATTCATCCTGCGCATCTTCTCCGGCTGGCGGAATGCCGCCAAAGGCATCGGCAAACAGATCTTCGATGGCGGTGTGGCGCGCGGTCCAAAAGACGACGGTCGTATCGCCTAGGATGAGGCGCTGGGCCGGGCGTTGCGGACTGCCGGCGAGGAGGGCGTTGAGCGCCGTGCAGTAACGGCGCACGGCGGAAGCCGAGACAGGCGCGTTGAAACTCTGCTCGCGACCGTAGGATTCGTAGGCCGGGTCGTTGAAGGAGACGATGGCTGCGCCGGCGGATTGGGCGCCGGCGACGCCCTTGATCTTGGGCTCGTGCAGGCGCGCGATGGGGCCGACTTCACCTGTGACGAGGCATTGGGCGGAGACGACTTCCTCCTTGGAGCCGAGCGACTCCCAATACCGACGCACAGCGGGAAGCTCATGCACATAGCCGGGCTGGCCTTGGATCTGAAACACACCGAACCCGCCGGTGAGCTCGTCAAGAAACGCAGCGGGTGCGGAGGCGGGGGGTGTCCAACCGCGGAGAAAAGCGCAGACAGCGGAGAACTCGAGGCAACCGACGGCAGCCTCCGCAGCAAGGTGGCGGTCGCGAAAGGCCTCGAAGCTGCGCGCGGCGCGGGCGACCTTCTTCGCGTCGTGATCAGGCGAATAGCCGAGAAGGTAGGGAGGATTATCCCAAAGGAAACCGGGATTGAGACCCGAGCCGGAAGGCTTCGCGCCGCCGGGCACGATGAGGATTTCCGGCAGGAGCTTCTTCTTCTCCAAGCGGCGGAGGTCGCGGATTTGGAAGAGCCCGCCCTGTGGCGTGAGCACAACCGCGAAGGCGATCTTTTGCGGCGAGTAGCCTTCGGGTGCCAGACACCAAGCCGGGTCGCTGGCGAGGCGCTCGTGCAGGTCGACGAGTGCGGCCAGGATTGAGGTGGGGGCATTCATGACGCGCCTCCCTTCGCCAGCGCTGAGAGCGGCGGCACGTCGATCACGCCGCGGATCATCTTGGCTCGGAAGAAATGCGGGGTGCGGTCGCGGATGAAATCGAGGTCGTGCAGCATCCAGCCGAGATCGCGCTCGGGCTCGCTGGCGTAGGGCGAGGGCGGAAAGGATTCGGCAAGCGCGCAGTCGGCGGGAAACTCGCGGCATCCGAAGTAGGGTTGCTGGAAATGCTGCCCGCGCGCGGCGCGACGGTTGAACATGTCGAGGTGTTTCCCGGCGCAGTCGTTCTCGGGGAGTTCCGGGCCACCTTTCTCGAAACGCCGGTCGAGGATGTCGAAGTGCGCCTCGATGCCATAGCACACATCGCGGAGCACGAGGCTGGCTCGCTGCTGGCGCTCGTCCTCGATGGCGAGCCCGAGGCCGGCTGCGGCTTCGGAGTTGCCCGCCATTGCAGACTCGACGGGGCGTAGCGGGATTTTTGCGCCAACCTCGTTGCGCCGGATGTTTGTAAACTGGATTGGCGCGAGGACGTGGATGCGGTCTATGATCCAGCGGATTTGGGGTTTCCAATAGATCGCCTCAAGGAGGCCACGGGCGGCGGAGGGGGTGATGACGTCGTAGGAGACGCGCTCGACCTTCATCTCAGGCCGCGTGAAGCACGCGAGCGGGCCGCGTGCGAGGATTCTGATGCCGTAGGACATGGTGGGTGGGGTTGAAGGGCGGGGGAATCGCTCAGGCGAAAAAGGCACTGTCGCCCTCGTCGGCGAGGGTGAGGCCCAACGCCTCAGAATAGCCGGTCTGCAGATTGGGCAGGACGACGATTTGATCGGCTAGGCGGACCAACTTGGTGCCGAGGTGCGCGAGCAGCGTGCGCTGTGGAACCTGGACGGTGTAGCGTTGAAGCTGACGCAGCAGGCCGCCCGTGATGGGCGCGCCGCGATGGAGAGGCGCCAGCAATTCCTCGGCGCGCGCGTCGTAGGGAACGACGACCGGCTCGTAGATCGAGTCGATCAGGCGGAAGCGCTGGGCGGCGGTCGCGAACCGGAAGAGGAGCGGATCCTGGCGAAATGCGCCGAAGCACTCCATGACGCGCTTGTCGTCCCAGCGCACCTGCTGACTCCAGTAATGCAGCTCGAAGAAGCGGCGCACGGCGGCTGGGGCGAGCGGATCGGCGGCGAACTCGGGCAGGGCGAGGACTTGCGCGGCATTGTCGGCGGCAGCGCGCAGGAAGCCGGGCGGCCGCTTCTCGGTGTCGAAGACCCACACCTTGCCCAACACAGGCACACCGGAATCGTCCGCGAGGCGGCCCTCGCGATTGCAGCGGCCGGCCGCCTGCGCGATGGAGTCGAGCCCGGCGAGCGCGCGAAAGACGACGGGGAAATCCAAGTCAACGCCGGCCTCGACGAGCTGCGTGCTGACGACACGGCAGGGGCGGCCGGCGGCGAGCGTCTCGCGAATGGCCGCGAGCTGCCGCGAGCGGTGCTCTGGGCACATCAACGCGCTCAGGTGCCAGACTTCGCCGGGTGCTGCGCTGCGCAAGCGTTCGAAAATCTCCCGTGCGTGGTCGCGGGTGTTGACGATGCAGAGCGCGCGCGGGGTGGCGGCCAGTCGCTCTGCCAAGGCGTCATCGGGCAGCGTGCCGAGATGGCGGCACTCCGTGCGGTGCAGCCGCGCGGCCAGCACAGGAGGGTCGGCGATGATTGGGCGGGGCGCCGGCAGGCCGATTGGGAATTCGCGCCGGTGCTCGAGCGCCGGCTGCGTCGCGGTGCAGAGCACGGCAGTGGCACCGTAGCCGCGCACCAGCTCGCGCAGGGCGGCGAGGCAGGGCTGGAGCAGCGCGACGGGAAGGGCTTGCGCCTCGTCGAGCACGACGACGCTGCGGGCAAGGCGGTGGAGCTTGCGACAACGGCTGGTGCGATTGGCGAAGAGCGATTCGAAAAACTGGACGTTGGTGGTTACGACGATACGCGCATCCCAGTTCTCGGCGGCGAGGCGGCTGGCAGACGTGACGTGGGCGGCATCGGGATCGAGGTTGGAATGATGCTCTACGACCACATCCGGACCAAGGGCGGCGAGGGCGTGGCGGAACTCGGCCGCGTTTTGCTCGATGATGCTCGTGAAGGGGATCACGTAGATCACGCGCTCCAGCCCGTGGTGACGCGCGTGCCGCAGCGCGAACGCGAGTGACGCGAATGTCTTGCCGCCGCCGGTGGGCACATCGAGCGAGAAGAGGCCGGGCCGTTCCTCGGCCTGCGCTAGGCAGGCGGCGTGGACTTCGGCACGGGCGCGCTGGACGTCGGTTTCAAGCTTAGGGAAGCGCCGGGTGTAGTAGGCCGAAAAAGCATCATCGAGCTCGGTCATCGATGGGAGACAACGCGTCCGCTTCCCGGCGCGCTCCGGCGCCATGACGGATTCCGTATCGAGGAAATCGGCGTCGACGAGCGCGGCGAATGCCATGCGCAGGAAGAACGCGACTTGGAACGGGAGCGCAGGAGAATGGGGGTCCAGCGTAGCTGGAAAACGAAGAGTTGCAGCGTCGAGCAACCGAGGGTCGGCATGTGATCGCCATTCCTTGATGCTCTTTTTGAGACGACTTTCCAAATCGCTCCCAACCGCATCTTCGGAGCGTCCGTCCGGCAGGCCCGCGTGATGCCCGGCGATCAAGTAGGCGAGCAGGATGCCGGTGCCTTTCAACTGCGGATGCGACGCCGCGTGTTGCGCGCCGGCGGTCGAGTGATCCACTTTGGCGGCGATTTCCGGCCGCTCCTCCAAGTGCGCCTCGGCGCCGCCAACCGCGCGAAGATAGTCCTGGAATTCCCGCGAATATTTCCCGAGATCATGCCAAAGACCGGCGAGACGGGCCCAATCGGCGGCGTCAAACGCCGCAGCAAATTCCGCAGCTACCTTCGCGACTGCTTCAAGGTGTCCCGGGCTCCTCTTATCGCCGGTGTGAAGCGGTTGCCATTTCTCGGGCGGCTGGCCGGGCTTGGTGTGGGCGTAGGCGATCATGCGCGCGGGGTAGGGGCGGTTCGCGCCAGCGGTTGTGCGGCAGTTTTTTGCATACCGACAGCGGTATCGTCAACGCCGGGCGACCGATGTATGCCTACAGAAAATCATGTAGGTTTGGCGCGGGCGGATCGTCCGCCGATCGTTTCGCCTAACGCCCCGGTCAGGCGGGTTTCTGGTCGGCGCCGGCCCGACCGGTTCGGCGAGGACCCCGTCGGTGGTTGGCGGATGGGTTTTCGGGGAGTGCGATGCGCGGACGCCGGTTTTCCCCCAAGGATTTTTTGCGGCCGGCGATTTTTCCCTGGCGGGTCTTGCGAGGGGCCGCCCGGCGGGCCTAGGGTCCGTCCGTCCACTGTCATGCCTCCGCAAGACCCCGAGACCTCCGCCTGGTATGCGGCCGAGATCCAGCCCCACGAGCCGATGTTGCGCGCGTGGCTGCGGAGCCAGTTGCCGGGCGGGTTTGACGTGGACGACGTGGTGCAGGAGGCGGTGCTGCGCGTGCTGCGGGCCCGGCAGGAGGGCGGCGTGCGCTCGCCCAAGGCGCTGCTTTTCGTCGTGGCCCGCAACCTCGCACTCATGCAGCTGCGCCGGCGGCGGGTGGCCGGCACGGAATCCTTGGCGGAAATCGACGCGGGCGGCATCTTGGATGAGGACGCGGACGTGCCCGGCCAGGTCGCCCGCGCCCAGGAACTCGACATGCTGTCCCAAGCCATCCAGACCCTGCCCGTGCGCTGCCGCCAGATCCTGACGCTGCGCAAGATCTACGGTTTGTCGCAGAAGGAGACGGCCCGGGAACTGGGCATCGCCGAGCACACGGTCGAGATCCAGACGGCCATCGCCCTGAAAAAACTGGGCCGGCATTTCCGCGCGTTCGACACGCGCCTGCGCGCCCTCTGACCCGCCCATGAAAACGACCGACAAGATCGAGACCGAGGCCTGCCTGTGGGTGGTGCGGCTGGAGCGCGGGCTGACCGCGGCGGAGCAGGACGATTTCCTGCAATGGCTGATGGCCGACCCGCGCCACGGCGCCGCGCTCTCGCTCCACAAGTCCGACTGGAGCCGCCTCGACCTGCTGGCCGACTGGCGGCCGGAGAACTCGACCTGGCCCAACCGCGACCTGCTGGCGGCCCGGCCGCGCGAAGCCGGGCCCCGGTCGCGTCCC
The DNA here is from genome assembly GCA_964601365.1 of uncultured Opitutaceae bacterium. Lineage (GTDB taxonomy): Bacteria > Verrucomicrobiota > Verrucomicrobiia > Opitutales > Opitutaceae > Didemnitutus. The sequence goes on along the minus strand of CAZRNE010000032.1, from coordinate 29,719 downwards.
GCCCGCTGGTGGCTGGCCGCAGCCGGCCTGGCCGCGGCGGCGGCGTTGGCGGTGTTTTTCCGGCCGGCGGAACCGGCGGGGTCTTCCGCGGAAGTCCGCCCGCCCACCCCGGCGCCCATCGCCCTCATCGAGCAGCGCGGGCTGGAGGACGGCTCGGTGATCGAATTGAACCGCGGCGCGCAGGTGGCCGTGCTTTATTCCGCGGCCGAGCGGCGCGTGCGGCTGGAACAGGGCGAGGCGGCCTTCAAGGTGGCGAAGAACCCGGAGCGCCCCTTCATCGTCAGCGCCGGCGGCGTGGAAGTGCGGGCCGTGGGCACGGAGTTCAACGTGCGGCTCGACGCGAACGCGCTCAACGTGGTGGTGACCGAGGGCAAGGTGCGGGTCGACACGCCGGCCGGTCCCGGCGAGGCGGCCTATCTGGAGGTCGGACAGGCCGCGAACGTGCCGCTGGCCCGGCCGGATCCACCCCAGGTGTCGCGACTCGACGCGGAACAACTGGAACAGGCCACGGCGTGGCGGCCCCGCCTGCTGGATTTCCCCGACACGCGGCTGGACGAGGTGGTGGCCGAGTTCAACCGCCGCAACGCGCCCTTGCGGCTCGTGCTCGCGGACGGCGAGCTGGCCGGCACGCGGGTGAGCGCCTCGCTGCGGTCGGACAACGTCGAGGGTTTCATCCGCCTGCTCGAGGGCGGCTTTGCGGTGCAGGCCGAGCGCGCGGGCGACACGGTGACGCTGCACCGGCGCCATCCGGGGCGTTGAGAAAGTTTTGGGGGAAGCGAGCGCGGGCGGCATCCCAGTGAGGACAACCCCGACAACCCCATGATCCTGTCCCGTCTCCTGTCCGCCCGACTCACCATCCCCGGCATCGCCCTCTGGGCGGGCCTCGCCTGCATCCACGCCGCCGAGGCGGCGAAGGTGAAATTCGACATCCCGGCCGGGGAGGCGGGCACCACGCTCCGGCAGTTCGCCAAGCAGGCCAACCGCGAGATCATCTTCCCGGTGCAGTCGGTCGGGGCGGTGCGCACGGCGGAGCTGAAGGGCGAGATGACGGTGCGCGAGGCGCTCGACCGGCTGCTGAGCGGCACCGAACTGGCGGCCTTCGAGGACGAGAAGACCGGGGGGCTGGTGGTGCAGCGGCGCGAACCCGAAGCGGAAAAAAACGCCGACGGCCGCCCGGCAAGTCGCCTGGCGGCAAGGATTGAAGACGGCACGGTGATGATGGAGGAAGTCGAGGTCACCGGCTCCCGCCTGCACCAGGCGGAGGCGGAGGGCGTGGCGCCGCTTTTCAGCTTTGACCGGCAGTTCATCGAGAGCTCGGGGTTCGGCACGACGGAGGAGTTCATGCGCATGCTGCCGCAGAACTTCACGACGAGCATCACCGGCCGCGCCGGCGTGCCCAACGATGCGGTGCCCGGGGTGCGCAATCCCGGGCAGTCGGGGGCGGGGTTGTTCGGCCTGGGCTCGAACAACACCCTCGTGCTGATCGACGGGCAGCGCATGCCCCTGGCGGCCAACGGCAACAACGCCGGCACGCCCCCGCAGGGCTTCTATGACCTCAGCACGATCCCGCTGGGCATGATCGAGCGCATCGAGGTGCTGACCGACGGGGCCTCGGCCATCTACGGCTCCGACGCCACGGCCGGCGTGATCAACATCATCCTCAAGAAAAACTACGAGGAGACGGAACTGCGCGCGCGCATCGGCGGCACCTGGCACGGCGGCGCCTTTGAGCGCGGCGGCACGCTCACGCACGGATTCAACGCGGGGAAGCTCAAGGGCCTTGTCGTGCTCGATTACCTCGAGCGGCAACCGCTTTTCGCGCGGCAGCGGCGCTTTTCCAAGACGGCCGACCAGCGGGCCAACGGCGGCACGGACCTGCGGTCGACCACGATCGGCAGCCCGATCCGCATCTTCGCCCTGCCGGGGCAGACCCTCAACGGCCTCAACGGGGCCACGAACGCCATCGCCCCCAGGGGCCAGACGGGCGTTGTCACCATCGCCGATTTTCTCCCCACGGCCGGGCGCGCCGCGACCACGCCCTACGACACCACCCACCTCCAGGCGCTCATCCAACCCACGGAGCGGGCGACCCTCTCGAGCAATTTCACCTACCGGCTCCGGCCCACGGTATCCCTCTTCGCGCAGGTCTCCTACTCGGAGGACTCCACGGACGCCCTGAATGTGCCGCAGTTCACCAGCAGCCAGAGCGGCAACCCGGCCACGGGGCGCATTCCGGCGACCAATCCATACAATCCCTTCGGCCAGAACCTCGGCTTCATCATCTTGCACGAGGAACTCGGGCCGCGCGTGACGGAAGGCGACACGCGTTCTTTCCGGGCGGTCTTCGGCGCCTCGGTCGACCTGCCGCGCTCCTGGCAGGCGCAGCTCAACGCCCAGTTCAGCACCCAGCGCCTGCGGACCGCGAACCCCATCCTCAACGTGCCGCTGATGCAGGCGGCGCTCAACCGCACGGACTCCACCGCGCTGAACCTCTTCGGCGATCCGCGCGCCGGCCGGGCCAACGCCCCCGGCGTCTACGAGGCGATCTTCCCGCTGACGATCGAGAACTCCAAGAGCGATCTCTACACGGCCCAGGCCTTCGCCCGCGGTCCCGTCCGCACCCTGCCCTCCGGGCGGGTCCAGATGGCCGCGGGACTGGAATGGCAACAGCAGGACCGCATCCGCACCACCAACGTGCCCTCGGCGATCCTGCCCGCGCGCAGCCGGTTCACGCGCGACACCTGGGCGGCCTTCACGGAGTTGTCGGTGCCCGTCGTCGGCGAGGCGCGGCGTTATCCCTGGGCGCACGCGGTCGACCTGCAGCTCGCGGCCCGCTACGAGGACATCGAGCGGGCCGGCACGACGCTGAACCCGAAATACGGGCTCCGCTGGCAGCCCCGCAAGGGCGTGCTCGTGCGCGGCTCCTACAGCACCGGATTCCGCGCGCCCGCGCCGACCGAATACGAGCAGCCCGAATCCAATGCCACGCAGAGCATCACCGATCCGCGCCGCATCGGCATCCCTTATCCCGTCACGGTCTTCACCGGCTCGAACCGCGAGCTGAAGCCGGAAACCTCCGAGACCCTCAACCTCGGCCTGGTCCTCAGCGTGCCCCGCGTGAAGGGCCTGACCCTGAGCGCGGATTTCTCCCGCAAGGAGCAGGTCGACCTCACCACGTCGCTGACGGCGCAGGTGATCGTGAACAACGAGGCCATCTTCCCGGACCGGGTGATCCGGGGCCCCAACGAGCCCGACGGCACACCGGGCATGATCCAGATGGTCGACGCCTCCTTCATCAACTTCGGCCGCATCCGCGCCGAGACCGTGGACCTGACGCTGCGCTACGAGCTTCCGACCCGGGATTGGGGACGGATCACGCTCCAGGCCACCGCCTCGCACTTCCTCGAATACAACCTGCTGCTCTCGCCCAATTCGACCACCGGCAACGACGACCTCATCGGCACCTCGGCGAACTTTCCCGTCAAGACCCGCGGCAACGCCTACCTGCACTGGACCAAGGGCGACTACGGCGCGATGCTGCTGGCGTTCTACAACGGCGGATTCCGGTCCGGCGCCTCCGAGGTGGCCAGTTCGACGACCCTCGATGTCAACCTGAGCTACCACTGGCGCCGCCACAACGTCCGTCTGCAGGGCGGCATCGGCAACATCTTCGACCGGGAGCCCTCCTTCCTCAACGTGCCCCTCGGCTACCAGGTGGGCAGCCAGCCCGGACCGAAGCAGCGCACCTATCAGTTCAGCGCCACCTACATCTTCTGAGCGCCCCATGAAGATGACCCGCACCGCATGCCTTCTTCTGCTGGCGTCCACGGCCGTGGCGGCACAGCCACCGGACACCGAGTTGGAACTCGACACCCGCATCGCCTCGCAGGGAGGCGCACTCTGGCGCGAAATCCCGCCCCGCAACCAGCCCGTCCCGCTCACGGGCGCAAAACCCGCCGCGATCGTGCGCGAGCCGGCCTATCGGGGCACGCCGCGCTACGGGGCGATCCGCCTCGGCAACGGACCGCATGGGCTCCACCACGTCGTTGTCGACCACGAGGCCGGGGATGACCCGGCCCAGCGCCGCCTCTACATCGATGCGAACCGGAACGGCGACCTCACCGACGACGGCGACGGCCGATGGAAGACCCTCAGCCGCCAGCCGAACAACGTCACGGTCGGAGCGCACCCGGCCGTGCTGCGGGCATCCTGGGGTGATGCCACCACCGAGACCGGATCCGCGGATTATGCGGTGATCTTCGTCTACCTGCCGGATCGGGAGCGGCCGGGCGAATATGCCCTCAGCTACCGCGGCACCACCGCCCGGGTCGGGCGGCTGGGGCTCGGCGACCGCACGGTGCGCGTGGTGGCGGTCGAGACGGATGCCGACGCCGTGTTCGACCTGGGCTCGTCCAACCCGGTGCATCTTTTCGTCGATGCGGATGACGACGGGTTTTTCGACTGGAACGAGCGATTCGACGCCCGTGAGCCGTTCGCGCTGGGCGGGAGTGTCTACACGGCGGGTTTCACGCCGGACGGGGCGAGGTTGACGCTCGCGCCGACGGACCGCCCGGCCCAGCAGCTGAAGGAGCGGCGCATCACGCGGCCCGAGCAGCGGGTGCTGCTGGGGGCCGGCACCGCGGCGCCCGATTTCGTGGCGCTCCGGGCCGAGGGCGGCGAGATGCGGCTTTCGGATTATCGCGGCCGGATCGTGATCCTGGATTTTTGGGCGCCCTGGTGCGGTCCGTGCAAGGCTTCCATGCCCGGGCTCGACCAGCTCTATCGCGAGACGAAGGACCAGGGGGTCGTCGTGCTCGGCCTGTGCGTGTGGGACACCCGTGCCGCCTTCGACCGTTGGCTGGCCAAGCCCCAGGTCCCCACGAGCTACCCGCTGGCCTTCGACCCGGCCGGGCGAAACACCGAGAACCAGAACGCCGACAGCATCGCGTCGCGCCTCTACCACGTCACGGGCATCCCGACCTTCTACGTCATCGACCGCGAGGGAAAGATCGCGGCGGCCTTTGTCGGCAGCGGGGAGCAAAGCAAGCAGGGTCTGCGCGATGCATTGGTCCGGTTGGGGGTCCGGCTATGAGGCGGCCGGACACCACCGCCACCTGGACACCGCCCGGCCGGCCCATCCGCCCGCCGACTCCGGCCGAGCGCCGGGTGCTGGACCTGCTGCTCGAAGGGCGGTCCAACAAGGAGATCGAGATCCGGTTGAATTGCGCCCCTTCGACGGTGAAGCACCACGTCCGCCGGCTCCTGCGGAAACACCAGGTGCCCACCCGCGCACGGTTGATCGCGGTCCTGCGTTAGGCAGGCTTGTGGTCCGGCGCCGGCTCGACCGGCTCGGCGAGGACCTCGTCGATGGCCTTGAGGAGGGCGGAGTTGCTGAACGGTTTTTCGAGGATGCGGCGGGCGCCGAGGCCGGCGGCCATCTGCAGATACTGGCTGGAGCGCACGGTGCCGCCCGACATCGCGATGATCTTCGGGCGCGGCCGGAGCTTGCGCAGCTCGAGGAGCACGCCGACGCCGTCCTGCTCGGGCATGACGATGTCGGTGAGGACGAGGTCCGGGCGTTCGAGGCGGAATTGGGCGAGACCCTCGGCGCCGTTGCGGGCGGTGCGGACGGTGTGGCCCGAGGCGGTCAGCAGCTCGGCGATGACGGGCAGGAGTGCGGCGTTGTCCTCGATGATGAGAATGCGGGCCATGCGGGGCGAGGGATGAAATGCACCCGGACGGGGGGCGCGGCAAACGGATTCCGCGGGCCCGGGATCACAGCCGGCCGGCGAAGGGTTCGCGGTTGTCGCGGGCGAGGCCCTGGCCGCTGCCGGCGGGAGCGGTGAGCTCGAGCCAGGCGGTGGGGCGGAAGTAGCGCTCGCTCTGGATGGAGGCGTTGCGGATGTCGTAGTGGAAGGCGTAGTTGCCGTTCAGGGTGACGTTGCGGGCGACGACGGCGCCGTCGAACAGGCCGCTGGAGCCGCCGCCATGGAGGGCGAGGTCGGCGTTGGGGGCGTAGATGAGGCCGGTGAAGCCGGCGTTGCCGCCGAGGGAGAATTGCTGGGGGCCGAGGGTGGCGGCGGCGGCCTGGGTGCGCGTGCCGTAGAGCTGCAGGCGGGAGGAGGCGCCGGTGGCGTTGACGGCGCCGCTGCCGGAGAGGGTGACGTTGCCGCCGGCGTAGAGGCGGAGTTCCGAGGTGGTGGTGGCGGTGCTGAGCGTGACGGCGCCGGATCCGCCGCCGACGCTGATGTTGGAAGTGACGACGAGGTCGACGGGGCCGGAGATGGTGAGGGTCCGGTTGTTCAGGTCGATCTGGCCGGTCTGGTAGAGATAGCGGCCGTTGGCGTCGGGGGTGTCGCCGGCGCGGGGGAGGGTGAGAGTGGTGGTGATGTCGGCAAGGACGATGGCGGTGCCGGCGGGAGCGACGGTGTCGGGGATGTTGTAGGAGAAATCGGTGCGGAGCCGGGACGGGTCGAGTTTGGGCGAGGCGGGCGAGGTGGCGCCGAGGACGGAGCCGTTGGGGCCGACGACGGGCGTGCCGCCGCCGGTGGCCACATAGCCGTAGATGTCGGCGTTGTTGACGGAGAGGCCGGCGTTGGAGGTGGAGGTGGTGGCGACGGTGGCCTGATCGAGCCGGTTGGTGGCGGCGTTCCACGGGCCGACAAGGGAGTCGTAGGCGTCGATGGCGACGTTGTTGCCGTTGAAGGTGACGGTGCCCTTGGCGACGATGGCGTTGGCCCAGACGGCGCGGCGCGCGAGGGTGACGCGGAGCTGCTTCACGAGGTCGCGCTGTCCGGGCAGGCGCACCACGCCGAGGGCGGTGACGACGGGATTGGTGGAGGCGGGGGCGTCGACGCGCACGTGGATCTCGGCGGCGCCCTGGGCGACCTCGAGGCCGGTGGTGCGGCTCAGGACCACGGCGCCGCCGCCCGCGGCATCGGCCCAGCCGTAGGCGGAGGTGAAGGCGGCGCTGTTGGCGGCCCACATCGCCTCCTCGATGCCGGCCTCGGCGAGGTTGAGGGCGGTGGCGAGGTAGTAGGAGCGCGTGGCGAGCCGGACCTCCTGCGCGGCGCGGGTGAGCAGCCAGCCGGCGGCGGCGGCGGCGATGGCCGCGAGCAGCAGCACGGTGATGAGCGCGGTGCCGCGTTCAGTGCGTCGTGCGCTTGGCGCGGAGGGTGTATTGCGCGGAGATGACATGCTGGGAGGTGAGGGCGAGGGCGACGGCGCGCTGGAGGCGGAGGGTGAGCTGCACCTGCTTGAGCTCGACGAGGGAGGTGGTGACGACGTTGTTGCCGTTGAGGTAGGTGAAGCCGAGCGACACGACGCCGGTGGCGAGCGGGACGGACCGGCCGCCGACCTCGCGCGAGAAGACGCCGTCGAGGGAATCGAACTCGTAGGTGACCTCGGCGGTGGCGCCGGCGGTGTTCTGCGGGACGACGAGGGTGAGGCTGGTGGCGGTGAAATTGGTGACGCCGACGGCGCTCTTGAGGTCGCGCGAGAGGGTTTCGAGCAGGGCACGCGCATCGGAGTTCATCGTCGTGTAATGCGCGAGGGACTGCTGGCCGCGGAGAAGGAAAACATAGGACCCGAGCACGGAGGAGATCAGCAGCCCGAGCAGGGTGACGGCGACGAGCACCTCGACGAGCGTGAGGGCGGCGTGGCGACGGCGGGACCGGATGCTAGAAGCCGACATAGAGGTAGTCGGAGAGGCCCTTCTCCCCGAAGGAGGTGCGGGCGGAGCGGCGGAACACCGCGCCCTGCTCCGTCCAGGTGACGGTGAACTCGACGGCGACGAAGCCGAGCTGGCCGGCGCCGGAGGCGCGCACCGTGGTGAAATTGGCCTGCAGGGTCATGTTGCTGGTGGCGGTGAAGCTGCTGGAGAGCAGCTCGGAGCTGATGGTGCCGGTGAGGTTGACGGGCTGGGATTGGGCGGCGTAGGCGGCGATGGTGGTGTAGTTGCGCAGGCGGAGGTCCTCGACGGCGGATTGCAGGACCTGGCCGGAGATGGTGACGAGGCGGGCGTGGTTGGTGAGCGCGAGGCTGTGGGAGATGGCGGCGAGGGAGCCGAGCACCACAAAGGCCAGCAGCACCGAGGCGATGAGCACCTCGACGACGGTCATGCCGGCGGAGCGGATTTTTTTCGGATGGCGCATGCGGCTTCCGGGACCAGACTGAAGCCTGTGCGGAAGAGGGCAATCCCGCGCGGTGCCGGACCCTCCCGCCGACCGAGATTTTCCCATTCCTTTGACGTCTTGAGCGACCAACCACCCCGAGATCCCTGGGCCAAGCACTACCGTGCCCGCGGGCAACAACGCCCACCACTCACCCAACTGGTGGGGCGCAAGCCACCGCGTTCCCCGGACGCCCCGCCCCCGACCCGGGCACGGACGGAGGAGATCCAGCGCTGGCAGGCGCTGGCGGAGCTGGCCAAGGCGGCCGCCGAGCCCGCGCCGCCGCCGGCGAGGGTGGAGCCGAGCGCCGGCCGGGAACTCCGGCGCTGGCTCGGATGGACGCTGGGCGGACTGGCCGGGGCGATCGTGGCTTTCGAGGCGGCGCGGTTTCTGTTCAGCGACGCCCCGCCGGCGACGCAGCTGGATGCGACGGTGCAGGAAGCCGCGCAGCGGGTGCTGACGCAATGGCGGGCGCCGGCCGCGCCGTGGCGGCTGGAAGGCGCGCGCGCGCAACCGGTCTGGCGCGAGGGCGCCGGGACACGGCATTACGACGCGCTGGTGACGCTGCGACTGGAGGCCGCGCTCTACGCCCCGGCCGTCTCCAACGGCACCGAAAGCTACCGGCTGTTGCAGCGCAGCCTCGCCGACGCGCGCGTGGCCGCGCGGCAGCACGGGCTCGATGTGTCCGTGCCGGCGCTGCAGGACGTGCCCGAGCTGCCGGAGCTGCTGGATGTGACGGCGAAGGAAGGCGAGAAGCTCGTGGTGCGCGTGCCGTTCACGGCGCGGCGCGGCTTGTGGCGATGGGAGACCGGCGCGCCCGAGCTGGTCCGCGCCCGGGCCAACCGCCGGATCGAGGGGCAGGCCCTCGCGGCCTGGGGCAAGGCGCCCTACCTGCGGTTCGACACCGCCACGGAGCGCGCGGCGATGCGCCGGCAGATGCAGCGGGCGCGGGATTTCGTGCTGACGACCAACCGTGAGCTGCAGGCGCGCGGGTTGCCGCCGGCGAACCGGCCGGTGGCCGAGGCGCGGCCGTGAGGCGGATGGACCGGGGGGCATGGCGCCAAGCCGGGCGCGGGGCCGCGGCGCGCGGGGCGGCACTCAGCCCGCGGTCTGGCCCGGCACAATGGCAAAAGGCTCGCGGCTGCTGGTCACGGGACCGGTGTGGGCGATGGCCTCGGCGACGGCCTGCTTGAAGGTTGCGAGGCGAAAGGGTTTGCGCAGCGCGGCCACGGCGCCGAACTCCACCGCGACGTCGAGGTAGAGGTCGGTGTGCTCCCCGAAGCCGCCGGACATCGCGATGATCGGCACTTCGGGATGCTCGCGGCGCAGGGTGCGGACGACCTCAAGGCCGTCCATCTCCGGCATTTTCAGGTCAACGACGACAACGTCGGGGCGGTCGGTCAGGAAACGCTGGAGGCCGGCGACACCGTCGGCGGCCAGGCAGACTTCGTGGCCCTGGGCCTGCAGCACCGTGAGCAACAGGTCGCGGATGCCGTTGTGGTCGTCGATGATGAGCACCTTGGACATTGAAAGAGGGAGGAGATTGGCCGCGGGGGGCCTGATCAGATTGCGACCAGTCCGGGCAGGGCGCCGAAGGGGCTCGCGCTGTGCGCGGGCGGTTGCACGGCGCGCAGTGCGGAATGCACGGCCCGCCAAAACGCCGGCAGCTGAAACGGCTTCTGCAACACACCCACGGCGCCATACCGGTCGGCGATCTCCTGGTGGTAATTGATGTCATCCGCGAAGCTGCCCGACATCACGATCACGGGGACCTCCGGGTGCTCGCGCTGGAGCCAGGCGAGCACTTCAAGGCCGTCGGCCCTTGGCATGTTGAGGTCGGTGATGACGAGGTCCGGACGCCCGCGCCGGAAAAGCCGCAGCCCCTCCTCGCCGTTGTGGGCCGCAAATCCGGCATGCCCCCGGGCGGCCAGCGCGGTGAGCAGCAGGTCGCAGAGCGCCGGATGGTCGTCGATGATGAGGATGCGGGCCATGGGGTGAGGCTCAGGCCAACTGGATGGCAAACAGGCGGCGGAGGCCGTCGACGTTGATCCAGCTCGGCGGGCGCGCGGGCAGGGCGGCTTCGACGGCCTGCTCGACCTCGATCAGGGCGAAGGGCTTGCGGAGCACGGTGACATGGCTGGACTTGTAGCGGCTGATGAGATCGAGGAAGCGCGAGCAGCTTTCCTCGCGCACGCCGGACATGACGATGACGGGCACCTCGGGGTGCTCGCGGCGCAGGGTCGAGAGCACGGCGAAACCGTCCTTCCGCGGCATCTGCACGTCGGTGATGACAAGATCGGCCGGATCTTCGGCGAAGAGGGCGAGGCCTTCCTCGCCGTCGGCCGCGGTGCGGACATCGTGACCGAGCAACTGCAGGCAGGAGGACAGGGCCAGACGGACCGTGTCCTGATCATCGATGACGAGTATATGGGCCATGGCGGGTGGGGTTGGATTCAACCGTTGAGGGTGGCGAGGACGGCGGGAGCGATGCGGTAGCGGCCCTTGGCGGCGAGGCGTTGGGCGGTTTCGATGCGGAACGGGGTGTCGCTGGCCGCGAAGGCCTGCACGACGACGCCGATGAGGTTGTCCTCGTTGACGACGCCGGGGTCGGGCTCGGGGCAGTTGACGCCCTGGGTGAGGTAGCCGCCGCGGGTTTCGCCGACGACGGTGTGGGCGACGCGGAAGCCGTCGCGGTTCCAGAAGACGACGGTCATGCCCTTGCGGATCTGGTCGTAGGGGACGGGCACGACGACGACGGCGGTGTTGGTGGCGTAGAGGGGCTCCATGGACTGGCCGACACCCCAGAAGGCGTGCGCGCCGGGGAGGCGCCGGGCGGCCTGTTCGGCGAGGGCGAGCTGGCGGCCGGACTCGACGATGAGCGGGGCGGGGTTGTGGTTGATGATGGCGGCGAGGAGGCGCTCGGACTTGATGCCGGCGTGGAGCGCCGGGGTGGCGGCGAGGAGGAGGATGGCCGCCAGCCAGCCGGCCACCGGGCGGCAGAGGCACTTTGCCGGACGGGGCGTGAGTTGGGACTGGCTGGCGGCGCTGAGCATGCCGCCAGTTAATCATAACATGGGTTTTACCGGTATCAGCGGGAGCCTGAAAGCGTCGTAGGAATCGTCCTACAAGCCGGGCGCGAGGTTCCCTTCGGCGCGATGGCGGATGGTCGCGACAGTCGCGTGCCCCTCGCCAGGCTCAGCCGGAAGTATGCAGGCGGAATGAGGTTTTCCGAGTGAGCGCCAAAAAGCCCGCGCGGAGCGCGGGCTCCACCTTGCCCGCCGGCCAAGTCAGAGCGAGATGCCGTTCAACTGCATCGTTCCGGCTCAGGCCCCTGAGCTAGTCGAACGGGCAAGCACGCTCCCACATGCATCCGACGGCGCGACCTCAGCCGGCGATATGATGGTCGACGGCGTAGCGGATGAGGTCGGCGGTCGTGCGCAGGCCGAGTTTTTCCAGGATGCGGGCGCGATAAGTGCTGACGGTCTTGATGCTCAGGCTGAGGCGCGCGGCGATATCGGTGGGGCTTAGACCGGCGGCGCAAAGCCGCAAAACCTCGAGCTCGCGGTCGGACAATGCCTCGTGCCGGGCGGCGCCCCGGGCCGGCCCGACGAGCTGCTCGGCGAGGTCGGGACTGATGTGCTTGCGGCCGGCGAGGACGCGCCGCACGGCGGTCTCGATCTGGACGGGGGTGGACATCTTGGAGAGGAAACCCATGGCGCCGGCGGCCAGGACGCGCCGACCGTAGTCGACCTCGTTGCGGCCGGAGAAGACGAGCACGGGCGAGCCGGGGGCAAGGGACTGCGCGTCGCGGAGCAGGTCGAGGCCGCTGCGGTCGGGCAGGTCGAGGTCGAGCAGGATGACGGCCCATTTCTTTTCCGCGAAGCGGGCGACGGCGGCCTTGGCGGAGTCGGCCTCGGTCAGCTCGGCCCCCGGAAACAGGGCGCGCAACGCCACGCCCAGCGACTGCCGGATGATGGGATGGTCGTCGATGATCAGGAAATGCATGTGCAACCCCGCGGCTTCGGCGGGCAGCCTGCGTGACGTGACCCGTGCCGGCAAACGGAAAAGCCCGCCCGGCTACAGGGCGAACGGCGGGGCGGCGAGGGCGGCCTGCACGGCGCCGAGGAGCTCCTCCTCGGTGAACGGCTTCAGCAGCAGGGGGGCGCCCGGCGGCAGGGAGCGCACGACGAATCCACCCAGTCCGGTGGATCCGGTGGTGAAGAGGATGCGCTGCGCCGGTTGCGTCTGCTGGAGGGCGCGCGCGAGGGAAAGACCGTCCTCGCTGGGCAGGTCGAGATCCATCAGAATCAAGTCCGCCTCCGGCAGGCGGGCGGCATGGAGTCGCCGCAACTCGTCGCCGCTGCCGGCGGCAAGCACCCGGTAGCTGGCGTGGGTGAGCAGCCGGCCGAGGGTCTGGCGCACCTGTGCATCGTCGTCGACGACCAAGAGCAGTTGCCCGGCGCCCGCTACCGGCGGATGGGACGAGACCGGAGGCGCCGAGCGGGGGCGGGTTTCCGCCGTGGCGGGCAGCCAGAGGCGGAAGGTGGAGCCGCGGCCGGGGGTGGACTCGACCGCGATGGTGCCCTGATGTCCGCGCACGATGTCGCGGACCGTGGCGAGGCCCAGCCCGGTGCCGCGGCCCTCACCCTTGGTGGTGAAGAACGGCTCCCAGATGCGGGCGAGGATCTCGGGCGACATGCCGCTGCCGGTGTCGGCCACCTCGATGAACACGCCGGGCCGGCCCTCGGCCGGCCGGTTGCCGGCACGCAAGGTGAGGATGCCGCCGGCGGACATCGCGTCGCGGGCATTGATGCAGAGATTGAGCAGGGCCTGATGGATCTGGGTGGGATTCGCCCGCACCGGGTCCAGGGGCTCCGGCAGTTCCAGCTCCACGCGGATGGACTTGGGGAAGGTGTCGGTGATGAGATCAACAACCTCGCGCAGCACGTGCTTGGGCTGGAGCAGGGTCATTTCCGTGCCATGGCCGCGGGCGAAGGACAGGATCTGTTGGACGAGGGCGCCGCCGCGTTGCGCGCTTTTTTCGATGGCGTCGAGGATGCGGAGGTCCTCGGGGCGCATGGCGCGGTGGCGGAGGAGCGGCGCGGCCATGAGCACGGGCGACAGGATGTTGTTGAGGTCGTGGGCGATTCCCGCCGCCAGCATGCCGAGGGATTCCAGGCGCTGGACGCGGAGCAGGTGCTCCTCCAACTGCTTTTTCTCGGTGATGTCGGTGGCGATGGAAAGACGGCCCTTGGGTCGGCCGGCCGCGTCGCGGACGAGGGCGACGCGGAGATCAAGGGTCACCAAGCGGCCGTCTTTGTGGCGGACGGGCAGTTCCCCGTGCCAGGCGCCGGTGGTCATCACGGCCGTGCGGATGACAGCCAGCTGGGCCGCGTCGACGGGGCCCAGAACCAGCTCGGCGGTCTGGCCGAGGGTCTCGGCGGCGGGCCAGCCGGTGATGCGTTCGGCGCCCTCGTTCCAGAAGGTGAAACGGTCGCCGAGATCGGCGACCATGATGGCATCGCGGGTCTGGTTGAGCAGGCCGGCCTGCTCGCGGATCAGAGCCTCGGCGGCTTTGTGTGCGGTGATGTCCACCATGATCCCGCGCAACTTCACCGGGCGGTCGTGCTCGACCACCACGGTCACGATGTCCCGCAACCAGACCGCCCGGCCGTCGACAGCCAGCATGCGATACTCAAACTCGTGGTCGCGCTTCTCCCGCGTGCATTGTCGGCAGTAGCGTGAGGCGTGCTCGCGGTCGTCGGGATGGATGTGGTCAACCCAAAAGGCCGGCTCGTCGGTCCAACGGGTCGTCGGGTAGCCCAGCAACCGTTCCGCCCGCGGGCTGACGAACGTGAAGCGCAACGTGGCCGCGTCCGCCTCCCACACGATGCCGTCCACCGAATGGATGAGCGCGGCAAACTTTTCCTCGCTGCGTCGCCGCGCCTCCTCCGCCTGCTTGCGCGCGGTGATGTCGCGGGTCACGCCGAGCATGGCCGTGATCGTGCCCGCGGCGTCACGCAGCGGGGTGGCGTGCGTTTCCAGCGTGCGGCGGGTGCCCTTCAGGCCGGTGATGTCGAACTCCAGCACGCCGGAGTCGCCCCGAAGGATTTTTTCATGCAGGGCGCGGAACGCCGGGCGGTGTTCCGCGGCGATGAGGCCGTAGACGCTCTGGTTCTTCACCTGATCCAGCGAGTCCGCCTCGATCATCATCAGGCCGGCCGGGTTCATTTCCAGGAGCAAGCCGTCTGGATCGACCAACTTCACGCATTCCGGCTCATGGTCGATGATGGCGCGCAGCCGGGACTCGCTGGATTGCAGTTTCGCCGCGGTCTGCAGCCGCTCGGTGACATCGCGCATCGCGCCGATCATGCGCTGCGGGCGGCCGGTGGTGCCACGGAGAATGTAGGCGCGGGCGTGGACCTCGGCGTAGGTGCCGTCGGTCCGGCGGATACGGTAGTCGCAGGCCCAGGTGTTGTCCCGCCCGGCGATGGCGGTCCGCAGGCTGGTGTCCACCCGCGCGGCGTCATCAGGGTGGAGGTGGGCCATCCAAGGGGCGTAGGACCGGACGACCCCCTCCTCCGGGGTGAGGCCCAGAAAGCGGCAGTAGGCTTCATTCTGCCAGCCTTGTTCGGCGGTGAAATCCCAGTCCCAGATGCAATCCTGGGTGGCGAGGGCGACAAGCCGGCCACGCTCCTCGCTTTCGCGCAAGGCGGCCTCGGCCTCCTGCCGGGCGGTGATGTCGCGCAACACGTTGCAGCCCTCCACCACCCGGCCTTCGGCGTCGCGTTGAAAGTGGGTCGACTGCTCCACCCAGAACTTGCGCCCCGACGCGGTCACGGCCCGAAATTCACATTGGACGTCGACAACCGAGGGGTCATGGATCCATTTCCGATAGGAGTTGATCACGCGGTCCCGGTCTTCCTCCGCAACGAGACGGAAGCAGGAAATGCCGGCCAACTCGTCGGAGCGGTAGCCGCTGATGGCATGCATCGCGGGATTGCAGAAGAGGAACCGGCTGCGTCGATCGGCCATGTAGTAGCCCTGATTGATGTTCTCGACCAAGGCGCGATAAACCCGGTCCTTCTCGCGCAGGGCCGCCTCGGACCGGCGCTGCTCGGCGAGCACGATCGCGGGGAACAAACCGATGACCGAAAACCCCCCGATATAAACCAACATCTCCACGTTTCTGGCCACGGCGGTGAGAGCGCTGCCACCAGCCATCCCGTAGCCGCGGTCGATGAACCACTGCGCCACCAGCAGACTGATGAGAACGAGGCCGCTCGCACCACGCACTCCGAAGCGAAAGGAGGCCCAGAGGACATAGGGAATGGCCAGAAACAGCGGCAATATCAGCTGCGGCCATTGGAAGTAAAAGGCTGCGCACAAGGTCGCCACCGTCCCAAGGCACAGCCCCACGGCCTCCGCGAAGCGGGGCGGCAGCCGCCAGGTCGCGGGCCAGCGGACGCTTTCCCGCCAGGCCAGCAAGACCGGAGCGAGCAGCAGCACGCCCAGCAGATCGCTGGAATACCAGTGGCCCCAGATCAGCAGCCAGTCGACCTGGGGATCCACCGCCTTGGTCGCCAGCGTCCCGATGGTGGCGGTGAGGGGAAGGCTGAGCAGGCCCCCGAACACCAACAGGCCGATGAACTCGCGCGCCGATTCCAGCGACGGACGCTCGACCACAAAGCGGCGCACCAACCAGGCGCCCAATACGGCGGAGGCGCTGTTGCCGAGATGGGCCAGCAGCAGGTAACGGAGCGGCCACGGTGACAGGCCCGAAAAATTATAGGCCAGATCGCCCAGGCCGCCGGCCAGAATCAACCCCAGCCAGTGCCGCCGTTCGGTGAGCAGCAGCGCGCCCAGGAACAGCCCGCTCGGGAGCCAGCAACTCAGAATATTATCCTCGGTGCCCGAGACGCTGAACGAAAGTCTGGCCAAGGCGAAGTAAGCCAGACCGAACACCGCCGCGCGCAGCACCGGCGGCCGGGCGCCCCGGCCAAGAGCAGCGGAGATCTTATTTCCGGAGGAAGGATTCATGCGGAACCCACCGGACGAAAGGCTATCGCAGACCCGGACCATGGGCGCAAACCGGGCGCATGGCTCCGGGTCCGGCGAAGATTCACGGTGTCGCGCATCGGGGTGATCGAAGGCGGTGTTTCCGCGGAGTGCGACCGCCGGCAGGGGCAGCGGGCAACGGCGGGGGCCCGCTCGGTTCCTGTCCACCGCAATTGGCTGGCAAACGGTTTGAAGAAACCGCGACCCGCCCGCGGGAGGCGGGGGCAGGGGGAGGCGCTTCGAGCGGTCAACGCACGGGTGTGGCGCGTCCTAGAAGCTAACCGAAAACCGGGCTTCTGTTGCAGGCAGCGCGCTTGCGCGCGCTCGTTGCCCTCAGGGGCGCGACCCAGGTTGCTGCCTACCGCATCGGCAAACAGGGGTTTCGGATAGCTTCTAAGTGCTTTGCCATGGCGAGGCGTGCCGCAGAGGTCCGCGGCGAGGCGGACCAGGCGGTCGAAGACCTCCTCGGGAGGGGTGTCGAGGATGCCGGTTTCATGGAGCGCGGCCAGCCCGGCGGCCCCAGGGGCGTAGCAAAGGAATTCAGGGTGCATGAGAGGAGGGGATGATGGGGTCGGATCGATCCAAGGATTCGTGACCCGGAAAGAGCGCCGAGATGACGGGCAGGAGCGCTTGGCTGAACTCAACCTTGCTGACAAACCCGTCGGCGCCGGCGGCGAGCGCGGCCTCGCGGTATTCCGGCGTGTCGTGGAAGGTGATGATGATGACCTTGGGTGGCGTGGGCAACGCCTTCAGGCGCTTGGCGACCTCGAGGCCGTTGAGACCGACCATGTTGAGGTCGAGCAGGATCAGGTCGGCCCACATCGGCCCCGCTTGGATGAGGGCATCGCTTCCGCTGACGACATCGTCGACGATCTTCAATCCGGGCCGGCCGGAGAGGAAGGAGCGGGCGGCGCCGAGAAAGTGGACCGAGTCGTCAACGAGCAGGATGCGGATAGGCGGCATGGGCCCATCATCGCATAGACGGGGCCGGTCCGCCATCGGGGTGTTCCTGAGACCGGCTCAGGCGAAGCCTGAGGCCACTCGCTTACTCGATGAGCCCCAGGCGCAGGGCGTATTTGACGAGGCCGGGCACGTCGCGGATGCCGAGACGCTCCATGAGCTGCGCGCGGTGAGTCTCGACGGTCTTCACGCTCAGGCCGAGGTCGGCGGCAATCGCCTTCGTGTTGCGGCCCTGCGCGACGAGGCGCAAAACCTCGCGCTGGCGCGGCGTGAGCGGATCGGGTGCCGGCGTGCCGGTGGTGCGGGCGAGGTAGGCGTCGAGCACGCGGCGCGAGATGGCGGGGCTGAGGTAGGTTTCGCCCCGGGCCACGGTGGCGAGCGCGAGAGCCAGTTCGGCGGCGACCGCGTCCTTCAACAGGTAACCGGCGGCCCCGGACTTGAGCGCCTGCACGACGTATTCCTCGTTGGCGTGCATGGAGAGAATGAGGACCTTGAGGCCGGGACGGATGCGGCGGGCCTCCGCGGCGAGCGCAAGCCCGCCCAGACCCCGCATGGCGATATCGGTGAGCAGGATGTCGGGCCGGTTTTTCCCGAGCAGGACCAAGGCCTCGCGCCCGTCGGCCGCCTCGCCGACCACCACGACGCCGGGCAATTTTTCCAACAAGGCGCGGATGCCGGCGCGCACAAGCGCGTGGTCGTCGGCCAGCACGATGCGGGTCGGCCTCATGACGGCAGCGTAGCACCCCCGGTGTTTTCCGCCAGCGGGAAGGAGGCGCTGACCTCGGTGCCCTGTCCCGGCGCGGTGCGCCACTCGATGGCGCCACCGGCCAGCGCGGCGCGCTCCTCCATGCCCAGCAGGCCGAGACTGCCGCCCTGGATGGCGCGGGCGCGGGCTGCCACGTGGTCGAAACCGGGCCCCTCGTCGCGCACCGTGAGAAGCAGACGGCCGCCCTGCGGGCGCAGGCCGAGGGCGACGGGGCCCTGGCTGTGGCGGAGGGCATTCGTGAGCGCCTCCTGCGCGATACGGAAGCAGGCGGTTTCAATTTCCGGCCGGGGGCGGGCGGGCAGGGGGTCGGCCGCCAAGGTGACGGCGCGTCCGGTTTCGCGGACCTGCTGGTCGGTGAGCCACCGCAACGCAGCCTCCAGCCCGAGGTCGTCGAGCAACGGAGGCCGCAGGCTCAGGGAGAGCGCGCGCGTCTGCTGGAGGGCGCGGTCGATCAGATCGAGCCCGGTTGAAAGCGGCGCCGCGGCGGGCTGGGAGGCATGGAGGTTGATTTTGAGGGCGGTGAGGGTTTGCCCGAGTTCGTCGTGGAGATCGCGGGCGAGCTGGCGGCGCTCGGACTCCTGCACCTCGAGCAAGCGGCGGGCCAGGGCCAGGGCGCGGGCGCGTTCAGCGGCCAGGGCCTGTTCGACGAGCTTGCGGGCGGTGACTTCCATCACTACGCCCCGCATGCGCAGGGGCTGGCCGTCGTCGCCGAAGACGAACTCACCGCGGCCCTGCACCCAGTGGGTGCTGCCGTCGGGCCAGATGACGCGGTATTCGCGCTCGAAGGGCGCGCGCTGCGCCTGGCAGCGCTGGATCTCGGCGTTGACCCCGGGCAGGTCGTCCGGGTGGACGCGGCGCGAAAATGCAGCCATGCTGCCGTCGAACTCCCCGGGCCGGTAACCCCACAGATCCTCATGCCAACGGGACCAAGTGATGTGGTTGCCCGGCACATCCCAATCGAAGGTGCCGAGGTGCGCGGCCGCGAGGGCGAGGCGGAGGCGTCGCTCGCTCTCCTGCAGGTTGATCTCGGCCTGTTTGCGGCGGGTGATGTCGAGCACGGTGCCGGTGAGGCGGACGACGCGGCCCTCCGCATCGGTGACCGGCCGGGCGTGCACCTCGAACCAACGGGTGTCGTCGGAGGCGAGCGCGTAGCGGTAAGCGAAGGTGAAAGCGCGGCCCTGCTCGATGGCCTCGGCATGGAGTCGCTGCAGCTCGGGCCGGTCCTCCGGATGGACGCCGCGCATGAACTCCTCGGGGGGCGGCGGCCCGGCGGCGGGATCGCGACCGACGAGCCGGAACAGTTCCCCGGACCACTGGTGCGCTTCGTGCGCCAGGTCCATCTGCCAGCTGCCCAGCTGCGCCGTGGTTTCGGCGTCGGCAAGGAGCCGCTCGGAGGCGCGCAACCGCCCGACATCGGCCGCGCGCGCCTCGTCGGCCTCGTTCAACCCGCGCGCGCCGAACCACACGAGGACGAGGAAGAGGGCGATGTTGGAGAAGGCGAACAAGGCGAGGCCGAACTCGAGGCCATACCAGCCCGCGCGCTCCCCTTGCAGCCGCAGCCAGCCGAGGAACAATGGCAGCAAAATCGCGAGCGGCAGAATGCGCCGCGCGATCAGGCCGCCGCCGTGCGGACTGGTGATGACGGCGAGCAGCCCCTCGCGCGGGCGCACGGCGAGGACACCGAGACCGAGCACGAATTGCAGTGCCGCGGTGTTCAGCGCCATGGCCGAATAAGTGGCGAGGCGATACAGTGATTGCTCGCCGTAGGCATAGCCGAGCAGGGCGAAGAGTCCGATCAAGGTTGCGAGCAGCGCACACAGCTGCGTGAGAAGAGTGAGCAGACGCGGGCGGGCCGGGCGCAGCACGAGCGCCACGCCCAGCAGCACAAAGCCCAGGGCCGTGGCAGGCGACATGCGGCCCGGGTGCAATCCACCCTCGGCTTCCACCGCGTTGCGGAAAAGCAGGCGGTCGAGGCCGAGGTCGGCGGCGAAAAGATACTGGGCGAAGGTGGCGGCGCCGATGGCCGTCACCAGCCCGCCGCAGATGCGCGCCAGTATGACCACTTGAGGCCCGACCCGGCCGAGCGCCTCCAGCGCCGCTCCAGCCAGCACCAAGCAAAGCGCGGTGAGCGGCTTCATGGTCGCCCCGCCCGGGAGCACACTCTTGAGCAGGGGAACATCCGCCAGCCAGCCGCCGAGCACAAGCACGCCGACGACGATGGCCGCCCGCGCCGCCAGCCGCGCCAAACGGAGGCAAGTTTCCGCGGGATCGGGCGCCGGCGTATGCGGAGGCGAATCGGCGCTCACAAGACGAAGGGTGGGGCGGCGAGCGCGGCCTGCACGGCGCGGAGCAGTTCGTCGCCGGTGAAGGGTTTCTTGAGCAGCGGACAACCGGGCGGAGGAGCGAGGCGGGCGCCGCCGGGGGTGCCGCCGTAGCCGGTCATGAAGAGCACGCGCTGCTCGGGGCGGATGCGCTGGAGGATGCGGCCGAAGGAGAGGCCGTCCTGCCCCGGCAGGTCGATGTCGAGCAGGACGAGCGCGACCTCGGGGAGACGGGCGAGGTGGCGGTCGAGCAACTCGGCGCCGTCGCGCGCGGCGAGGTAGCGGTAGCCGGATTTGGCCAGGACCTGGGTGATGATCTCGCTGACGCCGGGGTCGTCGTCGACGACGAGGACAAGCTCGCCGTTGCCGCGGATGGAGAAGGGGCGGCGGGAGCCGGGGGCGCCGGGGGCGACCAGGTTGTCCTCGGCCGCCGGAAGCCAGACGCGGAAGGTGGAACCGAAGCCCGGGGAGGATTCGAGGTCGATGCGGCCCTGGTGCTCGGTGACGAGGCCGCGGACCGTGGACAGCCCGAGGCCGGTGCCGCCGCCTTCGCCCTTGGTGGTGAAAAACGGCTCGAAGATGCGCGCATGGTTTTCCGGCGGGATGCCGACGCCGGTGTCGCCGACCTCGATGACGATGCCGGACGGTGTCGCGGCATCGTTGCGGGCGCGGAGGCTGAGGGTGCCGCCCTTGGGCATGGCATCGCGGGCGTTGATGCAGAGGTTGAGGACGACCTGGTGCAGCTGGGTCGGGTTGGCCTGCACGGTCCAGAGCTCGGAGGGGATGTCGATCTCGAGGCGGATGCTCTTGGGGAAGGTGTCGGCCATCAGTTCTCCGACCTCGCGGAGGACATGCTTGGGTTGGAGGAGGATGCGCTCGCTGCCGTGGCCGCGGGCGAACGAGAGGATTTGTTTGACGAGGGCGCCGCCGCGCTCGGCGCTCTTTTCGACGGCGTCGAGGATGCGCAGATCCTCGGGGCGCGTGGCGTGGGCGCGCAGGAGCGGCGCGGCCATGAGGACGGGGGAAAGGATGTTGTTGAGGTCGTGGGCGACGCCGGCGGCGAGCTGGCCGAGGTTCTCCAGGCGTTGGGCGCGGAGAAACTGCTCCTCCAGGCGGGCCTTCTCGGTGATGTCGACCGCCAGACTGAGGCGGGCCTGCGGGCGGCCCGCGTCGTCAGACAGCAGACCCATGTGAAACTCGACGACGCGCTCCTGCCCGCCGGGCGTGACCAATGACACCCGGCCCGACCAACGGCCGGTTTTCAAGGTGGCCGCACGTCCCGCCGCTATCTCCTGCGCGGTTTCGCCTCCGAATATTTCCTCCGCCGTCCGGCCCAACAGGGTCTCGCGCGGCAGACCATACAATTCCAAGGCGGCCCGGTTGCAGTAGGTGACGCGGTGCGAGAGGTCGGCCACGATCACCGCGACGGGCGACTGGTCGATGATGGCCGCCTGCTCGCGCAGGCGGGTCTCGGCCTCCTTGCGTTCGGTGATGTCGCGCCAGGTGACGAGGATGAAGGAGCCTTCGTCAAGATGGATCGGGGTCAGCAACACTTCGACGGGAAAATCCGCGCGATGCGGGCTGCAGTGGATCCACTCGAAGCGATGGCTGCCCTGCGCAAGGGCGAGGGCGATCATGCGGTCGGCCTTGTCGCGGGAGAGCTGGCCATCCGGCTGATGTTCGGGCGAGAGCCGGGCCGGATGGAGGGGCAGCATCCCGCCCTTGTCGGGGTAGCGCAGCATGCGGACGGCGGCCTCGTTGCAGGCGATGAATTCATTCGATCGGGCGTCGAGCAGCAACTGGGCGTCGGCGGTCCGTTCGAACAGCACCTGGAAAATCCGGTGATCGGGTCCGGCTGGATCCGGATGGCCGTTGGAACCGGGCGCGGCGCGCGGGCGGTCCGGCGCAGCCGCCGCCGCTGGATCATCGGCGGGGTTCATGCCCGGGGTGCCGACGTGAAGCGAGCACCGGAGCGAAGCCGGTTCCGGGAAGAAGAGCGCGGGCGCGCGCGGCTGGGATCTGGGCCAAGGTGAGGTTGCATCGGGGGGAAAATCAGCATCGGGAGACCGGCGCCGCGAGCGCCTCTTGCACGGTGCGCAGCAGTTGCTCGCGAGGGAAGGGTTTTTTCAACAGCGGGGCGCCGGCGGGCGGGGTGTGGGACTTCATCACGGTGGAATCGGTGAAGCCGGTCATGAAGAGCACGCGCAGGTCGGGCCGCGCACGCTGGAGGATGCGGGCAAGACTGACGCCGCTCTGATCGGGCAGGTCGACATCCATCAGGATCAGCGAGGCTTCTTTGATCTGCATGGCATAACGCTCCAGCAGATCGGCCCCGTCCGCGGCGGGCAGGGGTTGGTAACCGGAATCGGCCAGCACCTGGGTGACGAGTTCGCGCACGGCCGCGTCATCATCGATCACCAGGATGCGTTCGCCACGGCCCCGGGCTTCGAAAGGATGGGCCGAACCCGAGGCGTGGGGGGCGGGCTCCTCCACCACCGCGGGCAGGTAAACCCGGAAAGTGGAGCCGAAACCCGGGGAGGACTCGACCTCGATGTGCCCGTGGTGATCCGCCACGATGCCGCGCACGGTGGAGAGGCCGAGGCCGGTGCCGCGGCCCTCGCCCTTGGTGGTGAAGAAGGGATCCCAGATGTGCTCGAGGACGGCGGGGGTCATGCCGCTGCCGGTGTCGGCGACCTCGAGGACCAGGTAAGGGCCGGCAGGGCGCTCGGGCGCGGCGGCGGCGAAATACTCGTTGCGGGCACGGAGAGTGAGCGTGCCGCCCGTGGGCATGGCGTCGCGGGCATTGATGCAGAGATTGAGCACGACCTGGTGCAACTGGGTGGGATTGGCCTGCACGGTCCAGAGGTCGGAGGGAATGTGGATTTCGGGTCGGATGATCCTGGGGAAGGTGTCGGTGACCAGGTCGGCGACCTCGCGCAGGACGTGCTTGGGTTGGAGGAGCTTCTTTTCGACCTCAGCACCGCGGGCAAAGGAGAGAATCTGCCTGACGAGGGCACTGCCGCGCTCGGCGCTTTTCTCGACGGCGTCAAGCATGCGCAGGTCGGTGGGGTGGGTGGCACGCGTGCGCAGAAGCGGCGCGGCCATGAGGACGGGGGAGAGCACGTTGTTGAGATCGTGCGCGATGCCGGCGGCGAGGAGGCCGAGGTTCTCCAGGCGCTGGGCGCGGTGGATCTGCTCCTCCAGCTGCTTTTTCTCCGTGATGTCGGTGGCGATCTTCAGATAGCCGGCGGGCTGCCCGCTTTCGTCGCGGACGAGCGAGAGGATGAACTCCGCCACCAGGCGGCGGCCCTCGCGGGTCTCGAGGGGCACCTCGCCGCGCCACTGGCCGGTGCGCAGGACCTCCTGGCGGCCGGCCGCCAGGCGCTCCACGGCGCGGGGCGGGAAAATCTCGTCGACCTTGCGGCCGAGCATCTCGCCGGGTTTCAGGTCGCACAGGGCGGCCGCCCCGGCGTTGCTGTAGGTCACGCGGTGCTCGAGATCGGTCATTAAAATCGCGACCGGGGCGCGCTCGATGATTTCGGCCTGCTGGCGAAGCCGGTCCTCATCCTTGCGGCGGTCGGTGATGTCGAGGGAAGTGCCGATCACGCTGATCAGCCGGCCGGCCTGATTGTAAACGGGCTCGTTGGTCAGCACCGCCCACACCGTGCCGCCATCGGGCAGTTGGAAACGGAACTCCCCGCGTCCGGTGGTCGGTTTGGTCAGATCATAGAGCCGCAGGAGAGCGTCCCGGTAATCGGGATGCACCAGGGAGAGGATCTGGTCGCGTGAGGGCACGCCCTTGGCGGGGTCCAGATGGAACATACGGAACAATTCGGGCGACCAGCGCCATTCGCCGGTGGCGGGGTCGTATTCCGAGCTACCGACCTTGGCGAGGGCCTGTGCCGCGAGAAGATTCGCCTCGCTCCGGCGCAGCGCCTCCTCGGCCTGTTTGCGCGCGGTGATGTCCTGCATCGAGCCGAGCATGCGCAGGGCGCGGCCGGCGGCGTCGCGCTGGATGAGGCCACGGTCCAGGACTACGGCATAGCTGCCGTCGGCCCGCTGGAAGCGGTATTCGTCCGACCAGTTCTCGCCACCGTGGTCAAGGGCATGGCGGAGGCCCGTGTGGACGCGGGCAATGTCGTCGGGATGGATATGGTCCAACCAGAAGGAGGCGGCGCCGGACTGCTCATGGGCCGCATGACCGAAGAGCCGATGGAAGGCGTCGTTCCACCAGATGCGGTCGGTGAGGATGTTCCAGTCCCAAAGGACGTCGTTGGTGGCGCGGGCGGCGAGATCGAAGCGTTCATGGCTCAGTCGCAGGGACCGCTCGGCGGCCAGCCGCGCCCGGCGCTCGGCGGCCTCCTGCATGACTCGGCGCAGCACCGGGCCGAGGCGGGTGAGGCGGTCCTTCAGCACGTAGTCGGCGGCGCCAGCCTGCAGGGCGGCGATAGCGCGGTCCTCGCCGATGGAACCCGAGCAGAACACGAAGGGAATGTCGGGGGGGTGCTCGCGCGCCAAGTCCAGCGCCTCGAGGCCGTCGAAATCCGGCAGGGTGTAATCGGAAAGGATGATGTCGAAATCACCCGCTTGCAGCGCGGCGAGATAGGGGGCGCGCTCGGCCACCGTATGGAGATGGCAGCCGGCAAGCTCCTGCGCAACGATGGTGCCAATCAGCTCGGCGTCCGCAGGGCTGTCTTCAAGGTGCAGGATTTTCATGGTGGGGAGGGTGAAGGGGCCGGAGCCGGCTCGTTGACGAGGGCCCAGAAGACGCCGAGCCGGCCGACCGCCTCGATGAACGCGTGGTAGTCGACGGGTTTCACGACGTAGCCGTTGACGCCCAGGTGGTAGCTTTGGACGACGTCCTGCTCCTCGCGGGAGGAGGTGAGGATGACCACGGGCAGCGTGCGGAGCGCGGGGTCCGACTTGAGCAGCTGGAGCACTTCGAGCCCGCTGACCTTGGGCATCTTGAGGTCGAGGACCAGCAGGGCCGGCAAGCCGGGCGGGCGCGCGGCATAAGGGCCCCGGGCCTGCAACCAGTCGAGCACCGCCTCGCCGTCGGGAAGGTGGATGATCTCGTTGGCGATGTGGGCGGTGCGGAAGGCCTCCATCGTCAGTTCGACGTCGGCGGGGTTGTCCTCGGCGAGGAGGATGGGGCGGAGGGAGTTCATGCGCAGGGTCCTGGTTGGATCACGTTGGGGGATGGCCGTTTCTTGCAGGAGAAACGGGGCCGGCGGGCAGGGAAAAGTAAAAGGTGGCTCCGACCCCGGGGCGGCCCTCGGCCCAGGTGCGGCCGCCGTGCCGGGTGATGATCCGGCGGACGTTGGCCAGCCCGATGCCCGTGCCCTCGAACTCGTTGGCGGTGTGCAGGCGCTGAAAGACGCCGAAGAGCTTGTCGATGTAGCGCGGGTCGAAGCCGGCGCCGTTGTCGCGCACGAAGTAGACGGTCTCCTGCTGTTCCGCCCCCGCCGGGTAGGCGCTGATCTCGATGCGGGGCTGGGGCGTCTTGGCGGAGTATTTCACGGCGTTGTCGATCAGGTTGGTCCAGACCTGCCGGAGCATGGCCGGGTCGCCGTGCGCGGCGGGCAGCGGGTCGATCCGCCAGGTGAGGGTCGGGTGCGATTGCGCGTAGCGCCCCTCGCGCACGATCGCGGCGACCAGGGCGGAATGATCCACCTGGGTCGGCTGCAGGGCCGCGCGCCCCATGCGGGAGAAGCTGAGCAGGTCGTCGATCAGCCGGCCCATCTGGCGGGCGGCGCCCGAGATGAAATCGAGGTGGCGCCGGGCGGTGGCATCGAGCTGGGCCGCGGCGTTTTTCTGCAGCAGGGAGGCGAAACCGTCGATGTGCCGCAGCGGGGCGCGCAGATCGTGGGACACGGAGTAGGAAAAGGCCTCCAATTCGCCGTTCACGGCCTCGAGGCGGGCGGCGTTTTCCTGCAGGGAGGTATTGAGCCGGGCGAGCTGCTGCTCCGCGGCGCGACGGGCGGTGACATCGTGCAAGGTGGAGCGGCTGCGCACAAAGCGGCCGGCCTCGTCGCGGACCGCCGTCGCACTGAGCGACACAAAAAAAGTCGATCCGTTCTTGCGCCGGATCTCGAACTCGAGGTTGTCCACCCGGCCGGTCGCCAGGAACTGGGCGAAGTTTTGCGCAAAGACCTCCTGGCTCTGTGGCGTGAGCAGGTCGCGGAAACGGAGGCGATCCACCACTTCTTCCCGGGTGTAGCCGAGCCACTCCAGCTCGGTGTCGTTGATGGCGATAAACCGGCCCTCGCCGTCGAGCGAGTGATAGCCGCAGGGGGCGCGGTTGTAGAGATCCTGGATTTCCGCCGAGGCACGACGGAGCGCCGCCGCGGCCGCCTGCTCCTCGGTGACATCGCGCGCCGTGGCATACATCAACCCGCCCTGGGGCGTGGAGCGCCAGGAAAGCGTGCGCCACGAGCCGTCCTTGTGGCGGTAGCGGTTCTCGAAATGCAGCACCGGCTGGGCGGCTTTCACCTGCCGGTCGACCTCCCTGAGGGTGGCGGCATGATCGTCCGGGTGCACAAAGTCGAGGAAGGGCCGGGCCTTCAACTCCGCCTCGCTCCAGCCCAAAACACGGGTGAAAGCCGGATTGACGCGCTTGAAGTAGCCCCCGGCATCGGCGACGCAGAGCAGATCCAGCGAGAGGTTGAAGAAGCGGTCGCGCTCCGCCTCGGCCTCCAGCCGCGCGCGCAGGTCGGCGCGGACCAGGTAGGCCGCCACGCCCACCGCGGCCAGGGCCACGCTGCCGCCGAGCAGGGTCACCCACAGGGTGCGCCGGGCCTCGCGCCGGGCCTCCTCGCTGCGCGTGTCCAGCAGCGCGTGCTCGTGCTCCTGCATCGCGGCCACGAGCCCGCGGATGCGGTCCATGGCGGCCTTGCCTTCGGTCAGTGCGCGCACCTCCGCCGCCGCCGCGAAACCCGCGGTGCGGCGGGCCTCGATCCGCCCGCGCATCAGCGCCATCGCGTGCTCGGCCGCTTTTGACAGCTCACGCACCTGCGCCTGTTGGGCGGGATGGCCGGCGGTCAGCCCGCGCAGGCGGGGGAGGGAGTTTTGGATCTGGGCGAGGCCCGCATGATAGGGTTCAAGGAAACGCTCCTCGCCCGTGAGCAGGAAGCCGCGGACCGCCGTCTGCATGTTGAGCAGGTCCGCCAGCACGGCTTCGAGCTGGTAAAGCACGCGGTGGGTGTGGTCGACCGCCGCCGTCCGCTCCGTCGTGCGCGTGGCGCTGAACCAGGCGGCACTGCCACTGAATAGCAACAAGCCAAGCGCGGCCAAAAAGCCCAGCGTGACCTTGTGTTCGAGCGTCAGCTGCATGTGTAGTGCCGGCCACGCTGTGTCGTGGAAAGCCGCGACCGACGCCGACTATGAGTGACCGCAACCGTGGGGCGGGCAATGAAAATGAAATGAAAATGGCCCGGAATCACCCGGGCCAAATGGACTCATCAATTTCCTGTAGTGCGCTGCGGCCTACTTGATCTGCCGCACCGTGATGGTGCCGTTCATCGAGCTGAGCGTGATGTCGACTCCGCCGCCGTTGAGCGCGCCGCTGACGGTCTTGCCGCCGAAGCCGGGGACGCGGGGTGGGCGCGGGGCGCGGGCCACGCGCGGCGTCTCGGGTGTCTCCGGCGCCTCGGGCGCGGCGGCGACGGCGGCGCGGACCTCGCGGGCGATCTCGCGCGACACTTCGCGCGTGACTTTCTCGCTGACCTCCGTGGCGATGCGGGCGGCATCGCGCGCCTTTTCCTTGGCAGCGGTCAAGTTCTCGCGGGCGTGCTCCCGGCTTTCGCGGGCGGCCTCGGCCGCCGCCTGGGCATGACGCGCGGCCTCGCGGGCCGCCGCGCGGATCTCGTCGCTGTCGCCCCGGCCGGTGAAGCTGAAGCCGCGGCCGGCGCTCTCGGTCTTGGACTTGAGCACGTCGCCGGGGAAATTGGTGCGGATGCTGCCGTGGAAGGAGCTCATCTTCAGGTTGGCCTTCGTGTCGGCGGGCAGGCGGAGGTCGATCTCGCCGTTCATGGACACGAGCGAGACCGGCTTGGCGGGGGCGGCCTTGTAGTGCGCGAGGATCTCGCCGTTCATGCTGTTGACGACGGCGGCGCCCACGAGGTCGCGCAGTTCGACATCGCCGTTCATGCTGGAGACGTCGACATCACCCTCGACGCCGGCGATCACGACATCGCCGCCGCCGTGGTTGTTCTCACCTTCCACGACGATGTTGGTGCGGCGCGGCACGGTGATGACGAAGTCGGCCCCGTGGCCGTGCCAGCGATCCTGGCCGGTGAGGGCGACCGTGATGACATTGTTCTTTTCCGCGACCTCGAAGGTGGCTTCGTCGTCGAGGCGGCGGAAGCCGTCCTCATCCACCGCGCCCTTGCCCTTTTCGGGCATGGTGGTGGCGATGGTGACGGTGTCGGTGTCGGCGCCCGTGATCCTGATGTCGGCGAAGGGCAGGTCGACGCGGAGCGTGCCGGGCTTGGCGGCGTCGCTGAAGCGGACGGTGGTCTTGTTGACGGCCTCATCCTCGGCGCGGGCCAGCGGGGCGAGGAGCGCGAGCGCGGCCACGAGGAGGGAAAAACGGGAGAGGGAACGGAATTTCATGGAGGGAAGGGAGGTTGGCGTTGGTGGCGGGGAGAACCGCTCAGGCGACGGAAGGTTTCGGATTATTTTTGTCGGCGGCGGGATCGGCGGACTGGGGCTGAGCCGGCGTGCGGAGGTGGGCGAGCGCGCGGCGGGCGGCGTCGCGCACGGCGCGGTCGAGCTTTTCGTCGCGGGCGAGGCGGTCGAAGACCGGAGCGGCGTCCTGCGCCCCGGCGCTGGCGAGCAGCTCGATCATGGCGACCTGCACGAGCGGCGCGCTTTCGCGCGGCAGGGCGGAGAGCACGCCGGCGCGCACGAGCTCGTTGTCGGCGTGCTGGGCGAGGGCCTCGACGGCGGTGAGGCGGACGTTGACCGACGGGTCGAAGGCCAGCGCACCGACGAGGTCGGTGAGCACCTGGCGGTCGGGCTGCTTCAGGTCCATCGTGGCGAGCACGTTCTTCATGCGCTCGCTGGTGGACTGCTGCTGGAGGAGCGAGTAGGTGACGAGCCGGCCCATCGAGTCCATCTGGGTCTTCAGCGCGGCGAGCTCCTGCTTGGCGGTTTCGTCGACGACGGTGACGGTCTCGGGTGCGGGCCGGGGCGAGAAGCGGAAGCCCGCGTAGAGGCCGCCGGCGAGCAGGGCGAGGGCGAGGGCGAACTGCATCGCGGGCTGGGCGGGCAGGAGCGCCTCGAAGAAGCGGTCGATCCGGTTCTTCGCGAGGGCGAAGGGGCTGGGCGCGTCGGCTTCGCGGATGTGCGTCTCGAGCATCCCGTAGAACTGCTCGCGCAGGCGGGGCCCCAGCGCGACTCCGGGAGCGTCAGGGTCTTGAAATCGTCGAATTGAGTCGGCG
>CAZRNE010000031.1:29604-42087 GCA_964601365.1 uncultured Opitutaceae bacterium | reverse complement strand
AAGACCTAGTGTGCACCGTTTAGGGCGTGGACTACAGGGGTATCTAATCCCTTTTGCTCCCCACGCTTTCGTGCCTGAGCGTCAGTAATTGTCCAGGTAGCCGCCTTCGCCTCTGGTGTTCCTCACGATATCTACGCATTTCACTGCTACACCGTGAATTCCGCTACCCTCTCCAATACTCTAGCCATGTAGTTTCAGACGCAGTTCCGGGGTTGAGCCCCGGGATTTCACATCTGACACACACGGCCGCCTGCGCACCCTTTACGCCCAGTGAATCCGAATAACGCTTGCAGTCTCTGTATTACCGCGGCTGCTGGCACAGAGTTAGCCACTGCTTCCTCTCCGGGTTAAATCAGGCTTTGAGGTGTTGGCTCAAAGCGTTTTCTCCCCAGTGACAGAGGTTTACAATCCGAAGACCTTCATCCCTCACGCGGCGTCGCACCATCAGGCTTTCGCCCATTGTGAATGATTCGAAACTGCTGCCACCCGTAGGTGTCTGGACCGTGTCTCAGTTCCAGTGTGGCTGATCATCCTCTCAGATCAGCTACCCGTCTTAGCCTTGGTGAGCCGTTACCTCGCCAACTAGCTGATAGGCCGCGAACTCCTCATCTAGCGCCAGGCCTTGCGGTCCCCGGCTTTAGTATGTCTCCCATGCGGGAGCCAACCACATGCGGTATTAATCCGCCTTTCGGCGAGCTATTCCACACTCGATGGTAGATTGTTCACGTGTTACGCACCCGTTCGCCACTGGCTTTCCAATGTATTGCTACACCGGAAAACCCGTTCGACTTGCATGTCTTAACCACGCCGCCAGCGTTCATTCTGAGCCAGGATCAAACTCTCCGAAAAAATCAGAGAGTCACGAATCCTAGTGATTCATGAACTACTGAACTATTGCTGCGAACCGAAGCTCGCAGCGGGTTTTTGAATTTTGATTGGGGGTCCCAATCAATCGCACAAAGTAAATTTCAAAGAACCGCTTCCCCGAGGGGAAAGATGTTCAAAGAGACATCCTGATTTTTCTCCGTCAATACTTTTCCCGGAAATTTCCGGGGAAAATTACTCACAGATAAATTCAGAGAACCGCTCCTCCTTCGCTCTGCGTGCACCGACTGAATCGTTCACGTTGCAGCCAAGGGACCGGCGAAAATGCAAGCGATCGACTTGGAATCAAGCGATTTTTGTCACAAAAAACTAATCTTGTGTCTATCCATTGCCATGCAGCTATTTGGGATGTTTTTCCATGATTTCTTGGCGCTGGAACAGACAGACGTGCTCCAGCATTACTAATTCTAATCCAGACCGTCCACTTGCTCTGCAGCGAAGCCATGCCGAGCAGTGCGACTGCCTCTCAACGGTCCGTCCGAAAACCCGAATTCGAAATCAGCGTATCTCGTCCAATTGCACAAAATCCTGCTCACGGTAGTTGCTACTTTAGGGATCATGTCGACGGACATTCAGGCTCACAGATCGAATCACCTTCTTGGCTTCGCTTCCGCGACTTTTCGGCGGGATTTATCAGCTAAATTGCGTGGCTTGGTTCTTCCTGGGCATCTAGAAATTATCCGTTGGAGATAGGGCTGGCAGCAGATTCTAGTGTGCTTGGGCTATATTTTGACATACATTTACGTATTTATCTGCCATCAATAAATCATAGATTGCAAGTGCGCCTTAATGCTCTTTTGAACGCCCACTTCAGTTTAAGCACTAACTAGCGACCTAACTCAACCAAGGCCCATTGTGGACCTAAAACAAATCAAGCTCGTCATCGACCTAATGAAGCGGTCCGACCTCACTGAATTTGAGGTCGAGGACCAAGGTTTTAAGCTGAAGATCAAGCGCAGTTCCTCCAATGGCGGAGCGCCGGTTTCTTATTCCGCCCAGCCTTTCCCCGTTGCCGTAGCACCGGCACCGGCAGTCGCTGAGTCTGTCCCGGCCAAGCCTGTTGCCGCCGCCACACCTCCGCCCGCCGCCGCGTCATCCGGCACTGACGAGCCGGGGGTCACCTATATCAAGTCCCCCATGGTCGGCACGTTTTACCGCTCTCCTTCGCCGGACAGCCCGCCTTTCGCCGACATCAACACCAAGGTCGAGGAGAAGACCGTGGTGTGCATCATCGAGGCGATGAAGATCATGAACGAAATCCAAGCGGAGACCAAAGGGACCATCGTCGAAGTCCTCGTGGAAAACGGCCAGCCGGTTGAATACGGCCAGCGACTGTTCAAGGTCAAACAAGGCTGATTTACATCCATTCCCGGGGCCGGGCAGTCCGCTGTCCGGCCTGATTTTTTCGCCCCATGATCCAGAAAGTTCTCATCGCCAATCGTGGCGAGATTGCCCTCCGCGTGATCCGTGCCTGCCGCGAGCTCGGCATCAAGACGTTGGCCGTTTACTCTGAGGCGGACGTGCAGTCCTTGCACGTGCAGCTTGCCGACGAGGCGATCTGCATTGGCGGCCCCAGAAGTTCCGACAGCTACCTGCGCGGCGACCGCATCATCAGCGCGGCGGAAATCGCGGATGTGGACGCGATTCACCCTGGCTATGGCTTTCTCTCGGAAAACGCCAAATTCGCCGAGCAATGCGAATCTTGTAACATCAAATTCATCGGCCCGAAATCCAAGAGCATCCGGATCATGGGCGACAAGGCCATCGCCAAGGACACGGTCCGCAAGGCCGGCGTGCCCACCGTCCCGGGCTCTGACGGCCCCATCGACTCGGAAGCTGAGGCCGTCAAACTCGCCCGCAAAATCGGCTACCCGGTCATCATCAAGGCGGTCGCCGGTGGCGGCGGCCGCGGCATGCGCATCGCGCACAACGATGTCTCGTTCGCCAAGGAATTCCACGTTGCGCGCGCCGAGGCGGAGAAGGCTTTCGGCAACGGCTCGGTCTACATCGAGAAATACATCGAGAAACCCCGGCACATCGAGTTCCAGATCCTCGCGGACGCCCACGGCAAGGTCATCCACCTCGGAGAACGCGACTGCTCGGTCCAGCGCCGCCACCAGAAACTCATCGAGGAGTCCCCTTCGCCGTTTCTCAACAGCGATCTGCGCAAGAAAATGGGCAAGGCCGCTGTCCGCGCCGCCGAGGCCGCGGAGTATGAGAACGCCGGCACCATCGAGTTCCTCGTCGATGCCAAGGGCAATTTCTACTTCATCGAGATGAACACCCGCATTCAGGTCGAGCACCCGGTCACCGAGGAGGTGACCGGCATCGACCTGATCAAGCAGCAGATCCGCGTCGCCAATGGAGAGAAGCTCGGGTTCGACCAAGGTGATGTGCGCTGGAGCCGCCACGCGATCGAGTGCCGCATCAACGCCGAGGATCCTGCGCGTAATTTCACCCCGTCTCCCGGCACCATCTCCCTCTATTACGCTCCTGGCGGCATCGGCGTTCGGGTGGATTCGCACGTCTATAGCGGCTACACCATCCCGCCATACTACGATTCGATGATCGGCAAGCTCATCTGTGTCGGTGACACCCGCAGGATAGCCCTGCAGCGCTGCTACCGCGCCTTGAGCGAATATCTCGTCCGCGGCATCAAGACGACCATCCCGCTGCACAAGGCCATCATGAGCGATCCCACCTTCATCGACGGCAAGGCCACCACGGCCTACATGGAAGACTTCATGGCCCGCACTCCGCCCGATCTATTCTGATCGGATTACGGACAATGGAACGTCAGGTCGCTCCACTCTCCCAACGAACGTGATTCGGCGCGCCAGCCCGGCGCTGCAGCCGCAAACGCATCCCTCACTGCATTCAGTTCTCGCACCAGGATGCCGCTGAGCACCAATTGCCCGCGTGGCGCCACCGCCTGGATCAATTCACGCCGATATCGCATCAGCACATCCGCCTGGATGTTGGCGAGAACCAGCTCCGCAGGCGCGTGACGCCAACCGGTCGTCAAATCGCCCACGAAAAAGTCGACCCTGCCCGTCAGCCCGTTCATCGCGGCGTTCTCCTCGCTGACCCGTATCGCCTCGGGATCGTTGTCGAAGCCGCTTACTTCGCGGAAACCAAGGAGCGCCGCGGACAATGCGAGTATGCCGGAGCCGCAACCTGCATCGATCACGCGCCCGTTCGTGCCCCTCTCCGCAGCAAACCCAGCCAAACGCTCCGCCACCAACCGCGTCGTCTCATGGTTGCCCGTGCCGAATGCCATTCCGGGATCCAGCCACAACACCTTTTGCCCCGCGGGCGCGCGAAACGTCTCCCGTTCCCACACCGGCACCCAATGCAAGGTCCCGAAGGATGACGCCTTGAAGTGCGCCCGGTAGCTGTTTTTCCAATCCGCATCGGGCAGCTCACGCAATGCCAGCTGGCCCTTGGTCCAGGTATCTTCCAACGACCTCGAGAACTCGTTCCAAACCGTGACTGCCTGGTCCTGCGAATCAAAATACCCCGTCAACCATGCCTGCCCGGAGGGTTTGTCCTCGAGCACCATCAGCCGTTGCTCTTCCCTCTCCGCCAGCAATTCTTCCAGCGTCGGCACAGCATCGACGGCCACCTCGATCTTTAGCTCGAAGATCGGCATGATTCAGCTCCCTTGCTCGCTCAGTTGGGCAATCACCGCGGGCAAAAGTTGATGTTCGGCCGCATGCACTCTCGCCGCAAGCGACTCCAAGGTGTCGCCCGGCTCGACCGGCACACGCCTCTGGGCGATGATCCGTCCGGCGTCCACGTCTGCGGTCACCCAGTGAACCGTGCAGCCCGTTTCCTGCACACCAGCACGAAAGGCCTGACCGATGCCGTCCAGGCCGGGGAACACCGGCAACAGGCTCGGGTGCAGATTGATGATCTTGCCGGCAAAGGCGCTCAGGAACCCCGCCTTCAATACGCGCATGAATCCGGCCAACACCACCAAGTCTGGGTGCGCACCCCGCACCGCCGTGATGAACCTCTCCTCGCCCGCCCCCTCCAGCTTCGTTTTGAAAGGCGCCGGATCCACAAATGTCGCCGGCACGCCAAATCGGGGTCCGAGTGCCAGTATGCCCGCGTCGGATTTGTCCGAAAAGATGTGGCCGACCCGCGCGCGCCCCAGCCGTCCTTCGGCTTGCGCCCGCAATATCGCCTCCGCATTGCTCCCCCGGCCCGAGCCCAGAATGACCACGCGCATGTTCAGACCGCTCCCGCCGCCTTGATCTTCGCGATCAGCGCCGTGGTGCTGAAGCCGGGCAGAAACGGCATGAAAACGATCTTCGTCCCGGCCTGTTCCAACGCCGCCCGTTCGCCGGCGTCCAGTTTTTCCAAGGTGTAGTCTCCTGCCTTCGTGTAGACATCGGGCCGCAGCGCGCGGATCTCCCCGTCCAGCCGCTTGGCTTGGAAAATGACGACCGCACTCACGCACGCCAGCGCGGCGAGCGCAAACGCACGCTCCTGCTCGCCCTGCACGGGCCTCGCCGGCCCCTTCAGTTGCCTGACGCTTTCATCGGAATTGATCGCGACCAGCAACGCATCGCCCAGCTTCGCCGCTTCTTGGAGGTAGTGCAGATGACCCGTGTGCAACAGGTCAAAAACCCCGTTCGTGAGCACCAACTTTTTGCCCTGCGCGCGGAGCCGCTCCCGCCATGCGACCGCATCGGTCATCAGCAGCAATTTCGGATTGGTGAGAGACGCAGGCGCCATCATGTCCGGACCCTTTCACAGCGTCTTCCCGAAGTAAAGTGCCGGCTGCCGTAGCGGTGGAATCTTGCGGCCAGATTACCGTGGCGAGACCCGTGCCTTTCGTGTTTAATCCGGCCGCAGCCCCGATGAACCATGCCGGCAACTTCACCCTGCCTTCCGCCCGCCTCGGTCTGGCGGTGCTGCTGCTGCTCGGTTTGGGGTTCTGGCTGCGACCGCGATTCCACTGGAACCCAGCCCCGCGGAACGCCACGGCGCTGGTCCTGCCGATCCCGCCCGAGCAGGACGAGGTCGGCGCATTTATCCTGCGCCTCCCTCTCACCGTGATGGTGCAACTGCTCTCCGGTCGGCGACCTTAGAAAAACTTCCTGGCCTTCTCGAAGAAAGTCCGACCGACCGGGTGGTCGGCGTCGCCGCTCACCCGCGCAAACTCCTCGAGGATCTTCTTCTGCTCACTGCTGAGCGAAGTCGGCACCTCCACCTGCACGCGGATGAGCTGGTCGCCATGCCCCCCACCGCGGAGGTGCGGCATGCCGCGACCTTTCAAGCGGAAAGTCGTGCCCGACTGTGTGCCCGGGGGGATCTTGAGGGTCGCGCGGCCTTGCAGGGTCGGCACCTCGATGGCTCCACCCAGCGCCGCCACCGTGAACTTGATCGGCATCTCGCAGAACAAGTCGTCACCGTCGCGCTGGAAGATTTCATGCTCCTTCACGTGCAGCACGATGTAGAGGTCGCCGTGCTGTCCGCCCAGCAGACCCGCCTCACCGTTGCCCGCTGAACGCAGCTTCGAACCTGTGTCCACGCCCGCCGGGATGCGCACATTGATCTTCGCGTTCTCCTGCACGCGTCCCTCGCCGCGGCACTTCGCGCACACCTTTTCGATGCGCACGCCTGCGCCGTGACAGCTCGGACACGCCTGTCGCACGTGGAAAAATCCCCGTGAGGTCGTCACCTGGCCCGCGCCCCGGCAGGTCGGGCAGGTCGAACGCTTCGAACCGGGCTCGGCACCGGAGCCCTGGCAATGCCCGCAGGCGCCCAACCGCCGGAAGGAGATCTCCTTCTCCACGCCCCGCGCCGCTTCTTCGAGCGTGATCTCCAGATCATAGCGCAGGTCCGAACCGCGCCCGTTGCCGCCGTCGTGGCCGCCGAAGAACTGGTCGAAGATGCCCCCCCCGCCCTGCTGGCCGAAGACTTCCCGGAACATTTCGAACGGATCGTGGAATCCGCCGCTGAATCCACCCCCTCGCGGACCCGCACCGGCCTGCTGGAAAGCGGCGTGCCCGTAGCGATCATAGGCGGCGCGCTTCTCGGGGTCCTTCAGCACTTCATAGGCCTCCGAGACCTTCTTGAACATCTCCTCCGCCTGTTTGTCGCCGGGATTCTTGTCCGGGTGATACTGCACGGCCTTCTTGCGATAGGCCTTCTTCAGCTCCTCTTCGCCCGCATTCTTCGCGACGCCGAGCAGCTCGTAATAATCCTCTTTGTGTCCGCCCGCCATGGTGGTCACGCCTTGGGTTCGGCCGGCTTGGCCGGGCCGCTGGAGACGATCACCGACGCCGGGCGGAGCAGCCGGCCGTGCAGCGTGTAACCGATGCGCACGACCTGCATCACATGCTCCTCCGCCGTCTTGTCATCCGGCTGGTGGGCGATGCACTCGTGGAAATTCGGGTCGAACTTCTGCCCCGCGGGGTTGACCTCCTTCAAGCCCTGTCGCGCCAGCGCGCTCTTCAATTGCTCCAGCACCAGCGTCACGCCGTCGCCAATGGCCTTGGCGTCGCTCTGCTGACGCGCGGCGGCCATCGCCAGCGCGATATTGTCGAGCACCGGCACCATCTCCTCCATCAGGCTCGTGACCGCGAACTGACGCAGCTCCTCCTTTTCACGGGTCACGCGGCGCCGGTAATTCTCCAGATCGGCCACCGCCCGGACATAGCGGTCGTAGTTGGTTGCAGCCTCCTTCTTGGCCGCGGCCAGCTGCTCCTCCGCGGCGGCGGGTGGCGTTGCCGGCGGCGGAACCACGGGATCAACCGTGGCGGTGGCGCTTTCCTTGGTCTCGGTTTTGGTTGGTTCAGTCATGCGAAGCGGGCAAAGGTAGTGACTCGCCTGCTCATTTCAAGTCGCGCGATGTATCTGACCGAAACCCGTAAACCGGTCGGTCACAAGCACCACGGCGGCCGCGGTGGCTGTCATCCGACAATCGGCCGCGCACAGCGCCAAAGCATTGTCGCCTTTGTGCAGCTCCTCCGCTCCCTCCGCCAAGCTGCCTTCGACCACCGAGATGATGCGCGGCTCGCCAGCCGGCGAAAGCAGCATGGCGCCTTGCGGCAGCTCATGCCGCGTGATGCGGAACTCGGCGCATTCAGCGATCACGTGTGCACCCGCACCCTCGGCCCGCACCAGCGACGGCCGGCCGGCCGTGTTGACCGCGACGCACCGCAGTGATTGCTCGACGTGCATCTGGCGCGGCTTCCCATCAAGCCCCACGCGTCCCCAATCGTAGACGCGATAGGTCGTGTCGGAGTTTTGCTGGATTTCGAGGATGAGGTTGCCTGCGTCGATGGCGTGCATCACGCCGCTGCGAATGAGCAGCGAGTCGCCGGCCTTGGTGGGCAAGCGCTGCACCAGCGACTCCGCCGTGCCCGCGGTCAGCGCCGCCCGGAAGCTCGCCACATCCACCCCTTCGACCAAACCTGCGAGCACCGCCGCACCGGGCTCGGCCTGGGCGATATACCAGTTTTCCGTCTTCGGCTCGCCGCCCAACTCGGCCGCCACGCTTGCCGGCGGATGCACCTGCAGCGACAGGCGCTCGCGGCAGTCCAGCCACTTGACGAGGATCGGGAAACATTTCCCGGCCGGCCAACCCGGGCCCATCACTTCGGTCGCGTGGCGTTCGATCACCTGCCGCAGTGTCCGTCCCGCCCACGGCCCGGCGGCCACGACCGATTGCGCCTCGGGTCGGTCCACCATCTCCCAGCTTTCCCCGATCGGCCTGTCGGCCGGCAAAGCACGGCCGAAAGCCGCCGCCAGTTTACGGCCGCCCCAGACCCGTTCCTGCGGGAGCGGACGGAATTTGAGCAGCGGAGGCATGATGCGTTGGTGGTTGCGGCGCGCACCCGGGATTTCCGTTGACCCTCCCTAGGCAGGAACCTGCAATTTCAGACCAACTGAAATGCCCAAAGGGGAGACTTCAAACCGAAAGGACACGGATCCTTCCTTCGAAGCGCCGCGCCACCGCCCGCAATGGCTCGCCGCGCTGTTCTGCTTCGTCCTCGGTGTGCTCTTCCTGGTCGCGCTGATCGATTTTGAGCCCGCCCAGAGCGCCTGGCACCAATCCGCCGCGACCACCGCGGTTATCAACGGGCAGATCCAGACCGTGCCGGCCAAGGGCGCCGTCGCGCCCAATGCGGTCGGCGTGATCGGCGCCGAGGTCTCGTGGTGGAGTTACCACCTTCTTGGGGCCACGACTTGGTTTCTGCCGGTTTTCCTTTTGTGGATGAGCTACGTCTATCTGCGCAGCGGCCGGCGGCTGGCCGGCCTGCGCTACACGGCGATGCTGCTTTCCGTGGTGGCGGCGTGCGGCCTGCTCGCCATGCAGGATTGGTTCTTCCTCGACCGCCAGGTCTTCACCGAAGGCCCCGGGGGCCTCGCGGGCAAATTCCTCTACGAAACCGTCCTGCGCGACAGCATCGGCCCCTTCGGCTCGGGCTTTCTGCTCGGCATGGTCTACCTCGCCAGCCTGCTCTTCATCTTCACGCGCGACATCGGCGCGGAATTCGAGCGGCTCGTCTTCAATTTCCAGGAATGGCGCAAGAAACGCGCCGCGCTCAAGGCCGCCCTCGCCGAGGAACGCCGCAAGCGCCAGGAAGAACTTGCCCGCCAGAAAGCCGCGGCCGCCGCCGTGGCCAAGGCCGTCGCGCCCGCTCCCACCGCTGCACCCCAGCAGCCGCCGGGCACTTCCAGAAAAATCGTCGTCCCCAAGACCGACGATCCGCTCGTCACCGCCCAGAAACCGGCGCCGGCCAAGCCCGCCGAATCTGCCGCGAAACCCGTTTCCACCGACGCGAAGACCGCCGGCGGCGCCAAGGCCACTGCGGCCGCAGGCAAGATCGAACTCAACATCGTCAAGCCCGAGGAAACCAAGAAGGCCAAGGTTCCGCTCCCGCAAAGCGACGACAAGACCTACGAGTTCCCGCCCATCAAGCTCCTCGCGGAACGCGCCAAGGGCGCCGGCACCAGCAGCGAGGAGGAGCACCGCCAGAACGCGGAGAACCTGCTCCGCATCCTCAGCGAGTTCGGCGTCGAGGTGACCCTCGGCGAAATCCACGTCGGTCCCGTCATCACCCGTTACGAAGTCGTCCCCGCACCCGGCGTGCGCGTCGAGAAGATTTCGGGCCTCGACAAGAACATCGCCCTCGGCATGCGCGCCCAGTCGGTGCGCATCCTTGCGCCCATACCGGGCAAGGCCGCGGTCGGTGTCGAGGTCCCCAACCAGCACGCCGCCCCCGTCGGCATGCGCGACATCCTCGAATCCGAAGACTGGGGTCACGCGCTCGCCAAGGCCGAGATTCCCATCGCCCTCGGCAAGGACGTCTCGGGCAAGCCCATCGTCAGCGACCTCACCAAGATGCCCCATCTGCTCATCGCCGGCGCCACCGGCTCGGGCAAATCCGTGTGCATCAACTCCATCATCGCCTCCATCCTCTATTCGAAGAGCCCGCGCGACCTCCGCCTGCTCATGGTGGACCCGAAGATCGTCGAGCTGAAGGTTTTCAACTCCCTGCCACACATGCTCATCCCGGTCGTCACGGAGCCGAAGAAGGTGCCGGCCGCCCTCAAATGGCTGCTCAAGGAGATGGAGCAGCGCTACCAGATTTTCGCCAAGTGCGGAGTCCGCAACATCACCGGGTTCAACAACCGCAAAAAGGAGTCCCCCGCCGAAACGCCTCCGGCCGAACAGCAGCCCGAGCTGGCAGGTGTGGCCGAGGAGATCACCATACCGGACCGCCTGCCCTACATCGTCGCCATCATCGACGAACTCGCCGACCTCATGATGGTGGCACCCGCGGATATCGAGACCAACATCGCCCGCCTCGCCCAGCTCGCCCGCGCCGCCGGCATCCACCTCATCATCGCCACCCAGCGCCCCTCGGTGAACGTCATCACCGGCGTCATCAAGGCCAACCTCCCCTCGCGCATCGCCTTCCAGGTCGCCTCGCAGGTCGACTCCCGCACCATCCTCGACGGCAAGGGCGCCGACACGCTCATCGGGCGCGGCGACATGCTCTTCGCCCCGCCGGGCACTTCGCGCCTCGTGCGCGCCCAAGGCGCCTTCGTCTCCGATGACGAGGTCAGTTCCATCGTCGAGTTCCTGAAGCGCAACGGTCCGCCCGTCTACGCCAAGGAAGTCCAGGAACAGATCGACCGCGATCCCGATGCCGAGGCCGGCGACGGCCCCGAAGGCGGCGAGGATGGCGACCTCGGCGACGACGAGGATTTGTATCAACAGGCGCTCGACGTGCTGAAGTCCACCCGTCGCGCCTCCACCTCCATGATCCAGCGCCGCCTCCGCATCGGCTACAACCGCGCCGCCCGCATCATGGACCTGATGGAGCAGAAGGGCATTGTCGGTCCCGAGAACGGCTCGAGCCCCCGTGAAATTCTTGTCGATCTGGACACCCTCTGAATCCGCGGTGCCACATTAGGCTTTTCCCCGCCGCCCAAACTCCGTAGCAACCTCCCCATGCAGACCATCGGCGAACGTCTCGAGGAAGCCCGCAAGCGCAAGGGCCTGTCCATCCGCGAGGCCGCGGAGGCCACCAAGATCCGCGGCGACTACCTGCAGAAATTCGAGGCCAACTCCTTCGACATCGACCTGCCCCCGCTCTACATCCGGGGCTTCGTGCGCAACTACGCGCGCTACCTCGAACTCGACGGCGAGCGCATCGCCCAGGAATTCTACAGCGCCTTTACCGGTGAATCGAAAACTGCCCGCCGAGACACCCGCGAGGTTTACGGTCGGGTGGATTTCGGCGAAGCGGGCGGCGAAGAGGGTGCCCCCGCGACGGGCCGGACCGGCCCCGACCAGGCCGTGATGCTGAAATTCGCCGTCCTCGGCGGCGGCGCGCTCATCGTCGTCGTCCTCCTTCTCCTGCTCATCAACCTTTTCACGTCCAAGCCCGGCACGCCGGCCCGCAGCACCCCGGCGACGCCGGCGCAAAGTGCGCAGACGCCCGCAACGCCCGAGCACACGCTCACGCTCATCGCCCGCGGCCCGGTGCGGGTGAAGGTGACACGCACCGCCACCAACCAGGTGCTGCTCGACGGCCTCACCCCGTTGAACGCCGGCGAACAGAAGGTCATCCGCTATCGTGACCAATTGCGGGTCACGGTGGACGATCCCTCCAAATTGGCCATCGAGATCGACGGGCGCCGGCAGGAGGTGCCGATCAAGGAATACGGCGCCTTTTTCGTGGAGCCCTGACGGGCACGGGCGACTTATCGGCGTAATGCCACCGGCGGGCCGAGAATCTCGCGCAGGATGATCGCGCGACGGGCGCTCTCGGGATTGCGGAGTTCCTCGACGAGCGTGGCGCGTTTCTGCAACTGGGCGGTCTTTTCCGCCGACACGCTCGCTTCGAATTCGCGGCGCCGCATCGCCGCCGCCTTCATCTCCTCGGCCTGCTTCAGCTGCTGGGCGAGTGCCTCCTGCTGCTCGCGCAGCTCGGCCATACGGCGCGCAGCGGCGGCATCGGCGGCCGCCGCGGACGGCCGGACGACGACCTCGCGCACAAACGGGGGCGGCATCTCCTGCTGGATGACGACGGGCGGAGGCTCCTCCTGGACCAGCGGTGGCGGCGC
>CAZRNE010000031.1:0-29504 GCA_964601365.1 uncultured Opitutaceae bacterium | reverse complement strand
CGCTCCTCGATCTTGCGCTGGATTTCCTCGCGGATGCGACGCGTGCGCTCGGCCAGCTCGGGATCCTCAAACTGCGCCTCCTTCGGGAGATTGTCGGGCCGGCCGTCGCCGTCATAGTCGCTCGGCTCACCCGCCTGCTCCTTCTTGCGCTGCGTCAGCCAATAAGCAATCGCACCGGCGATGGCGATGATGACCTGCAGATGGTCTTGGATCCAGTCCATGTGCGCGTCCTGTCATTCTGAGCGTAGCGAAGAATCCACTCTGGATCCTTCGCTCCCGCTCAGGATGAAACGCCCGGGGCGTGTCACTTCTTGCCCTCCGGGTGGGCGATGGAACCGCGCATGGCCGTGTCAGCCTGCACGTTTTCCATCTTGTAGTAATCCATGACGCCGAGTTTGCCCTGGCGGAAGGCCTCGGCCATGGCGCGCGGCACCTCGGCCTGGGCGCGCACGACCTCGGCCTGCATCTCCTGCACCTTGGCCTTCATTTCCTGCTCGAGCGCGACGGCGGCCGCGCGGCGGATTTCCGCCTGCGCCTGCGCCATGTTCTTGTTCGCCTCGGCCTGCGCCTCCTGGAGCTTGGCGCCGACGTTCTCGCCCACGTCCACGTCGGCGATGTCGATGGAGAGGATTTCGAACGCCGTGCCGACGTCGAGGCCGCGCTGCAGGACCACCTTCGAAATGCTGTCGGGCGATTCCAACACGGTCTTGTAGGTTTCGGCGGAGCCGATGGTCGTCACGATGCCTTCGCCCACGCGGGCGATGATGGTGTCCTCCTTGGCGCCGCCGACAAAGCGGTCGAGGTTGGTGCGCACCGTCACACGGGCCTTCACCTTCACCTGGATGCCATCCTTGGCCACGCCGTCGATGGTGGTGCGGCCACCCTCGGGGTTCGGGCAGTCGATGACCTTGGGGTCAACGGAGGTGCGCACGGCCTCGACCACGCTCTTGCCGGAGCCCTTGGTCGCG
The DNA here is from genome assembly GCA_964601365.1 of uncultured Opitutaceae bacterium. Classification (GTDB taxonomy): domain Bacteria; phylum Verrucomicrobiota; class Verrucomicrobiia; order Opitutales; family Opitutaceae; genus Didemnitutus. The sequence continues at coordinate 28,536 of CAZRNE010000031.1, read as the reverse complement.
AGGTCGATGGCGCAGGCCCGATCCCAGTTGAGCGCGATGCCGGCCTTCATGGCGGCGATGAGGGCCTGCACGGTGGGCACGACGTTGCCGCCGGCCTGGAAGTGCGACGCGATCTGGTCGGCGCTCAATTCGATGCCGGCGCGGACCGCCGTGATGCGGGCATCCACCACGAGACCGTAGGGGATGCTGGCAAGCTTCATGGCGATGAGCTTGGAGATCGGCACCGGGGCGCCGTTGAAAAGCGCGCGGACCCATGCGCCGATCAGGCTGAAGACCAGCCCGACAACGAACAGGACGATGATGCCACCGATGATTAGTGCTGCGATTAGGATGCCACTCATGGGATTCAGGTTTTGGTTACGATGAGACGGAAATTGTCGAGGCCGGTGACGCGCACCGTCGCTCCCTTCGGGAGATAACCCGATTGGGAGAAAGCCTCGTAACGCCGGCCCTTGAGCACGACGTAGCCGGACGGCGAGAGCGGAGTTGCGGCCTCGCCGGACTGGTTGAGCACCTCGTCCAACGAGGCGATCGGCTGCTGGCTTGTGCCGGTGACACTGGCGGTCATGGACAGCGCCTTGGCAAACCGGGTCTTGGGCAGCACGACAAATTCGAGGTAGAGCGTGACACCGATGAGGATGAGCCCGGCCACCAGCGCGATCATTCCGCCGCCGGCGCCGTATGTCCCGAAAGCGACCACCACTCCGCCCAGGATAGCGATGCCGCCCAAGATCCCAATGACGACACCGGGCACAAAGGCCTCCAGCGCCAGCAGCAGCGCGCCGACCAGAAAAAGTGTGATGATGGCGGTCATGATGTTTCGGCTTTTTCGACGACGAGACCGAAATCTCCGCGGCCGGTCACCCGCACGCTTGAACCCGGCGCGGCCGAGCCCAGCGGCAGCATCGCGGCATAGCGCTTGCCTTCGATCTCAATCTGTCCGCTGGGAAAGAGTCCGGTCACGGCCACGCCGGTGCGCCCGACCAGCGTCGGCAGAGCATCGGCGGCCGGCGCATCGAGACCCGCCACCTGGGCGGGAGCCGAGGAAGCGCCCTGGACGGACAGATTATGGAAGAGCGAAGTGCGGGGCAGATATTTCACCAACACGGCAAACAGGCCGCCGGCGATGAGCAGGGCGACGGCAAGGTTGACCGCCGGGCGCAAGAAAATCTCGCCCGACATGCTGATGGTCACCGGCTCGTTCGGCCACAGATCGGCGCCGGCCCAGACAAGGGAGGCCAACATCATCGCCACGCCGGTCAGCGCCACCGCCACGATGCCGGGGAAGAAGATCAACTCGGCCAGCACGAGCACGAGCCCGATCACAAAGAGGAGAGCCGGCTCATGACCGGAGAGACCGGCCACATATTGGCCGAAAAAGACGATCAGGATCAGTGCGATGCCGGTCGCGCCGATCCAGCCGAAGCCGGGAGTCTTGAATTCGATGAAGAGCATCAGCATCCCCAATCCCATCAGAACGGGCGACAGCATCGTCAGGTATTGGGCGAGTTTTTCGGACCAGGTGACGTGGAGGCTGACCAGCTCGTATTGTCCCGCGCCATATTTGCCATCGATCAGCTCCTTCAGGCTCGCGGCCGTGCCCGCGGCCAGCAACGGCGTGGGCGGCTCGCCGTATTTCTCCACCGCTTCCTTGGCCGTCACCGTCAACAGCTCGCCCTTGGCCTTGATGATTTTCTCGCCGATCTTCAGCTCGAAATCCGGTGTGGTCATCGCCTTGAGCACATCGGCACGCCGCGGATCGCTGTCCGAGAGGGCCCGGGTTTTGGCGTTGATGTAGCTGGTCATCTTGCGCTTCAGCCCGTCGCCCAGATCCTGTCCCGTGCCGAAGATCACCTCGGCCGCGCCCATCACGCCCGTCGGGGCAAAATAGATCTCATCGGTCACGGCGGCGATGATTGCGCCCGCCGACCCGGCCTCGGTGTTGACATAGGTGACCGTGCGGCCGGGAAACTTGTCCAAGGCCTCCATGATCTCGAGCATGGCATCGGCGGCTCCGCCGGGCGTGTCCATGTCGAGGACCACGGTGTTGGCGCCGCGCTCGATGGCCTCCTTGAGGCCACGGCGGACGATGAACAATGTCGGGTCCGCGATCTGATCCTGCACCGGAATCACGTAGACCTTGGGCTTGCCGGGCGTGGCATCGGTCGCCCCGGCCGCGGCCAGCGGCGCCGCCGGCAGGAGCAGGGCGCAAAGGATGGCGAGGAGCGGCAGCCGCTTGGTCATGGGAAAGGTGACATTAGCGTTCCGGCCGCGGCATGCAAGCGCCGCGAAGTTACAACCCCGCCCGGGCTTTCCAGCAAACGCGCGTCCGCCACGACTTTGGATTCGATTGGCGGCGGCAATTGTGCTTACCACACCGCGCATGGAGAAGATCCCGTATCTCGGGCACACGATCCTGCGGTGGCAGGTGGGCGCGTCGTCCTTCCTCGCCATGCCCGAGCGCGGCGCCCGGCTGATGAACTGGAACATCACCCTCGGCGACGGCAGCGTGCGCGACATCATCTATTGGCCCGAGCTGAAGAGCCTGGATGAGTTTCACCGCATCCGCGGCGGCAACCCCATCCTCTTCCCGTTCTGCGGCCGCACCTTCGACCGCAGCGAAATCCACCACTGGCGGGCCGACGACGGAGTGCGCCGGCCCATGCCCATGCACGGTCTGGCCCGGCAGGGCGTTTTCCGCACCACGCGGCTCGATGAGCGCGGTTTTTCGGCCCTCTTCGTCCCCGGCGACGAGGCGAAGGCCGCTTATCCCTTCGATTACGAATTCACCGTCAGCTATCGCTTTGAACCGACCTCCCTCTTCGTCGAGTTGCAGCTGAGCAACCTCGGCACGATGCCCATCCCGTGGTCGGCCGGACATCATTTCTACTTCACCATCCCGTGGACCGCCGGTTTCACGCGGCGGGAATACGTCTTCGAGTCCCCCGCGACCAAGACCCTGAAGCACTTCGAGAGCGGCCGCCTGGTGGACGGTCCCCGGGTTGGTCCGCGCGCCACCCTCGACCGCCCGGAGCTCGTGGACACCATCCACGCGGCGCTGCGGGGGCACGCGTTTGCCGTCACCGAACAACCCACCGGCCAGCGCCTGCTCTTCAACACCGGCTTCACCAACACCACGGCCAAGGATGCCGTGGTCGTGACGTGGACCGAAGACGAGCGCTCGCCGTTCTACTGCATCGAACCGTGGATGGGCCCGCCGAACAGTCCCGAAAACAAGAACGGCCTGCACAGCGTCGGTCCGGGCCAGACCCAGAAATATTTTGTCGAGATCGGCCTGCGCTGAGCGCTTCGCCGGTTTTCTCCTTACAACCCGGCCCGAAATACCCACACTCAAACCGTGATTTCCTCGGCCCAGTCTCTCGCCTTTTTGGAAGGCATCGGCGGCCCCGAGCTGTTCTTCATCCTGGTCATCGTGCTGCTGCTGTTCGGCGCGGACAAGCTACCCGAGCTGGCGCGCGGTCTCGGCAAATCCATGCGTGAGATCAAAAAGGCCACCAGCGGCGTCGAAGACGAGATCCGCAAGGCGATGGATGAACGCCCGGCGGCGCCGGAACCGCCGAAAAAATTTCCGAGCCATCCGCCCAAATCCGCCGTCAACACGGACCAGACGGGCACGCCGCCGTCAGATTCGTAATCTCCGCCGGCGGGCAGGGGTGACGTCCCACTCGTGGGAATCACTGATTCCGCGCGCGCCCTGAAGACGGCACATTGTCATGGGCCGATCGGCCGAGGCGACAATTTCTTCTTACTCGCGGCAAGGCACTTAGGCGAGGTCCTGCAACTTGGCACGAGCCGTGCGTGTATGTGGGCAACAACGAAAATTTCGCCATGAACAACAAATTCCTCCGCCTCTCCCTCCTCGCCGCCCTTCTCTCGGGTGTGGCCGCCGCCCGCTCCAACGACGACGCCATCCAACTCCAGCCCTTCGTGGTTTCCTCCGCCCGTTACAGCGAAGCGGAGAAGCATATCGAGGCGAGCCTGCAGGAGCTGCGCGACTCTGCCCACGCCCCCGCCGCCACCAAGGTCGAGCTGCCTTCGCTCCAACGGACCGTGAACCCCTCGCTGCGCGTGCGACTGCCCGACATGGCCGTGACGCCGGCCGAAGGGCTGACGCTCCGCGCCGCGGTCAAGGCCTGAAACAATTTGTGTGTGTGCAAGTGTGTGTGACCCGCCCCATGGGGGGCGGGTTTTTTCTTGGCCGAAGGCGCGCGGCGTCCAGCTTGGCCGCGTGAGCGACGCCCCCGACCCGGACGCCATCCCCTACCCGATCACCGACGAGATCGATCTGCACACCTTCCGGCCCGCCGAGGTGCCCGACCTGCTTGAAAATTATTTCGCCGAATGCCTGCGGCGCGGATTCCGGCAGGTGCGCGTCGTCCATGGCAAGGGCTCCGGGGCGCTCCGCGAGAAGGTCCACGCCTGCCTGCGCCGCTCGCCGCTGGTGGCTTCCTTTCACCTGGCCGACGAGTCCGGCGGCGGCTGGGGCGCGACCCGGGTGACCTTACAAAGCCCCCGTTAGTTTCCGGCCGCGCAACTTTGGCTCGGCGCAGGGGTGTTTGCCTGCAAACTCCCGCGATTATGAACCCGATGCACGTGATAGACTACCGGATCAACGGCGACGACATGCAGTTCGTCGAAATCGAGCTCGACCCCAACGAGGCCGTCGTGGCCGAGGCCGGCGGCATGATGTTCATGGACGACGGCATCGCCATGGAGACGATCTTCGGCGACGGTTCGCAGCAGAACCAGGGGTTCCTCGGCGCGCTGCTCGGCGCCGGCACCCGGCTGCTGACGGGCGAATCGCTGTTCATGACGGTGTTTCACAACCACACGATGGCGAAACGGCGCGTGGCCTTCGGCGCGCCCTACCCCGGCAAGATCCTGCCCGTGCAGCTCTCCGCGCTCGGCGGCGAGCTGATCGCGCAAAAGGATTCCTTTCTGTGCGCGGCAAAGGGTGTGAGCGTCGGCATCGCCTTCCAAAAGCGCCTCGGCACGGGCCTGTTCGGCGGCGAAGGCTTCATCATGCAGCGGCTCAAGGGCGACGGCCTCGCCTTCCTGCACGCGGGCGGCACGCTTTATGAGCGGCAGCTTGCCCCGGGCGAATCGCTGCGCGTCGACACCGGCTGCTTGGTGGCTCTGCAACCTAGCGTGGATTACGACATCGAGTTTGTCGGCGGCATCAAGACCGCGCTGTTCGGCGGCGAGGGGCTGTTCTTCGCCACCGTGCGGGGCCCCGGCAAAGTGTGGCTGCAATCGCTGCCCTTCAGCCGGCTCGCCGGCCGCATCGTGGCCGCCGCTCCGCAGACCGGCCGGGGCGGACGCGAGGAAGGCTCGCTGCTCGGCGGCCTCGGCCGCGTGCTCGACGGCGACAACCGCTGACGCCGCGAAGCCGTTCATCCCGGCCCGCAGCCACCGGTCACACCGGCATTGTGTAACCGGGCGCGTGGGTTCATCCATGGCCGCATGAGCACAACTATGACTTACGGGCTGATCTCGGCCCTCTGCAGCATTGTCCTGACCCTGATCGCCTATTTTCTCGGTTATCAGGGCGAGAACATGGCCAACGGCCAGTGGTTCCAATGGATCGCCTTCCTGGCCGGCGCCGTCGTGACCTTTCTCGGCATCCGCGCCGTGCGCGAGGAATCCCCCGACAAATCCATGACCTATGGCAAGGGCGTCGGGACAGGCGTGAAGATCTGCCTGATCGGCAGCCTCATCTCGGGCCTCTACGCCTTCATCCACTTCAAGTTCATCAGCACCGAATTCGTGGACTATCTCGTCCAGATGGTGCGCGAGCAACAGTCCGCCAAGGGCATCAGCGACGCGCAGCTCGACCAGATGGAAAAGGGCATGCGCTTCATGTATGGCCCCGTGGGCCTGGCGATCCTGAGCCCCATCATGGGCACGATCATCGGCACCATCTACTCGCTCGTCTTCTCCGCCTTCCTCAAGAAGGCCCCTCCGGGCGGCCATCCGCCCCCGATGTAAAGGAAACGGGGCCGCGTTTGGCGCGGCCCCGCTCCAGCACACACACGATCAGGCGCGGCCGACCCCGGTCGCGCCGAATTGTTTACAGCGATTGCGCCCGCTGGCGGCTGCTCCGCCGCGCCGGCTCCCCGCTGATCTTGGATCTGCCCGGCTCGGACACTTTGCCGGCTTCGATCTCGAATTCGTCGCCCGGCTCGAAGTTGAAGTGGCTGAACTCGATCTTCTCGATGCGCTTCTTCACGTCGTCGGGCAGCTTCTTGCGGTCCTCCTCGCTGTTGATCGGGCCCTCATAGGTCACCTTGCCGTCCCTGTCCTTGACGGTGAGCTGGCGCTTGCCGTCCTCCGCCTGCACCTCGATCGAGCCGTCATCGTCGGAATAGGTGATGTGGCCCCGCGGCAGGTCGAGGATGGTCGAACCCTTGCCTCCGCGCGTGATGACCCGGACCCCGGGCGTGCCGAACCATGTGCCCCGTTCGCGCTGCAGACGCCGCACCATGTCGCGCACTTCTTCGCCGACGGCGGGCGCGAGTTCCTTGAGGCGCGTCGCGGCTTCCGGCGTGAAATGAAACGCCTGTCCGATGTCTGGCGCGCTGAAGAACCGGAAGGTGTCGGCCACCTTCGGCACCTCCTTCTTGCCGAGCTTCACCTTGGCAGTCTGCTCCTTGCCGGTCCGCAGGAAGGTCAGCTTGATCTCGTCCCCCTCCTTCTTGGAGCGGATGAGCACCGTGAACTGGCGCGAGTCGATGAGCAGCTGGTCGTCGAGCTTGGTGAGGATGTCGTCCTCCTGCAGCACGGCGGCGGCGGGACTGTCCTTCGCGACACGCTCGACGATCAGGCCCATGTCGCGGGCGAGCCCGAGGTGTTTGGCGACGGTGCGCGGCACCGGCGAGGTCTCGACGCCGAGGAAGGCGACGGTCTCCATTTCGCGGGCCGGCCTCTCCTTGTCGTCGACCAGGACGATGCGCGGTTGCTGACGTTCGGTGTGGCGGATGATGACATCCTTGGCGGAAGCCGCCGGGGCGGCGATGCAGGCCAGCGAGAGAAGCAGGCCGGGAATCTGATGACGGGAGTTCATTTTCAAGCTAGGGTTGGTCGGGAGGCGGGCCGCGTTGCAAACCGTCGCGCGGTCCGCCTCCCGGTTTGGGTTTGCAAAGTCAGTTCTGGCTCACGGGGATGAAGCGCACCTCTTCGCGGGGGATGCTCCAGCGCACGGTCGCGTTGCCGGCCTGGTTTTTCCAGGTGATGGTATCCACGAAACGGTAGCGCGTGCGGCGCGCCTCCAGGTCGTTGTCGATCCGGACCAGGCCCTCGTCGGCCATGTCGTAAAGCACGTTCGTGGCCTTGACCGGACGGTAGAGGTCCGCGGCAGCGGGTGCCGTCGAAGCCACTTGGGGCGAGGCACTGCGGGGAGTGGCGGCGAGGCTCGCCGGTGAAGCGGCCTCTGGGGCGGCGGGCGAAGCCAGGCGCATCACGCCCGCCGTCGCAAGGATGGCCACGGCGGCGGCCGCGGCGGCAATCTGCCAGCCCGCCCATTTCCACGACGTCAGCGTGGTGGCGCTGCGATAGCGCGGTTTTGGGGCCGCGGCGGGATCGGCCAATTCGCGCTCGAGGCGCTGCCAGAGCGCGGTGGAGGGCGGGCGCGGACGGAGCGCCTGCAGCTCACGTTCGATGTCTTCGTGCGGGTTATCCATGGCAAGCGGTGTTCATCTGTTTGCGGAGCGCGGCGAGACCGTAGCGATAACGCGACGCCGCGGTGTTGGGCGAAATCCCGAGGACCTCGCCGATTTGCTCGAAGGTGAGCTCGTTCCAGATCTTGAGCACGAGGACCTCGCGCTGCTCGGCGGGCAACTCGCGCAGCGCCTGCTCGATCTGCTCCCGGCGTTCACCATCCTCGCCCGGCACCGGACCGAAATGCGCCTCGCGTTCCTCCAGGCCGCCGTCGGCCAGTTCTTCCCGCGCCGCGCGGCGACCCTCGCGGCGGGCGAGATCCAGCGCCGCCCGGCGCACGGAGGTGACGAGCAGGGCCTGCGGATCGCCCGGCAGATGGCGCTGGTTTCGCCAGTAACGCACGAAAGCCTCCTGCACGACGTCCTCGGCGTCCGCCAACGAACGGGTCCACTGTCGCGCGCAAAGCAGGAGCTTTGGCCCGTAAGTCGTGAACCATTGTTTCCAATCGGCGTGATCAAGGCTGGCCTCCATCGGGTTGGGTCGGGGAGTTTGCCTGAAGAGCGTCACGGCGCCGGGGGTTTGTCTAAGCCCCATGCTGACAGCCGGCGGCGCGAAGGGGACCAAGAAAAAGCCGGGCATTTCTGCCCGGCTTTGTAGGTGCCATTGCTTTGGAAAATTCAGGCGCGGTAGCTGCGGTCCACCCGTCGGTAATCGCCGGAGGCGATGGCGAACAGGGCCACAACCGTGACGTATCCCGCGATCGCGGCTACGATTGGGAACGCGGCTGCGGTTAGCTTGACGGCACTGAGCAAAGCGATGGTGGCGGCAAAGAGACCGCCGATCGAATACTGGATGATGTTATTGTTGTTCATTTTATGTTGTCCCTCGTCAGGTGTCTGACTTCGGGATGCGCCTATGATACACCCAAATAATAATAGCCAAAATACTTAGTATCTATACATATCATAGTAATTTCCTATGGAAATTTACCAACTGCGCTACTTCATCGCCGTGGCGGAAACGGGGAATTTTACCCGCGCTGCGGAGCGATCGTTCATTTCCCAGCCATCCCTGAGCCAGCAAATCCTCAACCTCGAGGAAGAGGTCGGCAAAACCCTGTTCCACCGCCTCGGCCGCAAGGTCACCCTAACGGACGACGGGCAGGTGCTGCTGGAGCATGCCCGCCGCATTATCAGCGAGGCCGACAATGCCCTGCGTGAACTCAAGGAGGACTCGGCGCGCGGACACCGGGTCGCCGTCGGCGCCATTCCCAGCGTGGCGCATTTTTTCTTTCCCGCCGTCGTGGCCCACTGCCGCGCCAACGATGTGCGCATCAAGCTCCGGAGCTACGAGGCCTTTACCTCCACGGTGGTGAGCCGGGTGGCCGAGGGAGAATTGGACTGGGGGATCGTGGCCCAGCCCCCGGGGGATCCACGCCTCGAAGCCCGCCGCCTCTACACCGAGCCGCTGCTGCTGGTCCTCGGCGAGGGGCATCCTCTTGCCTCCGCGCCAACCGTGCGCTTCGGCGACCTGCGCGACGAAAACTTCATCATGCTCGGCGCCGCGTCCTCCCTCGCCGAGCTGGTCAACCGGCTCGGAGGCGAAAACGACTTCACCCCGCGCATCACGCATCATTGCGCGCAGATCTCCACGGTCAAATCGCTCACCGCGATGGGCCTCGGCGTCAGCGTGCTGCCGCGCTCGACCCGCAACGCCAACGACCCCGCCGGCCTGGTCTACCGCAAGTTCGAGGGCGCCACGCCCAGCCGCGACGTGCTGCTCATCCGGCACCGCCGCCGCCACATCAGCCGGGGCGCGCAGCTCTTCGCCGAGGCGGCGCAGGCCGTGGTCGGCCCCCCCGACCACACCGCGACGCCCTTCCCGCGCTGACCTCTGCCCGGTTGCCTTGCGGACGGAGATGGTGCAAATTCACACCGCTATGATAACCGCGATCAAAAAGACCCTTTTGGCGGGCTTGGGTGCCGCCGTCATAACCAAGGAGCGGCTCGAGGCCGGTCTCGACGAGTTGGTGAGCCAGGGCAAGCTCAGCGCCGCCGACGCCCGCAGCCTGGCGCGCAAGCTCAGCCGCGACGGCCGGCGCGAGTTCAAGGAGTTGAGCGGCGAACTGGGCGACAAACTGAATGAAGTGGCGCTGCGTTCCGCCGGTGCGGCGCAGACCCGCCTGCGCGAGCTGGAAGCCCGCCTGCAGAAATTCGAAAAGGACGCGCGGGCGCGCCGCGCCCGTCCGGCCGCCCGCCGCCGCTCCGCGTGATTCCGTTCGACCTGTTCAGCCACGCCGGGCGCGCCAAGACGATCCTGGCCGCGCTCGCCCGCCATGGCTTTTCCAATCTGCTCAACCAGATGGATCTGCCCGCGGGCATCTGGCAGCGCTTGCTGCCGGGCCCGCCGGGCCCGCGGCGGCCCGAGGAACGGCTGCGCCTCGCGGCGGAGGAACTCGGGCCCGCGTTCGTCAAACTCGGGCAAATCCTGTCCATGCGGCCGGACCTGCTGCCGCATTCCTACATCACCGAGCTGCGCAAGCTGCAAAGCCAGGTCCAACCCCAACCCTTCGACGAATATCGCGCGATCCTGGTCGAGGAACTGCAATGCGACCCGGAGGAGATTTTCAGCGAATTCGACCCGCAGCCCGCCGCCTGCGCCTCGCTCGCCCAGGTCTATTACGCCCGGCTGAAGGCCGGCGGCGAGCGCGTGGCGGTGAAGATCCAGAAGCCTGGCGTCGAGCGCACGGTGCAGATCGACCTGGATCTGGCGGCCTGGCTCGCCGCGCAGGTGCACAAGCACATCGAGACCCTGCGACCCTTTGATCTGCCCGCCGCAATCGAGGAGGCGCGCCAGGGCATGTTGCGCGAGCTCGATTTCCGCACCGAGGCGCGCAACCAGGAGTATTTCAACGCCCTCAACCCGCAACCCGACCGGGTCTTCGCCCCGCGGGTGCACCCCGATCTGTGCACGCGCCGCGTGCTCGTGATGGAACGGGTGGACGGCCAACCCGTCAGCCAGCCCGGACTCCCGCTGGAACAGTGCCGCGACCTCGCGGCGCATGGCGCCCAATCCCTCGTGCGCCAGATCCTCATCTCGGGGTTTTTCCATGCCGACCCGCACGCCGGCAACGTCCTGGTGACTCCTGACGGCCGCCTGTGTTTCCTCGACTGGGGGCTCGCCGGCCACCTGACGCGCCGCCTGCGGCAGGCGCTGGCCGATTTCTGGGTCGCCGCGGTCGATCAGGATGCCGAGCGGATCGTGCAGATCGCCGCCGATCTTGCGCCCCCGAACATCCGGCCCGACCTGCGCGCAATGGAGAAGGAGGTCACCCTGGCCCTGCGCGAGGAACTCAACTTCGCCGTCGGCGAACAACAGCTCGGCCGCGCGCTGCTCAAGCTCCTGCACATCTTCGGCCGCAACGGCATCGCGCTGTCCCGCGACTACTCCCTCATGGCCAAGGCGGTGCTCTCCATCGAGGAGATCGGCCGCGCGCTCGACCCGGAGTTCGACCTCCGCGCCCACATGCCTCCCATCCTGCGCGAGCTTTACCGCGAGCGCGCCAACCCCCGCAATGTCGCCCGTCGCGTCCGCGAGATCCTGCACGACGGGATGCTCGCCCTGCAGGACCTGCCCGCCGAAATGCGCCGGCTCGTCCGCCGCTTTGAGCAGGAAAACCCCACCATCAACCTCCAGCATCGCGGACTGGACCGCCTCGACGACTCTCTCCGCGTCGCGGCCAACCGCGTGGCCTTGGGCGTCATCATCGGCTCGCTGATCATCGGTTCTTCCTTGCTCGTCACGACCCGGATCCAGCCCTACTTGCTCGGTTACCCGGCCCTCGGCATCATCGGCTACCTCATCTCCGCCCTGCTCGGCCTCTACGTCATCTGGGACATCATCCGGCACAACCGGCACAAGTGAACACGCCCGCGTCCGCCACCCTCGAGACCGACCCCGCCCGCCCGCCGGCGCGGCCCGAGTTGCTCGCGCCCGCCGGCGACTGGGAGTGCGCGCGGGCGGCGGTCGAGAACGGCGCCGATGCCATCTATTTCGGGCTCGAACGCTTCAATGCACGCATGCGCGCGCGCAATTTCACCACCGCCGACCTGCCGCGCCTGATGGAATTCCTCCACCGGCGCGGGGTGAAAGGCTATGTGACCTTCAACACGCTCGTGTTCTCCGACGAACTGGAGGCCGCCGAGCAATACCTCCGCGCCATCATCACCGCCGGGGTGGATGCCGCCATCGTGCAGGACGTCGGCATTTGCCGGCTCATCCGCGCGCTCTCGCCCGATTTCCCGATCCATTGTTCCACCCAGATGACGATCACCAGCGCCGCTGGTGTCGAGTTCGCCCGTCGGCTGGGCGCGCAGCTCGTCGTGCTGGCCCGCGAAAACTCGCTCCGGGAAATCGCGGCCATCCAGGCGGCGCAAAAATCCGCCGCCGTGACGCTGCCGCTGGAAGTCTTCGTGCACGGCGCGCTGTGCGTGGCCTATTCCGGTCAATGCCTGACCAGCGAGTCGCTCGGCGGCCGCTCCGCCAACCGCGGCGAGTGCGCCCAAGCCTGCCGGATGCCCTATGACCTCATCGCCGACGGCCGGCCGGTCCCGCTCGGCGACCGGCGTTATCTGCTCAGTCCGCAGGATCTGGCCGGTCTCGAGGTGCTGCCCGAATTGGTGCGCGCCGGGGTGGCTTCGCTCAAGATCGAGGGCCGTCTCAAGAGCCCGGAATATGTCGCCAACATCACGCGCACCTACCGGCAGGCCCTGGACGCCGTGATGCAACCGCCCGGCGCCGGCGCCCCGGCCCCTTCCCGGGACGCAGCCGCGGACGGGGTCTTCGATCCCGCCGCCGCGCGCTACAATCTTGAAATGGCCTTTTCGCGCGGCCTCTACACGGGCTGGTTTCGCGGCAGCAACAACCAGGAGCTGGCGCATGCCCGCTTCGGCACCAAACGGGGTGTTTTCCTCGGCGTGATCTCACAGGTCGGTCGCGATCACGTGCGCCTGAAATTGGAAGGTCCGCTCAAGCCCGGGGACGGTGTCGTGTTCGACGCCGGGAACCCGGAGGAAAAGGAGGAAGGCGGCCGTGTCTACCAGGTCGCAGCCAACGCCGACGGCGAAGCCACCCTGCGCTTCGGCCATGGCGACATCGATTTCTCGCGGGTTACCCCGGGCCAGAGGCTCTGGAAAACAAACGACCCGGCCCTCGACCGCGAGCTGCGGCAGAGCTTCGAGGGCAACCGCGTGCATTTCCGACGCGACCTGCATCTTGAAGTGCACGGCACCGTCGGCACTCCCCTGACCCTCATCGCACGGGATGACGAGGGACATGTCGCCCAGGCCGATTCCAGCACGGTGCTGGCACCGGCCGAACGCCAGCCGCTCACGACGGTCCGGCTGCGGGAACAGCTCGGCCGCCTGGGCGGAACGGTTTTCCAGCTGGGACGCCTGGAAAACCACCTCGAGGGAGAGGTGATCCTCGCCGTGAGCGAACTCAACGAGCTGCGCCGGCGCGTCGCGGCGGAGGTCGAGGCGCGGCGCGCGGAACCCAAGCGGTGGATGCTGCATGAAGCCCGGGCGGGAAGGTTTGCCCTCAACCGCCCTGAAGCGCCCGCGCAAACCCAAGGGTCGTCGGGGACGACGGGCCCTATCTCGGAACCCGAACTCATCGCGGTCGTCCGACACCGGCCCCAACTCGCCGCGGCCTGGGCCGCCGGAATCCGCACCATTTATTGCGAGTTCGAAAACCCCAAGCATTACCGCGACGCCGTGGCGGATTTCCGCGAATTGCGGACGGCCGCCGGCCTGACGACCGATGATGCCACGATCTGGGTCGCCGCCCCCCGCATCTTCAAGCCGGGCGAGGACTGGATCCTGAAACAGGTGCTCTCCTGCGAAGCCGACGGCTACCTGGTGCGGAACTACGATCACCTCACCGCTTTCGCCGGCCTGCGCCGGCGCGGGGACTTTTCGCTCAACGTGGCCAACGAGCTGACGGCGGAATATTTCATCCGCGAGCACGGCCTCGAGCGCGTGACGGCCTCCTACGACCTGAACGTCAGCCAGCTCACCGCGCTGTTGCAGGCCGCGCCGCCCGCTTGGTTCGACATCACCCTGCACCAGCACATGCCGATGTTTCACATGGAGCACTGCGTGTTCTGCGCGTTCCTGACGACCGGGAAGGACTACCGCGATTGCGGCCGGCCCTGCGACCGGCACGACGTGCGGCTGCGCGACCGCATCGGCGCCGAGCATCCGCTCAAGGCCGACGCGGGCTGCCGCAACACCGTCTACAACGCCCGGGCCCAGACCGGCGCCGAGTTCGCCGCCGAGTTTCTCCGGTTGGGCGCGCGTTCCTTCCGCGTCGAGTTCCTCAACGAACCGGCCGAGGAGGTCACGCGCATCCTGGGCCGCTACGGCCAGCTGCTGCGCGGCGAAGTCGCCGGGGCGGAGCTGTGGCGCGAATTCAAGTTCATCAACCAGCTCGGCGTGACCCGCGGCCAGCTCGACGCCCCGGCCCGGGTCCTCCCGCGAAAATAGCCCGTTCGGACGAAGAAAATTTGTCGCCAGCCCGTGCGAGGGCCCCCTAGCCTCGCGCCCTCGCATGAAGCCCGCCCCGACGGAAAAATCCGCCCCTCCGCCCGTGCAGCCCGAAATCAAGGATGCCGCCCTGATCTTCAATCCGCTGTGGGAAGACCTCGAGATCGAGTTCGGACGCGAAAACCTGCGCTTCCCGAAGGAGCTGATCCTGCTCGGCGGCGCGCCCGGCGCCGGCAAAGGCACCAACACGGCCTTCATCGCCAAGACCCGCGGCCTCACCTGCCCGCCCATCGTGATGAGCTCGCTGCTCGACACGCCCGAGATGAAGAAGCTCAAGGACGCCGGCCTGATGATCGGCGACCGCGAGGTGCTTTCCGTGCTGCTCCGGCAACTGCTGCGCCCGGAATACCGGGACGGCGTCATCCTCGACGGCTTCCCCCGCACCAACGTGCAGGTGGACTGCCTCAAGATGCTCTACGAGCAGATGACGCGGCTCTGGCGCGAATTCTACAACACGCCCCTCGGCATCTATTTCCGCCAGCCCACGCTCCATATCGTCGTGCTCTTCGTGGACGAAAAGGAGAGCATCGCGCGCCAGCTCAAGCGCGGGCGCGAGGTCAAGGCCCACAACGACGAGGTGCGGCGCACCGGCCACGGCACGCTGCTGGAGGAGCGCGCGACCGACTTTGACGAGGCCCTGGCCCGGCGGCGCTACCAGGTGTTCAAGGAGCAGACCTGGGAGGCGTTGCTCTCCCTCAAGGGCGTCTTCCACTACCACCTCATCGACGCCCAGGGCCCGGTAAAGGAAGTCGAAGCCAACATCGTCAAGGAACTCGACTACCAGAGCTCGCTCGAGCTCGATCCGCGTACCTTCGACATGCTGCGCCCGCTGCCGCTCGCGAGCGAGATCGTCGTCCATGCGCGGCAGGAGCTGGTGAAACGGCTCGACGGTTACGCGCTGAAGCACCCCGTGCTGTTCCAGAAGGTCATCAGCCTGATCGACCGCAAGATCATGCCCATCGTTCGCCGGCATGCGATCTCAGGACACTCGAACGTGAACAGCGAGGATCCGATCCTGAGCGAGCCGGACGCGCTCGCCATGCTGCTCGATATCTTCTCCGAGCGCGGCTATCACGCCGTGGTGGACATCATCAAGGTGGACGTGCCGGACTCCATCGACCTGGCGACGGGCAAGATCACCTGCCGGCAGAAGAAGGTCCACCGCTTCATCATCCGCTTCAAGGGCTCCGAGCTGCGCCACGGGTGACGCCCGGGCGGGTCATTCGAACCGCAGGGCCTCGATGGGGTCGAGCGAGGCGGCCTTGAGGGCGGGATAGAAACCGAAGCCGATGCCGATGCCCGAACAGACGACGAGGCCGATGAAGGCCCAGTTCCACGGGATGACGGCCTTGGCATCGAGGATCATGGCCAGGCCGTTGCCGGCGGCGATGCCGAGCAGGATGCCGCAGAGGCCGCCGATGAGGGAGATGGTGACGGCCTCGATCAGGAACTGCGTGAGGATGGATTTCTTCCGCGCCCCGATGGACTTGCGGATGCCGATCTCCTTGGTGCGCTCGGTCACGCTCACGAGCATGATGTTCATGATGCCGACACCCGCGGCCAGCAGCGCGATGGCGCTGATCACGAAGGAGCCGGCCGCGATGACATCGGCGACCTTGGCGAAGGCGGAGATGAGCGAGTCGTTGGAGTAGATCTCGAAATCGTTCTCCTGCTCGGCCTTCAGGCCGCGCACGATGCGCATGGCGGTGACGCCCTTGTCGAGGGTGTCGTTGTAGACCATCTGGTTCGCCGCCTGGGTGGCGATGTTGACCGTCAGGCGTTCGCTGCCGAAATCCGTCACGAAACGGGTGATGGGGATCATGCCGATGGCGTCACCGCTGTTGCCGAAGGCGTTGCCCTTGGGGGCGAAGGTGCCGATGACGGTGTAGGTGCGCTCCTTCATCTTGATGACCTTGCCGATCGGGTTCTCGGCGGGGAAGAGCCGGGCGACGATGTCCTGGCCGATGATGACGACGGGGCGGCCGTATTCGACATCATCGGCGGTGAAGTTGCGGCCGGTGTCGATGGCATACTGGTTGGCGGCGAGGAAGTGCTCGTTGGTGCCGCCGAAGGTCAGCCCGGGGGTGGTCTTGCGGCCGCCGTAGGTGGCCTGCACGGCGCCGTCGCGGTTGAAGACCTTCAGGCAGACGACATCGGAGATGCCGGCCATGAGCTGCTGGTAGCGCAAGGCCTGGTCGAGGGTGATGTCACGGCGCAACTCCAGCCGGCGGCGCCGGGGGCCCTCATCGCCACCCCCGCCGGAGAGCGGAAACTTGGCGAACTGGAACATGTTCGAGCCGAGAAAGCTGATGCCCGTCTCGATGGAGCTGCGCAGGGCGGTGACCGCCGTCATGACACCGAGCACGGTGAAGACGCCGATGGTGATTCCGAGCATGGTCAGCCCCGAGCGGAGCTTGTTCACCCCGAGGGAGCCGACGGCCATGCGCAGGATTTCGGAGAATCTCATGGGGGCTACTCGTAGCGGAGGGCGACGACCGGATCGAGCCGCGAGGCCCCGAGCGCGGGGAAGAAACCGGCGGCGATGCCGGCGATAACGGAGGTGCCGACGGCCATGATGACGATGCCGAGGGAGACGCTGAGCGGGAAATTGGGAAAGGCCCGGGCCGCGCCCTGCACCATGAGCGCGGTGAACACGAGGCCGGCCACGCCGCCGATGAGGGCGATGGACACGGCCTCGATCAGGAACTGCATCAGGATGCTGCGCCGGCGGGCCCCGAGGGCCTTGCGCGTGCCGATCTCCTTGGTGCGCTCCTTCACCGAGACGAAGGTGATGTTCATGATGCCGATGGCGCCGACGAAGAGCGCGAGGCCGGTGATGATGAAACCGATGGTGGCGATGCTGCCCTTCACGGGGTCGAGCTGGGCCTTGAAGGCCTGCTGCTCGTTGATGGAGAAATTGTCGCGCTCGCCCGGCAGCTGGCCGCGCACCCGGCGCATGGCGCCGATGAGTTCATCCTTGGCCTCGGCGAGGCGGGACTTGTCCACCACCTTGACCCGGATCTCCGCGCCGCGCCGCGTGGAGAAATATTTCTGGAACGCGGTGATGGGCAACACGACCTGGTTGTCGAAACTGAACAGGCCCAGGAACTCGCCCTGCTTGGCAAAGACGCCGACAACGGTGAAGGGCTGGCCGTTGATGAGCACGGTCTCGCCCAGAGGATCCCGGTTGGGCAGCAGGGCCTCCGCCACATCGTAACCGAGCACGCAGACCTGGGTGCCGGTGTCGGCCTCGGCCTCGTTGAAGAGCCGGCCGTCCTTGTATTCGGCGCCGGTCATCTGGGCATAGGCCGCCGTCGTGCCGATGGTGAACACGCCGCTGACCTTGGCGTCGCCGACCTTGAGCGTGCTGCCGCGCGCGACCACGGGGACGGCGAACTGGAGCAGGGAGTTGGTGCTGCCGTCGATGATGCGGTTCAGGGCCTCGGCGTGCTCCGGGCGGATGTTGGGGCGGTTGTTGTAATTCCACCAATCCTCGACGGGGCCCCAGGGCCATTTCTGGACGTAGAGGACGTCGTCGCCGAGCATGGCAAGGCTGTTCTCGAAGCCCTTGTCGATGCCGCGGATGGCGGTGCCCATGAGGGTGACGGCCACGACGCCGATGATGACACCGAGCGCAGTGAGGACGGAGCGCATCTTGTTGGCACGGATCTGCGCGGCCGCAATGCGCACGGACTCGGTGAACTCATAGATGAAGCGCTTCATCGGGATTGCGGATTGCGGACTGCGGATTTTGGATTGGCGGCGGAACGACGCGCGGTGCGGATCGAGGCAACAGCAATGGCGGTGAGTTCCTCCGCCTCACGGTGAAGTTCGCCGAGTTTGGGCGCAGGCATCAAGCCGCTCTCGGCGAGCAACTCGAGCCAGAGCGCAGATTCATCGGCCTCCTCCTCGACGGTGCCCATCTTGGAGATGAAATCAGCACGCGACTTGGCACGGCAGGCCGAGCGATAATTGGCCGCCACGGAACTGGCCGATCGCAACAACTGGCGACCCAAGACATCCGCCGACATCCGGCGCGGCAATGAATCAGTTACACGGATGACCCGCAAGGCGAAGAACTTCGTCCGTTGTTTGAGGTCAGAGCTTTTCATGGTGGAAATCCGCAATCCGAGTTCCGCAATCCACATTTAGACCTGCCTTTGGTCGCTTTCGATCAGGCCGTCGCGGAGGCGGACGATGCGGCGGGCATGGCGGGCGATGTCCTCCTCGTGGGTGACGACGATGATGGTGTTGCCCTGGGCGTAGAGGTCCTCGAACAACTGCATGATCTCCTCGCCCGTGCGGGAGTCGAGGTTGCCGGTCGGCTCGTCGGCGAGGATGATGGAGGGGTTGTTGACGAGGGCACGGGCGATGGCGACGCGCTGGCGCTGGCCGCCGGAGAGTTCGTTGGGCCGGTGGTCCATGCGGTCGCCGAGACCAACGTTGCGGAGCGCCAGTTCGGCCTGGGCCCGGCGCTCGGCGGGCGGGCGGCCGGCATAGATGAGCGGCAGCTCGACGTTGTGCAGGGCGTTGGAGCGCGGGAGGAGGTTGAAGGTTTGGAAGACGAACCCGATCTCACGGTTGCGGATGTCGGCCAGCTCATCATCAGACATGGTCGACACGTCCTTGCCGTTGAACTGGTAGTGGCCGCTCGTGGGGGTGTCGAGACAGCCGAGCATGTTCATCAGCGTGGATTTGCCGGAGCCGGAAGGGCCCATGACGGCAATGTATTCGTTGCGGCAGATGCGCACGGAAACACCGCGGAGGGCGTGAACGGTCTCGGTGCCCATCTTGTAGAGCTTGGTGACATCCTGGATGTCGATGACCAAGGGTCCCGGTGGGCGATAAGACCGGGCGGGGGCGGGCGCGGTGGCGACGGCGCTCATGGTGGGGGCGCGCAGCGGCTCAGGACTTGGCGTCCTTCTTCGGCTTCTCGATCATGACGCGGCTGCCGTCCTTCAGCTTGCGGCTGATGGCGGCGTAGCTGCCGGCGACGATTTCCTCGCCGGCCTTCACGCCGCTCTTGATCTCGATATGGGTGTTGTCGGCGATGCCGGTCTCCACCTCGCGCAGGGCCACCTTGTCGCCGTTCTTCACGAAGACGACGCGCTTGAGCTTCTCGCGGTTGCGGCGGGCCTCCTCGCGTTCGCTGGCGACGTCGAGGTCGTTGCCGGAGCGTTCCTTGGCCTCCTTGGCCCGGGCCTGGGCGACCTCCTCCGTGGTCTTGCCGCCCTCGGCGCGGACCGTGACGCTTTGGATGGGCACGGCGATGACGTCGGACACGGTCTGCGTCTCGATGTCCACGGTCGCACTCATACCCGGGCGGAGCTTGGCGTCGCTATCCTTGATGCGGATCTTGACGAGGAAATTGGTGACCTCATCGGAAGCGGAGGCGATGAGCTGGGCGGCCTGGCTTTGGCCGCCGGCGGTGAGCGCGGAGCTGCTGATCTCGTGCACCTCGCCCTCAAAGCGGCGGCCGGGAAAGGCGTCGACGGTGACAATGGTGCGATCGCCGACCTTGACGTTGACGATGTCGTTCTCGTTGACCCGCACGCGGACCTCCATCTGGCCGAGGTTGGCGATGCGCATGATCTCGGTGCCGGCGAACTGGTTGGTGCCGACCACGCGCTCGCCGACCTCGCTGGTGAGCGAGCTGATGGTGCCGTCCATGGGGGCGTAGATAGTGGTCTTGGCCAGCTGGTCGCGGAACTGGCTCAGCGAACCCTCGGTGCGGCGGATCTGGGCGAGCGACGATTCGTAGTCGGCCTTGGCGACGTTGAGGTTGGTCTGGGAGGCGAGGTGTTCGGTGTCGGAGATGAGCTTCTTGGCATAAAGCTCGGCGGCCTGCTTGAAGTCCTGTTCGGCCTTGGCGAGACGGGCGGCGCTAAGGACACTGGCGGCCTTCGCGGCGGCGAGGGCGGCTTCCTGCTGCTCGACCTGGGCGAGATAGAAATCCTGTTTGATGCGGACGAGCAGGTCGCCCTTTTTCACGGACTGGCCCTCGACGACGGGGATTTCGACCAGTTCACCGGCAACTTCCGGGGAGATTTTCACCTCGGTTTCGGGCTGGACCTTGCCGGTGGCCGTGACCACGTGGGTGATGGTCTTGACGATGGCCTTTTCCACCGTGACGGGCGTGGCAGGCTCCTTGTTCTTGGCCTTGATCGCGGCGGCGGTCGCAATGCCCGCCACGACGACGACGGCGATAATGATATAGAGCAAACGGCGTGATTTGGGCCGGGCGGGAGCGGCGGCCGGAGCAGCAGTGGGAGCGGACGACATGGGGGTTATCAGTGTGAAGGATGGGATTTGGGCAATACCGGCGGGCTTGGCCAGCAAGTTCCACGGCGTCCCGACCCCCCGGAAAAACACAGAGGGGCCCGACGGGCCCCTCTGCAACACAACTGATAACTACGAACGCGGGCAGGTTGTGCGGCAGGCGGCCGGTGGAAAACGGCATTGCGATGAAAGCCTCGAAGTTTGCGGCCAACGCCCGCAGGGGCGGGCTGACGCGCATGGACCGGGAGGCACGGCAAAGAACCGGCCTCCAGCACACCGATCCCGGGCCCAAAGTCGCACCCGGAATGGTCGAACGGACGGGGGCCGGGATGGACGGATGGTGATGGCAGAGGCGGACCGCTCGCCGCCAAGATGCGAGGTCGTGAAGCCGAACCATCGGGGCGACCAAGAAGCAGGGTCATTCGACGCAACATGGTGGCAATTCGTCGCTCGCCATTCGCCTTGGCCGCCAGTGCAATCTTCATGGGGAAATGAATCCAACCCTCTTCCGCAGCCTAATCCTCGCAATCTGCCTGTCCGTCGGTTCTGGTTGCGCCACGAAAACCGCCACCAATGACGCCCAAGAGGAACGCCCGAAGGTAGCAGCCGAGGCGCCGCTGGGTTCGCGGGTCAAGAAGCGCACCAATGCGGCCCCAGTAAGCGGGGCCACCCGGCAGGACATAGAAAATGCCAAAGTCCAACAGGGCCTGCATCAGCAGGGCGTGGCCAACCGCACCGGCGGTTGACCAGACAGGCGCACCTCACTTGGTCAGCGCCTGCACCGACTTGAGCGCATCGGCCTCCTTGATCTTCAGGATCATTTCCGCGGCCGCATGCTCGCCGATGTAGTCGACCAGCGCGGCGGCCAGAGCCGGGAGATAGGGGGTGAAATCTTTGCCCTCATCCTCCACGACCAGATGGACGCTCCAAACCTCAGGCGCGGGTGCGTGGAGGCTGTGCGGTGCGGTGCTTCTTGCCGTGACACGGAGATATTTCTCCCTCAATTCCACCGGCACGGCGCCGCCCTTGGGCGGCTCCTTGCCCCAGAGGTCGATGGTGAGCATGTCGCGCGGTTTGTAGATATAACCCAGGCGGGCCGGTCCGACCCCGAAGTCCACTTCGACGACCTGCTCGGCTGAGACGCCCTTCTCCGCTTCGACATAGCCGCGGGCAGCCAGTGCTGCGCGCACGTATCGGATCACGTCATCGCCGTCGGTTCCGGCTGGAACCGGCGCCTTGATCCTCAATTCATAGATCACGCCCTTCGCCGCCTGGGGATCGTTGATTGCGTCCACCTTGACTTCGTAGATGGTCTGGCAGCCGCCCAAGAAACAAAGCACGAACCCGGCGAGGACCGGACAGGACCACAGGTTGGTGCGCATGGCTTCACGCAGATGTCATCGCAGCCGGATGCAAGCCATCGGCGACAAGTCGACGAGGTTGTGCGACGTAATACGGCCGGTGGACGCTGTCTGCCCGCTGGAGATTCGGCCGCATCGATTGCGGATTCGCCGCGCAGGCAGGGTGGTTTGCCGCACGCGTCTCGCCGGCAGGCAGGCCGAGGGATTGACTTGGTGCATGCTGGCAACCAGCCGATGCCTGATCCTCGCAGCCGCGCTCTCAGTGTGTGGGGTTCGCTCGCCCGGCGGGGAACCGGTGGAACTGGCGGTGCCTCTGTCGGATGCTCTGCGCCGGGTGGCGGGCAACGGGAAGCGGAGCAGCCACCAGACCGCCCGGATCGCCTACGCAGTCCCGCCAGGTTTCGATTCGGCGCATCCGTGGCCCATTCTGTTGATCAGCGCCACGTCCGATCCGAGCTACAATTCCAGCACTCGGCATTTGAGGGATTTTGCCGCGGCCGCCACGGCCGAAGGCTGGGTGGTGGTGGCAGCCGACCCGCCAAAACCCGTCCCGCTGGGTCTCGACTCGAACGAATTGCGCTATGCTCTGGCCCGCGCGGCCCTTGACCATCTAGCCATACTTTGGCCCGGCAGCGACCGGTGGCCGCTGGCCTTGGGTGGCTTTTCCGGCGGCGCCAAGCGGTCCGGCTGGCTGGCGGCGATGTTTGCCCGAGACGGACGCGTTCCCATCGGCATCTTTCAAGGAGGCTGCAACGCCGCGACCGCCGCGGATGCAGTCAATATCTACGGCCCGCCGCGCCGGGCGTTCCGCGCCGTGCCCATTTTCCTGAGTAGCGGCGAAACTGATCGGATTTCGACATCGAGGGATCACGAGGAGGTCGCCACGGCTTTGCGCGCGGACGGGTTTTCACGGGTTCGCCTGGAATCGTATGCGGGCGGTCATGTGCTCGCACCCGCGCATGTCGGTGCAGCCTTGCGCTGGTTTCTGGCTACAGCCCAAAAAGAAGGCGCGCCCTGATGGGCGCGCCTGAAGAACCAAGGGGTGAGCAGAGGTCTTACCAGTCCTTGGACCAGCGGACGTAGGCGAACATGGGCTCGGCGTGGTTGACGTTCTCGTTCACGAGCTTGCTGTCCGAGAGGTCGCGGGGCGGGTCTTGGTCCAGCACATTACGGACACCGACCGTGATGGTGCTGTTATACCAGCCCTTGAAGGCAACCTGCGGGTTGACGACATACTGGGAGCTGACTCGGGCAATGCCGAAGTTGTCCCGATATTCGCCGATGTGCTGCACGAAGAGCGAGGCCGCCCAGTCGCCCTTGTTCCAGGCCAGCGTGGCGGTGCCGCGGAACTGCGGGAAGCTATACTCGCCGTCCAGGTCGACCAGCACGCCGGTGGCGGAGGTGATGTCCTGATTGGCGATGTAGGTGCCCGACACCTCGGCGCGGAACTGGCCGAAGCGGTTCTTGGGCAGCACCCAGCGGACATTCATGTCGTAGCCTTCGTATTCGCCGCGGGAGAGGTTCTGCCAAGTCGTCAGCACGGCGCTGATGGTGCCGACGGTCTCGCCCGGGGCGGGCGGGTTGCGGAGCACCAAGGGAGCGAAGGCCGGGTTGGCGAGGATCTGCGCCGCGGTGAGGCGGTTGATCAGGTTCTCCTGCTCGAACTTGAAGTAGTCGACGCCGAAGGAAAGCTCGCGGAAGATGCTGTCCTTCCGGCGGGCGAACGGCTGGATGACGATGCCGGCGTAGGTGACCTCGGTTTCCTCAGGTTGGAGGTTCGGGTTGCCGCCGCCGAACTGGCGGACCTGGATGCGCGGGTCCTGCGGGCGGAGCGGATCGGCCAGGGTGTTGGCGGTGAAGCTGACACTCTGGGTCGAATAGAGGAACGAGAGGTTGGGGGCGAGGAACGACTCGCCGAAGGAACCGCGGAGGAGGAGCTCGGGCAGTGGGCGCCAGACGGCGGCAAGCTTGGGCTTGGTGGTCTCGCCGAAGTCGCTGTAGCTCTCGTGGCGGACGGCGGCCTGCAGCTCGAGGCTGCCGATCGCGGAATCCTTCAGCACCGGGGCGGTGATCTCGGCGTAGTAGGAGTAGAGACGCCGGTCGCCGAAGGTGTCGGAGCCCTGGCTGCCGCCGACGATCTGGCCGTCGCGGTTGAGCTGGGTGCCGACATTCTCCAGACGCTCGGTGCGCACCTCGGCGCCGGCCGCAAAGCCGACTTCGCCGGAGGGCAGGCTGAAGATGGGACCGGAGACCGAAATGTCAGCCGAACGGACCTCGAACTCGTCGTGGTTCGGGTTGGTGATCCGCAGGAAGTTGATGATGTCGGGATCATTCGGGCCGAAGGGATTGGCATACTTCGTGACGCCGTTGATCACCACGCCGTCAAAGGCCTGCTGGACGAGGCGGTCCGAGGTGCTGCCGCGTGAAAGCTGCTCGACCGTGTTCTTGGTGTAGAGCAGCGCGGCATCCCAGCTCCAATCGGTATTGGGGATGGTGCCCTTGAGGCCGGCGACGAAGCGCGGTGTGTCCGCGGTCGAGTCCTGTTCGCGGCGCCCGAGCTCGTTGAGGCGCCAGCGGATGTCCACGATGTTCTGGCCGAAGGGATTGAACGGATTGGAGGCCGGGAACATCAGGGTGCCGGTGGGGCTGTTGCCGAGTTCGTTGCCCGAGAACAGCGGCGTGGGTGCCGAGGAGATGTCGACCTTGGAGCGGCGGAACGAGAGATCGAGCCAACCGGTCACGTTGTCGCTGAACTCGTAGGTGGCGTTGGTGTAGAAACCGAACGCGCGGGTCTTGGGGAAGAACCCGACGTTTTCCTGGAAGTTGTAGAGCGGGATGCCCGGCGTGGCGGCCGCCAGGGTCGGGTTGGTCTGCGGGGTGGCGAAGAACGCGGTGCCCGCGGGGAAACGCACGCGATCGGCGAGGCCGCGCACCGCACCGATGGGACCGGCGGAGCTGCGCTGGTCGAAGCCACCGTAAGGCGCGCCGTTCGATTCGCTCGAGTAGGCGAGGTCGGCGCCGTCGATGCCTTCGCGCTCCTGATAGTCAAAGGTGGTGACGATGGAAACCTTGCCGGACTGGGCGCCGAAGATGAAGAAGGCCGTCTTTTCGGCGGAGTCGGTCGCGAGCGTGTTGCCGAAAGAGACCTCAGTGGTCATACCGGTGTAACCCTTCTTGAGGTTGACGTTGACCACGCCGGCCACGGCATCCGAGCCGTAGATGGCCGAGGCACCGTCCTTGAGCACCTCCAGGGATTCGATGGCCGCCGTCGGGATCGAATTGAAGTCGAACACGGTCTGGAAGCCATTGAAACCGGCGGAGGCGAAAGGCGCCGCCCGGCGGCCGTTGATCAGGACCAGGGTGTTGTTGTTGCCGAGGCCGCGCAGGTTGAAGGAGCTGACGCCGGGCGTGAAGCTTGTGCCGCCGTCGATCGAGACCAGCGACTGGCCGGCCATCTGCGGCATGGAGCGGATGGCGTCACCCAGCGTGGTGAAGCCGGTGGCCTTGAAGTCCGCCTCGGTGATGCGGACGACCGGTTGCGGGGTCTCGGCGTCGATGCGCTTGATACGCGAGCCGGTGACGGAAAAGGCCTCGAGCTTGGTCGGCTCCTCGGAGCCGGTGGCCGGGGCCGGGGTCTGGCCGAAAGCAATGCTTCCGGACAGCAGGGGGAAAGCCGTGGCGAACGCGACAAGCGCGCGCGTGCGGCTCCCGAAACTACGGGTGGTGTAGTTCTTCATTGGTTTGGTGTTGTGCGGGTTTTGGAGCGCCCGGCGGAAAGCCGGTCGCTATGCGCTCAACGGTCCCAAGGGCGGGATGACCGACAACGGGGATGCGACGGGCGTCATTCAGGTGCGACGGAACCACGGAAGAATGCGACCGGCGCCAAAAGCGGGCTGGGCGCGGTTGGCAAAAAGAAAAGGCGCGCGGTTGATGCCGCGCGCCCGGATAAGGCCTGACCGAGTCAGGCCGGGTGCAGGTCGGTCAGAGCTTCTTTTCCAAACCGACGTAGACGAACTGGCCGGTGTTGTTGTAGAGGAAGCCCGGATAACCGTTGGAGTTGTTGCCACCGTCAGCCACAAAGGGCGGATCGGTGTCGAACACGTTGTTGGCACCCACGGTGAGCTTGAGGTCGGAATACCAGGAGGTGTCCTGACGGCTCTTGGCGGGGAACAGCTTGTAGCTGACCTGGACGTCGTAGATCATGGTCGAATCGACACGGAAAGGCGTGCCGGTGAAGGGATCACCACCCGGGTCATCGAAGCTGTGGGTATAGGTGCCCGTGACGCGGGCATTGATGCCTTTCCAAGCCCAGCCGACGAAGGCCTGTCCCTTCCAACGCAGGAAGGCATCGTCGCCGGCAGCGCCAGGGATGGTGTCGTCAATGCCCTCGACCGGGGCGACACCGGGGACGGTGGAGAACCGGTAGGAACCCATGTAGGTGGCATTGGCGCCGACATCGAAGCGGCCCCAGTCAGCGGTGTTCCAGGTGTAGCTGGCCGCGACGTCAAATCCCTCGGCGATGGTGATGCCGGAGTTCAAGAACACGGAGTTGACCTGGATGATGTTGCCGGCGAGATCGCGGATGACGCTCTCACCGGGGCGGAGGCCGCCGGGCTTGAGCACACCGTTGATGTCACGGCCGACGGCACGGTCGACCGTGTCCTGATTGTTGGCGGAAACCGTGCCGTTGCGCTCGATGCGCCAGACGTCGATGGAGGCGGTGAAGCCCTCCAGCTTGCCCTTGGGCGACCAGACGACGCCGACGTTGAAGGACTCGGTCTCTTCCGCTTCCAGCAGCGGGTTGCCGCCGGTCACGACGTTCTGCTCGGGCTCGGTGTTGCCGGTGAGCGGATCATCGATGGGGAGGAGGCCGGCCGTGCGGCCGGAGAAGAGTTCGAAGAGCGAGGGCTCGCGGAAGCCTTCACCCCAGCTCGAACGGACGACGACCGAGCCGTCGGAGAGGGGCTGCCAACGGAGCCCGAACTTCGGCACGAACACGCTGCGACCCGAGGTGAGGAAGTCCTCGTAGCGGGCCGCGATGTTGAGGGAGAGGTTGTGCGCGAAGTCCATGCTGCGTTTCTCGGAAAAGATCGGGATCTCGATTTCGCCGAAGTAGGAGGCGATCTTGCGCTGCGCGATGGTGAAGGTGCCGACATTGGAGCCGAGGAGGTCGCCCGAGAGCTGGGTCGAATCCGGGGCTTGGTGCACCTTCTCACGGCGGTATTCGGCGCCGAAGGCGAAACCGACGTCGCCGGCGGGCACTTCCATCAGGCTGGCCGTGTTGAGCAGGAAGTTGGCCTGCATCGTGGCCGAGCGGTTCTCGTCACGCGTATAATGCGTGGCGAAGGCCACCGGGGCGGCGTTGGTGGGGATCGGATTGCGGAAGTAGCCGAACGGGTTGTAGGGCAACGGGGAACCGATGTAGCTCGGGCTGGCCGGGTTGAAGATCGGGTCGTTGGCGTTCAGCGCGCGCAGGAAACGCGAAGTGGAGATGAGTTTGGCGCGGGCGTTATTCTCGATGGTGCCGTAGCGTAGCCCCGCATCGAGGTTCCACTTGTCCATGATGTTGTCGAACTGGAGGCCGCCGGTGACGGCGAAGGCCGTGTTGCGGTTGTGGTAGACGCGGTTGCCCCACTCGGCGAGACGGATGCGCGAGCCACCCGAGATGTCCTGGTTGAAAGGATTGAACGGGTTGAATGCTCCGGCGGCGGCGGTGCGGCCGCCACGCGCAATCTCGGCCGGCGTGAGGATGGGGTTCGGGGTCCGGGCCGGGATGACGATGGTCGTCTGGCCGGGGGTCTCGAAGTTGCCGGTGGCGTAGGGCGCCAACTCGTCGATCTGGTGGACCTGCGAGAAGAACAGATCGCCATAGCTCCTGACATTGTCGTTCCACGAGCGCTCCCAAGCGGCGAAGGCGCCCTTGCGGGTGATCTCGGGGAAGGAGCCGGCGAACTCGTTGAAGTTAAACGTCGAGCGGCGGCCCGTGCTGAAGGTGTAGAGATTCGCCGGAACGTTGCCCTGGTTGTTTGCGTTCTGGTTGCCCGGGGCGGGATTCAAAGTGCCGGCAATATTCGGACCGGACGTGCCGAAGAAGACATTGACGCTGTCGGCGACGCCGGGAATGGACGAGCCGGCGGGCAGCCCGAGAGCCTCAAGCACGGTGGCGCGGGTCAATTGGAAGTTGGGCGGCGAGGAGTTTGAGCTGAGGAACGGCGGCACGGCCGAATAGCTGCGGTCGCGCTGGAAGATCGGCTCACGGTTGTAGTAATTCGCACCGACCATGATGCTGCTCTTGTCGGTGGTCACACCATACATGATGTTGCCCGTGAATTCGGACGAATCCTTGTTGGTGGTGTTGCCGTAGCTCACGCTGGCCTCGGCGCCATCATAGCCCTTGCGGAAGATGATGTTGACCACACCGGCCACGGCATCGGCGCCGTAGACGGCGGAAGCGCCATCCTTGAGCACCTCGATGCGCTCGATGGCCTGGAGGGGGATGGAGTTGAGGTCGACGAAGGCGGTGGTGCCGCCCGTGCCGATCGGGTAGAAGGGCATGCGCCGGCCGTTGACGAGCACGAGGGTCGCCTCGGGCCCGAGGCCGCGGAGCGAAGTGG
>CAZRNE010000030.1:0-44981 GCA_964601365.1 uncultured Opitutaceae bacterium | reverse complement strand
TCCAAGCCCGTCACGACCTTCTCAGTCACGAGGGTGAGGAGCTTGCGCTTCGAGACGAGGGTGTAGGCGAGGTTGAGCTTGGCGAACTCGTATTGGTGCGGGAGCGGGCGCGGCAGGTCGAGGGCCCCGAGGATCCAGTCGTAGAGCGGACGGTGCACCTCGAACTCCAGGGTGCAGATGCTGTGCGTGATGCCCTCGAGGTAGTCGCTGAGGCAGTGCGCGTAGTCATAGAGCGGGTAGATGCACCAGCCGCTGCCGGCGTGGTGGTGCGGCACATGGCGGATGCGGTAGAGCAGCGGGTCGCGCAGCCAGACGTTGGGCGAGGCCATGTCGATCTTGGCGCGCAGGGTGCGCGCGCCGTCGGGAAACTCGCCGGCCTTCATGCGCGCGAAGAGGTCAAGGTTCTCCGCGACGGTGCGGTTGCGCCAGGGCGACTCCTTGCCGGGCTTGTCGGGGGCGCCGCGGTATTCGTCGGTCTGCTGCGGCGTGAGGTCGCAGACGTAGGCCTTGCCGCGCTTGATCAGCTCGACGGCGTAGTCGTGCAGCTCCTGGAAGTAGTCGGAGGCGAAGAAGGGTTCGCTCCCGGGCCCGGGCGGCACGGGGCCGAGGTAGCGGTCGGGCTGGCCGTTGCTGGTGATGGCGGCGGGATGCGCCCCCTTGGGCTTGAAGCCGAGGCAGTGGTCGGCCCAGCCGGCGATGAGCCAGCGCACGTCGGCGGTGATCGACTCGACGTATTCGACGTCCTCCTTCACCGGGTTGGTGTCGTCGAAGCGGAGGTTGCACTGCCCGTCGTGCTCGCGGGCGATGCCGAAGTTCAGGCAGATGGACTTCGCGTGCCCGATGTGCAGGTAGCCGTTGGGCTCGGGCGGGAAGCGCGTGACGATCTTCGCGTAGCGCTTCTCGGCGACATGGCCGGCGACGATGTCGCGGATGAAGTCGCCGGGGGCGGGCGCGGGCGTGGTGTTGGCGTCGGGCATTCCGGCCCAAGAAGGGGCATCGCCCGCGCCAAGGCAATGGCGCAGTTGGCGGCCTCAGCCGCGCGCCAGCGACGCCAGCACGCGCTCGGAGGTGTCGATGCCCTTGCGCATCACGCCGAGATGGAAGCTCTCGTTCGGGGCGTGCAGGTTGTCCTCGGGCAGAAACAGGCCCATCATCACCGCGTCGAGGCCGAGCACCTCCTTGAGGTCGGCGATCAGGCCCACGGTGCCGCCCTCGCGCAGGTAGAGCGGCGGTTTGCCCCAGACCTCGACCGCGGCCTTCTCGACGGCGCGGAAGCAGGCCGCGAGCGCCGGGCGCTGGTCCTTGGGCGTGTTCGAGCGGTCGGGCGGCACGACAACGTAGGGCTTGGCCACGTGCTGCTCGGTGATCTTCATCGTCACGCCCTTCGGGCAGCGCGCCTTGATGGCCTTGAAGATGAGGCCGCGCACCTTGTCGGGCGTCTGGTGCGGCACGAGGCGGCAGGTGATCTTCACCCGCGCCTTGCTCGGGATGACGGTCTTGGTGCCCTCCCCCTGGTAGCCGCCGCTGAAACCGTTGAACTCGAGCGTCGGCAGGAAGCGGATGGCCTCGAAGGGCGTGTAGCCGGGCGGGGTGTGGAACTGCTTGATGCCGAGAAATTCCGCATACTCCTTCTTGCTGAAGCCGGCCTTCTTCATCTGCGCGCGCTCCCACGGCTCGGGCTTCACCACGTCCTTGTAGAAGCCGGGGATGTTGACGCGCCCGTCCTTGGTGTGGAGCGAGGCGCACAGCTCGGCGAGGGCCTGCAGGGGGTTCATCAGCACGCCGCCGTGCATGCCGGAGTGGAGGTCGCTCTTCGGCCCGGTCAGCTCGACCTCGAAGGCGAACATGCCGCGCAGACCCGCCGTGATGATCATCTGGTCGGGCTTCTGGATGCCGTTGTCCGACATGTAGACGAAGTCGGCGTCGAGCAGGTCGCGGTGCCCCCGGAGGAAGGTCTTGAAGTTCTTGCTGCCGATCTCCTCCTCGCCCTCGACGACGAAGGTGATGTTGAGCGGCAGGTTCGGGTCTTTTTCCAGCAATCGCGCCACGGCGGCGATATGGACCATCAGCGGGCCCTTGTTGTCGGCCGTGCCGCGGCCGTAGATGCGCTCGCCGATGATGGTCGGCTCGAACGGCGGCGTGCGCCACTCGCCGAGCGGGTCCGGCGGCTGCACGTCGTAATGCCCGTAGATGATGACGTGCGGGCGCCCGGCATGGCCGACGCGCTTCGCCACGATGACCGGATGGAGCGCCGTCGGCACCACCTGCACCTGGAAGCCGATCTCGCGCAGCAGGCCGGCGACGAAGTCGCGCGCGCCCGCCATGCCGTCCTTGAACTTGGGGTCCGCCGACACGCTCGCGTGCCGCACGTATTCCTTGAGCTTTTCAACGGGGTCGAACATGCGCGCAACTTGGCCAATTTCCCGTCCCGCGCGCCAGCCGAAAACGACGAAACCGGCCGAACGGCCAAGGGCCCCTGCCTCGTGGGGCAGCGCGCTTGCCCAAGAAATATAGTGCCCCAGGGCAAGCTCCGGGGCCATTGGCTCAAGATGGTCTTTGCCCGGGATGTGGGAGCGCCCCTGGTCGCGACAGTCGCGTGCAAGCACGCTCCCACACACCAATCCAAGGCGAAGCAAGATTCGCGGTATTCACCCAGAGTGAATGCAACTAGAGCCCCGGTTCCGCGTAGCGCTCCCTCGCCTGCTCGTAGAGTGGCATGACGGCGGGGATCCAGCCCTGCAGCCGGGCGATGCGCTCTTCCTGCGGCGGATGCGTCGAGAGCCACTTGGGCGGGCGCGGCCCCTTCGACGAGGCCGCCATCTTCCTCCAGAACGAGATCGAGGCGCGCGGGTCGTAGCCGCCCTTGGCGGCGTATTTCAGGCCGATGTAATCCGCCTCGCTCTCGTGCGAGCGCGAAAAGGCCAGCGTGCCCAGCGTCGCGCCCAGGCCGTAGGCCAGGCGCCAATGGTCGCGCTTGCTGCTGTCCTGCGTGGCCACCTCGACGGCGGCCCCCGCCAGCGCCGCGCCCAGCACCTGCGTCATGCGCTCGGCCCCGTGCCGTGCGGTCACATGCGCGACCTCGTGGCCCATCACGATGGCCAGCTCGTCGTCGGTCTCGGCCAGCTTGAGCAGGCCGGTGTAGACGCCCACCTTGCCGCCAGGCAGCGCGAAGGCATTGGCCTCCTCGGATTCAAAGACCACGAACTCCCACCTCGCCTCCGGCAGGGCGTCGCCCACCGCCGTGGCGATGCGCTGCCCCACCCGCTGCACCCGCTCGTTGAGAACCGGGTCGGCGGAGACCTTCTCCTTCTTGCGCAACTCGGCGAACGACTGCGCGCCGAGCGCCACCTCCTCGCTCGGCGAGATGAGGATCACCGCCTGGCGCCCGGTCTCCGGCACGGTATAGCAACCGGACAACGCGAGCGCGGCGGCGGCCACCAAGAGCAACGCTAGTCGTTTCATGGGCGTCACGCTACAGAGGCCGACGCTGCCGTCAAAGCCACTCTCCTGCGCGTCATCGCGAGGCCCGTCTCGCGGGCCGTGGCGATCCATCTGGATGACCGTCTGTCGGCCCTTGGCCTCGGTAGCTTCGTCAGCCTGCGAGCAGGCTTCCTCGCAATGACAACGTGCCTCAGTGTTTGAAGTGCCGGATGGCGGTGAAGACCATCGCCATGCCGCGCTCGTCGGCGGCCTTGATGACCTCCTCGTCGCGCACGGCGCCGCCGGGCTGGATCGCGGCCGTCGCGCCCGCGTCGGCCGCAGCCAGCAGGCCGTCGGCGAAGGGGAACAACGCCTCGCTCGCCACCACGGAGCCGCGGAGGTCGAGCCTGGCCTCGCCGGCCTTCCACACGGCGATGCGCGAGCTGTCCACGCGCGCCATCTGGCCCGCGCCCACGCCCAGCGTCTGCTCGCCGCGGCAATACACGATGGCGTTCGACTTGACGTGCTTGCAGACCTTCCAGCCGAACATCATCGCGGCCCACTCCTCCGAAGTCGGCTGGCGCTTGGTGACGACGCGGAATTCCTTCACGTTGCCCAGCGTGCGGTCGCGGTCCTGCACGAGCACGCCGCCCACCACGGAGCGAATCTCCTGCAGGGCGTCGGCGCCGATGCCCTCGTGGGCCACCATCAGGCGGAGGTTCTTCTTTTTCGCAAAAATCGCCAGCGCCTCGTCGCTGAAGCGCGGCGCGATGATCACCTCCGTGAAGATCTCCTTGATCTGCTCGGCGAGGTCGGCGCCGAGCGTCTGGTTGACGACGATGATGCCGCCGAAGGGCGCCTGCCGGTCCGTGGCATAGGCCTTGTGCCAGGCGTCCAGCAGCGTGTCGGCGCTGGCCACGCCGCAGGGGTTGGTGTGCTTGAGGATGGCCACCGTCGGGCGCTCGAACTCGCCGATCAGGTAGGTGGCGGCCGTGATATCGAGGATGTTGTTATACGAAAGCTCCTTGCCTTGCAGCTGGCGGAAATGGTCGTGGAAGGTCCCGTAGAGCGCCGCCTTCTGGTGCGGGTTCTCGCCGTAGCGGAGGTCCTGCGCCTTCTTCCACGACCCCGCGTAGGTCGACGGGAAGCCCGCCAGCGCCGCGAGGTCGGGCTCGGCCTGCTGGCGCTCGAGGTAGGTGGCGATGGCGGTGTCGTAGCGGCCCGTGCGCTGGAAGACCTTCAGCGCGAGCTTGCGTCGCAGCACGGCGAGTTGCTCGGGATTGTGCAGGGTGGCTAGCACGGCGCCATAGTCGTCGGGATCGCAGACCACGGTGACGCTGGCGTGGTTCTTCGCCGCGCTGCGCAGCATCGAGGGGCCGCCGATGTCGATGTTCTCGATCGCCTCCTCGAACTCGACGTGCGGCTGCGCCACCGTCTGCTCGAACGGATAAAGGTTCACCACCACGAGGTCGATGAGGGCGATGCCGTGCTGCTGCGCGGCCGCCAGGTGGTCGGGCTTGTCGCGCCGCGCGAGAAGCCCGCCGTGGATCTTCGGGTGCAGGGTCTTCACGCGGCCCTCCATCATCTCGGGGAAGCCCGTGTGCGCACTCACCTCGGTCACAGGCAGGCCGGCCCCGGCGAGGAGCTTGGCGGTGCCCCCGGTCGAGAGCAGCCGGTAGCCGTGCTGCCGCACGAGGGCCGTGGCGAAGTCCACCACGCCGCGTTTGTCGCTCACCGAGAGCAGCGCCAGTTTTTCCATGCGGCTTTGTGCTGGCGCGGCTCGACCGCTGGCAAGCCGAAAGCCGGAACCCGCCGCCGCCCGGCGTGTTTTTCCGTGTCTTCCGCGCGTTCCGTGGTTTGCTGGGCCCATGTCCGCCCCGCTCGAACTCCCCGGCCTCACCGTCGTGCTCGACCGGCTCGTCCACCGGCACGACCCGGACAAGCTGCCCGCGGACCGCCCCCACGCCTTCATCTACTACCTCACCATCCGCAACGCCTCCGACCGCACCGTCACCCTCCTCGGTCGCAAGTGGATCATCGACAACTTCGACGGCACGCAGGAGATCCTCGAGGGCGACAAGATCGTCGGCGAGACCCCGCGCCTCGCGCCCGGCGAGAAATTCTCCTACAACAGCTACCACATCACCGGCACCGGCGCGCGCGTGCACGGCAGCTTCCACGGCCTCGACGACCGGCAGCAGCGCATCTTCACGCGCATCCCCGCCTTCGAGCTGATCATCCCCCCGACCGACCCCTGATGAAACTCACGGACCTCAACCGCCACGGCGGCATCGGCGCCAACTCCCTCTACCTCCAGCTCGGCGACTTCCACCTCGTCGTCGACAGCGGCCTGCACCCCAAGCTCGCCGGGCGCGACGCCATGCCGGACTTCTCGCTCCTCAAGGACGTGAAGCTCGACCTCGTCATCATCACGCACTGCCACCTCGACCACATCGGCTCCCTGCCCGTCCTCCTCCGCCACCACCCCAAGGTGCCCGTCGTCCTCACCCACCCCAGCCGCATGCTCATCGACCGCATGCTGCACAACTCCGTCAACGTCATGCTCCGCGAGCGCGAGGAGAAGGGCCTGACCGAGTATCCCCTCTACGGCCACGAGGAGATCGACCGCTGCGTCCCGCGCTTGCACGCCCACGCCTTCAGCCAGCCCAAGCGCTTCTCCGGCGCGAAGGACGAGGTCGAGTTCACCTTCCACCCCGCCGGCCACATCGTCGGCGCCGCCGGCGTCGAGCTGAAGCACAGGCGCAAGCACGTCTTCCTCACCGGCGACGTGCTCTTCGAGGCCCAGCGCACCCTCCCCGGCGCCATGTTCCCGCGCCGGCACTTCGACGTCGTCGTCACCGAGACCACCCGCGGCGCCACCCCCCGCAACCCCGGCCAGGCCCGCTCCCTCGAGCTCATCCGCCTCGTCGACACCATCAACGCCACGCTCCAGCGCGGCGGCTCCGTCCTCATCCCCGTCTTCGCCCTCGGCCGCCTGCAGGAGGTGCTCGCCGTCCTGCACGACGCCCGGAAGTTCAACCGCCTCGCCCCCGCGCCCATCTTCGCCTCCGGCCTCGGCATGGACCTCGCCGACTACTTCGACCAGATCGCCAAGAAGACCGGCCTCGTCCACTTCACCCGCACCATCATCAAGGACCTCAAGGTCATGAAGACCCCGCGCGACCTCGTGCCCGGCAAGGAGCCCCGGCAAGGCATCTACGTCGTCAGCAGCGGAATGATGGTGGAAAACACGCCCTCCTACACCGTCGCCTCCTGCCTCGCCGGGAACGCGAAGCACAGCATCTGCTTCGTCGGCTACTGCGACCCCGACACGCCCGGCGGCCACCTGCTCGCCGCCAAGCCCGGCGGCGACTTCCTCTTCAGCGCTGCCCACGTGAAGGTGAAGCTGCGCGCGCACATCGACCGCTTCCACCTCAGCGGCCACGCCGACCGCGAGCAGCTGCTCGACTACACCGTCGCCTGCGAACCCCGCACGGTCGTCCTCACCCACGGCGACCCGCCCGCGCGCGACTGGTTCGCCGGCGAACTCCCCGCCCGCCACCCCAAGGCCAAGGTCCTCAACCCGACCCCGCTGCAGACGGATTGGCTCTGAGCGCTGGGGAGTGTAGTCAATTTCCGGAGTCGAACATCCCCCAAAAGCCTACGGCGGATTTTCGATTATTGAAAATGAACGGGTTGTGTGGAAACTCACCCCATGAACCTCAGCACCCGTAGTCTTTACGCGTAGTCTGAATATCACTGTTGGGCAATCACCTGAATTTGCGATCGCTGTGGCCACGGCGTTGAGATAGCATTTACCGAATGAAGATCATGGTCTTTGTCGATGGGACAAACCTCCTCACGGAGCTAGCCAAGTTCCTCGGATTAGAATTCCGACCAGACAAGCCTCCGACAGCGATTCTGGACCTTTCGGCTACGCTGGTGCACTTACACCACTACTACGACGTTCCAGCCCATCGGGTCTACTGGTTCGGATCGTATACGGGTAGTGACGAGGATCGCGACGCGATCGAGGACGCGTTACGAAAGCAGCGAGTGGAAGCGACACTGTTCAAGCGACGTGAGACAAGGGAAAAAGGAGTGGATATTGGATTAACCAAAGAAATGTTAGTTCATGCGTTTCACCGTAACTGCGATCGTTCTGTCTTGGTCGCGGGAGATGAAGACTATGTCGGATTGGTAAACGAGGTGAAGCGCTATGGTCAAAATGTCCATGGTCTCTTCTTCAATGGACCGCCACTGTCTCCACATCTCCATCGTGCCCTAGATGCCTTTACCGATCTCGGCTCCCTCACGAATCACCACAATGCCGTGGAGAAGGTCGAGGCTTGCCGGCGTGCTTTTCCACCCAAGCCGACTGCCGCACTTCAATTGTGTCCTACATGTAAGAAACCTATGAAGCAGGCTGTTCCTGCATAGCTGCAAGTGTCCCCGAGCTAATAGGCCCAACCAGTCGGTACAGCCAACGCCGGGATCTGTCACGCCGCGTGCGACCGAATGAGTGATCTAATGCCAGTCATGAAATCCAAAACCGAAGGCTGCACGCGGCGCGCCAGCTCCCGTCGTGGCTGACCTCGGACGTTAGTTAAAAAAACCCTGCCGGATTTGCAGTGATCACCCGGCCAGGATGCTGCGCAGCTTGGCGCAAACCGCGGCGTTCCCCGCCACGTATTGGACGCGGGCGGACTTGACGGAGAATTCGCGGAGCGGGAACGGCGAGGCGTTGAGGTAGTGCAGCTCCGCGCCGGCCTCGCCGATCATCGCGGCGGCGGCGGCGATGTCCCACACGCGGTTGTTGTGCTCGACGACGCCGTCGAGGTGCCCGGTGGCGCAGTAGGCGAGGTGCAGGGCGCTGCTGCCGAGGCCGCGGATCTTGAAGTTCTCGATCAGGCGCTTGCCCTGCGCGGCGTAGACCTTCTCCACCGGGCTGTGGAAGCCGATGAGGCTCTGGCCGTCGGGCGGCAACGGCGAGGCGCGCGCGGGGGTGTCGTTCTCCCACACGCCGCGGCCGGGGCCGCCGTGCACGAGCGTGCGGCGCGAGAGGTCGTAGATGACGCCGTAGACGGGCACGCCGTCCTCCAGCAGGGCGAGCGAGATGGCCACGTGGATGATGCCGCTGGCGTAGTTGTTGGTGCCGTCCACCGGGTCGAGCAGCCAGCAGTGGCGCGAGGTCACCGGCACGGGCTTCTCCGACGGCGCCAGCTCCTCGCTGAAGAACTGGTCCGCCGGGAACTCCGCCGCGAGCGCGCGCTGGATGTTCTCGGAGATGGCGACGTCCACCGGCGTCACCTTGGTGCCGTCGTGCTTGAGCTGCGCCTTGGCCCGGCCGAACTCCCGGTGCAGCAGCGCCGCCTCCGCCAGCACGGCGCGCTTCGCGACCTCGATCCTTTTTGAAAGTGAATCCATCGGAACGCTAATTGGCGCTAATCCGCACTGATGCACAAACCATAAGCGTGCGATCAGCGCAGATCAGCGTTCCCTACTCATAATCATACAGTTTCGGGTCGCGCGTGGGCGGGGGGCGCCGGGCCTTGAGCCTGCCGCGGGGCTCCTTGGGATCCTTCGCTGCCGGAGGAGGTGGGCCCTCGCCGTAGGGGTCGTCCCCGCCCGGGCCGCCCAGGGCGTCGCCCATGCTGTCCTCGAGCGAGTCCGGGTCGGCGCCCTCCTCGAGCTTGCGCATGGCCTCCTCCATCGGCTCGTCGAACTTCTCGCCGGTCAGCTCGCCCATGCGGCGCATCATGCGCGCCATGGCCTTGGGGTCGTTCTCATCCACGTTCGAGAACTCGCGCTCCATCTCCGTCATGGCCGCCTCCATCCTCGATTCGGTCATGCCGGGCGGGAGGTCGTCGCCGGTGGCGGCCTCCGCCGGGGCGGGCTCCTTGGCGCGGCCGGTGACGGCGAACTTCGAGACCACCTTCAGCATGCGCGCCTTGGGGTTGTCGGGGCACTTCGGCACGAGGCGCCCCTGCGCGAGCGTCTTCGCGTAGAACGAGTAGATGCGGTTCGTGTCGGGACTGTAATACTCGTAGATCGGCATGAACGGGGATTATTTAACCACGGATTGCACGGATGGGCACGGATGCAAGCCAGCTGAATACTCCTATCCGTGATAATCAGTGGAATCCGTGGTCAACCAAGTTCTACGACGATGCCATCAGTCCCGTGAGCCGGAACCGCCCAGCTGGTGCCCGTGCTTCACGGCGGGCTGCTTGCCGGTGTTGAGCTTGTCCAGCACGGCGGCGAGCCGGCGCTTCCTGTCCTCGGTCTCGCCGAACATCTCGAGCTGCGCGGGGCGGTCCTCGATGCCGGAGAACCGCACGCTCACCAGCCGCAGCGGCCGGTGCCGGGCCCAGGCCTCCTTCAGCAGCGGCCCGACCAGCGGGTAGAACGACGCCTCGAGGTCGCTCGCGGCGGCGAGGCTGCGCCCGCAGGAGCTGTCCTCCATGCCGGGATAGCGCACCTTCACGGTCATGGTGCGGGCGCGCTTGGCGTCGGCGCGGATCGCGGGCATCAGCTCGTCGATCATCCGCTTCGCGATGCGCTCGATCTCGGCGAAGTCCCCGATGTCGTGCCCGAAGGTCTCCTGGGTGGAATACGACTTGGCGTCCTCGTGGTCGGTGTGCACGGGGCGGTCGTCCTCGCCGCGCGCCATCGGGAGCACCTCGCGCCAGAAGCTCCCGAACAGCGCCTCCAGCTCGTGCTCGGGGCGCGCGAGCAGGTCGCGCACCTGCCGGATGCCCGCGGCCTCCAGCTTCGCCTCGCTCTTTTTGCCCACGCCGGGGAGCACGCCGACCTTGAGCGGCGCGAGGTAGGCGGCCTCGTGGCCCGGCGGCACCACGGTGAAGCCGCGGGGCTTGTGCGCCTTCGAGGCGATGGCGGCGACGAGCTTGTTGGTGGCGATGCCGAAGGACACGGTGATCTGCAGCTCGTCCTGGATGCGCCGCTGCAGGTCGCGCACGCGGCGCTCGATCTCCTCCGCGGTCTTGAAACCGCAGGGCGCGAGGTCGAGGTAGCCCTCGTCGATGGAGTTGCGCTGCACGACCGGCGTCAGCGTCTCGCAGAGGTCGAACATCCGGCGCGACACCCTGCTGTAGAGCCCGGAGGTGTGCGGCAGGAGGATGAGGTCGGGGCAGACCTTGAGCGCGAGCTTGGTCGCCATCGGCGTGTAGACGCCGCAGGCGCGGGCCTCGTAGCTGGCCGAGGAGATGATGCCGCGCTCACGGCCGCCGACGGCGGTCTTCTTCCCGCGCAGTTCCGGCTTCAGCGCCAGCTCGCACGCGACGAAGAAGGCGTCGGCGTCGAGGTGGACGATCGTGGGCAGCGGGCGGACAGCGGGCACGCCGGCAGCCTAGCCGCCGCGGGGCGGGGCGCCACCCGTTTCAGTCGATCGGCAGGCGCTTTTTCCAATTCCGCACCGGGCCGGCCTCCCGCTCGATCAGCTCGAGGAGCGGCTCCAACGCGGTCTCGGCGGACACGACGATGAGTTCCTGGCCCGTGCAGACCGCGACGCAGAGCTTCAGCAGGTCGCCCTCGTCGCAATCCTCGGGGATGTAGACCGCGACGGACTCCTTGGTCTCGCTGACGCGCACGAGGCGGGTGAAACCGCGCTGCGCCATGCGGGCGTCCGCCTCGTTGAGCCAGTCGCCCGTGAACTCGGCGCGCTCGCCGCGGGGCAGCTGGTAGACGCCCACGCTGGCGGAGCGCACGGCCCGGAGGGCGAGGTGGGCCTCGTCCGGCACCTCGGGCACGAAGCGGAGGGCGACGCGCGTCATGGCCATGGCCGCGGGACGCACGCTCACCTGCACCTTGGTGCTCCAGTCGCGGCCGGAGGCGCCCATCACCTGGCGGCGGACCATCGCGGCGTTGGAATCGAGGAAGAAGAAGCTCGCGACGAACGCGCCGACGACCAGCACCGAGGCGCCCATCCAGATCAGGAGCCCGAGGAGGATCTTTTTCCCGAGGGACATTTTCTTCGGCTGGATGGTCTCGGTGGTGTTCATGGAGGGCGAGCGGTTGTTCGGCTTGTGATTGATTGCTTCCGGGCTGGGCGTCGGCGTCCCGCCGACGCTGTCGCCGCCGAGGACGGCGGCGACCACCTTAGGGCGATTCCCGGTTCATATTCGGAAGCCGATGAATTGGTCTCAGCTCTTGCTCGAGACCTTCACCTTGACCTTGCGGAGGGGCTCGATGTCGAGGTTCTCGGCGAGCTTGGCGAGCTGCTCGGCCTCGATGCGGCCGACGACGTTGACGAAGACGGCCTCGCCGCCCTTGTCCATGACGGTGACGACCAGGCCCTCGATGGTCTCGTCGGCGTTGAGCTTGGTGAAGACGGCGACGTCATCGCCCTTGTCCTGCGCGGTGACGATGCGCTCCCAGCCCTTGCCGGCCAGCTCCTCGCGGACGCTGTTCATGCGGGCGAGCGTCTCCTCGCGGTTCCGGTCGTTCGTGCCGAAGACGTTGACGCGGACGTGCTTGATGTTGGCGAGCAACTCGGCGGCCTCGGGCTCCTGCCTGGCGGAGACCTTGGCGGCGAACTTGATCAGCGCGCTCGGGACGTTCACCTCGACGAAGGTCTCGCCCTTCTCGGCGGTGAACTTGCCGAAGTCGACGTAGCCGGGCTCGTTCTTGACGTTGGCGATGGCGGAGGTGGCGAGGACAAGGGCGGCGACGGCCGCGGAGGTCTTGAGCAGGTTTTTCATGGAATCGGGTTGGGTTGAAGGTGACAGGTTGCCTTCAACACCCGGTTCCGGCGGCGAAGTTGCGGAAATGTCGCCCTACCCCCGCCCGTGCCGCTTCCCACACTCCCCCAGGGCCCGGCCGGTCAACGACTCCGGGGCCGCCTCGATCCCCTTCCGGGGGCCCTCGTAGACGATGCGGCCGCCCTCCGGCCCGCCCCCGGGCCCGAGGTCGAGCACCCAGTCGGCGAGGTGGATGACGTCGAGGTTGTGCTCGATCACGACGAGGGTGTTGCCCGCGTCGCGCAGCTTGAAGAGCAGGTCCATGAGGCGCTGGATGTCGGTCCAGTGCAGGCCGGTCGTGGGCTCGTCGAGCAGGTAGAGCGTGCGGCCCTGCTCGCGCTTGCTCAGCTCGAGCGAGAGTTTCAGGCGCTGCGCCTCGCCGCCGGAGAGCGTGGTCGCGGACTGGCCGAGCTGCAGGTAGCCGAGGCCGACGGCGTCGAGCGTGGCGAGTTTCTCCGCGATCCGCGGCTGGAGGCGGAAGAGCTCCATCGCCTCGCGCACCGTCAGGCCGAGCACGTCGGCGATGTTGCGGCCGTGGAAGCGCACCTCGAGCGTCTCGCGGTTGAAGCGCCGCCCCTCGCAGCTGGGGCACGGCGCGTAGGCGTCGGCGAGGAACTGCATGTCGAGCTTGATCTGGCCGTCGCCCTGGCAGCGCTCGCAGCGGCCGCCGCGCACGTTGAAGCTGAAGCGGTTCGCCTTGTAGCCGCGCACCTTGGCCAGCGGCACCTTGGCGAAGAGGTCGCGCAGCAGGTCGAGCAGGCCGACGTAGCTGGCCGGGTTCGACCGCGGGCTGCGTCCGATGGGCTCCTGGTCGATGATCACGCACTTCTCGAAGTGCTCGAAGCCCTCGATGCCGCGGTGCTTCAGCGGCAGCGTCTTCGCGCCGTTCAGCTTGCGCGCGGCCGCCGCGGCGAGGATGTCGTTCACCAGCGTGCTCTTGCCCGAGCCGGAGACGCCGGTCACGCAGGTCAGCAGGCCGACGGGGAAACGCGCGGTGAGCTTGCGCAGGTTGTGCGCCTCGGCGGCCTTCACCGTCAGCCAACGGTCGTCGGGCGCGAGGGTCTTGCCCTCCTTCTCGACGCGGAGCCTGCCCGCGAGGTATTGCCCGGTGCGGGAGTCCGGCTGGGCCGCGCAGGCCGCCGGCGGGCCCTGGAAGAGGACCTGCCCGCCCTCGGTCCCCGCGCCGGGGCCGAGCTCGAGCAGCTCGTCGGCGGCGCGGATTGTCTCCTCGTCGTGCTCGACCACGAGCACGGTGTTGCCGCGGTCGCGCAGCTCGCGGAGCGTGGCGATGAGGCGGCGGTTGTCGCGCGGGTGCAGGCCGATGCTGGGCTCGTCGAGCACGTAGAGCACGCCGACCAGACCCATGCCGAGCTGCGTGGCCAGCCGCACGCGCTGCGCCTCGCCGCCGGAGAGCGTCGCGTATTCGCGGTCGAGCGTCAGGTAGCCGAGGCCCGTGTCCGCGAGGAACCGCAACCGCTCGCGGATGCCGTCCACCACCTCGCGCGTCGCATCCGCTCCGCCCAGCGCGGGCGGCAGCGCCTTCGCGAAGGCCAGCGCCGTGCGGATGTCCATCGCGCAGAAATCCGGGTAGCTGCGCCCGGCGAGCGCCACGGCATTCGACCGCGCGTTCAGGCGGCGCCCGCCGCAGACGCCGCACTCCGCGCTGACCATGAAGCTCGTCAGCCGCGCGCGGAAACCCTCGCTGTCCGTGTGGCGGTAGCTCTCCATCAGGTCGGCGATGACCCCCGCGAAGGGCATGGCCTTGGGCGCGCGCATGCGTCGCAGCTTGAAGCTGAACAGCCGCTCGCCCGCGCCGTGGAGCAATTGCCGGCGCGTCTCTGCGGGCAGGTCCTGCCACGGCGTCTCGGGATCGTAGGGCAGCTGGTCGGCCAGCTGCCGCAGCAGGGCGTTGTGCTTGATGATGAGATTTTTTCCGCCGATGCGCCACGGCTTGATCGCGCCCTCGCGCACGGACTTCGCCGGGTCCGGCACGACCAGCTCCTCGGCAAAGGCCATCTGCCGGCCGAGCCCGCCGCAGGCCTCGCAGGCGCCCTCCTTGTGGTTGAACGAGAAATGCCGCGGCGTCAGCGGCTCGAACACGTCCCCGCAGGTCTCGCAGCACAGGTTCTGGCTGAGCGGGATCTCGCGCCACGGCGCGTCGGCCGACTTCTGCACGAGCACGACGGCGCGGCTGCCGCCCTCCTTCAGCGCCAGCTCGAGCGAATCGGCCAGCCGGCTGCGCTGCTCCGCCGCCAGCACGAGCCGGTCGACGACGATGTCGACGGCGACCTCCCTCGTGCCGGTGGCGACGAGGTTCGGCTCGTCGAGCGAGCGGATCTCTCCGCCCAACCGCACGCGCTGGAAGCCGCGCTGCCGCAGCCGCGGCAGCTCGTCGCGGAGCACGGCCGGCTTCGCCCGCATCCACGGCGCCAGCAGCACGGCGCGCTCACCCGGCGCGTCGCGGAAGAGCTGCGCGATGCAGTCGTCGAGTGAACGGCGGACGACGCGCCCGCCGTCCTTCGGGCAGCGTTGCTCACCCGCCAGCGCCCAGAGCAGGCGCGCATAGTCGGCGATCTCCGTCACCGTCGCCACCGTGCTGCGGGGCGAGCCGCCGCCCGTGCGCTGTTCGATGGCCACCACCGGCGAGAGCCCGTGGATGAAGTCCACCTCCGGCCGCTTGAGCTGCTCGAGCACCTGCCGCGCGGCGGCG
This sequence comes from uncultured Opitutaceae bacterium, assembly GCA_964601365.1. GTDB lineage: Bacteria > Verrucomicrobiota > Verrucomicrobiia > Opitutales > Opitutaceae > Didemnitutus. Next base: position 30,092 of record CAZRNE010000030.1, on the reverse strand, counting down.
GACAGGCTCTCCATGTATTTGCGGTGCCCCTCCGCGTAGATGGTGTCGAAGGCCAGCGAGGACTTGCCCGAGCCGCTCGGCCCGGTGATCACGATCAGCCGCCCGCGCGGCAGGCGCAGCTCGAGGTTGCGGAGGTTGTGCTCGCGCGCGCCCTTGATATGGATGTGGCCCGGCGGTTCCATCCCCGCCACGGTTGTGCGATTGGACCCCGCGTCAAAGCGCGAATGCGGCCCGCAAAGGGCTATCGGGCCGGAGGTTTCGTTCTTGAACTCCCCCGGCAATCCCCGCTTCATCACGCAGTTTATGACGCAAGCCCCTTGGCTTGAACACACCCAACCCCGATCCGGCCTAACCCCATAGGCCCAGCTTGTTTCCCCTACTATGAACCCAAGCATTAGCATCACCTCGCGCCTGCCTTGGCAGGCCACGGCCTTGCTCGCCGCCGCGCTGACCTTGGCGCCCGTTTCCCGGGCCCTTGTCTTCGACATCGGCGACATCAAGGCCAACTTCGACACCACGCTATCCGTCGGCGGCCTCCTCCGCATGGACAACCCCAGCCGCGACCTCATCGGCCTCGCCTCCGGCGGCACCCAGCGCTCGAACAACGCCGACGACGGCAACCTGAACTACAAGGGACACGAGCTCGCGTCCTTCCTCGTGAAGGCCAACCACGACCTGCAGCTCACCTACAAGAACGCCGGCGGCTTTGTCCGCGCGTTTTACTTCAACGACTTCGTCAACACCAACGGCGGCCGCGCCCGCACGGCCCTCAACAACGAGGCCCTCGACATCGTCGGCAAGGACATCGAGCTGCTCGACGCCTACGTCTACCTCAAGGGCGAGATCGGCGACATGCCCGCCCGCATCAGCATCGGCCGCCAGGTGCTGAGCTGGGGTGAGAGCACCTTCATCCCGAACGGCATCAACTCGGTCAACCCGATCGACGTCGCCAAGCTCCGCACCCCGGGCTCCGAGCTGAAGGAGGCCCTCCGCCCCCTCAACATGATCAGCGCCTCCATCAGCGCGACGGAGAACCTGACCCTCGACGCCTTCTACCTCCTCGACTGGGAGCGCACCCGCGTCGATCCCCCGGGCACCTACTTCAGCGGCAACGACTTCGTCGCCAAGGGCGGCAGCAAGATCTACCTCGGCTTCGGCGCCATTCCCGACACCGCCTCCTTCGGCTTCGTGCAGCGCGGCACCGACCGCGAGCCCGGCCACAGCGGCCAATGGGGCGCCGCCGCCCGCTACCTCGCGGCCAGCCTGAACGACACCGAGTTCACCTTCTATGTGATGAACTATCACAGCCGCCTCCCGACGATCTCGGCCCAGACCCCGACGGCCCCCATCAACGGCCCCCTCGCCGCCGCCAACACCGCCGCCGCCCTCCAGGCCAACTCCGCCTTCATCGGCAGCCTCGCCGCCGCCGTCGGCCCGGCCAACGTTCCCAGCTCGCTGACGACGCTCATCGGCGCCGCCCTCACCAGCGTGCCGCAGGCCGCCCTGCCCGCCGTGCTCCAGCCCTTCTACCCCACCGTGCAACCCGTCGCCGGCGCCTTCCTGCAACAGGAGTTCTTCCGCTCCGTCGCCACGGCCCGCTACCTCATCGAGTTCCCCGAGGACATCAAACTCTACGGCGTGGGCTTCAACACCAGCTGGAAGGGCATCGCCCTCCAAGGTGAAGTCGTCTACCGCCAGCGCCAGCCGCTGCAGATCGACGACGTCGAGCTGCTCTTCGCCGCCCTCGGCTCCATCAACCCCGCCTTCGCCGCCAACAACCAGATGGGCAACTTCAGCGGCCAGCTGAACACCTACGTCCGCGGCTACCGCCGCTTCGATGTCTGGCAGGCCCAGCTCACCGCCACCAAGACCATGGGCGGCATCCTCGGCGCCGACCAGACCACGCTCCTCGGCGAAGTCGGCTACACCACCGTGCCCGACCTCCCCTCCAAGTCCGTCCTCCGCTTCGACGGCCCCGCCACCTTCGTCGGCGGCTCCCTCGCCGCCATGACCGCCACCGGCAACGGCGCCTCCGGCTCCGACCCGGCCGACGCCTTCGCCGACAAGACCTCCTGGGGCTACCAGGTGCTCATGCGCCTCGACTACAACAACGCCTTCAACGGCGTGAACGTCTCGCCCCTCATGGTCTTCACGCACGACGTCAGCGGCAACACCCCGCTCCCGCTCGGCAATTTCCGCGAGGAGCGCAAGAGCTTCACCCTCGGCGCCGAGTTCACCTACCAGAACGCCTGGTCCTTCGACCTGCGCTACGTGAACTTCTTCGGCGCCGGCCGCTTCAACCTCCTCGGCGACCGCGACTACGTCTCGGCCACGCTGAAGTATTCCTTCTAAACCCGGAGACACTCCACACCCCTTGAACATGAAAAACCTCATCTCCGTTCTCTGCTTCCTGGCCGCAGCCGCGCTGGCCTCGGCCGCCGCGTCTGCCACCGACATCGCCCGTCTCGGCGCCGACCTGACCCCGCTCGGCGGCGAAAAGGCCGGCAACGCCGCCGGCACCATCCCCGCCTGGGACGGCGGCATCACCGCCCCGCCCGCCGGCTACACTCCCGGCATGCACCATCCCGACCCCTTCGCGGGCGACACCGTGCAGTTCACCATCACCGGTGCCAACGCCGACCAATACGCCGACAAGCTCAGCGCGGGCCACCTCGCTCTGCTCAAGGCCTATCCGTCCTACACCATGCCCGTCTACCCGACGCGCCGCAGCGCTTCCGCCCCGCAGCGCATCTACGAGGCCACGAAGCAATCGGCCGCCACCGCGACCCTCACCCTCGGTGGCAACGGCATCACCGGCGCCGTCATCGGCGTGCCCTTCCCGATCCCGCAAAGCGGCCTGGAGGTGCTTTGGAACCACCTGACCCGCTACCGGGGCGTCGCCGCCAACCGCAAGATCAGCCAGGCCGCGCCGCAGCGCAACGGCAGCTACACCCTCGTGGATTTCGAGGACGAGTTCCTCTTCAACTACGTCCGCGAAGGCATCACCGAGGCCGACCTCGACAACGTCCTCATCTACTTCAAGCAGGCCGTCGTCGCCCCCGCCCGCCTCGCCGGCTCCATCCTCGTCGTCCACGAGACCATGGACCAGGTCAAGGAACCCCGCCGGGCCTGGCTCTACAACGCCGGCCAGCGCCGCGTCCGCCGCGCGCCCAATGTCGCCTATGACAACCCCGGCACCGCCGCCGACGGCATGCGCACGTCCGACCAGTTCGACATGTTCAACGGCGCGCCCGACCGCTACGAGTGGAAGCTCATCGGCAAAAAGGAAATGTATGTGCCCTACAATTCCTACAAGCTGCACAGCGGCGACCTGAAGTATTCCGACATCCTCACCCCGCTGCACATCAACCAGGGCCTCACCCGCTACGAGTTGCACCGCGTCTGGGTGATCGAGGCGAACCTCAAGCCCGGCACCAACCACATCTACTCCCGCCGCACGATGTATGTGGACGAGGACAGCTGGCAGATCCTCGCCGTCGACCAATACGACGGCCGCGGCCAGCTCTGGCGCGTCTCCGAGGCGCACTGCATCAACTACTACGACGCCCAGACCTTCTGGAGCACCCTCGAGGTGCACACCGACCTGCTCGCCGGCCGCTACCTGGCCATCGGCTTGGACAACGAGTCGTCGATGTATAACTTCGGCCTGACGCGCAGCCCGGCGGACTACACGCCTTCGACGCTTCGCCAAGAAGGCGTCCGCTGATGCCGTCGGCCCTGCACACACCACAAACCTCGACGGCGGGCCGCAATGCCCGCCGTCTTGGCTTGGGCGTGCTGCTCGCGCTGCTCTCCCCCGCTGTTCCGGCGGCGGAACTTTCCGAGAAGGCCCCCCTGGCCGCCCATTCCCTGCTCCTGGATGTGGCGGCCGTGGATGGCCGCCTCATCGCCGTCGGCGACCGCGGCCATGTGCTCGTCTCCGCCGACCAAGGCGCCACCTGGGAGCAGATCATCGTGCCGACCCGCGCCATGCTCACCGCCGTGGCCTTTGCGGACGCAAAGAGCGGCACCGCCGTCGGCCATGACGGCGTCATCCTCGCCACCAACGACGGCGGCCGCACCTGGCAGCGTCGCGACAACGGGCAGGACCTCGACACGGTCTGGTTCGATGTCCTTTTCGTGGACGAAAAGCGCGGCTTCATCGCCGGCGCCTACGGCAGGTTTCTCCGCACCGAGGACGGCGGCCTGACCTGGACCCCGGGCAAGCCCGTCGAGGAAGACCTGCATTTCTACCGGATCAGCTCCGGCCCCGGGCGCCTTTATCTGGCCGGCGAGAGCGGCACAGCCCTCGCCTCCGCCGATGGCGGCGCCACTTGGGAACGCCTCGAAGTCCCCTACGATGGCTCGCTCTACGGCCTCCTGCCGCTCGACGACGGCACCCTGCTCGCCTACGGACTGCGCGGCCACATCTTCCGCTCGACCGACGCCGGCGTCAGTTGGGAACCGGTGGACAACCCGGTCACCGTCCTGATCATGGGCGGCGCCAGGATGGCGGACGGCACCATCGTCCTCGGCGGGCTGGGCGGCAACCTCTTCGTCAGCCGCGACGGCGGCCGCAGCTTCAAGCACTGGCATCCCGCCGAACTCGGCACGGGCGTCGCCGATCTCATCGCGGCCGGACCCGACCGCGTCGTCACCGTGGGCGAGGGCGGCGCGCACTCCCTCACCCTGCCCCGCTGTGCCATGGTCGCATTCTTCGAAAAACTGGTCTTCACCAACCGGCGCCTGACGCTGGCCTTCTTCGCCCTCGTGACCGTCGTGCTGGGTTATTACGCGGCCCAGACCAAGATCGACGCCAGCTTCTACAAGCAGCTGCCGAGCGACCACGAATACATCCACAACTTCAAGAAATACCAGGACCAGTTCGGCGGGGCGAACCGCATCGTCATCGCGCTGATGGTGGACCAGGGCGACATCTTCACCGCCGAATTCCTCGCCACCCTCAAGAAGGTGACCGACGACGTCTTCTACATCCCCGGCGTCGACCGCAGCCAGGTGACCTCCCTGTGGACCCCCAATGTCCGCTACATCGAGGTGGTCGAGGACGGGCTGCAGGGCGGCAACGTCATCCCCCCGGATTTCACCCCCACGCCCGCGGGTCTCGACCGTGTCCGGCAGAACGTCATCAAATCCGGCCGCGTCGGCCAGCTGGTCGCCAACGACTTCAGCGGCGCCATCGTCATGGCCCAGTTGCAGGAGTTCGACCCCTCCACCGGCGAGAAGATCAACTACACCGCCGTCGCCGACGCCCTCGAGAAGTCCATCCGCGAGAAATACGAAAAGGGCTCCATCAAGGTCAACATCCACATCATCGGGTTTGCCAAGGTCGTGGGCGACATCACCAGCGGCGCGCGCGGCGTGATGCTGTTTTTCCTCGTCTCCGTCGTCATCACCGCCGGCCTGCTCTACTGGTTCTCGCAGTCCTGGGTCCTCACCCTGCTGCCGCTCATCACCTCCATCTGCGCCGTCGTCTGGCAGATGGGCCTGCTCAATGTCCTCGGCTTCGGCATCGACCCGCTCTCCATCCTCGTGCCGTTCCTCGTGTTCGCCATCGCGATGAGCCACGCCACGCAGATGCTCCGGGCCTTCCGGTTCGAATACAACCTCGGCGGCGACGAGATGGCCGCCGCCCGCGGCTCCTTCACCAATCTCTTCGTGCCCGGCTGCGTCGCGATCATCACCGACACCATCGGCTTCCTCACCATCTGGCTGGTCAAGGTCCCCATCATCCAGGAGCTGGCCATCACCGCCAGCCTCGGCGTCATCCTCATCATCTTCACCGACCGGTTCCTCCTCCCGGTCCTGCTCTCTTACACGAAGATGACGCCCGACTTCCGCCGTCGCGTCAACTTCCGGCGCTTCGCCCTCCAGCCCACCTGGCGCCGCCTCGTCCAGATCACCGGCACGCGCGCCTCCCTCATCACCATCGCGGTCTCCGCCGTCTTCTTCGCCGTCGGCCTCTACCAGTCCAACCACATCCGCATCGGCGACGCGCACGCGGGCGTGCCCGAGTTGCGGGCCACCTCGCGCTACAACCAGGACACGCTCGCCATCACCCAGAAGTTCTCCATCGGCGTGGACATCATCACCGTGCTGATCGAGACCGTGCCCAACGGCGTCATCGACCACGAGGTCATGAGCCTGGTGGACCGCTTCGCCTGGCGCATGCGCAACGTCGAGGGCGTGCAATCCACGCTCACCCTGCCCGACTACGCCCGCACCATCAACGCCGGCTGGAACGAGGGCAACCTGAAGATGCGCGTCGTCCCCCGCAACCGCGACCAGCTCGCCCAATCCGTCTCGCCGGTCGAGACCGCCACCGGCCTCCTCAACAACGAGGGCAGCGTCATCCCGGTCATGATCTACCTCAAGGATCACAAGGCCGAGACCATCAAGCGCGTCGTCGCCGCCGTGAAGGAGTTCCGCGCCGCCAACTCCGGCCCGAAGGCCCAATTCCAGCTCGCCACCGGCAACGTGGGCGTGATGGCCGCCACCAACGAGGTCGTCGAGGCCGCCCAGTTCCCCATCGTCGCCTGGGTCTACGCCTCCACCATCGTGCTCTGCCTCCTCGCCTTCCGCTCCTGGCGCGCCACCGTGTGCGTCATCGTCCCGCTCGTCGTCGTCTCCTACTTCGGCTACGCGATCAAGGTCTGGCTCGGCATCGGCCTCAAGACCTCCACCCTCCCGGTCATCGCCCTCGGCGTCGGCATCGGCATCGACTACGGCATCTATCTCTTCTCCGCCGTCATGGACCGCCTCCGCCTTGGCGACAACCTCGAGGACGCGCTCTGCTTCGCCTTCGCCACCATGGGCACCTCCGTCATCTTCACCGGCTTCACCCTGGCCGTCGGCGTCGGCACCTGGGCCTTCTCCGACCTCAAGTTCCAGGCCGACATGGGCCTGCTCCTCGCCTCGCTGTTTTTCCTGAACATGGTCGGGGCCATCCTGCTCATGCCCGCGCTGGCCCGCTGGCTCTTCTCGGAGAAGCTGGGCGACCGCCTCGGCGCCTCCCGCGCCCCCATGTCCACCGCGAAGGACTGAGCGCCGGATTTGACTGGCCCGCGCCGCCGCGACGGCTTCACTTCCCGCCCATGCCCGCCGACGCGCCCCTGCTCTCGCCCGCCCAGCGCAAGCTCGTCGGCTTCGCGCTCGGTTTCACCGCCATCGCGGCCATCGTGGGCCTGGGCGCGCTGACGCTGCACTACCTTGCCGTCTTTGTCGCGGCCTTCAATTCCGTCATCTGGCCGCTCGCCGTCGCCGGCATCCTCGCCCTGATCCTCAAGCCCCTCGTCAGCGTGCTGGAGCGGCGGCTCAAGGTCCGCCGCGTCATCGCCATCATCGGCCTTTACGGCCTGTTCCTTCTGCTCATCGCCGGCCTGTTCTTCAAGTTCACCCCCGTCGTCGTCGCGCAGCTGCTCGACTTCATCGCCTACGTGCCGGCCTTGTGGAAGAACAGCGTGACCTGGACCGAGTCGCACTTCCCGGAGTGGCTGGCCACGGCCCGCCGCTATCTGGAAAACCCCGCCGTGCGGGGTGCGGCGGATGCCCTCCTGGCGCAGTTGCAGGACTTCGCCTCGCAGATCGCGCCCTCGCTCCGCAGCGCCGGGTCGGGCGTGCTCGGGTTCTTCGGCTTCGTCGCCTCGCTCGCCGTGATTCCCGTCTACCTGTTTTTCTTCCTGCTCACGGACGAGGACCCCACGCGGCGCCTGCGGGAGCACCTGCCCTTCCTCGATGAGCCGCAGCGCGACGACGTGGTTTTCCTGGCGCGCGAGTTCGTCGGCATCCTCGTTTCGTTTTTCCGCGGCCAGCTGCTCATCGGGATCATCATGGGCGTTTTGCTCGCGCTGGGCTTCACGCTTGGCGGACTGAAGGCCGGGCTCGCCCTCGGCCTGTTGCTCGGCCTGCTCAACATCGTGCCCTATCTGGGAACCATCCTCGGTCTTGGCATCGTCCTCCCGCTCGCGCTCTTCCAGCCCGACGGCGGCGTGGGCCTGCTGGCCCTCTGCCTGGGCGTTTTCATCGCCGTGCAAATGATCGAGGGCTGGCTGCTCACCCCGCGCATCATGGGCGCGCAGACCGGCCTGCATCCCGTCGTCATCATCGTCGCGATCTTCTTCTGGGGCCAGGCCCTCGGCGGCATCCTCGGCATGGTGCTGGCCGTGCCCCTGACCGCCTTCTTCGTCACCGCCTGGCGCCTCGTCCGCCGCAAGTATTTCGCCGCCTAGGCAACCATTCCCAAAATAAGCAGTCCCATCAAGGGACCCCTATCCCATGAAGCACCTGCTCCTCCCCTTGTGCTGCGCGGGCGTTCTCGCTTCCGCCAGCGAATTGAAAGAGCCCGCGGATATCGCCCACCATTGGAAACATACCGTTGACGAGGCTAAGCAGCCGGTGGCGGCTTTGACTTTGGCCGGACAAACCGACCTTAGCCTGAGGCCATCCCGACAGACTTTCGATTTCGGATTCGAGAAGCCGAGAATTTACCATCGCAAGCTACCGGACCCACTCTACGACGCGCCCAGCCATCGCAATCGCGGGATCGTTCCGATCGACCGTCCGCGCGGAGCGAAACCTTGGGAATACAACGGCGAAATCTACTGGATCGTCCCACTCTCGCCCGCGAAGACCATCTGACCTCCTGACAGAAGGTTGTCAGCAGGCGCGGAGCCGACCTTTGACTTCGTGGCTCTCTGCTCCTTTCTGATTCCCCGATGTCTTGGGAGATCCATTCCCGGAAGGGCCTCTGGCTCCCGCAAATCGGCTGGTGGCTGGATGCGCAGACCTCGCAGCCGCGCTCCATCGTTACCCACGCGCATTCCGACCACATCGCCCGCCATCGCGAGGTCGTCTGCACGCGGCCGACCTCTCTTTTCCTCGCCCGGCGCCTCGGCCGGCGACGCAGCGAGCATATCCTGCCCTTCGGGCAGACCGAGCAGCTCACGTTGGACTGCACCGTCACCCTGGTTCCCGCCGGGCACATCCTCGGTTCCGCGATGGTCTTGCTGCAGCACCAGCGCCACGGCTCCCTGCTTTACACGGGCGACTTCAAGCTCCGCCCCGGCCGCGCCGCCGAGACCTGCCAGCCGCCGCGGGCCGACGTGCTGGTTATGGAGACCACCTTCGGGCTGCCGCGTTACGTCTTCCCCCCTGCGGAGCAAATCGAGACCGCGCTCGCCGGCTTCTGCCGGACCGCCCTGGCGGAGGGGGTCACGCCCGTCCTCTACGCCTACAGTTTGGGCAAGAGCCAGGAACTCCTCCAGGTCGTCGCCGCGGCCGGGCTCCCCGTGCTGCTGCACCGCACCGCCGCTGCCTTCGCCCGCGACCACACCGCCGCCGGATTTGCCATCGCGGAACACGGCCTTCTCACTCCCGAACGCGCCTCCGGCGCGGTGGTGATCTGCCCCCAGCCCATGGGCGGCGACAACCCCGCCGCCTGGGTCCACCCCCGACGCACGGCGTTGGTGTCCGGTTGGGCTCTGGACTCATCCGCCCGTTATCGCGCCGGTGCCGATGCAGCCTTTCCGCTCTCGGACCATGCGGACTTCCCGGAACTGCTCGAACTGGTCGAGCGCGTGCGCCCCAAGGTCGTCTACACCGTGCACGGCTTCGCGCGCGAATTTGCCGCCACGCTGCGCGAACGCGGCGTGGAGGCCTGGGCCCTCGGACGCGAAAACCAGCTCGGCCTCACGCTGGCTTGACGGCACCGACCGGATCGGCCGCTGTCTGAACCCACTCCATGCGTATCGCCGCCCTCTTCCTCCTCAGCGCCGGTGCGGCCGTTGCTGCCCCCTTCACGGCCTTTCGCGACGGCGAGAGCTTCACCTACAAGATCTCCTTCGCCTTCTTCAGCAAGGCGGGCGAGCTGGACATCCTGGCCCTGCACGATGTCCATGAAGGCGCCGAGGTCGTCCGCGTCTCCACGGAAACCTCCTCCCGTGGCGTCGTGCGCAGCCTCTACAAGCTCGACAACAAGGCCGAGGTCGTCATCGACCGCCGGTCCGGCCGGATGCTTTTCACCAAGGAAAGCGGCGAGGACAGCAAACGTCCCACCGACAGCGAGACGACCTTCGACTATGTGAAGCGCCTTGCCCGCCACGTGGATCGGGTCCGCCCCGAGCGCACGACCGACATTCCCATCCCCGACGGCGACCCGCTCGACCTCATCAGCGCCCTCGTCCAGACCCGCGATTGGAACCTGAAGCCCGGCGAAAAACGCGACGCACTGGTGCACTTCGGCCGCGACCTCTACCCGCTCTCCATCCACGCCGAACGCTACGAGGAGGTCCGCACACCACTGGGCAAATACAAGGCGCTCGTGCTCGTGCCCCGCATGGAGGAGAAGAACGCCAAGGGCCTCTTCAAGCGCGGCGGCGAGATCAAGGTCTGGATCGCCCAGGACGGTTCGCGCCTTCCCGTCAAGATGCAGCTCAAGCTGAAATACGGCACCGCCAGCCTCGTGCTCAGCGAGCACAAGGAGCCCAACAAATAGGCTTACCGCGTCCGTAACCGGCTGCGCGCCGGTTCCCAGACGAAGCGCCACCTTTTCTCGACCCACGGTCGGCCCGCGTAGTCGATGCCGATGCGCGGCGTGACCAGCAGCTCACCCCGGGCCGGCACCCGGCCCTCGTCCTCCAAGTGCAGCCCGCTTGGCGGCGCCGCGACGCACGCGTTGAGCGTCCGCCCGATGCCCAGCGCCTTCGTGACGCGCCCCGGCCCGGCGATGCCCTCGACCCCGCGGATCAGGATCGCAGCGGGAAACTCCGCGGGGCCGGTCACGAGGTTGAGCATCTCGTGCATTCCGTAGCACAGATACACATACCAGACGCCGCCGGGCCGGAACATCACCTCGGTCCGCGGCGTGCGTCCCCTGCTCGCATGGCAGGCCCGGTCGCGCGCCGTGTGGTAGGCCTCGGTCTCCGTGATCAGATGCCGGCTGGACGTCCCCGCCCGGGTCCGCACCAGTGTCTTGCCCACCAGCCACCGCGCCAGCGCCACGGTGCCCCGGCCCTGCACTTCCTCGGGTTGGATGATGCGACCCATGTTATTGCCTAAACACGAGGCGCTTCCGCCTGACAATCCCGGTCTCCATGCCGGGGCAGAGGGCTCCCGCTCCCCAACTTGCCTGCCGGGGAAATAAATCCTTGCTTACCCCCAAGCCGCAGCCTTTTTTCGCCCCTTTGAATTTATGAAAGCCACTATCAAAACCCAAGGCCGGCAGTTCTCGGTCAGCGAGGGCGATATCCTCATCGTCAACCGCTATCCCAAGACCGAGGCGGGCGCGACGGTCGAAATCAAGGAAGTCCTCGCCGCCGGCGAAGGCGAGTCCTTCAAGGTCGGCAAACCCTTCCTCGCCGGCGCGGTCGTCAAGGCCAAGGTCCTCGAGAACAAGCGCGGCGACAAGGTCGTCGTCTTCAAGAAGAAGAAGCGCAAGGGCATGGAGCGCAAGCGCGGCCACCGCCAGGAACTCTCCGTCATCAAGATCGAATCCATCAAAGCATAAGGCATCGCCATGGCACACAAGAAAGGTCAGGGAACATCCTCCAACGGCCGCGACAGCCAGTCGAAGCGGCTCGGCGTGAAAATTTTCGGCGGCCAGAAGATCCTCGCCGGCGGCATCATCATCCGCCAGCGCGGCTCCAAGTATCATCCCGGCGCCGGCGTCGGCGTCGGCCGGGACTGGACGCTCTTCGCCCTGCGCGACGGCACCGTCGAGTTCGACAAGCCGCACCGCAAGGTCAGCGTCGTCTGAGCGGCCTTCCAGATGGACTTCAAAGCGCGCCACTCCGGCGCGCTTTTCTTTTGGATTCTGAGCGCCTCGTCCTCCGAAGCCTTGGCGAAGGTGGAAGCGAAGAATCCATTGCCTGCGCCCGGCATACTCTTTGACTGTCCGCGTGCCCGACCGCCTTGCCGAACTCCGCCGCCAGCGCCAGCTCATGCAGGAGCACCTCGCCTGGCTCGACCGCGAGATCGCCGCGGCAGGCTCACCACCGGCTGATCCTGCGCCGATCGCGGAGCCGGCCGCAAATCCCGCCATATCACAGCCCGCACCCACGCCCGCTTCCGGCCCGGACGAAGCCGACGCACTGCTGCGTCAATACACGGCCAGCCCGGAGTCGCTGCAGAAGGACGTCCGCAAGGGCTGCTTCCTCTACTTCGCGCTCGCTTCCCTCGCGGTCATCGCGCTGGTGGCCGTGCTCTACTTCGCGCTGTCAAAACGGTAGGGGCGATTGCCCCAATCGCCCTGCTGTCACAGCACCATGAACGAGAAGGCCACGATCAGCGTCGGCACCAGCGCGCCGGCCAAGAGCCAGAGCGGTGAGACTCCGCCCTCGAAATAGCGCTGCAGGATCGACTGGCCGGCGGGATTGGGGGCGTTGGCGATCACGGTCAGACCGCCACCGGTCACGGCGCCGGCCACGACGGCGTATTTCAGCTCCTCGCTGAATCCCGGCACCAGCGTGGCGAGGTAGGTGATGAGGGCGTTGTCGTTGAATGCGGTCAGGATGGTGGCGCCGACGAACAAGGGCACTTCGCCGAGGCTGCCCAGCACCGGCTGGATCCACCAGCCCTGCAGTCCACCGTGGATGACCAGCCCGGCGAGGAAGAACCCGACGAGCAACGGGCCGCGCAGGTCCATCTTGCTCTGGTGGTGCGCGGTGGCCTGGGCGAACGCGAGGTAGAACAGGAACCCGCCGATGAACAGCTCGGGATGGTGCGCCGCCCATACCGTGAAGCCGAGGAACAGCAGGTGCATGACCGTCACCCAGACCGGAACCGGCTCCTCCTGCTTGTCGCCCTCGGTGGACGCTGGACGCAGGGCGACGAGTTCCTTCCGGAAAACAAGGAAGTAGACGATGTTGGACAGCACGATGCCCGACACTGCGTGCCAGCCGAAGTGGGTGAACATGTATTTCATGTCCCAACCCCAGGCGGCCGCCACCATCAGCACCGGCGGCGCGGCGAAATGCGTCAGCGTGCCGCCGATGGAGATGTTCACGAAGAGCAGGCCGAGCGTCGCATACTTCAGGCGGTTGCTGGGGTTGAGCACGTAGAATTGCTTGGCGAGCAGGAGGGCCGCGATCGTCATCGCCGCCGGCTCGGTGATGAACGACCCGAGCAACGGCGCCAGCGTGAGGATGCTCCACCACCACGCCACCGGCCGGCCGCCGCCCAGCTGGGCGAATTTTCGCATGCACTGCTCGGCCAGACGCAGCACCGGACGCGTCGAAGCCAGGGCCATGATGATGACCACAAAAAGCGGTTCGGTGAAATTCACCTTCTCCGCGATGTAATAGACCGCGGTGTCGAGTCCCTTGGACCAGACGATGGCCCCGCCCAACACCACCACCCAGATGCCGAACACCGCCTCCACCTCGCCGAAGAAATGCAGGATCTGCCCCCAGAAACTCACCTCGTCCACCGATCCATCCTCATTCCGGTCGGCTTTGGCCGGCGCACGAGCCTGCAGCCTGGCGCGGTGCCGTTCCTCCACCACATGCGCCCAGTGGCGGATCTTCGCAGTGGCGAAGGTGTGCAGGACGGCGAGAATGAAGATCACCGTCACCACCACGTTGAACGGCTCCGCCGCGGCGCGCGCCTTCACCAGCTCCCACGCCGTCTGTCCGGGCGCGTCCTGATAGCTCGCCAGTTCGCGCGGAAACGGCGCATCCGGCGCGGGCGTGGCGGCGGTGAGGGCACCGGCGCCCCAGGCGCTGGCGAACAGGACGAGGAGGAACAGGCGCTTCATGCCCCGCCAGTCAGGCGGCCGCCGCGCCCCGGCGCAAGCTCGACAGCACCGCCTGCCGTTGTTCACGCTGGATGCGATGGAAGTCGCCCTAGTCCTGCTCGTCCTGGCCGCCACGGTTGCCCTCTTCGTGTCGGACAAGCTGCCAAGTGCACTTGTGGCCATGATGGTGCTCGCGCTGCTGCTGCTGGTGTCGCTGGTCGGCCCCTTTCTCCCGGGTTTCAATCCGGCGCAGTGGATCAGCGTCGAGGAGGGTGTCGCGGGCTTCGGCAATCCCGCCACCGTCACCGTGGCGGCCATGTTCGTCCTCAGCGCGGCCTTGGAAAAGACGGGCGTGCTCACCGCGTTGGCCCGCTTGCTCGCCCGCCTCGCCCATTCGCCCACCCTGCTGCTGATGGTCATGATGATGGCGGTCGCCGGCGCCTCGGCCTTCATCAACAACACCGCGGCCGTCGCCGTCTTCATGCCCGTGGCCGTCGGCGCCGCCGCGGCCTGCGGCCTTTCGCCGTCACGTCTGCTCATCCCGCTGTCCTATGCCGCCCAGTTCGGCGGGGTCTGCACCCTCATCGGCACCTCCACCAACCTGCTCGTCAGCGCCATCTCCGAGCGCCACGGCTCGGGCGCCTTCCGGATGTTCGAGTTCACGCCCTTCGGCGTGCTGCTGACCCTTACCGGCCTGATTTATCTCGCCATCGGCAGCCGCTGGCTGCTGCCCGACCGCCCGGTGGGTGTCGAGACATCCGCAAAACCAGCGGACACCGCTCAGTCCATCGCCGAACCCGCCCAGCCCCAGGATGCTCCGGTCGAGAAGCACCGCATCTTCGTCGAGGAAGCCCGCCCGGTCCTCGTCCTCGGCACGCTCTTCGCCGTCGTCTTCTTCGCCGCCACCGGCGTGCTGCCCATGATGGTCTCGGCCCTCTTCGGCTGCATTGTGCTCGTCGGCACGCGCTGCCTTTCCATTGAGGATGCCTGCGCGGCCATCGACTGGAAAGTTGTCTTTCTCCTCGCCGGCATGCTGCCGCTCGGCCTCGCCATGGAAAAATCGGGCACGGCCGCGCTCCTGGCCGACGCCGCCCTCGCCGTGGCCCGCCCGCTGGGGCCCGTCGCCGTCCTCGCCATGCTCTACCTGCTCGCCGCCGTGCTGACCGAATTCATGAGCAACAACGCCACCGCTGTCCTGCTCGCCCCGCTGGCCCTTGCCCTGGCAAAGGCCCTCGAGATCGACCCCCGCCCTTTGCTCATGGCCGTGTGCTTCGCCGCCTCCACC
Organism: uncultured Opitutaceae bacterium; assembly: GCA_964601365.1. Taxonomy (GTDB): domain Bacteria; phylum Verrucomicrobiota; class Verrucomicrobiia; order Opitutales; family Opitutaceae; genus Didemnitutus. Next base: position 15,060 of record CAZRNE010000030.1, on the reverse strand, counting down.
TCGTTCTGCACTCCCGTCGGCTACCAGACCAACGCCATGGTGCAGGGCCCGGGCGGCTACCGCTTCAACGATTACCTGCGCATCGGCCTGCCGCTGAACATCCTCTTCTTCATCCTCTCCGTCTGGTTCATCCCCCAATTCTGGCCGTTCTGATCGGGCTCACCGCAGCAGCACAGGCAGCTCGTCCAACGAGCGGATGAAATGATGCGCGCCGGCCTTCACCGCGGCCCGCTCCGCATACCGCCCGAAGCCCACGAACAAGTCCGCCGCATCGCGTGTCTCCAGGTCGCTCACGCCGTCGCCCACCATCACCACCCGGGCCGTGGCCAGCTCCTGCCGGAGCCGCCGCAGGATGGCCGGTTTGCCGCCCGTCCGGCTCGCCTGATGGTTCTCGTCGTAGCCGGCAAAGCTGCCGTCCGTCCCGAATTTGATGCTCACCGCCTCCACCCGCGTGATGCCGAGCAGGTCGGCCAGCGGCCGGATGGCCTGCGTGTAGCCCCCGCTCACAATGGCCGGCGTCCAGCCCGCCGCCCGCAGCGCCGTCACCGTCGCCTGGGCCGTGGGCTCGATCTGCGCGATGTATTCCCGCGCGATGGCCTCGATCTCCGACCGGTTCGGGCGGATGAGCGACAGCCGCAGCCCGAACACCTGGTCCAGCGGCAGCACGCCCTCCATCGCGTCGCGCGTCAGGGACTGGATGCGCGCGAAGATGGCCGGGCCGCGCATCCGCGCCAGCTCGTCCACGCCCTCTATCGCGCTGAGCGTCGAGTCGCAGTCGAAACAGATAAGCTTGGGAGATGGAATACCCACGTGGGACACCAAGGACACGAAGCAGCGGCGAAAGGTAAACCGGATTCTGAGTTTCCGCCGGGTTGTAGGAGCGGCTTTATGCCACGAGAGGCGAGGTTGATCGCGGGATAAACCCGCTCTTACAGTTGCCAGATACCGCGCAAAAAAGGCCCTCCGCCAGGGAGGGCCGGGAAAGGTGACGGGACTTGTCGCGCCGTGGTCCCGCCGTGGCGGGACGAAGGCGGATTACTTCTTCGCGGCGCGCTTGAACTTCGAGGTGAACTTCTCGACGCGGCCGGCGGTGTCGACGAGGCGCTTCTCGCCCGTGTAGGCGGGGTGCGAGTCCATCGTCACGTCGCGCACGACGACGAAGAAATCCTCGCCGTCGATCTTCTCGACGCGCTGCGACTTCATCGTGGACTTGGTCAGGAACCGCTTGCCCGTGGCGACATCGAGGAAGCAGACGTTGTTGAGGGCGGGATGGCCTTGTTCTTTCACGGCGGGAAGAGGGGTCTCAGCCTTGGCGCGCCTTGTAGCGCGGGTCGGTCTTGTTGATCACGTAGATGCGGCCCTTGCGGCGCACCACCTGGCAGTCCGGGTGGCGCAGCTTGGCCGATTTGATGGAGGAAACGACTTTCATAAAAGGCACTGAAAAAGCGGCTGCGCCCCGCCCCTGTCAAAGGAAAAGATTTCCCGCGACACGAGGGCCGGGCCTCAGCAGCCGGCCGGCGGGGAAAAGCCCTGGCGGCATCGGGCCGGCCGGGGCGAACCCTTGCAGGCGAGCGACTTGGGCGGCTCAGATCGCCTGCCCGCCGCTCTCGCCCGTGCGGATGCGGATGCACTTCGGCAGGTCCTGCACGAAGATCTTGCCGTCGCCGACCTCGCCGTCCTTGCCGGTCTTGGCCGACCTGAGGATGGCGTTGACGGTGATGTCCTCGAAGGCGTCGTTGCAGGCGATGACGATCTGCACGCGGGGGATGAGGTTGGGGATGACCTTCCGGCCGCGCTGGAATTCGATCTCGGTCTGCTGGCCGTGGCCGCTCACGCGGCTGACCGTGATGCGCTCGATCTCGGCGTCGATGAGGGCCTGGCGCACCTCGTCGAGTTTCTCTTCGCGGATGATGGCGGTGATGAGCTTCATGGGGTGCGTCAGTTGAGGTTGGTGAGGCCGTAGCCGCGCTCGCCGTGCAGTTCATGGTCGAGGCCGCTGCGTTCGGAGGTCTCGGTGAGGCGCAGGCCGATGGTCTTGTGGACGAGGAAACCGAGCAGCGCGGTCATGCCGCCGGCGAAGACGATGGTCGCGCCCACGGCCTTGAGCTGCGTGACGAGCTGGCCGGCGAGCGTCCAGCCCTCGGGCCGGGCCCAGCTGTCGCGGATGAAGAAGGTCAGCACGATCGCGCCGATGATGCCGCCCGCACCGTGCACGCCGAAGGCGTCGAGCGTATCGTCGTAGCCCAGCCGGCCCTTGAGGCTGATGACGAGGTAGCAGCCGGCGGCGGCGATGACGCCGAGCGCGAGGGCGCCCTTGACCCCGACCACGCCCGCCGCGGGCGTGATGGCCACGAGGCCGGCGAGGATGCCGGAGGCGAGGCCGAGGCTGGTGGGCTTGCCGTGGACGACGGCCACGATCAGCACCCCGGCCAGGGCGCCGGCCGCGGCGGCCACCTGCGTGACCGTGAGCGCGCGGGCGGTGTCGAGGTTGGAGGCGATGGCCGAGCCGGCGTTGAAGCCGAACCAGCCGACCCAGAGCAGGCCCACGCCGAGCAGCACCATCGTGAGGTTGTTGGGCGAGGTGGAGAGCTTGGGGTGGCCGAGGCGGGGCCCGATGACGAAGGCCAGCACGAGGCCGCTGATGCCCGAGGAGATGTGCACCACGGTGCCGCCGGCGAAGTCGATCGCGCCCATCTTGAAGAAATAGCCGTCGCCCGCCCAGACCCAGTGGCAGAGCGGCGCGTAGACCAGCAGCACCCAGAGCGTGATGAACGCGATCCAGCCGCGGAAACTGATGCGCTCCGCCACGGCGCCGGCGATGAGCGCCGGGGTGATGATGGCGAACTTGCCCTGGAACATCGCGAACACGTATTCCGGCACGCCCGCCGTCATGATCACGCTGTCGATGCCCTGGAGGAAGAGAAGGTCGGGGTTCCAGCCCACGAGGCCGCCCAGCGCGTTGGGCCCGAACGACAGCGCGTAACCGCAGACGGCCCAGAGCACGCCGACCACCGCCATCGCGATGAACGAGTGCATCATCGTGCCGAGCACGTTCTTCGCCCGCACGAGGCCGCCGTAGAACAGCGCCAGCCCTGGCACCATCAGCAGCACGAGCGTGGTGGAGACCAGCATCCAGGCCGTGATGCCGGAGTCGACCGCCGGCGGCGGCGGGACGGCTTCATCGGCCCGCAGCAGCGCGGGCAGACAACCTGCGGCGGCCAGGGCCGGCCAGCCGCGCATTCGGAGGAGTGTGTTCATGGGTGTGGACAAGGGTTGCTGTGCGACCGCCCCTTGAGCACGGCCCATGCCACCCCCGCCCCGCCGTCTGTGTCATGACGCGGCAAGACTGTGCCAACCACTCATCATCACTCATCCCCACTGATCGTATCAGCGCCAATCAGTGCAGATCAGTGGTTCAAAACAATTCCCCCTGGCCCGAATAGCGCTTCCGCGCCTCCTGCGCCGTGCCGCGCATTTCCATCGACTCGAGCAACTCCACCAGCCGCCCGACCTGCGCCTGCCCCGGGCCGACGTGCGGCAGCGGCGACTTCGTGCTCAGCGTCGTCAGCTTCAGGTTGCGCCGCAACGCCTCCGCCTGCTGCGCCACGGCCTCGCGGAAGCGCTCCGGCTTCAGCTCGCCCGCGCGCGCGATGATGTTCTCGAGGGTCTGGAACTCCGCGAACCACTTCGCCGCCGTCTTCGGGCCGACGCCGTTGATGCCGGGGATGTTGTCCGACGTGTCGCCGATGAGCGCGAGGTATTCGGCGATCCGGCCCGGCGGCACGCCGAACTTCTCGCGCACGCCGTCGGCGTCCATCACGCGCCAGCCGAGCTTCGGGTTGGCCGTCGGCGGGGGCAGGAGGATCTTCACGCGGTCGTCCACGCACTGGGCGAAGTCCTTGTCCGCGCTCACGATGTAGACCTCGTGCCCGGCCGCGCCCAGCGCGCGCGCCTGCGAGGCCAGCAGGTCGTCGGACTCGACGCCCTCCAGCTCGATGCCCACGAGCCCCATCGCCCGGGCGAGGTCCTTGATGAGCGGGATCTGCTTCTCCAACGGCTCCGGCGTCTCCTTCCGCTGCGCCTTGTATTCGGGCAGCAGCTCCAGCCGGTCCAGCGACCCGCCGAGGTCGAAGAACGCCAGCATCGCGTCGGGCGCCATCTGGTCCTGCAGCTTCCACACTGTCTTCACCCAGCCGTGCAATGCGCCCGTCGGGAACCCGTCCGCGCGTGTCAGCTCCGGCATCCCGTAGAACGCCCGGAACGCCAAATTGAAACCGTCCAGCAGCAGCCATTTGCCCATGCCGCGACGAAGCACGGTTTCTCCCGGCGCGTAAACGCCAAAGCTCCCGGCGCGGTTTGGCTTTTGCCGGGAGGGTGCAGCAGCCGTAAAAGCCAAACCCGGAAATACAACCCTGTCTTGCAAGCGCTCGGATTTCCGATAATCATCCGGCTTGTGCCAATTCTATCTCAATCTAGTTTCGCTGAGTAACACAATTGTGCGAGAAAGCATGAAGCTCAACGACCGCATCAAGCGTTGGTATAATGGTGAGTTTGTCGTTTTTAACCAGGACCCAAATTCAGATTTGGTGGTCATCGGTGGATCGCAGGAGTATTCACGCTCCGCGAAGATTGCGCGGGCGATAGTTCAGCATTTGGCGAAGGAATGGAAGTGGTGGATCGGCACAGCGATTGCAGTCTGCGGACTTCTTCTCGCAAGGTAGCGATTTCATTTGCCTACCGCTGCACAGTCTTCTCCAGCCTCGTCGTCCACCCAAGGTTCAGCAGGTCCGTCAGGAACAAAGCCATGACCGCTACGAGAAAGAAAGGGGCACTGCTATGCGCCAAAGCACCTGCGCCCATGCTCGCGCCTAGTTCGTATATTCCTTTCACGTTCACTTGGCCGCGTTCTTCAGAAGGGTTGGCTTATTCGCTCGGCGGGCGTGACTGAGCTGAATCGTTGGGCGAAAAAGACGACGAATGACACCGCAATGAAGAAAGGTGCTCGTATAGCTCTTACGAAGACTCAAGCTGCTGAGGGCCTCGGACGTGAGTTGATCGAATTGAGCCGCACTTGGCTCGCCGATGGCAAGTTCGACGCGCGCGAGTTGGATGAATTGAAAGCATGGCTTGCAAAAGTCCCAGCCGACAGCATTCCAGCGATTCGATTCCTCAAAGAAGAGGTCCATCGATACATCGCCGATGGCGAGATCTACGATTGGGAGCTGAGCCGTCTGCAGGCCGCACTTATCCGTGTAATTCCGCTGAAGGAGCGTGAAGAAGCGAAGACGGCGCGTAGTGAAGCAGCGCGGATTGAATGGGAGCAGCGCGCGCCAGAGCGAGAGGCCGCGCAGCGGGCGTCAACCGTGCGCTCCCGAGAGCTTCGCGAGCGCTATGCGGCGATATGGGCGACTGAACCGGCGACTGAGGCGCAGCTCGATTTTATTCGTGATCTCGGGGGCAATCTTCCCTCGTCTGCGTCGAAGTTAGAAGCGTCAGAGATGATTGACCGGTTACTCGGTCGTGAGGTTACCCCATCTTCTTCAAGCATGAGTTCCGGTTGCTTATCGGTCGTTGTGTTCGGTGTGATGGTCGTCGTCGCAGTTGTGCTCGTCGCATGAATCCAAAAGGCTGAACCAGCCGCCTGAGTTAATGGCCGCAAGCGGCTGTGACTCATCTTAATCGTTCGGTGCAGTCGAACCATTTCTGGTAATCAAAAGAGGCAGGTAAGAACCACCCGTCTTCGCTGGGCTGCGACGCGGCTAGAAAGGTCGCTCACCGTATGGCTATTTTCGACTAGGCTGTTTGGTCGGGACGGATTTCCTCGCGGACTTGGCGCGGGGTGCGGATGCGGGTTTCTCCGCCACCCCCGCGACGGGCTTGGGCTGCGGCACGGAGCCGGGCACCCCATTCGAAGACGAGGGAGTTGAAGCCGGGCTTGACCAGCCCACCGACGTAGCTACGTTGTAGAGCCATGAAGACCGCCGTGCAACGCTGGGGCAACAGCCTCGCCCTCCGCATCCCCCGGGCCTACGCCGCCGAGACGCGCCTTGACGAGGGTTCGGAAGTTTCCCTCTCCCTCAAGTCCGGCGCCTTGGTGGTGCAGCCCGTGCGACGCAAACGCCACTCGCTCGCCGTCCTGCTGCGCCGGGTGACGCCCGCAAACCGGCACGAGGCGGTGGACACCGGTGCTATCGTTGGCCGGGAAGTCTGGTGATGAGTTATGTCCCGCAGCGCGGCGATCTGGTCTGGCTGACTTTCGACCCGCAAGCCGGACATGAGCAATCAGGCCGCCGCCCGGCCTTCGTGGTTTCGCCCGAGTCCTACAACCGCAAGACGGGGCTCTTTCTCGCCTGCCCCGTCACGAGCAAGGCCAAGGGTTACCCATTTGAGGTGCCGCTGCCCCCCGGGCTGCCCGTGCAGGGAGTCATCCTGACCGACCAGATCAAGAGCCTGGACTGGAAAGCGCGCCGGGCCAAGTTTGCCTGCGCCGGCCCCGAGGATGTGACGGATGCGGTGACTTCCCTGCTGCTGCCCCTGATCGGTGAGGCCGAGTAGACGCATTTCTCCGGCAGGCAGCCTTTGAGCAAGGCGGAGAGGCCGCGCTACAGCATCAGCGCCGATTGGCGAAGATTAGCGACAACAGCCTTTGCGTTCACTTCACCCGCTTTGACTTGGCCGGGGTTGATTTCTTTACGGCCTTGGCGCGGGGAGCGGGCGCGGGTTTTTCCGCCGCCACGGCGGCAGGCTTCGGCTGAGGCTTTGAGCCGGGCACCCCACTCCATTGCCGACTGGCATTCAGACCTTATTTGTGCATCGTTCCGCCGCATGAAAGCCCAGTTCACGTATTGGAAGGAAGCGGACGGCCGTTATCTCGGCTACCTGAACTCGCATCCCGATCATTGGACCCAGGGCGAGGATCTTGAGGATCTCAAGGCACACCTGCGCGACCTGCATGAGATGTTCTCGGCCGAGGATATCCCGGGCATCCGCAGTGTCGCCGAGCTTGAGCTGGCATGAAGCGACGCGACTTGGTCGCTGAACTCGATAAGGCCGGATGCTCGCTTCTGCGACACGGAGCGAAACACGACATCTATCATAACCCGAAGACAGGACGGTCGGAACCGGTGCCGCGCCATGTGAGGTCAATGAGTTCTTGGCAAAGAAAATCCTGAAGTCGCTAGCCACGCCGCCTGCTTGATCCTTACTTCACCCGCTTTGACTTGGCCGGGGTTGATTTCTTTACGGCCTTGGCGCGGGGAGCGGGCGCGGGTTTTTCCGCCGCCACGGCGGCAGGCTTCGGCTGAGGCGCGGAGCCGGGCACCCATTTGAAGACGAGCGTGGTCAGGCCGGGCAGAGTGAGGGAGATCGACTGCGCGTGGCCGTCGCTGGGCGTGTCGTCGCTGTCGCGGCCGCCGTGGTTGCCGGTGCCCTCGCCGCCGTAGTGCGCGGAGTTGGTGTTGAGCACCTCCTCCCAGCGGCCGGCCTGCGGCACGCCGACCCGGTAGGCTTCGCGCAGCACGGGCGTGAAGTTGCCGATGATGAGGAAGACCGCGTCGCCGCCGGGCACGCGCCGCAGGAAGCTGATGACGCTGTTGTCGCCGTCGGTGCAGTTGACCCATTGGAACGAGGCCGGGGCGAAGTCGTGGGCGCCGAAGGCGGGCTCGGCGGCGTAGAGCCGGTTGAGGTCGCGCACGAGGGTGCGGATGCCCGCGTGCTCGGGCTTCTCGCAGAGGTGCCAGTCGAGGCTGGCGTCGTGGTTCCACTCGGAACGCTGGCCGAACTCGCCGCCCATGAAGAGCAGCTTCTTGCCGGGATAGGTCCAGATGTAGGCGTAGAAGGCGCGGAGCGTGGCGATCTTCTCGTGCATGGTGGCCGAGCCCATCTTGCCGAGCATCGAGGCCTTAAGGTGCACGACCTCGTCATGCGAGTAGGTGCTGATGAAGTTCTCCGAATACTGGTAGATCATGCCGAAGGTGAGCTTGTTGTGCTCCCACTTGCGGCCGATGGGGTCCGTGGAGAAATACTTCAGCGTGTCGTGCATCAGGCCCATGTTCCACTTGTAGTCGAAGCCGAGGCCGCCCGACGCGGTGGGATGGCTGACCTGCGGGAAGGCGGTGGACTCCTCGGCGATCATGACCACCCCGGGATGGTAGTGGCGCGCGAGGTCGTTGACCTGCCGGAGGAAGGCGATGGCCTCGAGGTTCTCGCGCCCGCCGAAGCGGTTGGGAATCCACTCGCCGGCCTTGCGGGAGTAGTCGAGGTAGAGCATCGAGGCGACGGCGTCCACGCGCAGGCCGTCGATGTGGTAGCGCTCGAGCCAGGAGAGCGCGCTGGCGATGAGGAAGCAGCGCACCTCGTTGCGGCCGTAGTTGAAGATGAGCGTGCCCCAGTCCATGTGCGCGCCGAGGCGGGGGTCCTCGTGCTCGTAGAGGTGCGTGCCGTCGAACTGCGCCAGCGCGAAGTGGTCGCGCGGGAAATGCGCCGGCACCCAGTCGAGGATGACGCCGATGCCGCGCTGGTGCAGGTGGTCGACGAAGAACTGGAAATCCTCCGGCGTGCCGTAGCGGTGCGTGGGCGCGAAGTAGCCCGTCACCTGGTAGCCCCAGGAACCGGTGAACGGATACTCGGCCACCGGCATGATCTCGACGTGCGTGAAGCCCATCCCGCTGACGTAGTCCGCCAGCGCGGGCGCCAGCTCGCGGTAGGTGAGTGGGCGGTTGGAGTCCTCGGCCACGCGCCGCCAGGAGCCGAGATGCACCTCGTAGATGGACATCGGCCGGTCGAGCCGGCCGGCCTGGGCCTGGCGGCGGGCGAGCCACTCGGCGTCGCCCCAGGTGTGCTTGTCGGTGCGGCAGACCACGGCGGCGTTGTTGGGCGGGGCCTCGAAAAATGTGCCGTAGGGATCGGTTTTGAAATGCGTGCGGCCGAACCGGTCGGTGATGGCGAACTTGTAGAGCTCGCCCTCCCCGAGGCCCGGCAGGAACAGCTCCCACACGCCCGACGCGCCCAGCGGCCGCATCGGATGGTAGCGCGCGTCCCAACCGTTGAAGTTGCCCACGAGCGACACCCGCGAGGCCGACGGCGCCCACACGGCGAAGGACACGCCCGGCACCCGGCCCATGCGGCGCGGATGTGCGCCGAGTTTTTCGTAGATGCGGTGCTCGTTGCCCTCGTTGAAGAGGTAGAGGTCGTGCTCGCTGAGCGACGGCAGGAACGAGTAGGGGTTGTAGATCTGGTGGCTCTCGCCCCACTCCGTGGCGTAGCGCAGCTGGTAGTGGAAAACCTCCGGCCGCCCGGGAATGAAGCCCTCGAAGAACCCCTCGCCGGCCAGCCGCTCAAGCTCATAGGTGGGCTCGCCGGGGGCGTCGCATTCCACGACCTTGCAGGTGTGCGCCCCGCGCAGGAAGGCCCGCACGACCACGCCCTTCGCCCCGTCCTGCTCCATCGGGTGCATGCCGAGCCAGCGATGGGGGTCCGCCTGCCGGTTGGTGAGGAAGGACTGCAGCTCGTGGGCGGGGATGATCACGTTGCCGCTTTGATGCGCGAAGCCCGCAAACGCGTCCAACCATTTCGCGGGGAACAGCGTCAAGCGGCCTGTGACTTACGCATTGCGCCGCGCGCTGCCGCGCGGCACTTCCCTACCTGATGCTCCGCCGTCTCCCGCGACTCCTATTTGCCGCCGCCGCCCTCGCCGCCGCCGCCCTGACCCGCGCCCAGACACCGGGCGCCGAGGTCGCCCCCTCCCGGCTCGCGGCGGATACCTCCGAGACCGACCTCGCTTCGGGCGAAACCACCTTTCGCGGTCACGCCGTGCTCGAATACGGCGACCTCATCCTCGCCGCGGACGAGATCCGCTACCACGCCCGCACCAAGATCGCCCAAGCCGCGGGAAAGGTCGTCCTGACCCGCGGCACGCAGCGCATGGTGGCCGACCGCTGCACCTACAACCTCGCGACGCGCCAGCTCGAGGTCGCCAACCTCCGCCTCGGCCAGTTCCCCGTCTACCTGAGCGGCGAGTCAGTCACGGGCACCCTCGACGAACTCGTCTTCACCAACGCCACCGTCTTCTTCCGCGAGAACGCCCGCTACACCCCCGCGCTGAGCGCCGAGCGCATCACCTGGCGACGCGGCGAGGTTGTCTCCGCCTCCGGCCTGCGCGTGGGTCTGCTCGGCGGTCGCTTCCTCACCCTGCCGCACTTCGAGCATTCCCTGAAGGCCGATTTCATCTCCTACCTCACCGCCAAGGTCGGCTACCGCCGCAGCCTCGGTGTGTTCGCCGAGTTCGGCGCCAACCTCCCCGTCGCCCCCGGCCTCAAGCTCGGCGCGGGTGGCGGCCTCTACAGTTCCCGCGGCCTGCTCATCGGGCCCTCCGGCGAATACTCCCTCGGCGGCGGGAACCCGACCGGCGGCGGCTCCTTCCGCTCGGGTTACATCAATGACTTTGGCGACAAGGAGCGCGATGTCCTCGGCCGCCCCGTGCCGGAGGAGCGCGGTTTCTTCGAGTGGACGCACTGGCAGCGGCCGGCCCCGGGCTGGTCCATCCAGGGCCAGTTCAACTACTGGAGCGACTCCGAGGTCATCCGCGATTTCCGGCCGAAGGAATTCTACCCCGTGCAGGAGCCCGATTCGTATTTCGAAGCCGCCTACGCCGGCGACAACTTCGTCGTCAGCGCCTTCACCCGGCTGCACCCCAACCGCTTCCAGCGCGTGCAGGAACGCCTGCCCGAGATGCGCTTCGACCTGCTGCCCTCGCCCGCCCCGCTCGGCCTCACGCAACGCTTCCACGCCGGCGCCGCCTTCCTGCAGGAGGACACCTACCTGCTCGCGCCGCAAATCGAGAGCACCCGCCTCGACGCCTACTATGGCCTCAGCCGCACGCTCGCGCCGGCGCCGTGGTTCGCCTTCACGCCCGTCGCCGGCGCGCGCCTGACGCATTACGCCGACGCCACCGGCGGCAAGAGCGACCACACCCGCACCTTCGGCGAGGTCGGTTTCGACGCCCACCTGACCGCTAGCGCCACCTTCGACTACAAAAACGAAATCTGGGAGATCGACGGCCTGCGGCATCTCGTCACCCCGCGGGTCTCCTACCGCTACGCGCCCGAGGCCGGCGACGGCCGCGCGTTCATCCCCGCCCTCGACCGCCGCGTCTTCGCCACCTACCTCCAGCCCCTCTCCCTCGCCGACCGGCGGCACGTGGACGACTTCACCCGTCTCGACACCCTGCGCCTCCAGCTCGACAACATCCTGCAGACCCGCGCCGATTACGGTTCCCGGAATCTCGCCTCGCTGACGATCGCCGCGGACTACGACTTCACCTACCGCCGCCCGGCGAAGGGCCTCGGCGACCTGCATACCGAGCTCTCCCTCACGCCCGCCCCGTGGCTGCGCCTTTCCGCCTACGAGCGCTACGACGTCCACCGCCGGCAGCAGAATGAGTTCAACACCGCCGTCGAGATCACCGACCAGGAATGGTGGTCGGTCCGCCTTGCCTCCCACTACCTGCGCAACGACTACGAGGAATACTCGCTCGATTACCGGCAGCGCCTCAACGAGACGCTCGATTTCGTCGGCCGCTGGCGCTACGATGCGCGCCGCAGCCGCTTCAACGAGCAGACCTACGGCGTCTGGCACCGCCTCGGCCAGACCTGGGCGGTTAAATACGAGGTCTCCTTCTTCGAGGGCCCCCGCCGCGAAAGCTCCTTCGGCTTCAACGTCGAGGTCGACCTGCTGAAATTCTGAGCCGCGCCGTGCACCCGCGCATCGCCGAAAACCAACGCCGCTACTTCCTGCAGTTCTGGCGCGAGCTGGCGCCGCATCTCCGCACCGACAGCGCCCTGCCCCGCCGCATCAAGGAACTGCTCGGCCGCAACCGCTCCATCGGCTCGCGCGACCGTCGACTCTACCGCGAGCTCATCTACACCGCCCTGCGTTTCCTCCCGTGGGTCGAGACGCTCGCTGCGTCCCGCCCGGACGACTTTGTCCGCGCCGTAGCCTGGCTCGCCCCCGAGCAGAAGGAGACCGGCGCCTTCCGGGCCGCCGTGCTCGGCGACTGGCCTCCTTGTCCCGCGGGGGCATCGTTGGCGGAAAAGGCGAATTCTCTCTCCGTTCTACTTAAGCAGAAATCTCAAGGTGGAGCGCGGCCTCTGGACGCGCTCAGAACCCGTCCAGCGGCCGGGTTCCACCCAGACCTCGAACCGCAGACACTTTTACCCGGCTGGTTCCGCGAACATTGCCCCGCCGCCTTCGCGTCGCCCAACCTCGATGCCCTGCTCGACCGCGCGCCCATCTGGGTGCGCCTCCAGTGCCAGGATCATTCCATCGTGCTGGACGAGTTCCGGTCGCTCGGCTGGGATCCCGTCCCGCACCGGCTTTTCCCGGAGGCCGTGCGCCTCGCGCCCAATGCCGACGTCGGCCGCACCGACGCCCTGCGCCGCGGCTTCGTCGAGATCCAGGACCTCGGCTCACAGCTCGTGCTCGCCCAAGCGCCCATCGCTCCCGGCCAGCGTTGGCTCGATGCCTGCGCCGGTGCCGGCGGCAAGACCGTCCAGCTCGCGCGCCTCGTCGGCGACTCCGGCTCCGTAGACGCGCACGACATCCGCTCCGAACCGCTGCACGAACTGGGCGAGCGCACCGCCCGCGCGCGCCTGACCAATGTTCGTATTACGAACAAACCCACCGGGTCCTACGACGGCGTCCTGGTGGACGCCCCCTGCTCCGGTTCCGGCACCTGGCGCCGTCTACCGCACATGAAGTGGCAGACCACGCCGGAGCTGGTCGCCGCGTTCGCCGCCGACCAGCTCGCGATCCTCACGGCCAACGCCGCCCATGTCCGTCCGGGCGGCGTGCTCGTCTACGCCACCTGCTCGCTCAGCGCCCGCGAGAACCACGACGTGGTCGCCGCCTTCCTCAATGCGTGCTCCGATTTCCAGACCGCCCCGCCCGCGCGGGACTGCGGCGGAGTCTTCGACGGCCTCGGCTCCACCCTCCTGCCCGCCACGCACGACACAGACGGGTTTTATACAGCGGTGATCACTCGAAAGTCAGGGTAACTTCCCGAAAGACCCGCTTGCGTCCACAAGTCCGGTCGCTAACCTGCGCGCATGACACGGCTAGCCGAAATTCGCGACGCAATTGACAAGCTACCCGCAGACGAACGCGCGCAGTTAAGGGATTGGCTCGTAGAGGAAGAATCCCCCGCGCTGCTCGCAGCTATTGACCTGGGAATCCAGTCTATCCAGAAATCTGGAACCCGAGCCTACACCAAGGAAGAGTTGAAGAAAAAGGTCCGCTCGTGGGCTACCGGATAGTCCTCGCGCCACAAGCCGACGATGATCTCGCGGCCATCGTCGCGTTCATCGCCCAAGACAGTCAGCAGGCGGCGATCAGAATAGGTGACGAGTTGGTCGATGCTGCGTTTTCTCTGAATGAAATGCCGTTTCGTGGGGCACCCGTGCGCAACCGAAGCGACACGCGGAAGCTGATCCACCTCCACTACCTTATCATCTATCGGGTTAACGACCGGGAGCGGGTCGTGGAGATCCTGCGCTTTTGGGACGGGCGCAAGGACCCTAAGAAATTATCCTTGGGCTGAGTATCCCTGATTTCCCCCTTGCGCCGCCTGCGCGCGGCGCCTCGACTCGCCCCGTGGTCGCCGAAGCCGAATACCGCATCAAACTCCCCGTGTTCGAGGGTCCGCTCGACCTGCTCCTGTTCCTTATCCGCAAGAACGAGCTCGATATCTACGACATCCCCATCGAGTCGGTGACCCGCCAATACATCGAGGTGCTCCACTCGATGAAGGAGCTGCAGCTCGACGTCGCCGGCGAGTTCTTCGTCATGGCCGCCACCCTGATGGAGATCAAAAGCCGCATGCTCCTGCCCAAGCACCAGCAGGCCGTCGACCCCAACGCCGAGGACGACGACCTCGACCCCCGCTGGGAGCTCGTCCACCAGCTGATCCAATACAAGAAATTCAAGGAGGCCGCCGCCACGCTCGGTGACCTGGCCGTCGCCACGCAGGACCAGCTGCCGCGCCCCGGCTCGGCCTTCGCCCCCGTCTCCGAACGCCCGTTGCGCCCCGTGGACCGCGTCGAGCTCTGGAACACCTTCAACATCGTCCTCCGCCGCCTCGCCGAGAAGCTGGTTGTCGGCGAGATCCATGCCGAGCAGGTCACCGTGGCCGACCAGATGGAATACATCCTCGACCGCCTCAAGACCGAGAAATCCTTCCTGTTCTCACGTCTCTTCACCGGGCCTGTCACGCTCCGCCGCCTCGTCGCCACCTTCCTCGCCGTGCTCGAGCTGGCCCGCCTGCGCAAGCTCCAGCTCGAACAGGCCGAAGCCTTCACCGACATCGCCTGCACCGCCGTCGACGAAATCCCGCTTGAAAACGCGGCCACCCCGCCCAGCGTCACCGCCTGATGAAGAAAGCCACCCGCCGCCGGCCCAAAAAGCACGCCCACCTGCTCGGCGTCGGCTTCGACAACCACGACGGCCACAAGCGCATCACTTCCGCGGAGAAGTTCACCATCGTCGGCGGCTCCGAGGAGACCCACGGCCGCATGACCGAGACCCTCGTCAAGACCTTCGAGCACCTCAAGCGACGCGGCAAGAAGCTGGAATCCGTCGAGCCCAAGGAACTGGCCGAGATCATCCACGAATCCACCCCGGAGTGACCGCCGGTTTGCTTTTTTGCCCGAAACGACAACCCTCCTTCCATCATGTCCGCCAACGTCACCCAACTCGACCAAAACACCTTCAAGGACGCCGTCGCCGGCGCCACGCCCGTGCTCGTGGATTTCTGGGCCCCGTGGTGCGGCCCCTGCAAGGCCATCGCCCCGATCCTCGACGAACTCGCCGCCGAATACGCCGGCAAGCTCCGCATCGCCAAGGTGAACGTGGATGACAACGGCGACCTCGCCGCCCAGTTCGGCGTGCGCGCCATCCCGACCCTGCTGCTCTTCAAAGGCGGTGCCGTCGCCGGCACCTACGTCGGCATGATGGACAAGTCCTCGCTCAAGTCGAAGCTCGCCGCCGCGCTCGGCTAAGCCAGGTTCC